>CAJTFX010000008.1 GCA_910575555.1 Lachnospiraceae bacterium | reverse complement strand
CTTCTTGCCAATTCCTGCATTCAGCCGTCATTTGGATCGCCCCTTTTTCTTTAGTATAGCATGGGAACAGATAAATATCCATGATTACTTGTGGGTCAAGTTAAGTACAAGAAAAAGGATAAAGCAAGTTCCAACTTTATTTCCCTCTGCTTTACCCTATATTCATCTTTCTTACCCCGTACACTCCATCCCTTTCCGAAGCTTCTCTAACGCTTTCTTCTCAATCCGGCTCACATAAGAACGCGATATCCCTAATTTATCCGCAATTTCACGCTGCGTCACCGGCCTGCGGTTATACAGTCCGTACCGCCATTCAATAATCTCCCGCTCTCTGCCGTTTAACAGCTTTGGAATCATTTCATATACTTTTCTGGTATTTCCTTTCAGCTCAATCACTTCAAAAATATCCCGGTCCATACTCTCCACCACATCCAGCAAATTAATCTGATTGCCTTCTTTGTCTGTTCCGATGGGCTCATACAGGGACACTTCCCTGGAAGTTTTTTTCTTTCCCCGGAAATACATCAAAAGCTCATTGTCAATGCAGCGGGCGGCATAGGTAGCAAGCCGGTTGCCCCGCTCGTAATTAAAGGTGGAAATGGCTTTGATCAGTCCGATGGTTCCGATGGAAATCAAATCCTCCATATCCTCATCCCCGTTTTGGTATTTTCTGGATATATGCGCCACCAGTCTTAAATTTCGTTCGATCAGGGTATTTCTAGCTTCAAGGCTGCCCTCTTTCATTTTTTCCAGATAATATTTTTCTTCCTCGGCATTCAGCGGCATTAAAAATGTTTTCAAAAAAAGCACCTCTAAGCTGATTTATTACATTCTATGAAAAATCAAGCTTTGAAGTGCCTTTCCAATCGGAAAATAGTATGATAAGATAATGGTATTCATTTATTTCAGGAGGTGAACAACATGAATCTGCCGAAAGATCCGGTTCTTTTACTGAGTTTTGTCAATACAAAGCTTCGGGATCAGTATCCTTCCTTGGAAGAATTCTGCAAAAGCTGCGATATTTCTCCAGAAGAGCTGACGGCCTCTCTTGCCGCCATTGACTATCATTACCGGCCGGAACACAATCAGTTTTCATAACCGTCTGCCGTAATCTTTTCTCTTTAACACTACTTTCTTAATATAGCGGAAGGTGTAATCTTCTCCATGTTCCGCCAACATACGCAGCAGCCTTTCCAACAGGATTCTGGTATCGGGATGGAGCATATGGTATGCTTTTCCATTCTCGTAATATTCCAGAGGGCTGCTGTCTGTATAATTCTCTTTCTGATAATTCTTAGAGGCGGACATCCGATCAATGAACATTTCCACCACATACCGGATGGGCATTTTCATGCCTGTCATGCCCTTCTTCTCTCCCACTCCATAATCGATCCAGTATTCCATGTGATGCTTGTTTCTTCCCTTGTGGTGCAGCCAGGCGGAGGAATAACCCCGCTCTTTCCGTTCCATATTATTCGGGCTTAAATTGCCCTGGAAATATTTGCAGCCCACCAAAAACTCCGTAGGCGTATATTTTGATAAATCATGCAGCAGCCCCTGCCGATACAAACCAATCTTAAAACAGCCTTTCATTACCAGCATCTTATGATGATTGATGGTCTTGAAGTGCTCCCATGCCTTCATTTCTTCACGCTCCTGTCCAATTATTAATACATGATTTTACATATCAGCCAGAGAATCAGCAAATGCAGGGGATAAAATACATAAAAGAAATATTTCATGGACGGCCCCCGCGTTCCGTTGTAAAGCAGCATGGGCAGCGCCGCCAGTCCTGCATAAGCCTGCACTCCTGTTCCATACATCAGGAAATTGGCTGCCGCAAAGACAGCCTGCTTTCCCACCTTATACTGATATAAAAGATAAAATAACAGAACAAAAATGATTCCAACTGCGCCGTAATCTGTATTTAAAACTTCCGCAGCCGCCATTGCTGTTAGAAAAATTAAAAAAGAACTTAATTTCTCTCTGCGCTTCTGGTACTGTTCCACCACCAAAAGCCCCAGAAACAGTGTAAAAAATACGTTCTGGTGCCGAAAATCTATCCTGGTATAAAAGGCCAGATCAAAGGGAAGTTCTGACACCAACGCAAACAGCAAAAGACGCAGTTCATATTTGCGGATATTGCCAGTATGCACGGCCCCCTCCACCAGAAGAAAACAGTAGATGGGAAAAGCCAGTCTCCCGATCATACGCAGCTGGATATATTGAGGGAACAGCACGGCTCCGGCATGATCAATCAGCATACTGATCATGGCAATCCATTTCAGGGCAAACCCGCTGAGCCCGAATTTCCCTTCTGTTATTTCTTCTGTCATTGTTTCTCTCCTTTGACACTGTCTGCAGATTCCTCTGGTTTTCTTCTCCTTTTCCGGGGTTTCTTCTCTGAAAACACTTCTCCCATCAGCAGGCAGACCGACTGTTCCTCAGCCTGAAATTCCCGGATATGTCCAAGTTCTCCCGGCTGCTCCAATACAGCCGGCTCCGCAGCCGTATTCAGTAAAAGTTTCCACTTCATTCCTCCCGGAAGGGCAAACTTCTGAGGAACCGTCTGAAAGTTCCAGGCTATATACAGGTTTTCCTTCTGCCCTGTATAGGCTCCGAAATAAAACATGCCCAAAAATCCCCGGTTCATACCAAAATCCATTTTCCATGCCCCGTCGCTGTGATAGGACAGATCCGGGCAGCCCTTATTGTTATAGTCCTGAAGATGGAAGGGATGGGCGCTGCGCAGCATGGGATATTCCCGCCTGAGCCCGGACAGCCTCTCCACATAGGAAACAAGCTGACGGCTTGCGGCCGTCCGTTTCCAGTCCTTCCAGCCGATTTCATTATCCTGGCAGTAGGCGTTGTTATTCCCTCTCTGGCTGTTGCCGCATTCATCTCCCATCCAGAGCATAGGGATTCCCTGAGCCAGAAAAATAACGGCCAGGGCGTTTTTTACCTGCCGCCTGCGCAGCTCATTGACCTGCCGTCTGCGGCTGATCCCTTCCTGCCCGCAGTTGGCGCTGCAGTTCCAGTCAGTTCCGTCCCTGTTTTCTTCCAGATTCTGATCATTGTGCTTATGCTCATAGGAAAACACATCCCAAAGGGTAAATCCATTGTTTTCTGCGATAAAATTCACATACCCCTGGCACTCCTGCTGTCTCCGCATCTGGCAGGCAAATTCGTATATGCTGCCTCCCTGGCGGTTCAGCATCTTCCGCGTCTCATAGAGAAATTCTTCATTATAAGTAAACAGACTTGGACCGAACCGCTGATGATCCTGAGCCAGCTCCTCCGAAAAGCCCTCAAAAAACAGCTTGCAGCCGCTCAGCCTGCTGTCCTGGGCCAATAATTCCGCCACGGCGGGACAGCCCAACACCCGAAATCCGTCTACATGATATTCCCTGTTCCAATAACGCAATACATCAATAATTAAATGTGGATTTATCTTTTTGGGGAAATAAAACTCCAGAATGCACTCCATTTGCTTCTCATGCATTTTCTGAATCAGCCGTTTCAGATTATCCGGATTGTTTCCTTTTCCCAGATAGGAAGCTTTCGGCGCAAAGTAGCTTCCCACTGTATACCCCCAGCAGTTGATCAAATCCTTCCTCTGGGTCTGCTGTTTGCTTTTGTCCAGCAAAAGGAGCTCTTCAAATTCATACATCGGCATAAACAAAAGCGTTGTAATCCCCAACCCCTTAAAATAATCCAGTTTCCGCTCTACGGCTTCCACTGTTCCCCGCCGGCTGCCGTTTCCCGGCATCCCCATGGAAAATCCCCGGACATGGAGCTTATAAATTACCATGTCCTCCTTCTTAACTCCTTCATACACCTTATCTTTCCACTTAAAATCCGAAAAGTAAAATGAACTTTTAACTTTTTCTGCATGATTCTCTTCTTTCTGCCTCTTCTCTGCCAGAATACTCTTCCCCTGAAGCTGCTCCATCTTCCGCTTTTCTTTCTGCGGTATAAACGGTTCGCTTTTTAACTCTTTGGGCCTGCGGGCTTCGTCCCCCCAGACTTCTCTCCCGGTAATTTTACGGGCATAAAGATCCGTTACTTCTTCCCCGTTTATTTCAAAATTGTAATCATAATTCTTCCAGTCTAATCCCTGAATTCCAACTGTGTACACCGTATCACAATTCCCCTGGGTTTTCATAGGAATCTTCAGAGCCGGACTGTTATCTTTGGGATATAGCAGCAGATAGCAGATAGAATTTCTCGCCGCCTGTTTGGAAAATGAAATGATGTCCTTCTTCTTAGTTACGCCTGCTTCTTCGTGATTTCCGGAACAGATTTGAAAATTCATATATGCCTCCCTTGATGTCTCTTCCTCTTTCTGTAACGTCCTGTCTCTTCCCTGTTCCGTATGAGAATTGACTCTACGGAACAGGTTCATGAACAATTTCTATGCTTCTTTTTCATTATAGCAACTTCTAAGGGTTTTGGAAAGATATTTTTCCAGGAGTTTTATATTTTTACAAAAATTGTGAGAATTCTTTCATGATTTCAGACACATGTTCCATTTTTTCTGCCCGCCATGCGTTGGCGCCGCAGAACACCAGGCCATGATCTGTATTTCCTTTGACTGCATGAATTAATGCATCTGTGATACAATAAGGAATTTCTTTTGGATTGCATTTTTCCAGGCATTGATGGCAATTCCATTCCCTGGCTTCCTCCAAAGGCCTTCCATGCTCCAACAGGGATGCTCCTGCCGCCTGTTCCTCTGTTTTTTTGATAAATGCATTGCGGATGGCCCGTCCCGGCATACCCACAGGACTTTTTACAATCTGAATATCATTTTTCCCGGCCTTCAGATATGCGTCTTTGTAGGGCTGACTGGCGTCGCATTCCCAGGTAGTTACAAAACGGGTAGCCACCTGCACGCCGTCTGCGCCCAGTTCCAGGATACGTTTCATATCCTCCCCGTCATAAATCCCTCCGGCCACCACCACCGGAATATGGTACTGATATTTTTCACTGTACTGACCAACCAGTTCCAGGATTTGTTTGATTTCTGATTCATAGTCCTCTGGCTGAATATGCTCTAATTCATCCAGGGAAAATCCCAGGTGCCCTCCTGCTTTCGGCCCTTCAATGACCACAAGATCCGGGCACCGCCTGTATTTCCGATCCCACATCTTACAGATCACTGACGCCGATTTCCGGGAAGATACGATAGGGGCTATCTTTGTCTGAAAGGGTTCCACAAGAGCGGGAAGCTCCGCAGGCAGACCTGCGCCGGAAATAATCAAATCCGCTCCGGCTTCTGCAGCAGCGCGGACATAATCCCCGTACCGCCTGGTGGCCACCATAATATTTACGCCCACAATCCCGCCTTCTGCAATTTCCTTTGCACGGCTGATTTGGGTTTTGATTGCTTTTAAGTTGGTCTCGATGGGATGCCTATCAAATTCCGGCTCCTGATAACCAATCTGGGCCGTGGAAATAACTCCTATCCCGCCGCATTTTGCCACAGCTCCGGCCAGGCCGGCCAGGCTGACTCCCACGCCCATACCTCCCTGTATAACAGGAAGCTCTGCCTTTAAATCTCTGATTACCAATGGTCTGCTCATGATTTCCTCCTGTAGCTTTGGGCATGTTACATATTCCGGAACCTTTCATACCGCTGTTTGGCCAGTTTCTCTCCCTCCATGGGCAGATACTGATGGAGAAATCTGCGGATTTCCTCCTGCATGGTTTCTGCAATTTTTGCCGCATTCTGGGGATTTGCCGGCTGAGGCTCCGGAATCACCTTTTCAATAATTCCAAGTTCCTTTAAATCTTCCGCTGTTACGCGCATCTGTTCCGCCGCCTCCGGCGCTCTGGAAGCATCCTTCCACATAATGGAGGCAAATCCTTCCGGTGAAAGAATGGTGTAGGTGGAATTCTCCATCATCCACACCTCATTTCCCACTGCAAGAGCAAGAGCTCCGCCGCTGCCTCCTTCTCCGATGACAATGCTTAAAACAGGAACCTTCAGATCAGACATTTCAAAAAGATTTTTTGCAATGGCTTCTCCCTGTCCCCGTTCCTCTGCTTCCATGCCGCAGAAAGCGCCCGGCGTGTCCACAAAACAAATAATGGGACGGCGGAATTTTTCTGCCTGCTTCATCAGGCGCAGCGCTTTCCGGTATCCTTCCGGAGAGGGCATTCCGAAATTCCTGGTAATGTTTTCTCTGGTAGTTTTGCCCTTCTGCTGTCCGATTACGGTTACCGGACAGCCGTCCAGGTATCCGATCCCGCCTACCACGGCTCCGTCGTCCGCAAAGTGGCGATCTCCGTGAAGCTCTGTAAAATCTGTGAAAATCTCCTGTATATACTCCAATGCTCCCGGTCTGTCCTGGGCTCTGGCGCGCAGAACACGTTCCCAGGCTGATACTCTGTCATAGCGTCTGGAGCCGTCTGCTTCCCTGGCATGTTTTCTGCGGTTTGGAATCAGCGCCTCTTTCGGCTCTACCCGCCGGTGCATCACAATCAGCTTCACCAGCGTTTCTTTCAAATCTTCCCGTTCTACCACATTGTCAATCAGTCCATGCTCTAACAGAAATTCTGCCCGCTGAAATCCTTCCGGCAGTTTCTGGCGTATGGTCTGTTCAATTACCCTTGGGCCTGCAAATCCCACCAATGCCCCCGGTTCCGCCAGAATAATATCTCCCAGCATGGCAAAACTGGCGGTAACGCCTCCGGTGGTGGGATCGGTCAGGACAGAAACGTAAAGAAGCCCCGCTTCAGAATGACGTTTCAGCGCAGCAGAGGTCTTGGCCATCTGCATCAGGGAAACCATTCCCTCCTGCATTCTGGCTCCGCCGGAACAGGTGAAAATAATCACCGGCAGGTATTCTTCGGTGGCGCGTTCCACTGCCCTGGTAATCTTTTCCCCCACCACATAGCCCATGCTGCCCATCAAAAACCGTCCGTCGCAGACACACACCACAGCCTGTTCTCCGTGAATGGTGCATTTACCGCAGGTAACAGCCTCGTCAATCCGGTAACGCTCTTTCAGGGAAGCTGTTTTCTCCTGATATTCCGGATATTCCAGGGGATCTTTATTTTCGATTCCTTCGTCCCATTTCTCGTAAGTGCCTTTATCCGCCACCATACGCAGACGTTTCTTGGTGCTGACGCGGAAATATTTTCCGCATTTATAACAAACATAATGATTCTGCCTTACATCCTCTTTGTAGAGAAGTTCTCCGCAGCCCTCGCATTTGATCCATAACCCTTCGGGTACGGTTGGCTCTTTTGCAGAAGTAAACACAGAACCGGTCTTTTTAAACTTCAGCATCTATTTCCCTACTTTCCTGTGATTCATAATATTCCGGAATAAAATGTGTGGTGATATTTCCTGACAAAAATACCGGATGGTCTAACATATCGTACTGAAAGTCCAGATTTGTGGTGATTCCGTCCACCACCACTTCCCCCAGCGCGCTGCGCATTTTCCGGATGGCGTCTGCCCTGTTCTCTCCATGGACAATCACTTTGGCCACCATGGAATCGTAAAAAGGCGGAATAGTATATCCGTTATACAGAGCGGATTCAATGCGGACGCCGTTTCCTCCCGGAAAATGCAGATCTTTCACAGTTCCCGGACAGGGCATGAAATTCCGCTCCGGATCTTCTGCATTAATCCTGCATTCAATGGCATGGCCTTTCAGCACAATGTCCTCCTGACGCAGATGCAGAGGCTCTCCCGCCGCAATCCGAATCTGTTCTTTCACCAAATCAATTCCTGTCACCATCTCTGTCACCGGATGCTCCACCTGAATTCTGGTATTCATCTCCATAAAATAGAAATTCATGTGCTTATCCAGCAAAAATTCTATGGTTCCTGCATTTTCATAATGGGCGGCTTTCGCTGCCAGGGCCGCTGTCTCACCCATGCGCTGACGCAGATCATCTGTCATAATGGCGCAGGGGGACTCTTCTATCATTTTCTGATGGCGTCTCTGAATGGAGCAGTCCCGTTCCCCTAACCAGAGTACGTTTCCGAATTTATCCGCAAGGATCTGTATCTCAATATGCCTGGGTTCTTCGATGTATTTCTCAATATACATGGTATTGTCCCCAAAAGCATTGATGGATTCCTGCTGCGCCAGGCGGAAATGATTCTCAAATTCCGAAAGGTCTGCGGCAATCCGCATTCCCTTTCCGCCGCCTCCGGAGGAAGCCTTGATCATCACCGGAAATCCTATCTCTTTTGCAAGCTCCAGGCCCCGTTCCCATTCATACACCGGCTCTTTCGTTCCAGGTACCACCGGAACCCCTGCTTCCATCATGGTCAGCCTTGCCTGTGATTTATTGCCCATCTTTCCGATGATGTCGCCGGAAGGGCCGATAAATGCAATGCCGCAGCTTTCACACATGGCTGCAAAATGTTCGTTTTCTGACAAAAATCCAAATCCCGGATGAATCGCCTGGGCTTTGGTGGCAATGGCTGCGCTTAAGACACGCTCCATATTTAAATAGCTGTCTGCCACCGGAGCTTTCCCGATGCAGACTGCTTCGTCTGCAAGCTGTGTATGCAGCGATTCCCGGTCTGCCTCTGAATATACTGCAACCGAAAGGATTCCCATTTCCCTGCAGGCACGGATAATCCGCACAGCAATTTCTCCCCGGTTGGCAATTAATATTTTCTGAAACATATAAAATGCTCCTTTAACTTTAAAAAAAAGGCTTTCGTTTTCTGTTCTAATTTACAGCGAAGGTAAGTTCTGCAGCGACGGCAACTTTCCCGTTTACCGTGGCTTTCGCGCTTCCCACGCCTACCGGCCCTTTTTGCTTTACAATTTCCAGTTCCAGTGTCAGCACATCCCCCGGAACTACCTTCTGTTTGAACCGGGCATTGTTGATAGCTCCGAAATAAGCTGTTTTCCCCTTGAACTCCGGCTGGCTTAAAATGGCAACCGCTCCGGTCTGAGCCAGAGCCTCCACAATCAGCACTCCCGGCATTACCGGTTCTCCTGGAAAATGACCTGCAAAAAACGGCTCATTATAGGTGACGCATTTTTTCCCCACTGCCCGTTTTCCCGGTTCTAACTCCTCTATCGTATCGATCAGTAAAAACGGCTGACGGTGCGGAATAATTTCCATAATCTCCTTTGTTCCCATCAGTGACATAACAGTCCCTCCTGACAATTTAATATCATCCAAATTTCATATCATCTGAATTTCATTGATTGCATTTATGCTGAAATTATGGTTTACCCAATGACAAATAACGGCTGGCCATATTCAATGACGTCCTCATTGGAAACCAGGATCTGCCTGACAATGCCGTCGTAATCACTTTCAATTTCATTCATCAGCTTCATGGCCTCCACAATGCCGAGCACCTGGCCTTTGGACACGGGATCTCCCACCTTCACAAAGGGCTCTGCTTCCGGTCCCGGCGCGCTGTAGAAGGTTCCCACCAACGGAGATTTTACCACATTTCCCTCTGTCTGCGGGGCTGCATTTTGACCTGCCGGCATTTCCGCCGCCGTAAGAACCGGCGCCCCGCTTCCTGCCGTCTCCGCCACATTATTGATGGTGACCAGCTTCTGCTTCTTATCCTTTTTCATGGAAATGGACACCCCGTTTTCTTCATAGGAGAACCGGGTCAGCTCTGATTCGGAAACTGCCTGAATCAATTTCACAAGATTATCAAATTCCATATCTTTACTCCTGTTCTTCAAACTTTTTCACCAGAAGGCTGGCATTATGTCCTCCAAAGCCCAGTGAATTTGTTAAAGCATAATGAAACTTTTTGTCTATTCCGCTGCCTTTCATATAATCCAGATCTAATTCTTCCTCTGATTCCTGCAATCCCACGGTTGCATGGATATACTCATGCTGCATTTGCAGAATACACGCAATTACTTCCACTGCGCCGGCCGCTCCAAGCAGATGCCCAATCATGGATTTGGTCGAATTAATTTTCATCTGATATGCATGTTCTCCAAAAACCTGTTTGATGGCTCTTGTCTCAAACAAATCGTTGTGATGGGTACTGGTGCCGTGGGCATTGATATATTCAATCTCTTCTGGCGACGCGCCTGCATCTCTTATGGCATACTGCATTGCCATGGCAGCTCCCATGCCGTCCTCTGCCGGAGAAGTGATATGATAAGCGTCACTGGTGGCTCCGTATCCTGCAAGTTCCGCCAGAATATGGGCGCCGCGCTTTTTGGCATGTTCTAATTCTTCCAAAACTACAACCCCGGCTCCTTCTCCCATGACAAATCCGCTGCGGTCTTTGTCAAAAGGAATGGAGCACCGGTTCACATCATTACTGGAGGATAATGCTGTCAGTGCTGTAAATCCGCCTATTCCAATGGGTGTAATGGCGCTCTCTGTTCCTCCGGCCACCATCACGTCTGCGTCTCCTGCCTGGATGGTGCGGAATGCCTCTCCGATGGAGTGGGTGCCAGTGGCGCAGGCAGTTACCACATTCAGGCTTTTTCCTTTTAATCCAAACTGGATAGAAACATTTCCTGCCGCCATATTGGTAATCATCAGAGGAACCAGAAGCGGATTGATTCTGCCCGGCCCCCGTTCCAGCATTTTCTTATGCTCCCGTTCCATGGCCTGCAGACTTCCCACGCCGGAACCGATGGCGCAGCCTACCCGGTAAGGATCTTCCTGTTCCATCTGAATGCCGGACTGTTCCAAAGCCTCTTTTGCAGCCGCAACTGCATACTGGCAGAACAATTCCATACGCTTGGCAGATTTCACATCCATATAGTTCTTTCCTTCAAAGCCTTTGACGCTTGCCGCCACCTTTACTTTGAAATCTGTTGTATCAAACTGGGTGATCTCGCTGAATCCGGTTTTCCCTTCTCTCAGACCTTCCCAAAATTCTTCTGTATTTAATCCGATGGGCGTAACAGCGCCCATACCGGTAACTACAACTCTTCTCATTCCTGCTCCTTCCTTACATTCCCATGCCGCCGTCTGCCTGCAAAACCTGACCGGTAATATAAGAGGCTTCCTCAGAGACTAAAAAGCAAACTGCATTGGCCACCTCTTCGGCTCTGCCGAAACGTCCGAAAGGAATCTGGGCTTTACCGGCCTCAACCGCCGATTCCGGAAGCTTCTCTGTCATTTCTGTTTCAATAAATCCAGGGGCTACGGCATTGACGCGGATCTCCCGGGAAGCAAGCTCCCTGGCCAATGATTTGGTGAACCCAATGACTCCTGCCTTAGAAGCGGCATAATTCGTCTGTCCCGGATTGCCCAGAATGCCGGAAATGGAAGAAATATTTACAATACATCCTGATTTCTGCTTTAACATCTGCCTTGCCGCATGTTTGCAGGTATGGAATACCCCTTTTAAATTCGTATCAAGAACTGCGTCAAATTCCTCTTCTTTCATCTTAAGAATCAGGTTGTCTCTGGCAATTCCTGCATTATTCACCAGGATATCCAAACGTTTCTGCTCTGAAATAATCTGCTTCATCATAGCTTCCACCGCCTGGGGATCAGACACGCTGCAGCCGAAGCTTACCGCTTTTCCTCCATGCTCCAGAATTTCAGCCACCACCTGTTCTGCCGCCTCCCTGGAACCGTTATAATTTACGATTACCATGGCGCCTTCTGCTGCCAGCTTCAGGGCAATGGCCCTGCCGATTCCCCGGGAAGCTCCGGTAACCAGAGCTGTTTTTCCTTCTAATCTCATATTAATTCCAGCCTTCCTATTTTGCATCTGTTTTCAGTATTTCCAGAAGCTTTTCCATATCTTCCACGGTCTCCACATGGTAGCTTTCGAGCTGCGGCACAATCTTTTTCAGAAAACCGGACAACGTTTTCTTGGGGCCGATTTCAATAAAGGTATTTACCCCTTCCGCCGCCATCAGTTCCACGCTCTGCTGCCAGCGCACAGGAGAAGAAATCTGCCGCTTTAGCAATCCTTTTACCTCTTCCCGATCCAGTACGTATTCCGCTGTAACATTGGAAATATAAGGAGCTGTAAGCTCTCCCACTGTCACATGCTCCAGTTCTTCTGCCAGTTTCTTTCCGGCTTCCTCAAGCATACTGGTATGGAACGGCCCGCTGACCTTTAAGGGCATGCACCGTTTTGCACCGGCTTCCTTCATCTTTTCCGCTGCCTGATTTACCGCTTTTTCTTCTCCGCTGATAACAATCTGTCCCGGACAGTTGTAATTCGCCACAGATACGATTCCTTTTGTTTCTTCACAGATTTTTTCCACTGCATCTGCCTCCAGGCCCAGCACTGCCGTCATTGCGCCGCCGGTGGGAACTGCCTCCTGCATAAATTCTCCCCGTTTTACCACCAGCTCTAAGGCGTCGCGGATACTCAGGCCGCCGGACGCTGTCAGCGCGGCATATTCTCCTAAACTTAAACCTGCATTTACAAAAGAGGTTACGCCTTTTTCTTCCAATACTCTTAAAATCGCAAGCTCCACCGTCAGCATTGCAATCTGCGTATATTTTGTAATATGAAGATCTTCATTTTCCCGGAAAATCAGTTCTTCCATGGATCTTCCTGATACTTTTCCTGCAATGGCAAATACTTCTTTTGCCCTGTCAAAATTCTCGTAAAAATCCCTTCCCATGCCGGTGTACTGCGCACCCTGGCCCGGAAAAATAAAAGCAATTTTTCTCATATCATACTCCTCGCATCAAAGCCTGTGCTTCCTTCACAATTTCTTCTACAATCTCCTGGCAGGTCTGTTCTTTTTTGATCATTCCTGCAATCTGTCCTGCCATTACAGTTCCATGCTTCACATCCCCCTCCATCACTGCATTGCGCAGGGAGCCTACAGTTAAAAGCTCCAGTTCTTCAAAGGGAACCCCTTCCTGTTCTTTCTGTATGTATTCTTTGGTCATCTGGTTGCGAAGCTGACGGATGGGATGTCCATGGCTTCTTCCCGTTACTGCGGAATCAATATCCTTCGCCTTGATAATCCGTTCCTTATAATTGGGATGGCAGATGGATTCCTCTGCAACTACAAACCGGGTTCCAAGCTGCACTGCCTCTGCCCCAAGCATAAAGGCCGCCGCCATTCCTCTCCCGTCTCCGATTCCGCCTGCGGCTATCACAGGCACTGTTACTGCATCCACAACCTGGGGCACCAGTGTCATGGTGGTGGCTGCTCCGATGTGTCCGCCGGATTCTGTCCCTTCTGCGATAACTGCGTCTGCACCGCCCCGCTCCATCATCCTTGCCAATGCCACGCTTGCCACAACCGGTATTACCTTTGCGCCGGCTGCTTTCCACATTTCCATATATTTTCCCGGATTTCCTGCTCCGGTGGTAATTACCGGCACTTTTTCATCCACAAGCACCTGCGCCACTTCATCTGCATAGGGGCTTAAAAGCATTACATTTACGCCGATTGGTTTATCTGTCAATTCTCTTGCCTTACGGATTTCATCTCTTACCCAGTCTGCCGGAGCGTTGGCGGCGCCGATAATTCCAAGACCGCCGGCGGCAGATACCGCGGCAGCCAGATGGTGCTCTGCCACCCATGCCATTCCGCCCTGAATCACAGGAACTTCTATCTGCAGCAGATCTGTAATTCTTGTTTTAAACTGCGACATCTCTTATTCCACACCTTTTTCTTTCAAATATTCTACCACATCTCCCACAGTTGCCAGTTTCTCCAAATCTTCTGAAGGAATTTCCACAGAGTACTCATCTTCCAGCGCCATTACCAGCTCAAATAAATCCAGAGAATCTGCGCCCAGGTCATCCTTAAAGGAAGTTTCCAGGGTAATTCCATCTGCTTCTGTGCTCAGCTGCTCTGCAATAATTTCTTTCATTCTTTCAAACATTTCTATAATCTCCTTTTAATCTTCAAATATTTTGATAATCAAAGTATATCATAAAATAAACCTTTGTCAATCAAAATTTATGAATTTTTTCATATGACAGTAGAAATTTTTCTCAGCATATGATATGCTAGTTTTATTGAGATCATATGACAGAGCTCTTCAAACGGGAATCTGCTGCTGTCACAATAAAGGGGGAACCATAATGATAAAAACAGCCACAAAAGATCTGTCCGCAGGAATGGTGACTGCCGAACCTGTGTACAGTAAAACAGGGCAGCTTCTCTTCCCTGCAAACACCATACTGACCTCCCAGCAAATTACTTATCTGGAATTCTATGGTGTGGAAAGCATCAAGATTATTCCGGAACAGGATATCAACGATGCTTCACTGGACACCGGAGCTTCTGCGTTGGAAGCAGAGCAGGAAACTTATGCCCAGAAAGTAAAGAAAAGCCGGAAATTCCATGAATTTAAAGTGGACTACAACAAGAAAGCAACTATGCTGAAGGATTGTTACCAGCAATTAATCGATAAGAAAGAACCTTTGGATTCTGACGCACTTCTGGATCAGGTCAGCAGTCTCTATTCCAATCATCTGACGTCTCTTTCTGTTTTTGATATGCTGCACAATATGCGCCAGATTGACGACACCACCTATGCCCATTGTATTAATGTTGCAATTATTTCCCGGATGATGGGAGAATGGCTGAATATTACCGGCGAAGATCTGGAAGATCTGACCCTTGCAGGGCTCCTCCACGATATCGGAAAATGTCTGGTTGATCCGGAACTCCTGAACAAACCCTCGTTGACAGATGAAGAATTCCGGTATGTGAAGGAGCATCCCAATCTGGGACTGAAGATTCTCACTGACAGCAACAGCCAGATAGACAAACGGATTCGCTCTGCCGTCCTTATGCACCATGAGCGCTGCGACGGTTCGGGTTATCCTTCCGGACGAAAAGGGGACACGATTACAGATTTTGCCAAAATTGTTGCCATTGCCGATGTGTACGACGCAATGACCAGCAAACGCTGCTATCGGAAAGGCATCTGTCCCTTTGAAGTAATCGCCACTTTTGAACGGAAAGGATTTGAGCGGTACGAAACCAAATATCTGCTGCCTTTCCTCCACCATATTATTGATACCTACATCGGCAATTCCGTGTTGTTAAACGACGGCTCCACCGGGAAAATTATTATGATTAACCGGCAGTTTCTCTCCCGTCCTGTGGTCAGCACTGCCGCTGTTACCTATTTGGATTTATCCAAGCATTTTGAACTCTATATACAGGCTATTATATAGGAAAGGAGACTCCCACAATGAGCAACAAGCCAAATACCCGGCCGGAACAGGAAGCCCTGGAAGCAGATGACGACGGAGAGGAAATCCGCGTCACATTATCCATGGACGACGACTCTGAGGTAGAGTGCCGTATCCTGACAATCTTTGAAATGGAGGATCAGGATTACATTGTACTGCTTCCGTTAGATGACGAGGGCAACGACAACGAGGAGGGAGAAGTCTTTATTTACCGTTATCAGGAAGATGAGGACGGCAATCCTTCTCTGGAAAATATTGAAGATGAAGAAGAATTCGAAGCGGTTTCTGACTGCTTTGACGAGCTTTTGGATGAGGCGGAATGGGATGCCTTACTGGAAGATGATGACTAATTAGAATTGCCGTTTGTTTTCAAAGACATTGGAATTTGGGGACGAACGGCAATTTTGCATTTCTTCTACAAACCGGGAAATATCCACTTCTCTCCCATTGTATTTCTTTACGCTGTGAATATACAGATTTTCTTTTGCCCTGGTAATGCCTACATAAAACATTCTGCGCTCCTCCTGCAAATCTGCGTCCAGAACGGCTTTTTTATAGGGCATCAGCTCCTCATTCACATCCAGAATATGCACGTTTTTATATTCCAGTCCTTTTGCGCTGTGAAGAGTGGCAAGGGAGACGCACTCTGTCATGGTTTCCTGCTGCTTTTTCTGCCGTTTCAATTCCTCG
The DNA here is from genome assembly GCA_910575555.1 of Lachnospiraceae bacterium. Classification (GTDB taxonomy): domain Bacteria; phylum Bacillota; class Clostridia; order Lachnospirales; family Lachnospiraceae; genus Petralouisia. Next base: position 201,124 of record CAJTFX010000008.1, on the reverse strand, counting down.
GTGTATTCTTCCATATGCGCAAACCATTCTTCATAGGTGCGGAATGCCCGGGCCCCGTCCTGCAGTTCATCCAGCACCTCTATCAGATTATCTTCGCTGATTCTCCGATACCCGGCATACTCTCTCAGATATTCCTCGTATCCGATTCCCATGCGGATATAATTGATGGCGGCATAGGGGCCTGTTCTGCTCAATACCCGCAGGTCTCCTTCCAGCTGTTCAATCCGCTCCGCCACCCAATGCTGCTTTTTCTCATAGAAAAAATCTGCCCATACATCAAAGGCAATGGTGTCAGATTCCAGGCTCTCTCTGGTAATATAGCGGTTGGGGCGGTTCATAATCTGCAGAATGTCTCTTCTGCTGCGGCTCCCCTCAGACAGCCGTATGTAGGTTAAAATATCCCTGGCAATCCAATGTTCGTAGATATTGGGAATGTTGTCTTTGGTGCGGAAAGGAATATTATAGGCCATAAGCTGAGACATAAACAGCCTGGGCTGAGTATTGGTGCGAAATAGTACCGCACAGTCATTATAACTGCCTCCTGCCCTGCAGTCTTTCAGAATCTGTTCAATAATTGCTTTTCCTTCCTGCTGCTGATTCTCCCAGAGAAAATATTCCGTTCCCTGCTTCGGTTCCTGGTCATCTCTGTCCCGCCGGGGCCGTATCTTTTTTTCAAACCGCTTTTGATTATGGGAAATCAGCCGCAGAGAGGCTTCCACCACAGAGGGGCAGGAACGGTAATTGATATCCAACAGCACCCGCGCGGCTTTGGGGTATGCTTTTTCAAATCCAAGCATCAGCTCCGGCTTTGCGCCCCGGAACCGGTAAATGGATTGATCGTCGTCCCCCACCACAAACAGATTATTTTCCGGCAGTGCCAGCATCTTTACAATATCAAACTGCAGGCGGTTAATGTCCTGAAACTCGTCAATCAGGATATACTGATACTTGTTCTGCCAGGCCGAGAGAATATCTTTGCGCTGATCAAACAGCTCATAACAGTACACCAGCATATCGTCAAAATCAATCAGACGATGCTGCTTCATCCTGCTGTCATAGCCTCGGTAAATCTGTTCGAAAATCTCCTTACCGCAGTTTTTGGGATAATAATGCTCCAGGGAAACCCCTGTGTTTTTCATCAGAGAGATCTCTCCCAGCAAGTCCCCGGCAAATTCATTCTCATCTTCATATTCCAGGCGCATGTTCTGAATCATCTCTTTCATAAACTGAAATCTCTGTTCTTCCCGGATGATGTTGCCCCCATGGAATCCATAAGCATGCTTCAGGATTTGAAAAAACACGGCATGAAACGTGCCGAAGGTAACCGGAACCTTCTTTTGGCCCATCAGGCGGTGAAAACGCTCTTTCATCTCTGATGCGGCCGCTTTGGTAAATGTTATTACAAGAATATGGGACGGATCAATCCCCTGACTGGAAATCAAGCGTCTGGTTCGCTCTGTGATGACGGTGGTTTTCCCAGACCCCGGGCCCGCTAATACAAGCATAGGCCCGTTGACATGGTTTACCGCCTCCGTCTGAGATTTGTTTAAACTCATAAATTACAGTTCCCTCTCCAGTTTTGCAATGGCTGCTTTCAGTCTTGCCACAGATTCTTCTTTGCCAAGGACTTCCATCAGCTCTGTAGCTCCGCCCGGCGTCATCTGTTTGCCGGAAACCGCTGTACGCACCGGCCACATGGCATAACCGTTCTTACAGCCTTTTTCTTTGACGTAGCTGCAGAGCGTCTCATAAAGCGCGTCATTGGAATAATCTTCCTGGGCTTCAAAGATCGGAAGAAGCTCCCGCAGCGTTTCAAGGGAAGATTCCGGCGTAGTTTTCATTTTCTTATGGGCGTACATGGAAATCTCATATTCAGGCACAGCCTCAAAGAAATCCACATGTTCCGCAATATCAGGGAAAATCTCAATTCTGGTCTTTACCATGGCCGCAATCTTTTTCAGGTCGTATGCTTTTTTCACGGATTCCTTCAGATAAGGCTCCGCCATCTCATAAAACCGTTCAAAGTCCATGGCCTTTAAATATTCTCCATTCATCCATTTTAACTTCACCATATCAAATACGGCAGGGGATTTGCTGATTCTGCGGTAGTCAAATTCCTGTATCAGCTCTTCCAGAGAGAAAATCTCCCTGTTTTCCTCCGGACTCCAACCCAAAAGGGCAATAAAGTTCACCACAGCTTCCGTGACAAATCCCTGGTCAAGCAAATCTTCAAAGGAAGCATGTCCGCTCCGCTTCGAAAGCTTCTTATGGTTTTCATCGGTAATCAGGGGCAGATGGATATAGACCGGAGATTCCCATCCAAAAGCATCATAAAGACGCTGATATTTGGGGGATGAAGAAAGGTATTCGTTTCCCCGGACTACATGGGTGATATTCATAGTATGGTCATCCACCACATTTGCAAAATTATAAGTGGGATATCCGTCGGATTTGATCAGGATCATATCGTCCAGTTCTGCGTTTTCCACGGTGATATCTCCGTACAGTTCATCATGGAAGGTGGTAGTGCCTTCCTTTGGAATATTCTGACGGATCACAAAAGGCTTGCCAGCCGCCAGATTTGCTTCCACTTCTTCTTTGGATAAGGACAGGCAATGCTTGTCATACATCATGATTTCCTTGCCTTCCACAACCTCCGTTTTCAGAGATTCCAGTCTTTCCTTATCACAGAAGCAGTAATACGCTTCTCCTTTTTCCACTAATTCTCTGGCATATTTCATATAAATCCCTGTCTGCATCCGTTCACTCTGCACATAGGGGCCGAACCCTCCGTCCCGGTCCGGGCCTTCGTCATGTTTTAATCCGGCCTGATCCAGCGTGCGGTAAATAATCTCTGTGGCCCCCTCCACAAAACGCTCCTGATCCGTATCTTCAATCCGAAGCATGAAATCCCCTCCGTCATGTTTCGCAATCAAAAATTCATACAGCGCGGAACGCAGGTTGCCCACATGCATTTTTCCTGTGGGGCTTGGCGCATATCTTGTTCTGACTTTACTCATCTATTTTCTCCTTTACCGGGAATCCCCTTTATGACTTTATATTTCAACATTAAAAAAATCCAGCATATATGTTATCTCAGACAAACTGATGGCGGCATCATGAATGGCGCTTAAATCTTTTTGCTGAAAGCCATCCTCTAATTGCCGTCTGGAAACTTCAAACATTTCCCTCAGATCTTCTTCTTTGATATCCATATCCATGATCAAGATCTCCTTTCTTCTGCCTGCTGCACAGAACTTTTCGCTACAATTCTTTATTATACAACGATTCTCCCATAATAAAAAGAGTTTCCTGCAAGAAAAATAAAAAAATCCCGATTTTGTCCTTAAGAGCAAAACCAGGATTTTCCTGAACAATCTTATTCTTAGTTTTTTCACAGATTTGAGACTAAATCTGCGGCGGGCAATTTATTTAATTGGAATGTACTTTCTGTCCTCCACCGCCGCAATCTCTTTCTTGGGAACGGTAAGTTTCAGAATCCCGTTTTCAAAGCTGGCATGAATGTCCTCCTGCCGCACGTCTTTTCCAACGAAAAAGCTTCTCTGACAGCTTCCCATGTAACGCTCCCGACGTACAAATTTCCCTTTTTCATCTTTCTCTTCTTTATTGATATTGCGCTCCGCTGAAATCGTCAGATAGCCGTCCTTCAAATCTGCTTTCAAATCTTTCTTCTCATACCCCGGCAATTCCACTTCCAACTGGTATTTATCTCCCAGATCCTGGATATCTGTGGACATATAAGAAGCGCTGTTCATGCTGCCGAAGGGTGAACGGAATGCATCCCGGAACATATGGTCAAAAGAATCGTTGAAAAAGTCGTTGCTTAAACTGGAATTAAAAATACTTGGTACTAACATAGGGCCTTCCTCCTTACAAATGGTTCTGTCATTATTATTTGTTATTACCTTAACTTTATACCCGTTGGCAGCGGGTCAGGCCGCCGCGGAGCTTTTGGAGCCAAAGCAAAATCCATTGTGCGAATGTCTTTTGTTCTGTTCTAGTTGTAATATAGCACTTATTGTTAGCACTGTCAAGAGGTGAGTGCCAGAATCGGGTGGAAATTTTGTGATGAGAAATACAAAAAGGAAATTTACATAAACTCTTAAACCTCTTTACCAGGTATGTTATATTGTAGACAGAAAAGGAAGAACCATAATGCTTGTGTTGTCCAACTTACACCCGGCAACGGGAGGGGGTGTTTGCATGGAGTTATTTTTCACATTTCTTGTGACTGTCGCGGTAGGTGTGTGGTTTGCCACCTCATCAGCAAATGGCTAGACAGGCATCACAAAGGCAGCAAATAGCCTAGTGGAGGCTTTGCCACTATAAAAAGAAAAGAAGAATCCCCCGACTGTACGCCATTACAGTCGGAGGATTCTTCTTTGCCTACATGGAATTCTCCACATTTCTTTGCCTATTGGCATTGTAGCATATGCAAATTTTAATTGCAAGATACGTATCCTTTTCAAAAAACAAAAATTTATCCTTATCTGGTATCAATCAAAACCCCCGTTCCTTCAGGAACCGGGGCCTTCATCTGCCGCTGACTGGCTGCTTGGTCATTCAATTAAAAGTTCTTCCCATTCCAACCCCATTTGCTGACTTCCTCATACTTCACATAAATGCGGTCTTTCTTAATCTGAAGTTCTTCCTCATAAAGCCCGCAGATAGCTGCTGTCATCTTATTTGCAGCCTCGTCTGAAAAGCCTCCGAACACCTTCACCTCAAGAAAAGCCGCGGGCTGATCTCCTGTACCCTGAAAGTACAATTCGCAGTTATCTGCAAACTCAATCATCAGCCAGTCCTCAGTCTTGCCGGGAATCAGGGAAATGGCCTGTCCCAGCTTTTCTTTCAGGGATTCTTTCTGTCCCTGGGACATGGATACGCTTACTCTGGAATTAATAAACGGCATAATTTTTCTCCTTTTCAAATGCAGTGTTTTTCTTCTCTATCCTATCAGAAAAACACTGCATTTGCAACTAATACCAGCGAATCCGGCAGTTCAGGCCAGAATTTCCGCTATCTCTTCTGCCAGAGCCTCCGCAAGCTGACGGTGCCCCTCCTCTGTGAGATGCATAAAATCCACATCGTTGGGCGGCGCGGTGATTACCTTATTTCCATCCAGATAACGGCAGCCTGTAAGCTCTGCAATTTTCCGGAATTCTTCTGCAAGCATCTCTGATTTTTCTGCGCATCCCCGGCCCATGGTAGGCCCTACATCCGTGCCCTGGTATTTGGGGTCAATATTCTGAGGGGTTACAATCAGGATATTGACCTTGCCGCCTGCCCAGCAATCCCTGGTGGCGGCGGCTTTATCCACTAACTGCTTCAGCCCCAGGGCAATGCACTGCGCTGAAGCAGAAAACCGTTCCTTGGTGTCATTGGTGCCAAGCATAATCACCAATAAATCCACCGGTTCATGGCTCATCAGGCAGGAATAAATCACATCCATGCCGGAACGCTCTTCAAAGATGGGATCGGAAAAACAAGTAGTCCGCCCGCTCAGCCCTTCCTCCAGAATAAGATAGTCATCGCCTAATTTTTTCTGCAAAAGACAGGTCCAGCGCTGTTCTTCATCAAAACGCCCTCCGGTTTTTGCACAATATCCATGGGTATTGGAATCCCCAAAACAAACAATATGTTTTTTCATAACTTACCTGCCCTCTACTGCTTTCATAAAACGCTGGGCAATTTCCAGGGGCCTTGTGATGGCTCCGCCCACTACTACCGCAAAAGCTCCTGTTTCCAACATTTTCACTGCCTGCTCCGGGCTGTGGACTCTGCCTTCTCCAATCACCGGAACGTCTATGGTTTCTGATAATTTCCGCACCAGCTCATAGTCCGGGCCGTCTGTTTTTTGCGTATATCCGGTATAGCCGCTCATGGTGGTTCCTACCAGATCCATTCCCAGCTTCCAGGCATTTACGCCTTCCTCATAAGTGGAAATATCAGCCATAAGAATTGCCTCCGGATATTTTTCACGGACCTCTGTGATAAATTCACTGACCGTTTTTCCATCTCCCCGCTTCTGGTTGGTACAGTCCAGGGCAATAATGTCTGAGCCTGCCTCCACCAAATCATCCACTTCTTTCATGGTTGGTGTAATGTAGCTCTCAAATCCTTCGTACTGAATCTTAACCAGCCCAATAACCGGAAGCCCTGTTTCTTCTTTAATGGCAACCACATCACGGATGCTGCTGGTACGGATCGCCGGAGTTCCCGCCTGCTTCGCAGCCCGCGCCATCAGATACATAATAGATTTCTCCTCCACATACAGAGGTTCCCCCGGCACTGCCTGGCAGGATACGATAATTTTCCCCTTGATTTTTTGAAATAATTCTTCTTTCTTCATGTCTGCCTCCTTATAAAATTATTTTCATATTGTAAAAAGCGGCCGTTTCTGCAGCCGCTTTTTACAATGGTATTATGACTTACTCAAATCAGCAAAACTCTTTCATTGCTTTATCAATCATAGCTGCACATTTTTCTACCTGTTCCATATCCTCCGGAATCAATGCCGGAAGAGGTTTTCTTACGCCGCCCAAATCAAGCCCTTCTCTGATTTTCAGAATTGCTTTTATGACGCCGTACAGATTCCCATGGCAGGCGCACATTGCATAAATGATTTCATTGGCTGCATACTGGATTTTTCCGGCTTCTTCCATATTGCCTGCTTTTACCAGTTCTTCAATCTTCAGGTAAAGCTCCGGCATTACGCCATAAGTTCCGCCGATTCCTCCGTCTGCCCCAATGGCAAGGCCCGATACTAACTGCTCGTCCGGGCCGTTGAATACAATAAAGTCTTCCCCGCCCTCTGCCTTAAACATCTGAATATCCTGTGTGGGCATGGAACTGTTCTTTACCGCAGCCACCCGGGGATTTTTCTTCATCTCCCGAAACAGCGGCATGGTCAGCGCAACCCCTGCAAGCTGAGGAATATTATAAATAACAAAATCCGTGTTGGGAGCCGCTGAGGAAATATCATTCCAGTATTCTGCAATGGCATATTCCGGCAAATGGAAATAAATGGGCGGAATTGCTGCAATCGCATCCACTCCAAGGCTTTCTGCATGGGCAGCCAGTTCTTTGCTCTCTGCTGTGTTATTGCAGGCCACATGGGCAATCACAGTCAGTTTTCCCTCTGCCGCCTTCATCACATGTTCCAGGGTCAGCTTCCGGTCAGCAACTGTCTGATAAATGCATTCTCCGGAAGAACCGCCCACATAAACGCCCTTGACGCCTTTTTTCAGCATATATTTTGTTAAAAGCTCCACACGTTCGCCGTCAACTTCTCCGTGCTCATTGTAGCACGCATAAAATGCGGGAATAATTCCCTGATATTTGTCTTTTTTATTCATCGTTTTCCCTTCTTTCCTTTTGCTCCATAACAATGCTCCATTAACAGTAATACTCCCCGTACATTATACCACATTTTTTACCGGCGAGTCTGTGAAACTGCTGAAACCTGCTTCTCTTTCCCGGAATTTCACAGCGGCTTTCACTTTATCAGAAACTCCCACCATTCCTTCTTCCGCCGCTGCCATAAATTCCGTATACCTTCCAGAAACCTGAAAAAAGCAGAACCAGCTGAAACGCCCGCGCTTTATACTTAGCCCTTTACTGCGCCCATGGTAATTCCCTTTGTAAAATACTTCTGGAAAATCAGGAAAATGACAATAATCGGGATTGCAGCCAGGGACGCGCCTGCCATAATCAAACCGAAATCTGTTGCATTCTCCGCCTGCAGTTTTGCAATACCAAGGGATATAGTAAGGGTGTCCGTGCTGCTCAACATAATCAACTGCATGAAGTAATCATTCCATGAATTGATAAACGTAAAGATTGCCAGCGCACCAATCCCCGGTTTAATCAAAGGAAGGGCAATGGTATAAAATGTTTTCCATTCTCCCGCGCCGTCAATTCTTGCTGCTTCCATCATTTCTCCCGGAATTCCCTCTGCAAACTGCTTCATCAGAAATACGCCGAAGGGCCATCCCACAATTGGAAAAATAACTGCCCATATCGTATTATACAGCTCTAAGGATGACATTTCACGCAGCAATGGAATTAAAATTACCTGTTTCGGAAGCGCCATCGCGCAGACAATCAGAGAAAACATCACGGTACGTCCGATGAAGCGTTTCTTTGCAAGGGCATAACCTGCCATAGCTGCGGTAATACAGGTAAGAATCATAGATGCCACTGCCATAAACACAGTGTTAACCAGCCAGCGCATTGCAGCCGGCATTTCCGGTCCTGCAAAAGAAACATCCGTAAATGGAACATGTATCTCCCAAAGGGGAGCAACCTGTCTGCTGAACAGTTTCTGATAATTATCCATTACCCACTCTGTCGGCCACCACTGGGGCGTTGTTGAATTGATAGCTGCAGGCGTCTTAAAGGAGCCTGTAATAATCCAGTACAGAGGAAACGCAAACAGAAATGCAAAAATAGCGATTGCTGCAACGGATACCATTTTATATGCGGTAGAACGGTTAAAATTTGTATTCTTCATATCTGCTTCCTCCTCTCCTATTCTGACTTGGCCATCTTAAACTGCACTGCAGAAAGAACTGCAATAATAATTGCCAGAACCACGCCCATGGCATTTCCATAACCATAGCGATACAGTTTAAACGCATTGTAATAAATGTAAAACATAATTGTATCGGTACTGTGGTTTGGCCCGCCGCTGGTTAACAGCTGAATCAGCGCAAAGCACTGGAAACTGTTAATGGTGGTAATCACCAGTATGTACAGAGTAGTGGGCATAATCTGCGGCCATTTAATCTTCCAGAAACACTGCATCTTTGTTGCGCCGTCCACTTCTGCCGCTTCCACCAGGGACTGATCTACATTATTCAATGCAGACACGTACAGCACGATGGGCTGGCCCACAGAGGTTGTGAGAAGAATCAGAATAATACATCCCAGAGCAAACCTCTCGTCTCCCAGCCAGTTGATATTCTGATCCAGGATACCGGCTTTATTCCCAACATAGTTGAAAATGCCATAATAGTTATTGAACATCCACTTCCATACTACTGTAACCGCAACGGAACCTGTTACCACCGGAAGATAAAAGATACATCTGAATGCAGAGCATACCGGCCCTTTCAAATCATAGATAACAGAACTTACCCACAATGAGAAAATACATACCACTGGCACGGATACTACTACGATGATAACCGTATTCCATAACGCTCCGCGGAAAATAGGATCCTGAAACAGCTCTTTATAATTATCCAGCCCTATAAAAATATCTTCACGGTTCATGGTTGAATCAAAAAAGCTTGTAAATACACACTGTACCATGGGATAAATAACAAATCCCAGAAAGAAAATCAAACTTGGCAGCATAAATGCATAGCCTGCGATGGTTTCCCGGCGCACTAACGCCCTGCTCATGGGATTCTTCTTCGTCATAAGATTTCCCCCTTCCTGTCCTTTCCTAATCCATAATTATTCATAAATTACTCTGTAAGATTACATAAAACGCCCCTTCCCGCATACCTCGGGAAGGGGCGCAGGTTTCAGGCCTATCACTTAATTCGGCTCTGGTTCCTAGTTAGCTGCTGCGGCTGCCGCATTTGCGGTAGTCACAAACTCCTCTACTGCTGTCTTTACATCTGTTCCTGTTCCAATCTGCTGCAGCATATTCCACCATGCGGTACGCGCTTCTGCCCATCCGCCTACTACCTGATAGTAGTCGCCCATAAACGGGATAAATTTGGAATATTCAGTCATCAGTTCATCGCCTTCATAGATATTGCCCAGGTCTTTTACCGGCCAGTAGCTGGAAGCTTTTACGCTTTCTACTACCTGTGTTTCATCATTTGCCATAAAGTCGATAAATGTCTTAGCTGCTTCAATCTTGGCTGCATCGCCGTTATCGAAGATACCGAATCCCCAGATACCGCCGCAAAGCTTAGGATCGCCGCTTTCTGTCGGGAACGCCATAGGCAGAACGTCGAAACCGATGGTTTCTGCATTGTTCTTCTCCTGGGATACGTTCCAGCAGAATGCCATTGCCAATGTGCCGTTGCTGAACAGGTTCACTTCATCTCCGCCCTGAATAGACGCGTCGAAGTTGATTCCTTCCATTCCCTTTAACAGTTCAAGCGCTTTAACGTTCTCTTCGCTGTTTGCCGTATATTCTGTATGTTCCGGATTGGTGAAAGTTCCGCCGTACAGGTTGTTGATCAGGGCGCGTGTTCCCTGGTCTCCGCCCTGGCCGCCGCAGAACACTGCTCCAACCTGAGCCTGGCCGGAAGCTGCAACAGCTTCTACTGCCTTCTGGAATCCTTCCGTTGTCCAGGTTCCTTTTTCTTCATCCAAATATTGAAGTGCGTCTGCCGCTTCAAATACATCTCTGTTGATTGCCATGGTATGCGCTGTCATACATAATGGATATTCATAGAATACGCCTTCGTTGTTCTGGCATGCGCTCTCTACAGAATCGTAAATTGCTTCTTTCGCTTCATCTGTCCATAAATCAGAAAGATCTACCATAAGTCCTTTTGCACCCCAGTTTGCAACCAGTCTTTCCGGGCCTTCCATAACCAGGTCCGGCGCTTTTCCGCCTTCAATGGCTGTGTTGATCTGATCATCGCCGTTGGTGTAATCCAGATATTCCACACTTACATTGATATTGGGATTTGCTGCAGTAAAGCTGGAAATCAGACCGTCTACCGTAGCAGAATCTCCCCAATTGCCAATGGGATAAGTCCACAGTGTAATGTCTGTCATCTCTCCGGAAGCTTCAGGAGCTTCCTCACCATCTGCAGCGTCGCTGCCTTCCTCTTCGGCATTGGCGTCTCCGGCATTGTCCTGTTCTGTCTTGGTATCTTCTTTCTGTTCTTCCTTCCCGCCGGAATTGCCGCAGGCTGCAACAGAAAATGCCATTACACAGCTCAATGCCAGTGCTAAGATTTTGCGATACTTCATAGATTCATCCTCCTTCTTTATACATGCTCTTTTTCTTATGTGCACATGTATGTATTTTGTAGTTTTATAATATATTTGATATGGTTATTTGTCAATAGATTTTTGAAAATATTTTTCAAGTTATTTTATTTTTGAAAATTTCTAACATAATGATTGAAAGAACTTCTGTTTTATGATACTATTTTTATATAGCTGCTTTAAAACAATTTTTTAAATTTAAGGAGGTTTCTATGAAAATCTACAGAACAAAAGACTACGACGCCATGAGCCGCAAAGCTGCCGGCATTATTTCTTCCCAGGTTATTCTCAAACCCAACTGCGTATTGGGCCTTGCCACCGGCTCCAGCCCCATCGGCACTTACAAAAACCTGGTGGAATGGTATCAGCAGGGAGATCTTGACTTTTCAGAAGTTACTACCGTGAACTTAGATGAATACAAAGGACTTCCCCGGGACAACGATCAGAGTTACTATTATTTTATGAATGAGCATCTGTTCAGCAAAGTGAATATCAACAAAGACCGGACATTCCTGCCGGATGGAACAGAAACTGACAGCGATGCTGCCTGCAGAAAATACAACGAAACCATCCATTCCGCAGGCGGCGTGGATCTGCAGCTTCTGGGTCTTGGCCACAACGGCCACATCGGCTTCAATGAGCCTGCTGACACCTTTGAAAAAGAAACCCACTGCGTTACCTTATCCGAACGCACCATCCAGGCCAATACCAGATTCTTTGCTTCTGAAAAAGATGTTCCCCGTCAGGCATACACCATGGGCATCAAGACCATCATGTCCGCCCGCAAAATTCTCGTAGTAGTCTCCGGCGAAGATAAAGCTGACGCTGTCAAAGCCGCATTTTTCGGCCCGGTAACCCCTCAGGTTCCAGGTTCCATCCTGCAGTTCCACAAAGATGTTGTTTTAGTGGCGGATGAAGCTGCTTTATCAAAATGTTCCGAGCTCTTAGCGCAGAAAGGCGGGATCGCATGACACATAAGCGCCGGATTATCCACGGACTAATTTTTCAGGAACAGGGAGAGTTCGTCCCGGGAACTGTCTATCTCTGTAATGACAGAATCGTATCAGAAGCCGCTTACCAGAATACGGAAGGGGAAGAATCTGTCACAGACGCCCGGGACCAGTACGTAATTCCCGGACTGACCGACATTCATTTCCATGGCTGTATGGGCAGCGACTGCTGCGACGGCACACAGGAAGCTTTCCGCACCATTGCGGAATACCAGTTAAGACAGGGGGTCACTTCCATTACCCCTGCTACCATGACCATGCCGGAAGAGACGTTATCAGAGATCTGCCGCGCAGCCAGAGATTTTGACTGCCCCAATGGAGCAGATTTCTGCGGCCTGTACATGGAAGGGCCTTTTATCAGCCCTGCTAAAAAAGGCGCGCAGAATGAATCTTACATCCATCCGGCGGACACTGCCATGTTAAAACGCCTGCAGGAAATTTCCGGCGGCAAAATCCGCACGGTGGTAATAGCGCCGGAAACTGAGGGCGCCATGGAGTTTATTCAGGAAAACCGGGATACCATCAATATTTCCCTGGCACACACCACTGCAGACTATGACACTGCAAGGAAAGCCCTTTCCCTGGGCGCTTCCCAGTTAACCCATATGTACAATGCCATGCCGCCCTTCAGCCACCGGGCTCCCGGCCCCATTGGAGCTGCCGCTGAAGATAAGCATTGTATGGCAGAATTGATTTGCGACGGCGTCCATATCCACCCTTCCGTGGTACGGGCGTCCCTGCAGCTGTTTGGTGACGACAGAATTATCTTTATCAGCGACAGTATGCGTGCCGCCGGCATGGAGGACGGAACATATGACCTGGGCGGACAGGCGGTGACAGTAACGGGCAATCTGGCTGTTCTTTCCGACGGCACCATTGCAGGCTCTGCCACCAATCTGATGGAATGCATGCGCACTGCCGTTTTAAAGATGGATATTCCTCTGGCCAGCGCTGTCAAATGCGCCGCTGTCAATCCGGTAAAGGCCATCGGGCTTTGGGAGGATTACGGCAGCCTGACCCCGGGCAAATATGCGAATATTGTAATTTTAAATAAAGATCTGGGGCTTGAGACTGTATTTCACCGGGGAACCCCTATCGGGTAAAGGAGGATTATTATGGCAACTATGGTACTTGACATTGGCGGAACCGCCATTAAATCAGGGCTTTATGACAACGGAGCTTTGTCTGAAATCAGAGAAACCGCCACAGAAGCCAGTCAGGGCGGCCCCCATGTGGTAGCCAAAGCCAAAGAGATTATTGCCGGTTACAGGGCCTTCTGCCCCTTTGAAAAAATCGGCATCAGCACCGCCGGACAGGTAGATCCTGCCCGCGGCTGCATCATTTACGCCAATGAAAATATTCCGGGCTATACGGGAACCATGTTAAAGGAAATTATGGAACAGGAATTTCAGGTTCCTGCTGCTGTGCAGAACGATGTCAATGCAGCAGCCATTGGAGAGTCTGTATTCGGAGCCGGCAGGGATCAGAAGGATTTTGTCTGCCTGACTTACGGAACCGGCGTGGGAGGCGCAGTGTTTACCGGTGGGAAGCTATACTCAGGAAGCAGTTTTTCTGCCGGTGAATTCGGAGGCGTGATTGTGCACCCTGAACACCGGAATTTAAAAGAGGACATGTTTTCCGGCTGTTATGAGCGGTATGCTTCCACCACCGCTCTTGTTCAGAGCGCCAGGGCAATGAATCCTGCCCTGTCCAACGGCAGGATTTTGTTTGAACATATGCAGGAACCGGAAGTAAAGCAACTGATTGACCAGTGGATTATGGAAATCGTATACGGGCTGATAACCATTATTCACATGATGAATCCCGCCTGCGCTATCTTAGGCGGCGGAATTATGGAACAGCCTTATGTTATTGAACAGATACAGGAGCAGCTTTATCCCAACCTGATTCCCAGTTTCCGGCATGTGAAGATCAAAAAGGCAGAACTGGGCAATCAGGCCGGCATGTTAGGCGCCGCAGTGTTAGACAAACTCTCAGTTTAAACATCCGGGGCCCAAATCACACATAATTCAAGAAAGGTGGAGATATTTTGAACGGCAATATTTTAGAATACATCACGGAACAATATCATTCCCTCACCCGCTCCGGAAAAAAACTGGCAGACTATATTTTTGCCAATACTTCCACAACCCAGTACTTATCTATTTCTTCACTGGCAGAACGCAGCGGCGTTTCCGAGGCTTCCATTACGAGGTTCTGCCACGGACTGGGCCTGTCGGGGTATAATGATTTCAAACTGGCGCTGGCAAAAGCAGATTATGTCACTGATTTGGGCGATCCCTCCTACGCTCCGGAAACCATCACCTCAGACGATACCTTAAGCAGCATTTTCCAAAAGCTCCATGCTTCCAATATTCTATCATTAAATGAAACACTGGAGCTTCTGGACGAACAAAACGTGGAAAAAGCCGTAGATCTGCTTTCCTCTGCGAACCGTGTCTTTTGCTTCGGCCAGGGCGGAAGCATGGTGATGGCAATGGAGGCATGGGCCCGTTTCTCCACTGCTTCTTCCCGCTTTATCCATATTGAGGATTCCCATATGCAGGCCATGAGCGTTTCATTGGCAACTTCTCAGGATGTGATTTTGTTTTTCTCCTATTCCGGTTCCACCAAGGATATGGAGGACATTATGAATATTGCCAAAAAACAGGGCATTCCCATTATACTGATCACCCACTTTTCCAAGTCACGGGCTGCGGAATTCGCTGATGTGATTCTTCTTTGCGGCTACAACGAAAGCCCGCTCCAGTCCGGCTCTGTGGCCGCCAAAGTGGGACAGCTTTTTCTCATCGAATGCCTGTTTTATGTGTTCTGCAAACGCAATCCGGAGCTGTTTGCAGCAGCCCGCTCCGCTACGGCAGAAGCTATTGCCCAGAAGCTGCTGTAGACGTACTAGTACATCGAACATTAAATAACTGCTATATTCACGCAGGCTCTGCTTTCGATGGTACAGACAAGTGAAAATGGCAGTTATTAATTATTCGATGTATTAGGGCCTTTCCAAACGGGAAGTTATTAGATATATTTAACTCCCCCTATGCTTTCTTATGCAGCTTTGCACCAATACAATTCTCTCATCGTTATAATCACAGGTCCTCAAAATATCACAGGCCAACACCCTGCTGATAAATTTCTGAAAGCGTTCCATTTCGGATACCTTCTTAAAAGTCTCGATTTGAATATAGATTTTCAGAGAGCAAAAACGAACACAGCAAAATTAACGTAGCAACAGCAATCATACTGCCATTTACTAAAAGCACATTTGTACTGGCATATTCCAGCGCATTGAAAAGCAAATATTCATTTCCTGGCAAAGATGAAACAATCACCCACGCACAATACAGCGCTGCAAAAAGAGCGTTCGGCACAAGCATTCCCCAAAACTTTCCTTTACTATAACCCATCTTAAATAAGATTGGAAACATACACAGATTGAAAATTGAAAACAGCAGATAACTTATGGTCACAACAGGTAAAAACCATCCAATCGGACCATAATAATGCGATAGGGAAAAGCGGTCTGCAAGAATAGCCAGAGGGATGCCCGTAACTAATCCAGCTACTCCCATGCAAATGGATAAAACATATCTGCCGGCCACTACGGCGGAACGCTTGACAGGGAGTGTTAAATACAGCTTATTCAAATCTCCTTTTTCTTCTACCGCAAAAGTATTGACCGAAAAAAACAGAAACATAAAAACATTGGTGGGGACAACCAATAGCGCCGAGATAAAACCGGCAGCCAACGAAATGATAGGGATCAGAAAGAGCCGCAGATGAAAGCACTTCATCGCATTCCAATCAAACATTGCCATTCGCTTCATCAAACTTCAACCTCCTTGCTCATTCGTACCATAATATCATCAAGAGAAACCATTTCTGTAATTACATTTCCTGGAAAGCCTGCAATATCTTTTATTTCAATCATACCATCGAAGCCGCCGGGATACTCACGCAATCCAATCACCTGTTTACGTTTTGACTTTGGTAAATCCCCAGTTCCACCTTTAACCAAACAATATTTTTCAATTAATTCATCCATTAGTCCACTGTACAAAATTTTGCCGTTTTGGATGTAGGTAATATAGTCGGCAATCTTTTCAAGGTCACTGGTTATGTGAGTAGAAAAGAATATTGTTCTATCTTCTTCAACCATATAATCACGGAGAATTTCAAGCATTTCTTCACGGCCAACGGGATCAAGGCCCGAAGTCGGTTCATCAAGCAATAACAACTTTGCATCATGGGCCAACGTGACTGCCATGCCTAATTTCATTTTCATACCCCGCGACATTGTTTTATACTTCTGCTTAGGGTCAAGAGAAAATCGTTCCAGGTGTTGATGAAAGGCTTTGTTGCTCCATTTCTTGTAGAAAAGACGCATAGATTTTTCTACATCAATGGGTGTCCAGTCCTCTTGATAATAAGGCTGTTCAAACAAAACACCTATATCTTCTTTCAGGGAAACATCATCCGCAGTTTTGCCGAATAACTTAATGCTGCCGCCAGCTTTTCTAACCATGCCTAAGATCAGCTTTAAGGTGGTAGTTTTTCCTGCGCCGTTTTCACCGATAAAGCCGCAGACAAAACCACCGGGAACGGAAAAGCTGATATTATCCAGCAAAAAATTTTTATATTCTTTTCTAAGGTTCAATACTTCAATTACATTGTTCATTTTATTGTCCTTTCAATGGTATCCAGCATTTCATGCAGGTCATTTACTGATAAACCAGCCAATTTTCCCCGCTGGACAGCAGTAGTTAAGGCAGCTTCAGCCTCCTTCAAGTATTTATTACGAACAAAAGCATCATTGATTTTCTTTACATACACGCCTTTTCCAGGCATTGTCTGGACGAACCCTTCCAGCTCTAATTCACTGTATGCTCTGGCAGTAGTGACCAAACTTACCTGCAAATCACGGGCAAGCTGACGAAGTGAAGGAAGCGGCGCGTTTTCAGATAATTCACCTGTCAAAATAGATATTTTGATTTGTTCTTTGATTTGCTCATAAATCGGTATTCCCGTTTGGTTGGATATAACAATATTCATTACTTGTGTTCCTTCTCCCAGTGTATTCCTTCCGTCGTCCCGCGCCTTACTGTTATTGTACGGTAAGTACAGTATAGTATAAAAAGTGTTTTCTGTCAATCGTAATCTACGCAAAAAGAAACTGTCAGTATCCTTTCGTCCTCACTTATGGTGCGGCTGTCCATAACATGCCTAAGTGCGTAAATTGCTTAAAAATGAATCTTTTTGAAATATTATCATCTCGCATAAATGTGAAATGTAATAAGGCAGAACATTTTGGTATGTTCTGCCTGTTACTTTCTCTCTTAACTAATATGATATTCCTCATAAAGCTCCTGACGGTATTCTTCATCCTGTGATACTCTGATGATATCTGATAACCGACCGTCTTCATTTAATAATATTATCAGTTTAGCCATCTTTTTTTCTCCATTTTTTTCTCCGATTTCCTGATTCTCCTGGTCTCTCATTAACAACGTCATATATTCATGCCTCCATTCCCTGTTTCTCTTTGCTTCTTTTACCGCTTCTTCCAGTTTTTTTACATAAGAATCCTCTGTATCATCCGACTTCCTCCCCGCCACATAATTCAGAACTGCCATTAGTTCTTTACTGACGTCATCCAGTGTCCCTTCCGTGTTGAGAAATATTTTTACCGCTTCATCCCCCATGAAAACACTTTTATCCTCTTTACAGATATTTTCAAAAGTATAGATATGCCGCCCTTTATCGTATAAATCAAACGGACAGATAAATATGATGTAGCTCCGGTTCAGCCTTTTATAATGCTGTTTCTTATCAATGAGCTGTAAATCTATCATGCTCTGATAATATCTGCTCCTTTTGGGAAGCTCCTTTGTATTGCTTACCTGCATTTCTATGTCATAAACTGTTTCTTTATCATCCTTTACATACACATCCAGCCTTACTCCGTGGGCGTCCCTGTCCTGCTCAATGCTTTTCTGCAACTCCGGATATTCCACATGGTCAATATCCAAATCCGGCAGAATCCTCTGCAGTAATTCTTTACACAGTTCCGGGTTCTGCATGACTTTCCCAAACAGGAAATCATTGGATATGCCTAATTCTTCCCAGCTTCTTTGTCTGTCTTCCATACTTTCCATCTGCTCTTTTTCATTGCCATTCATTTTATTTTAACCTGCTTTCCTTTATGATTCTATTATACACAGTCCCCAGCTAAATTACAATCATCTATGCCTTTGCTTTTATGGTTTTTATTCTTTCAAAATAACCAGCTTATTGGGGAAGCACTCCACACGCATACTGCACCCCGCTTCAAATCCCCACTTCTTTACCCAGTTTCCCAGAAGCATAATCTGCGGCACAATTTTCCCACTTCCTGTTGTGGCTGCATATACCTTTACTCTGCGTGTAATGGCGGTATAGTCCGTATCTTCCGCCAGCCATTCATCCATATGGAACTTTTCCATGACCTGGAACATCCGGGACAGCATGGTGTCTTTCCCAATCCTGCTGATTTCCGTAAAATCCAGTTTCTTCCGGTATTCTGTGCCTCTCTGTGTTTCCTGAAATAAAACGTGTTTCCTGAAATAAAACCTGCTGGTTCTGGGGGATAAATTCTGACAGCATCCAAAGGTTATTCAGCTCATAAAGCGTGTCAATTACGGAATAAAATTCCCGGCGCATAAAAACAGACGGCGCACCGTCTGGTGGCATGCCGCCATTGTTCTGTAAAAACCGGATAATTTCTGGCTGATTAAAACTCTTATTCCCTTTTTTGTCTGAACTTCCGTTCCCTTTCGTCCTCACTTGTGGTATGGCTGCTTCGAAAGAATCCGGCAGCTTCGATAAATCTGTTCCAGCAGAATCACCCTCATCAGCTGATGAGGAAACGTCATCTTTGAAAAACTCAGCAAATAATCCGCCCGCTTCAATACCTGCTCCGCCAGCCCCAGGGAACCGCCGATGACAAATATGATATGGCTGATTCCGGACACTCCCAGGCTTTCTAACTTTTCAGAAAGCTCCACAGAATCCAGCATTTTTCCGTTGATTGCCAGGGCGCAGATCCAGGCGTCGTCACGGACATGTTTCAAAAGCCTCTGCCCTTCTTTTTCTTTAATCAGCAATTCTTCTGCTTCACTGGCATGATCCGGCGTTTTCTCATCTGCAACTTCAACAATTTCCAGTTTACAATAACGGCTGAGGCGTTTTTCAAACTCTTCTATGGCCTGCCGGTAGAATTTTTCCTTTATTTTTCCGACTGCTAATATGGTAATCTTCATAAATCTCCCTTCAATAGATATTGTAATGTGATTCCTTTTCCTTTATAATAATAGCAGTGAGTTAAATTTTAGTCAAACCAATCCCAGAGGTGAATCATCCATGAAATTATTAGAAGAAAAAATCAGACAGGACGGCAATGCCGTAAATGAACATATTCTGAAAGTAGACAGCTTTATCAACCATCAGGTAGACCCCGCATTGATGCAGGAAATGGGGAAAGAAATCGCCGAGCATTTCCGGGGCAGGGGAATCACCAAAGTCGCCACCATTGAAAGCTCCGGCATCTCTCCCGCATTGATGACGGCTCTTGCTTTAGAGGTTCCCATGGTAATTTTAAAAAAACAGCCCTCCAAGATTTTGAACCAGGATTTGTACCAGACTGTGGTCACATCTTTTACAAAAGAAACAAACTACGAACTGACCCTCTCCAAAAAATTCATGACTGCAGAGGATCATGTTCTTCTGGTGGACGATTTTCTGGCAAACGGGGAAGCCGCTACCGCCGCAATCCGGCTGATACGCATGTCCCATGCCACTATTGCAGGCCTCGGCGTTTTAATTGAGAAATCTTTTCAGCCCGGACGGGAAAAACTGAAATCCCAGGGCATTGAAGTCTATGCCCTGGCCCGGATTGGAAAGATGGAAGAAAATTATATTGAATTTATAGACTGAAATTCCTGTATTGGGGACAAACAGCAGTTTTAAGCTGCCCTCTTTCACTTTCAAACCGCCTGTGCCGCAATATACACAAAAGAGGATATCGGAAAATGGCAGAGTTCCGCAATATATGGCTGCTGTATCGCAGCCATATATTGTGTGTAAATCTCATTTTCTGATATCCCCTTTTCATTACATCGAATAAATTATTTCTTTTTCCCGCCGATTAAACTTTTCAGTTTCAGCGCCTTATCAATATTTCCTTCCACTTTCAGCTTTTTTAAGGTTACGGCCAGAATCGGATCTAATTTTCCATTGGCAATCTTCATCAGATTCTCGGCGGAACAGGTGAACATGGCGTCTCTGTCATGATAGTCATACGGCTCCACATAGAGTTTTCCTTCTTTTACCTCCACATAGAAAATGCCCTCTGCCTCTCCGGTAATGTTAAACTGATACGCAAGATGTTCTGTCATCCCGCTGACATCCGCGTCTGCAAACGCTTCTTTCACCTTTTTAAAAAATTCTTCGTACGTCATAATTCCCATCCTCTCTTTCCCAAAAATATGCGGCAGTCTGTATCTGTCCTCATCTTATGCTCTTTAGAATCTCCGGCACAAGTCTGCACAGGATGCTTTACAGATACAATACTGCTATTAACATACCACTTTTCCCACTTGCGGTCAACCCAGCTTAAAAATCAAACAGCGAAAGCTGATTGGATTCAGGCAGATTTCCCAGAATTCCCAAATCTCCCATCAGATCAATGACAGATTTAGACACTTTCGTCCGCTGACGGAAATCATCCTTTGACAGAAAAGGTCCGTCTTTTGCCGCCTCTACCACGGCCTCTGCCGCCTTGTCTCCCAATCCCTCAATGCTGTCCAACGAGGGCATGAGCTTTCCTTCCACAATCTGAAAAGCATGCGCCTGAGCAGAAAACAAGTCCATGGGAAGAAACTCAAAGCCCCGGGCGTACATTTCCTGTACGATTTTCATATCTTTTACGGTATCCTGCTCTTTTTTGGTTAAGGAATCTTTTCTGCGCTCATAATCCGCCAGAAAATACTCCAGTTTTTCCTTGCCCTGGCACATCAGCTCATAGCTGAAAGAAGTGGCGCGGATACTGAAAAACGCTGCATAATAAGCCAGGGGATAGAAAATTTTGCAGTAGGCAATCCGCCATGCCATCATCACATATGCCGCAGCGTGGGCTTTCGGGAACATATATTTAATTTTCTTGCAGGACCAGATATACCAGTCCGGTACGTTATGGCTGGTCATCGCTTCTTCCCAGTCCGGTTTTAAGCCCTTGCCCTTTCTGACGCTTTCCATAATGGTAAAGCTCAATTCACTTTCCATCCCCATACTGATGAGATACGTCATAATATCGTCACGGGTGCAGATTGCCGTGGAAATGGTAGCCTTTCCTTCCTGAATCAAGGTCTGGGCATTTCCAAGCCACACATCCGTCCCATGAGACAAGCCGGAGATACGCACCAAATCAGAAAAAGACTGAGGATTGGTGTCAATCAGCATCTGAATTACGAATTCTGTCCCAAACTCCGGAATTCCAAGGGAACCCAGCTTACATCCGCCGATATCCTCCGGTTCAATTCCAAGGGCTTTTGTACTTTGGAACAGGGACATCACATCTTTATCGTCCAGAGGAATTTCACGGGCGTCAATTCCCGTTAAATCCTCCAGCATACGGATCATGGTAGGATCGTCGTGCCCCAGTATATCCAGCTTCAGCAGATTATGATCAATGGAGTGATAATCAAAATGGGTAGTGACAATATCTGTGCTCATATCATTGGCCGGATGCTGAATCGGGGTGAAGGAATGGATCTCCTCTCCTAAAGGAAGCACAATAATTCCCCCCGGATGCTGCCCGGTAGTCCGCCGGATGCCTACGCACCCCTGGACAATCCGCTCAATTTCACAATTCCGTTTCCGAACGCCCCGTTCTTCGTAGTAATTCCGAATATATCCAAAGGCCGTCTTATCGGCCAGAGTACCGATAGTTCCGGCACGGTAAGTCTGCCCATATCCGAAAATCACTTCGCAGTAGGCATGGGCCTTACTCTGATATTCTCCGGAAAAATTCAAATCAATATCCGGTTCTTTGTTCCCTTTAAATCCCAGAAACGTTTCAAAGGGGATGTCAAATCCTTCTTTCCGCAGCGGCTCCCCGCACACCGGACAATTTTTGTCCTGCATATCGCAGCCGGCCCGGCCGGCGTCTGCATAGGCTTTGACCTCCTCCGATTCAAAGTCACAATAATGGCATTTGCTGCAGTAATAATGGGGCGCCAAAGGATTCACCTCGGTAATTCCCGCCATGGTGGCCACAAAGGAAGAGCCTACCGACCCTCTGGAGCCTACCAGATAGCCGTCCTCATTGGATTTCCACACCAGTTTCTGGGCAATAATATACATCACCGCATAGCCGTTGCTGATAATGGAGTTCAGTTCCCGCTCCAAACGCTCGTAAACAACCCTGGGAAGCTCCTCACCGTATATTTCATGGGCCTTATTGTAGCAGATATCCCGAAGCATCTGATCCGAATTTTCAATGACAGGAGGGCACTTATCCGGCCGCACCGGAGAAATTTTCTCACACATATCAGCAATTTTGCCCGGATTTACAATGACCACTTCCTCAGCTTTTTCACTGCCCAAATATTGGAATTCCTCCAACATTTCCTCTGTGGTGCGCAAATAAAGGGGCGCCTGGTTGTCCGCGTCCTTAAAGCCTTTTCCTGCCATAATAATCCGGCGGTACACTTCATCCTCTGGATCAAGAAAATGCACGTCGCAGGTTGCCACCACCGGCTTGTGGAATTCTTCCCCCAGACGGACAATCCTGCGGTTAATTTTTTTCAGCTCTTCCCAGGAAGCAGCGGCCGGATTATCTCCCCGGAGCATAAATTCATTATTTCCCAAAGGCTGAATTTCCAGATAATCATAAAAACGCGCCAATCTTGCAATCTCTTCCTCTGAATTGCCCCGCAAAATCGCCTGATACAGCTCTCCTGCCTCACAGGCGGAGCCTATCAGCAATCCTTCCCGGTGCTTGATAAATTCACTTTTGGGAATCCTGGGCTGCCTGTGGAAATAAGTCAGATGGGAATCTGACACCAGACGGTAGAGATTAATCCTTCCCGTATCATTGGCCGCAAGAATAATGGCATGGTGACTGGGCAGTTTTCTGATATTTTCCACAGAAGTATTTCCCAGTTCATTGGCCCCATCCAGATCCCGGATACCCCGCTCCTTTAGCATCTCTATGAATTTTACAAAAATTTCTGCCGTACAGGCCGCATCATCCACTGCCCGATGGTGATTTTCCAGAGAAATTTTCAGCGCTTTTGCCACCGTATCCAGTTTAAAACGGTTTAACTGGGGCATCAGCACCCGGGCCAGAGCAACTGTGTCAACCACGGTATATTCACAGGGAAGTCCCTGCCGCTCACAGTTTTTGCTGATAAAGCTCATATCAAAACCAGCGTTGTGAGCCACCATAATGGCCCCGCTGCAGAATTCCAGGAACTCCGGCAGTGCATCTTCAATCAGCGGCGCATCTAAAACCATATCATCCCGAATATTGGTCAGTTCCTCGATTTTATAAGGAATAGGCACCTGCGGATTTACAAAGGTAGAAAAACGGTCTGTAATTTTCCCCTGGCACACCTTTACCGCACCGATTTCGATAATCCGATTATTCACCGGAGAAAAACCTGTGGTCTCCAAATCAAACACCACATATGTGTCATCCAGGCTCTGGCCTCTGGGATTTTCAATTACCTGTTTCAAATCATCCACCAGATAAGCTTCCACCCCGTAAATCACCTTAAAATCATCCTCGGGAGAAACTGCGTGGTTGGCGTCGGGGAATGACTGGACATCCCCGTGATCCGTTATAGCTATGGCCTTATGTCCCCATTTCATGGCCCGTTTGATAATATCCTTTACTTCGGAAACTCCGTCCATGTCGCTCATCTTGGTATGGCAGTGGAGTTCCACCCGTTTTTCCGGGCTGTTGTCCATCCTTGTGGTGGTAAAATCCGGGATTTTCTTCATGCCGGTGACAGAACCTATCGTAAGCTCCCCGTCAAACCGGTCGATGGTGGTAATCCCTTTGATTTTCAGAAAAGCCCCTTTTTTCACATTGGAAGTAATCTCAGGAACATTTTCATTTTTGGCGAACATTTTAATCATAATGGTATCTGTAAAATCCGTCACGCTGAACATAATAATGGTTTTCTCATTGCGGATTTCCCTGGTATCCAAGCTCAGCACTTTGCCCCGGATTACCACCTCGCCGATTTCTCCTGCAATCTGCTCCATGGAAATGGGCTCTTCCTCAAAATCCCGCCCGTATACCACATCCGGATTGTCCGATTTCTTAATACCGCCGTAGGATTGACCCCGCCTGTTTCCATAACCTCTTGGGGAAAATTCTCCTTTTTTGCTGCCGTAAGACTGGCCCGATTGCTTTTTGCCACGCCCTGGATTTCCGGACTGGCCGGCGGCCATATTTTGAGAAACTCCGGCGTCTCCTGCAGGCTGTGCCGCTGCTGAATCGTCCGAATTCCAGGGTATGCCGGTCTCTCCCGGATTCTGGGGCATGGCTCCCGATTCCAGGTTCCAGGGCGCTCCGGTCTCTCCCGGATTCTGATTCATAGCTCCCAGTTCCGGATTCCAGGGCGCTCCAGGTTCCCCGGGATTCTGATTCATGACTCCTGATCCCGGATTCCAGGGAACCTGCCCTTCGCCTGATTTCCCGAACGCCTGCCTTTCTTTACGGGCTCCTGCAGACGACTGGCTGATAATATTATGTATCTCATTCTGTAACTGGATATCGCTGTTCTTCTTATGTTTTTTCTCTTTCGGCTCCTGATAATCCACCTGAATTTTCACATCCAGGCCGCAGCGTTCACAGATAATTTTTTCTAAAATCTGCACCACCTCTTCTGATTTCTGTCTAGCAATGACTGAATCTTCAAAAGTGAGATGCATCCTGTCCTCCTCTGGAAATTCCATCTGAGCCATGCGAAGTACATTGTATTCCAACAGACTGTAGGCGCGGAATTCTTCCAACACACTGTCTTTGTAGACATCCATCAGCTTTCTGGGATTATACTGGCCGGAAAGCTGAAATTTCTCAATGATTTTGACGGAAATGTCATGATTGGGAAAAAGCTGTTTTCGAATGTCAGATTCCAGACGGTAAATATTCCCCTTATTAATCAGCCGGCTGCTTAAAAGATACACCCGGAGGTGATCCCTTTTGCGGTTGGAGGAAACTTTGGTCACCTCCACCTCTGTCATCAGATTTTCTAACCCGGAAGCAACTTTCAAATCCGGAAACACCTCAAAAAACAGCTTGTTCATATTTATTCACTCCAATGCAGCAGTTCATACCGAAGGGCCTCCAACAACTCTTCTTCTTTTACTTTTTTATAAATTTCACCGCGTTTGATAATCAGTCCTTCCCCGATTCCGCCGGCAATGCCGATGTCTGCTTCTTTCGCCTCTCCCGGCCCGTTGACCACGCAGCCCATCACTGCAACCTTGAGATCCAGGGGAATTGCGCTTACCATAGTTTCCACCTGATTGGCCAGTCCAATCAAATCAATCTGGGTTCTTCCGCAGGTGGGGCAGGACACCACTTCAATGCCGCCTGTTCTAAGGCCCAGCGTTCTTAAGATAATCTTTGCGGATTTGATTTCTTCCAGGGGATCTACCGTCAAAGACACCCGGATGGTATCTCCGATACCCTGGCCTAAAATCATACCCAGCCCCATCGCCGACTTGATATTTCCGCTGGTAACAGTTCCGGATTCTGTAATTCCCACATGCAGCGGATAATCAGTCTGAGCTGCAATCAGTTCATGGGCTTTTACGCACATCAGCACATCCGAAGATTTAATGCTGATCACCAGATTGTCATATCCCAGTTCTTCAATCAGATGCACCTTATCCATGGCGCTTTCCACAATTCCTTCTGCAGTGACGCCCTGATATTTTTCCACCAGTTCCTTTTCCAGAGAACCGCTGTTGACGCCTACCCGAATGGGGATATTCCTCTCCCTGGCTACGTCAATCACCGCCTGAATTCTATCTTTTGTCCCAATATTTCCCGGATTGATCCGGATTTTATCAGCTCCGTGCTCCATAGCCGCAATGGCAAGGCGGTAATCAAAATGAATATCCGCCACTAGCGGAATGGTAATTCCTTTCTTAATCTCAGAAAGGGCTTCAGCCGCCTCCATAGTGGGAACTGCGCACCGGATAATTTCACAGCCTGCATCTGTCAGCTTTTGAATCTGCGCAATGGTTCCTTTGATGTCCTCCGTTCTGGTATTGGTCATGGACTGAATCAGGATGGGGTGAAAAGCGCCGATGACTTTGTTTCCAATGCGGACTTCTCTTGTTTTTTTGCGAATGATTTTCTCTTCCATAAGTTAGATCTCCAATCTGATTTTAGGGATTAAAAATGAATCGATAGATATCGGGATACGGACGGCAATTCAAAATGGTCTTTCCCCACATAAACCGGGCTGCGTTCCGGCAAACTAATTGCTAACGGAATCTATGAAAGTCAGGAGAGCCTTCCTTTCTAAGATTCCGTAAGCAATGGATTTTGCCTTCACTAAGAACGCCCGTGAACTGTTTACTTTGGGGAAAGACCGTTCTGAATTGCCTGGGTATCACTCTATCTACTTTTAATAAACACAACACTACAGCGAACCATTAATATTTCGATACACAGGAACTACCGGATCGCCCTTTGGCTAAACAAACAATTCAGGGGTGCCCTTAGCGCAGGTGAAATCCACTGCTTACGCAGACTTAGGAAGGAAGGCTATCCTGACTTCCCTAGTCGAAGTTGGCGGTTAGTTCGCCGGAGCGTTGCCCCGTTTGTGTGTCAAAGGGCTATCCGGTAGTTCCGTCCGTATCCAAATATTCAACTTTCCCTGCAGCGTTGCCCCGTTTGTGTGCCAAAGGGCTATCCAGTAGTTCCGTCCGTATCCAAATATTTAACCTTCCCTGAAGCGTTGCCCTGTTTGTGTGCCAAAGGGCTATCCAGTAGTTCCGTCCGTATCCAAATATTCAACCTACTCTGTAATACTTAAAAAAATCTCTCCTAAAAAATATTCCTAATATCATTGAACATTACAAAAACCATCAACGCCATCAATGCCATCAGCCCCACAAAATGCACCATACCCTCTTTTTCCGGCGAAATCCTTTTCCGGCGGACTGCCTCAATGAGAAGAAACACCAGCCTTCCGCCGTCTAAGGCAGGAATGGGCAGCAGGTTCATGATGCCCAGATTGGCGGACAGGAAAATAGAGAAATTCACCATGCTTAAAATTGCGCTTGCCGTACCGCCTATGGACTGGCTGTTGTCATAGGTATCTCCCATAATCTTTACAAGACCCACCGGGCCGGACAAATCCTGAACGCCCACTTTTCCTGTTACCAGCATTTTTAAACTTTCGATGGTATTTACAATCCAGTACCGGACTTCATAGACGCTGTTGACAAGCACCTGGCCGGCATTGCCTTTTTCCCGGTCAAGGGGCCGTCCCATCAGTCCAAGCATTTCTCTGCCGGATTCTTCATCCATTTTCGGGGTCAATTTCACCTTATGGCGCTCTCCCCCTCTTTTATACACCAGTTCCACATCCTCACCCGGATGAAAAAGGGAATAGCTGCTGACTTCCCGATAAAAATGGATGCGGTAGCCGTTCATGGAAATAATTTCATCACCTGCCATAAGCCCCGCTTCCTCTGCCGGAAATCCCTCTGTCACGCCAGATAACACCGGGCGGTCATAACCGGTAATTCCAACCACAATCAGCGCAAAAATCCAGGCCATAATAAAATTAAAGACAGGGCCGGCAGCCACCACGCTGATCCGCGCCCAGACGGATTTGCTGTTAAAAGACCGGGCGTCGCTGCTGTCTGCGTCCTCGCCCTCCATCATGCAGGCGCCGCCAAAGGGCAAAAGCTTCACGGAATATTTTGTCTCGCCTTTGGTAAAGCCAATCAACGTGGGCCCCATGCCCAGACAGAATTCATTTACTTTGATTCCATTCCATTTTGCCAGAAGAAAATGACCCAGTTCATGAAATAAAATAATAATACTAAAAATAATAATTGCGATTATAATATTCAATTTACCACCTGCTCTCTATCAGTGCATACACTTCCGCTTCCGTCTCAAGGATCTCTGAAACATCCGGTTCATTTACAAACTTACATTGTTCCATACATGTATTTATGATTTCCGGAATCTCCAGAAATGATATTTTTCTATTCAAAAACAGGGACACCGCCTTCTCATTGGCCGCATTATAAGCCGTTGGAATATTCCCGCCCCGCTCCATGGCGCGAAACGCCAGCTTTAAACCAAAAAAAGTCTCAAGATCCGGCTCTTCAAAAGTCAGGCTGGAAAGCTGGTAAAAATCAAGCCTTTTTCCGGACAGATTCCGCCGATTGGGATAATAAAGGGCATACTGGATGGGCAGGCGCATATCCGGCGTGCCAAGCTGCGCCAGTACCGCTCCGTCCTCATATTCCACCATGGAATGGATCACGCTCTGGGGATGCACCACCACCTGAATCTGCTCCGGCGCAACCTCAAACAGCCATTTTGCTTCCATCACCTCCAGGCCCTTATTTACCATGGTTGCAGAATCAATGGTAATCTTCCTGCCCATGGACCAGTTGGGATGCTTTAAAGC
This sequence comes from Lachnospiraceae bacterium, assembly GCA_910575555.1. Lineage (GTDB taxonomy): Bacteria > Bacillota > Clostridia > Lachnospirales > Lachnospiraceae > Petralouisia. The sequence goes on along the minus strand of CAJTFX010000008.1, from coordinate 172,389 downwards.
GTCCTCCACCTGAACCTGAACCAATTCCTCTCTTTTCTTTCCCCGGAAAGGCCCGCCGGAAGCAGTCAGCAGAATCTTCTGAATCCGGTTTCCCCGTTCCCCGTGAAGAGACTGAAAAATTGCACTGTGCTCACTGTCCACAGGCAGAATGGACACCTGCTTCTCTTTTGCCAGAGGCATAATAATGTGGCCGGCAGTCACCAGCGTCTCTTTATTGGCAAGGGCAATGGTTTTCCCCGCTTCAATGGCAGCGATAGTGGGACGGATTCCAAGCATGCCTACAATGGCCGTCACCAGAATTTCTGTTTCTTCCATTCGGGCAATCTCCAACAGCCCTTCCATTCCGGACACAATCCGCACCGGCAGATCCCTGACCCGCTGCCGCAGAGAACAGGCTGATTTTTCCTCCCAAAGAGCCGCCAGTTTGGGCCGAAACTCCCGAATCTGGGCTTCCAGCAGCGTTTCATTGCTGCCCGCCGCTAAAGCTGTAATTTCAATGTCCTTCTGCTCCCGTACAATCTCAAGAGTCTGAGTTCCAATGGAGCCGGTGGAACCCAGTACCGCAATTTTCTTCATAACTTATCCTCTTATAATATATAGTGGGCCAGATAGTAAATAATCGGCGCCGTAAAAATCACACTGTCAAACCGATCCAGAATCCCTCCGTGGCCCGGAATCAGTCTGCCGTAATCTTTGATTTCATAATTGCGCTTAATGGCGGAAGCCGCCAGATCCCCAATCATGGAAATCAATCCTCCCGCAGCGGTAATCCCTGCCAGGATGAAAATTTCCTCTCTGGTAATCTGCATCTGTTTCTGAAAGGCAAAGCTGTAGAGAATTGTAAGCAGTATTGTGCCCAAAATACCGCCCGCCGCCCCTTCCACTGATTTCTTAGGGCTTAATTTCGGCGCCATTTTATGCTTTCCCAGCAGCACTCCCACACAGTAGGCGCAGGTGTCGCATCCCCAGGAACAGAGAAAAATCAGCCAGACAATATATGCGCCTCCAAAAAGCATTCTGGTCTGGTAAACGCAGGAAAGCATCACCGCCACGTAAAAGACGCCCAAAAATCCGGCAAAAACCTGTTCTGCCCTGTATTTTGGAAAAGACAGCACATAAACTGCCATCAGAAGAATCAGCAGTCCAAGTACAAATACTTCAAAATCCGGAATAAAAGAAAATTTCAGATTCAGATAATACACCGCCGCTCCCAGATAGCCTCCGCAGCCCAACAGAGATTTTTCCATCTGAAACACCCGGTACAGCTCGAACAGTCCAATGACAGAAACCGCCAAAAGGCCGGATAAAAGGATATCTCCCCCGGCAATGATAAGGACAAGGGCTGCAATTACCAGTACAATTCCGCTTAACAACCGTGTCTTGAACACCTCTAAGCCTCCTCTAATTCTGCAGAATCTCTGACTCCGCCAAATCGTCTGTCTCTTTTATTATAGTCCCGGACAGCTTTTTCTAATTCCTCTTTTGTAAAATCAGGCCAGGCCACATCTGTAAAATAAAGTTCGCTGTACGCAAGCTGCCAGAGCAGATAATTGGACAGCCTTTGTTCCCCGCTGGTCCGAATCAGTAAATCCGGCGCGGGAATATCCCTGGTATCCAGATAGCTTTCAAACTTCCGCTCGTTTAATTCCTCCAGAGAAAATTTATCCGCTTTGTAATCGGCAAGCATCTGCTTCATTCCCCGAAGCATTTCATCCCTGCTGCCGTAATTGATTGCAATCTGAAAGTTGAGCCCGTCCTGATCTTTGGAAAATTCTTCTAGCCGCCGGATACTCTCCTGTATGTCAGAATCCAGTTTAGAAGTATCTCCGATCACTCTGACTCTCATATGGTTCTTCTCTGCCGTCTTAATACAGTTTTTCATATAATTGCGCAGCAATTTCATCAGGGCGCTGACTTCCTCCCTGGGACGGCTCCAGTTTTCTGTAGAAAAAGCGTAGACAGTCAGATATTTGATCCCCATATTCCAGGCTTCCCGGCAGATTGTCTCTACATTTTTCGCCCCCTGGGTATGACCGTAATTCCTGGGCATTTTATGCTGTTTGGCCCACCTTCCGTTTCCGTCCAAAATAATTGCTACATGCTGTGGAATATTCATAAAATCCTCCAATGATATGAAGAAAAGGACAGACGCTGACGCCATGCCCCTTTCAAACATTAGATATTAAACCGTAAGAATTTCTTTTGATTTTTCTTCTACTGCTTTATCTACTTTTTTGATGTACTGATCTGTTAATTTCTGTACCTGATCTTCCAATTCTTTCACTTCGTCCTCAGAAACGTCGCTGTTTTTGCCCAGCTTCTTGAACGAGTCGTTGGCGTCTCTGCGGATATTGCGGACTGCAACTTTGGCTGCCTCGCCCTTTTTCTTCACTTCCTTGGCTAGCTCTTTTCTGCGCTCCTCAGTCAATTCCGGGAAAGACAGACGGATGACTTTGCCGTCGTTGGTGGGATTGATCCCCAAATCAGAAGTGAGAATCGCTTTCTCAATCTCACGTACCATTTTAGCCTCCCAGGGCTGAATCAAAAGCATCCTGGGCTCCGGAACAGAAATATTTGCCACCTGCTGCAAACCGGTAGGCGTTCCGTAATAGTCTACTTTTATTTTATCCAGTACATGGGGATTTGCCCGCCCTGCACGGATAGAGCCAAATTCTTCTAACAGATTTTCGAATGATTTCTGCATCTTATTGTCATACTTCTGCAATCTTTCATCCATACTAAAACCCTCCCATTTTTATCAAATTCCCCAAGGCGTTCAGGGAAAGACCTTTGTTCCGGAAAAGTCTCCGCCGACTGCCCTCACAATGCTGTTTTCTTCATTCAGGCCAAACACATACATGGGCATTTTATTTTCCATACACAGAATAGACGCCGTCAGGTCAATCACTGCAAGCTTCCGGGCAATGACTTCCTGAATGGAAATTTCATCATATTTCACGGCAGAGGGATTCAGCTTCGGATCGCTGTCGTATACGCCGTCAATGGCTTTCGCCAGGAAGATTCCTTCCGCCTCAATCTCAACCGCCCGCAGCACGGTCGCCGTATCTGTGGAAAAATAGGGATGCCCGGTTCCTCCGGCAAAGAAACACACCATGCCTTTGGAAAAATATTTATTTGCCCTGTCTTTGGAAAAAAGTTTTGTAAAAGCTCCGCAGGTAAAGGGGGTCAGAATCTGAGTTTTCATTCCAACGGAACGGAAAATCTCAGAAACATAAATACAGTTCATTACCGTGGCAAGCATTCCAATCTGATCTGCCCTGGTACGGTCAATTGTCTCACTGGTTCTTCCCCGCCAGAAATTGCCGCCGCCAATGACGATTCCCACTTCCACTCCGTCCTCTGTAAGCCTTTTCACCTGTTCGGCCACCCGGGTGACGGTAGGTTCGTCAAATCCGGTGTGCTTTTCTCCTGCCAGCGCCTCTCCGCTTAACTTTAATAATATTCTTTTCATTGAATGCCTTTCTTATTTATCAAAAAAAGTCTCCATATCCACATCTGCATAACACTGGGAGCAGAAGCCTTCGATCACTGCGCCGTTGTTAATCTGTACGGAACGTGATTTGATATTGCCCATTACTACTGCGGAGGTGTCTACCACAACCGGCCCCTGTACGTCAATATCTCCCTTGATAGCGCCTGCGATTACTGCGCTGGTTGCGGTGATATTTCCAACCACTACAGAGCCAAGGCCAATCTTAACGGTTCCGCTGGTGGAAATTTCTCCCTCCACCTTAGCAGCGTCTGCAAAAAATTCAGATGCTTCCGCATTGCCGTGGATGCTTCCGGTAATGGTTACCTTGCCGTTGCAGCGTACATTTCCTTCGATTTTTCCTCTTAACTCAAAAGAACCGGTGGATTCCAAATCACCTTTCAGAGAAGTTCCTTCTGTAATCACTGTCACTTCGTCTGAAATTTCAGCGGAAAGACCTGCAATAATCTTAGCCTCTGCGGTTTTCTCTGCATCTGCGTTTACTTCCTCATTGGTAATATTTTCCTCATTTACAACAGCTTTTGTAGTCACAATCGTTTCCTCCTTATGCTCCGGCTCTTTTACCGGGATTTCTTCTGTTCTGATTTCTTTTTTAACTTCTTTTCTGGGTTCTGGAATTGCTCTTTCTATGGGTTTCTCCGGCTCAGCCTTCACCTTTGGTTCTTCCGGCGTCAGAACAATCGGCTTCTCTGACTGCTTGGCCGCCACTTCATCCACTTTTTCAAACAATCCTTCTAATTTCTTCAACTCAGACTGCACGTCCACTTCCTGCTCCAGAGTGTTTACAACCAGTTCCGGACGCTCCGGTGCGGCTGCTTTCAGCTCTTCTTCTCCGGGAAGCAGCTCGTTCACTGCCTGAGATAAATCTTCTTTGAAATCTTTAAAAAAGCTCATATATGTACCTCCATAAATTATTTGCTTTTTACCTGGGCTGCCATAAGACAGCCTTTGTTCATTGAACACTCTCCGCCGGAATCTGCTGAATCGGCGTTGTATTTTCATCAATTGGCAGCAGCTCAGCTCCCAACTCCTGTAATTTGTCAATCATTACAGGAAGCGCTTCCACTGTTCCTGATTTGTTGGAAGCATCGTGCATCAATACAATGGATGTCTCATATCTTCCCACGTCATTCATTACATTCTGCACCAGTTCATCCGGCGTGTAAGCCTGGCTTGTAGCGTCTCCGCTTGCCACATTCCAGTCATAGTAGGTGATCCCTTTCTCTTTCAGAAAACGGATAAATTCTGTCATATCTGTGTTGCTGACCTGGTTGCTGCTGCCGCCGGGAAACCGGAGAATCTCGGGAGTCACCCCCGTCACCTCCGACAAATACGCCTGTAAATGGGCCATATCTTCTGAAAATGATTCCAAAGACTGATAAATCACGCTGTATTTATGTGAAAAAGAATGCATTCCAAGTGTGTGCCCCTCAGCCACAATTCTCTGATACAATTCTTTGGATTCCTCATCTTCCTGCCCGATGACAAAAAAGGTGGCTTTTACATTTTTTTCTTTTAAAATATCCAGAATCTTGGCCGTATTCTCACTTGGGCCGTCGTCAAAGGTCAGATATACCTTCCGGCTCTCTCCTTCTTCCAGTGCATTTTCCAAAATGGTGCCGTTCTTGACCGAATCTGACGTCTTGGCCGTTCCGTCCGGAGAAGCTGCGCTTTTCTCATTCACATTCTCCACCACCTGCTCCACAGAAATCACAGACTCTGCCAGCTTGTCCAGCCGCTCTTCCAGATGAAGAAGCTTGACCAAAAGTGTGACAGACAGAACGCTTGTCCCTAAAATCCAGATTGCCACGCCTGCAACAATGGTTGATTTTATCTTTCTGATCCGTTTGCGCCTTAACTGCTGCTCACGTAATCCACTGGTTGTATTATCTTCCATATACGGACCTCCCCAGTATTTATACCCGTGAGCCAAATGATTTGCCAGCCGAACCCTGCTCTTTTTAAGAAGAACTGCAAATCGTCCGACAGATCAGTATGCTCTCAAGTATAAGCATCACTCTAGATTATTGTAACACATTTTTTTAAAATTACATTAAAAATATGTGAAAAAATAGTGGTATTTTTTCACATATTTTATTTTATTTTCCATATTTTTATATTTTTTGACTTATATTCTCAGAAAATTCACAGTTTTTTCTGATGATTTGAAAATCAGTTTTCTTCTTCAGCTGATCTGTTCCAGGCTGTCAGCCACTTTCTCATGGTTTCCATCAGAAGCTGAATATCCAGCGGCTTGGCCAGATGTCCGTCCATGCCTGCCTCTTTGGACATCTGAATGTCCTCCAGAAAAGCGTTGGCCGTCACCGCCACCACAGGCACCCTTCTCTTCCTTGTATGTTCCAGTTTCCTTATGTTCCGGGCCGCCTCATGGCCGTTCATCACCGGCATCTGAATATCCATAAAAATCAGATCATAATATCCTTCCGGCACATGTTCAAACATTTCCACCGCTTCCTGACCGTTTTCAGCAGTCTCAATAACAACGCCGGTAGAACCGATAATTTCCATTGCAATCTCCCGGTTTAATTCATTGTCCTCCACAAGCAGAATCCGCTTTCCCTCAAAGGAAGGAATCTCGTCTTTTGGCTCATCTGCCGGAACGTTTTCTTCTTCCTGCTCTTTTACCGAAGAGTCCTCCGGCTCCGGAAGCTTCAGGAAAACCGTCACTGTAACGCAGGTGCCCTGGTTCAGCCCGCTTTCCACATGTATGGTTCCGTTCATCATCTGTACAATATTCTGGGTGATTGTCATTCCAAGGCCGGTTCCCTGAACTTTGCTGACTCTGGAATCCTCTGCCCGCTCAAAGGGTTCAAACATTCTGGGAATAAATTCCGGCTCCATTCCTATCCCGGTATCCTCAAAAACAAATTCATAACAGCCTGCCCGATCTACCGTTGTCTGTTTCTCACAGACACGCAGTGTAATTTTCCCGCCGTTGGGCGTATATTTGATGGCGTTGGAAAGCAGGTTTAAAAATATTTGCTGCAGCCGCAGCGGGTCTCCAATCACATCCTCATGCTGCAGTATTCCGAAATCTGTCTGCAGCTCCAGGGATTTCAGGGCAAGATCCGGCTTTATCTGTTCCAGAACGCTGCAAACTGCATCCGGCAGATGAATTTCTTCCTCATTCAATGAAATATTTCCGTTTTCTACTTTTGACATATCCAGAACCTCATTAATCAGGTTCAGCAGCAGTTTGCCGGAGGAAGAAATCTTTTCCAGGCATTCTCTGATCCGGGCTGGTTCTTCCAGGTGCGCCCCGGCGATGGCCGTCATTCCGATAATTGCGTTCAGCGGCGTTCTGATATCATGGGACATTCTGGACAGAAACAGGCTTTTTGCTTCATTGGCCCGGTTGGCCGCCTGATATGCCTCTGTGATGGCTTCCCGGTTTTTCTGCTCCCTCTCCAGATTTTCCAGTTCCCTCCGTTTACGGGCGTCCACGTTTTTCTCAAACACCAGCACTCTTTTTCCCTCGCCGCGTACAACCGAACGCAGGATAAAAGAAATCCATTCATAGTCCCCTTCTTGTGTTTTCATCAGAAATTCGCAGTATTCTTCTCCCAGACGGTTCTCATGTTCCAACCGGCGCAGCCGCTCCAGATCAATCTGTTCCATATATTCTTTTCTGGAATCCGGATGAATACTTTTTTCCAGATTTGCCAGAACAATCTCTGAAAAACTTTTGGAATATTTTTTCCGCGAAATCTGTTTCCCATCAAACATCACCCGGTATACGGCTTCCTGCTCCAGTTCCACTTCATAAATGGCATCATAAGAATCTGAGATTGCATAGCCCAGCAGTGCATTATCATATTCCCTTTTTAACGCTTTACGTTTCTCACCGGTAATATCCAGAAAATTAATGGTCACAAATTCCGGTTCATTCTGTCTGCAGGATACCAGGTTGATTTCCAGACGGTTCCACACCGGCTTGTTCTGCTCCCGGCGCACACACCGGTATTCCACTTCCATATGACTGGCCTTGGGGCTTAAATTCTGAATGAGATACTCGGGATCTATGATTGCTTTCACTTTTCTCCGATCTTCAAAGGCAATCTGGGTATCCACATAATGCTCTATAACTTCTGTGTAATCTCCCCGTTTGGGAATCATGCTTCTCAAATGCTCCGGTATGCGCACGGCATAGTATGTATTGGCCCGAAGATTCACATAGTGAATGCCGGTGTAGGAATGACTCAGGGATTTTATGGCCAAACGGTTGATTTTCAGTTCCTCCAGATGGCTCTGATTCTCCCGGCGCATCTTTTTCATCTCATGGATATCCCGCATGGTTCCTACGATTTTTGCCCTGCATCCGTGTTCCAGTATCTTCCGCCCCGTCATCTGATACCAGCGGGCGCTTCCGTCCAGTTTCAGCTGCAGTTCCATATGTTCCTCGGTACCGTTTTTCAGCAAATTACCCAGTTTGGAAATATCTCCGGAATGAACCGCTTCCCCTGTCATCACTTTCTTCCGGTAATCCTTCACAACTTTTCGTCCGGTAAACAGGTTCCCATCTTCATCCGTATCCGACACATGCATGACAAAACGGTCTTTTTCCATATCATATTCATACAGAATGTCCTCGCTGCTTTCCACGGCAATCTGATACAGCTCCCGTTCCTGGCGCAGCTGCAGCTCCAACTGCTTTTTCTCTGTAATATCTGTCATTGTCCGCTGGATGACCGGGCGGTTCTTCTCATCCCTTTTCAAAAAATGGGAACTGGCTAAAATCCAACGGTCATCTCCTCTTTTTCCTTTTGCCTGATACTCAAATTTCACCATGTCCCCAGGCTTTTCCAGCGTTTTTGTCAGCGATAAAATTTTCTCCCGGTCCTTTTTTATCACATGGCCTGCCGTGCCGTCAAAACCATCCGCCATACATTCCTGCATGGTTTCATAATCCAGCATATGCAGCGCGGCCTGATTCATGGACAGCAGTTCAAATCTGTCCTCCCCTGTCTTAACATAACGGATAATTCCGCATTCCATTGTATGATAAATACTTTCCAGAAGCATTTCCTGCTCCCGGGCTTTGTTTTCAAATGTCCTGTCGCCCATCAAAAAACATTCTCCTTCGTTTGCGTGCCTGTCTTTTTTTCTATCATACCCTTTCATGGTCAGAAAGTCAAACCTCTGCTGCATTTGAAAAACGGAGCGGGGCTGCCGCATTAAGAAGTAAACACATGAGATACAATATTTTGTAAATAGAAATTATACCATATCTTGCAGTTGTATTACTCAATGCAGCAACCCCACTCCGGCTTTCTAAAACGTGATGCGGTTATTCGATGGAAAGCACCTTATAATCTTTGTCCTCCACTGCTTTTTTCAGGATTTCCTCTGAAATTTCTTCTGTCAGCGTCACCACCGCCGTTCCTGCTTCATGGCTCACAGAAGCTTCCGACACCTCTTTCAGCTCCTCTAAGCATTTCTTAACTGCCGCTTCACAGTGACCGCACATCATACCTTCGATTTTCATTGTTTTTACCATTTTCTTTTCCTCCTTGATTTCTGTTTTCTGATACGTCTGGACGGAATCTTCTTTGACCGCCTGTTTTATGTTTCCATGGGCGCCCTTTTTCTTCGGCCTGTCTTTGGTCCCGTCGTGAATATTCTTAAGGTTCAGACGCAGCGCATTTGTCACTACGCAGAAACTGGACAGGCTCATAGCCGCCGCCCCGAACATGGGGTTCAGCTGCCATCCCAACAGGGGAATCCATATCCCTGCCGCCAGGGGAATTCCAATCACATTGTAGATAAAGGCCCAGAACAGATTCTCATGAATATTGGTGAGAGCCGCCCGGCTTAACCGGATCGCGGCTGCCACATCGCTGAGACGGCTTTTCATCAGCACGATATCGGCTGCATCAATGGCAATATCTGTTCCGGCGCCGATGGCAATTCCCATATCCGCCCGGGTCAGGGCCGGAGCGTCGTTGATTCCGTCCCCTACCATAGCGACCTTTCCCTTTTCCTGCAGGGTGCGTATCACGCTTTCTTTTCCATCCGGCAGCACTCCGGCCACCACTTCATCCACTCCGGCCTGGCGGCCGATGGCATTGGCTGTTTTCTCATTGTCTCCGGTCAGCATCACCACATGGATTCCCATTTGCTTCAGCTGTCGGATTGCCTTTGCGCTGTCGTCTTTCATCACATCTGCAACGGCAATCATTCCAAGCATTTTCCCGTTTTTTGCAAAAAACAGCGGTGTTTTTCCTTCCTCTGACAGGGCTTCTGACTGGGCTTTCAATTCCGGCAGAACCTCCGCACGGCTGCTGATAAATCTGTAATTCCCGCCGCACACTTCCATGCCTTCGATTATACCTGAAAGGCCGTTTCCGGGCAATGCCTGGAATTCCGTTACCTCCGGCAGTTTTCCTTTGACATATTCCAGAACCGCTTTCGCCAGAGGATGTTCGCTTTTCTGCTCCAATCCTGCGGCCATCTTAAGCAGCTCTTCCTCAGAAATTCCTTCTGCCGGCAGAATATCCGTGACCTTCGGCTCCCCGTTTGTGATGGTTCCCGTTTTATCCAGGGCCACAATATCCACCTTGCCTGTCTCTTCCAGGGAAACGGCTGTTTTAAACATAATTCCGTTTTTGGCTCCCATGCCGTTTCCTACCATAATAGCTACCGGAGTTGCAAGTCCCAGGGCGCAGGGGCAGCTGATTACCAGTACCGAAATGCTTCGGGCCAGGGCAAATCCTATGGTTTCTCCTGCCAGAAGCCAGGCTGCCAATGTAACAACGGCAATTCCAATTACTGCGGGGACAAAGACATATGATACCTGATCCGCCACTTTTGCAATGGGGGCTTTGGTAGCGGCGGCGTCGCTTACCATCTGGATAATCTGGGACAATGTGGTGTCCTCCCCTACCCTTGACGCCTGGCACTTCAGGAAACCGGACTGATTGGTGGTAGCCGCCGACACTGTATCTCCCACAGTTTTGTCACTGGGAATGCTCTCTCCTGTCAGCGCCGCTTCATTGACAGCGCTGTTTCCCTCCAGCACAATCCCGTCCACCGGAATATTTTCTCCCGGACGAACCAGGAAAATATCTCCTTTTGCCACCTGCTCAATGGGCGCCACTGTTTCTGTTCCATCCCGCAGCAGAGTCGCCGTCTTAGGGGCAAGCCTCATCAGGCTTTTTAAGGCGTCTGTGGTGCGGCCCTTGGATCTGGCTTCCAGCATCTTTCCTACGGTAATCAGCGTCAAAATCATGGCTGCCGACTCAAAATAGAATTCATGCATATAAGCCATAACTCCGGCCCCGTCTCCCTTCATCTGCGCATCTGTCATGGCAAAAAGAGCATATGTGCTGTAGACAAACGCCGCACCGGAACCCAGAGCCACCAGCGTATCCATATTGGGGGATTTATGCAGCAGGCTCTTACAGCCGCTGATGAAAAACTTCTGGTTGATCACCATAATCGCAGCTGTCAAAAGCAGCTGCAGCAGCCCCATAGCCACATGGTTTCCCTTTAAAAACCAGGGGACAGGCCATCCCCACATCATGGTTCCCATGGAAAAATACATCAGTACTATTAAAAATCCAAGAGAAGCATACAATCTCTGTTTCAAAAGCGGGGTTTCTTTGTCTTTTAACATATCCTCTGCCCCGCCGGCAGTATTGCTTCCGGCTTCTGCGCCTTTGACTGAGGCTCCGTATCCTGCCTCCTCCACTGCTTTGATAATCTCCTGCGCCTTTGCCGTTCCCTCCACACCCATGGAATTGGTCAGCAGACTGACGGAACAGGAAGTAACGCCCTCAATCCCGGATACTGCTCTTTCCACCCGGGCGCTGCAGGCGGCGCAGCTCATGCCGGTTACGGTATACTGTTCCATATTATCACCTCTTTATTTCATCAATTTCTGAAGGACTGTCAGCAGTTCATCCACAGTTTCCTCCCGCCCTTTCCGAATATCATCGGTCACGCAGGTCTTTATATGATTCGCCAGCAGAACTTTATTAAAACTGTTTAAGGCCGCATTGGCCGCCGCCACCTGAATCAGAATGTCCGGACAATACACATCTTTTTCCACCATTCCTTTGATGCCGCGGATCTGTCCTTCGATCCGGTTCAGACGGTTGATTAAATCTTTATATTCTTTTTCAGAACGTTCTTTGGTTCTGTGGCAACTGCAGTATTCCATTTCTTCTGCCATCTGTATTCCTCCTTCCTGAAATCATTATATACCCTATGGGGGTATATTGCAAGGAAAATTTTTAAGCTGACAAAAAGAAATCATTTAACAGCTTTGAAACAGTTATACCGTATGAACCAATCAAAAAACACACTACTAAAGCGCCTCTGAAAATAATTGCACACAAAAAGAGCAAAGCGGCAAATCATTTTACGAATCTACCGCTCTGCCCTTATTCTTCCGGCGCTTATGTCACTGCGAATCCTTTTGTTTTTGCACAACAGTGCCGTCTACTTTTGTGAACACATATTGCGAAAAACCTCTTCCTTAGACGGCATTACCCGCAAAGCTCCCTTTCTGGTAGTAATCAGGGAAGCTGCACTGTTGGCAAAGGTAAGCATTTCTACCAAATCCGCTTTCGTCAGTTCCTCCAGGCCATGTTCCAGAATATAATGCAATACGCACCCGCAGAAGGTATCCCCAGCACCTGTTGCCTCTATGGTATTTTCCTGCAAAAACGGCTCTACTTCCACCATTTTCCCCTTGTAATATGCCCGGCTCCCTGCCCGGCCCATAGAAACCAGAATCAACGGAATCTGAAAACTTTCATTCACCCACTCCACTCCTTTTTGTAAAATCCTCTTTGCCTGACAGCCATTGGATTTCATTGTCAGAAATCTTTAAGATGTCACATTGCCCAAGGCCATAAATCACTTGTGCCCTGGCATCCTCCAATGTTTCCCACAGGGGCGGCCGAAGGTTCGGGTCAAAGGAAATCAGGGCGCCCGCCTCTTTTGCAATACGGATTGCTTTTTGAGTTGCTTTCCGCACAGTTTCATGAGTCATGGACAGAGTTCCGAAATGGAATATTTTAGAATCCCGGATGATTTCCTCCGGAACTTCTTCCTCCGTCAGCATCATGTCAGCCCCGGGGTTCCGGTAGAAGGAAAAATCCCTGTCCCCATCGGAAAAGGTATGTACCATCGCCAGGGTTGTGTGCACTTTATCATCCATATACAGATGATCCGTGCAAATTCCTACATCTCCAATAACATCCTTCAGCCAGCTCCCAAAGGAATCCTTTCCAACCTTCCCGACGAAGGATACCCTGTGCCCAAGCCCGGCAAGCATCGCCAGCACATTGCAGGGCGCTCCGCCTGGGTTTGCCTCAAAGATAGGATTCCCCTGTCTGCTCTCATCATTCTGAATAAAATCAATCAGCAGTTCCCCCAATGCCGTTACATCTGTTCCTTTCATTTCCGTTCCTCCATCAGCAAATCATACTTCACCACATCTATAGTGGCTATGCCGTCCGCAAGAAAAGAAATGCCATCCGCTTCCTTATCAGTATAAATAGTTGCAGATAATACATGTTCCCCGTCATTGACAAACACTTCTGCACTGAACGTATCCAGGATAATCCGCAATTTGATTTCTCCGTTCCTGCTGTTCACCCGGCTGCGTCGCTGATGGATAATTGCCCTTCTGCTCCCTGAAAACTTCCGATCTATTTTTACAATGGATTCCAGGGGACGAAAGCTTACCGCAGTGTGGTAAGTATTATTTTGGGCAAACCGGACTACAAATTTCCGATACATATTCTCTTCATCCAGGGGACGGACAGACAGTTCCATATCAATTTTCCTTCCCTGGATTCCGTCTAATTTTGTGAGCCCTGAAAAAGTAACATTTTCGTGCTTTACTTCTTTCCCGCGAAGGTTTTCCAGTTCCCGGATTGGTTTCTGGAGCAGCCTTCCGTCTACCACCGAAAGCTCCCGGGGCAGGCTCATCTGTCCAAACCACGGCTGTTCCGGAGAATGCAGATTACAGGTGTCCCAGTTCTGCATCCAGCCAACCATAATCCTTCTGCCATCCGGCGCAAGAAGGGTCTGAGGCGCATAGAAGTCAATGCCGTAATCTACCGCCTGATTTTGCTCCTCCGTAAAAACTTCTTTCGTTTCATCATAAGTTCCAATCAGACAGAGGGTTCCGTTGCCATTGTGATACTCCAGTCCTTTAGGAAGCATATCCATGGGGCTTGTCAGAAGCACCTGCTTCCCGTCCAGTTCAAAGAAATCGGGACACTCCCAGGCTTTTCCAAAACGTCCGTGATTGACTGCCAGAACCTTCTCGTACTTCCAGTCCAGTCCATCCCTGCTGCTGAAAAGGAGAATCTGCCCATCCCTTTCTGCCGCACAGTTTCCAACCACACACCGGAAGGTTCCATCCGGTGCTTTCCACATTTTCGGGTCTCTGAAATCATATTTGCTGCCGCCATCCGGAAGATCTTTTTCATCCAACACCGGGTTTCCCTGATACTTTTCATAGTCCCTTCCGTCTCCAATGGCAATGCATTGAGTCTGCACTTCACGCAGCCCGCCATCCGCCTGAACCTCCTTATGTACACCTGTATACATCAGAAGCTGTCTGCCATTCGAAAGCTCCACCGCACTTCCAGAAAAACACCCCGCTTCGTCATATATGGTATCCGGCGCCAATGCTGCCGGAAGATAAGTCCAATGCAGCAGGTCATCGCTGACTGCATGTCCCCAATGCATGGGGCCCCAATGGGAATTGTAGGGGTGATACTGGTAAAACAGATGATATTCACCCCCATAAAAGGAAAACCCGTTGGGATCGTTCATCCATCCCACCCGCGCAGCCAAATGAAATCCCGGCTTCTCTTCTGCTTCAATCCTTTTTTCTGTTATTTCTTCATATCTCCGTGCATCACGTAAAGTCTGGCTCATACCTTCGAAACCCTCCCTATTTGCTATTCTTCACTTGCTATTCCGGCATACCGGTCATATGCCTCCTGATATACTTTTAAAAGCTTATCCATACCGCATTTTTTCTTCAATTTTTCCACATAGGCTTCCCATTCTGCATCGTCAGGCCCTCCGTTTTTCAGCCATAGCCCCTCCTGTTCGGATACTGCGCTTTCAAAATCCGCCTTGTACCAGTCTATATCATCCAGCTCTTCCCCGGTAAACACGCAGTCCACCGGATAAGTCACAGAGCTGTCCACAAAGGGCATCCAGAATTCATTCAAATCTGTCAGCCTTTCTATTGCCCGATCTTCCATTTTGAAAGTGGTAAGATAATAATCACTGAGAATAAGTTTAGGCCCGTATACTTCTTGTTCTCCCCGCAATTCTCCTGCACTTTTTCCGAATTTCTCCCGGGATTCTTCATCCGTAATGCTCAGCCATACGCCATTTTCATCCTGTTTTGTAAAGTATGAGCCGATGGACCCGTAATGAAGCTGCATCACATTTTCCGGCGCATACCATTTGTCAAAATATTTCAGCAGGTTTGCCGGACTCTTGCAGGCTTTGGTAATATTCAGGTTCCCGCTGCTGATTGGACCTCCGGTACGCACTGTCACATTGTGCGTGCCGTCCGGGCCGTCCAAAATCGGAAGAAACACATAATCCTTCGCATAATCTCCCATTAACTCCTCAATATACCACCAGGTGGAAACACCCACATACCCCTGAGAACATTTGGAAATCAGCTGGGTGTCATCCTGACTGAACATTTCCACATCCATCAGCCCCTCCGCATACCAGTCATGAAAATATGTCAGCGCAGCCCGATATTCATCTGAAGTGCAGACAAATTCCACTTTCCCATCCTCATTCAGTACAAGATCATTGCACACATCGTTGGGCCAGTTAGTAAACCCAAAGCCTGCATAAAAAATATTCTGCCCCCAGCACCACTGATCAAACCCTGTACTCATAGGAATAGTGCTTCCCGGAGCGTTGCCATAATATTTTGCACTCATATCATTATCTTTGAACGCTTTCAGCGCTGTATGAAGCTCGTCCAGCGTTGTCGGCACTTCAAGTCCCAATTCGTCCAGCCACGCTTTATTTATCATGGAAAACTGGGGAATGGTATAGATACTGTAATCTTCCTCGGCTCCTATACCGGCAGTTCCCATGCGCTCTCCGGAAGGAAGTCCGTAAATGTATCCGTCATCCATGGTGATTGCCCGGCGGATATCAGGATTTTCCTCCAGAATCTTACACAAATTCGGCATATATTCCTCGGTCAGATACGGAGACAGGTCGATAAAAGTTCCGTCATCCCCATAGCGGGAAATATCATAGTTGTTAAATCCCACTGCAATAAACGCATCCGGCAGATCCCCGCCTGCAATCCGGATATTGACCTGTTCTGCCAGAGATTCACTCATGGTATTCCAGTCAATGCGAATCCCTGCTTCTTCCTGAAGCTGATTTAATATCGGCTTCTTATCATAACTGACGCTCAGGGCTCCCATTCCTCCCATAATTGAAAAATCAGTCTGGGAGGTGTCTGTATTGGCAACCCCTTTTTCATGGTTTCCGTAATCATTGCCGCATGCTGTCATAGACAGTCCAATTCCCGCCATCAGCATACAGGATATAACCCTTTTCAGCAATCCTCTTTTTCTCATAACATGACTTCCTTTCTGCTTGATACCCTCCGGGCAATTAAAACCTCTAAACTGCATTAATTTTACGCGCAGTCTATAAACTCCGGAATTACCCGCCATATAAATTCCAGGCTGCAATCAGCCTTTTACCGCACCTGCCATAAAGCCTTTTTCAAAATATTTCTGCACAAAGGGATAAATCACCAGCATCGGAGCGGCCGCTATTATGATAGATGAAAATTTAATCATTTCCGTCATCTTATTCAGTTCAGCATAACCGCCGGATATGGTGCTGGCCTGGCTTGCGCTTGCAGAACTTTTAATCAGAATATTTCGAAGAACCAAAGGCAGCGGCGCCTGCTCCGGAGACGGCAGGTAAATCATTGACGTAAACCAGTCATTCCAGTAAGCAACCATGGAAAACACCACCATAACCGCCATAATGGAACGGCTCAAAGGCACAACAATACGGATAAAGGTAGTCCATTTGGAAGCGCCGTCAATCTCTGCGGCCTCGATCATTTCTTTGGGAATGCTGTTCTCAAAAAAGTTCCGCATGATAATCATATTTCCAACTGCAACGCCTCCCGGCAAAAACAGCGACCACATGTTGTTAATCAGCCCGGTTTCCTTTACAATCAGATAAGTAGGAACCAGGCCCCCGCCGAAATACATGGTAATAATAAAGAAAATACTGAAAAACTTTCTGCCTGGCAAATTTTTCACACTGAGGGGATATGCTGTCAGATACAGCATCACCACAGAAAAAACTGTGCCGATAACAGTATACTTAAAACTATTCAGCAGCCCTGTCAGAATATTGGGATCTGCAAAAACCGCTTTGTACCCTTCCAATGAAAATTTACTGGGCAAAAGAAATGTTTTTCCCGCATACACGTCATAAGGATCTGACACAGAAGCCACTAGCACATAATACAGGGGATAGGCAACAATCAATAAAATAATGACACATATCACCACCAGAATGATATCGCTGGTTCGTTCTGAAAAACCTGATAATTTTCCTGTTTTTGCTTTCGCTTTCATACCGCACCTCCTAAACAAAACTCGTATCTTCGGACAGTTTGCCTGCAATCTTATTGACTGCAATCAGCAGAATAATATTAACCACCGTATTAAACAGCCCCACCGCAGTGGAATAACTGTACTTGGCGTTTTCAATACCCTGTTGGTACACATACACTGCAATCACATCACTGGTGGCTTTGTTCAAATCTGTCTGCAGCAGCCATACCTTCTCAAATCCCACATTCATCAGATTTCCCGCGCTCATAATCAGATTCAGCACCATAATGGACTTAAGCTCCGGAATGTCAATATGGATAATCCGCTGAAACAGGGAAGCTCCATCCACTTTCGCCGCTTCATACAGGGACATGTCAACGTTGGAAAGGGTGGCCATATAAACGATAATTCCCCATCCTGCATCCTGCCAGATTCCGGAAGCGATATAAATGCTTCGGAAGGCCGAAGATTCTGTCAGAAAGTCAACGCTGCTTCCGAGAATCAGATTTAAAAGCCCTCCGGAGGGACTTAAAAAAATCCGGATCATACCGCAGATTACCATGGTGGAAATAAAATGGGGCGCATAAAGTATCGTCTGGGTAACCCGCTTAAACCTTTGAAACCTTACCTGATTCAGCATCAATGCCAGAAAAATGGGAATCGGAAAGCTCCATAACAGGCTGTACAGACTCAGCAACAGGGTATTTGACAGCATTCTCACACAGGTGGGCGCTGAAAAAAAACGCTGAAACCATTTCAACCCCACCCATTCACTCCCGAACATTCCCTGGCTGGCTTTGTAATCCCGAAAAGCAATCTGTATTCCATACATCGGTATGTACTTATATATAATAGTCAATATTACAGGAATTAAAAGCATTGCATATAACTGCCAGTTGTCCATGATACGTTTTTTCAGGGGCTTCCCGCTCATTGCAATGACCGAGCCGGAAGCAGCTGTTTTTCGTTTTTTCATGATTTACTCTCCTTTCTTTCAGATACCAGAATTTCATGAAATATAATCTATTTTTCTGGATATTCGTTCCATCGTGCGCACTTTTTTCATGAAACGTTATTTTATCTGTAACTAAAATATATCATTATCTTTTTCCCAAGTCAACAATGTATTGTTTATTTATTGTGAATACTGATACTTTTCGTTATTTATACCAAATATATTTTGCTATTTTTGTACATATTTCCATTTTCTAAGTTTCATGTAACGTTTCGCGATATTTTTCACATTTTCTCTTTACATTTTCATTTTTATCCATTATAATAACGGCATAGAAAAAACAATCTGAAATAATTGTCATGAGAAAGGAATATACAATGAAAAAAGAAACGACTGTCCCCACTATGAAAGACGTGGCAAAAGAAGCCGGCGTCGCTCTGGGCACTGTCTCCAAAGTAGTAAACGGGCTGCCCGTGGGAGAATCTTACCGCCTCCGGGTGGAAGCCGCCATTGAAAAATTAAATTACCAGGTGAACAGTTACGCCCAGGGACTCAAATCAAGCAGAACTTACACTGCCGCCCTTTTGATTCCCAATACCAAAACCCCCTTTTTTTCGTCTCTGGCTTACTATATTAATCTGTCTCTTTTAAAAAGGAATTACCGCATGCTGCTGTGCTCTACAGACTTTGATTTAAGCCAGGAGCAGGAATATGTCACAATGGCGCAGCAGAATAAAGTAGACGGCATCATAGGGCTGACTTATAATCCGAATCTTTTGGTGGATGAACACATTCCGTTTGTCTCCATTGACCGTTCTATGGGGCCTAACATCCCCTGTGTTGCCAGCGATAATTTTGCCGGAGGACAGCTTGCCGCTGAAAAACTGGCTGATTTAGGCTGTAAGCATGTGGCTTTTCTGCGAATTGGCTCTTCTTTGAGCAACGAACCCAACAAACGGAAATCCGGATTTGAAAACGGCTGCCTGGCCCGAGGCCTTACTTATGAAATGAAAATATTAAATGACGGAGATTCTTTTGAGGAATTCGAGAAATTTTTAAAAGACCATATCCAAAACGGAAAACTGATTTTCGACGGCATCTTCTGCGTTACAGACAATGTTGCCTGGTCTGTTTTAAAGATATTGGACAAACTGCATCAGCAAGTCCCTGAAGACGTGCAGGTGATCGGCTTCGATGGCATCCGCATGTTCGGTGATCAGGATTATATCTGCTCTACCATTGTGCAGCCCCTGCCCGACATTGCTGAAATGTGCGTGGAACTGCTGCTCCAGGAAAACATGATGCCCAAGCCGCCTTTGGTCTGCCTGCCCGTCACTTATGCCTGGGGAGGAACCACACGGGAAAACTTCGAAGAATAAATCAAATCGCACAGGAGGATTCGTTATGAAATTAAAAAATTATGTTCTGCTGTTTTGCCTGATCTGTTTGCTGACAGGCTGCGCTCCCTTCTCCCCGAAGCCGGAACAAGAACCTGTAGAAAATAAAACACATCTTACGATGGGCAGCAGTCTGGAAGTAAAAAATACTGATAACCGTCTTGTTCTCATTGACGACAACAGCGCTTTGGCTGCAGACGGCCTGTACTATGCATCCTGGGGGATAGGCAACGCCCAACCCTACAAAAACAAAGATGGAAACATTGTAGATTTATACGATGCCAGCCTTTATCTTCTGATGGGAGAAGCCAAAACCAATGAAGCCGCCAAAGATTATATGAATACCTGGCTAGAAGCTGCAAAAACTAATTATGACATTTTAGAAGAAAAAGAAATGACTTTTCAAAAACAGGCTTACACAGTGGTTGCTTACCAGTGCCGCAGTGAAGATAATCCCTACGCCCGGGGCATATCTGCTTTTGCAGCTTTTGGAAACAGCGCTGTCTGTGCGGAACTGACCTGCCAGAACGATTTTAAAGATGATTTAGAATCCATACTTGAGAATTTTTTAAATCATTGTTCATATATCTCCAACGAATAGGAGAGATTGTTATGGCGCTGTTTTTTTTGTACTGGGCTGTCATCGGGCTGCTGATGCCCAGTCCTTTCCGGAGCAAGTCTCTTTCTATGAAAGCGATGAAACCCAGCTCAAACAATTGGCTGAAAAAGAGCACATGTAAGAATATCGGAACAATTGATTCAAACCCGTCGTTTCCAATACTTACAGTCCTCACTTTGCTTCACCGCCTCCCGCTACATAACAGACAGAGATTCCCCCGGATTCTCATCCTCAAACTCAAAGACGCATCTTTCATAGGCATTTATCACATGGGTGTCCTCATACTTATCGTACCGTTTATGGCTCACTCCGTAAGACAGGTGCACATGCCCATGGAGAAAAAATTTCGGCCTGTATTTTTCCAGAAGCCTCCGAAACACCTGAAAGCCCTGATGGGGCAGATCCCGCCCGTCATTGAGCTGATATGCAGGCGCATGGGTCACCAGAATATCAAATCCCCGCCGCCTGAAAATCTGAAACCGCAGCCTGGCTGCCCGCTGCTTCATCTGCCGCTCCGTATACTGGTGGGTTCCGGCGCTGTAGCGCATCGAACCGCCCAGTCCCAGAATCCGTATTCCCTTATGGACATAGATCTGGTCTTCAATGCAGATGCAGCCGTCCGGCGGGGATTTCTCATATTTCCCGTCATGGTTTCCATGAACATACAATACGGGAATGGAGGTAAGGGTCACCAGAAAGGAAAGGTAAGCCGGGTCCAAATCCCCGCAGGAAATAATTAAATCCACCCCCTCCAGTTTCTTTTTATCAAAATATTCCCACAATCCTTTTGACTCTTCATCTGCAATCGCCAGTATCTTCATTTTGCCGTTTAACCTTCCTGTTTCTTAATCCCCTGCTGCTTCATTACGGGTTCTGCCTGTTCCTTCAGCTCTTCTTTCTTAGGAAATGAGCCGATTACATTTTCCGCCAGCCAGTCCATGGTCATAATCTCCTCCGGAGACAGTATTTTGTCCGGATTTTCCGAAACTGCCCCTGTCTGGGAATATAATATACCGGAAAATGGATTGAACAAATCAGCGCTGATGGACGCCTTTAAAAGCCCTGCCAGCCGTTTCAGTCCGATGGGCAGATATTTGGAGAACACCACGTCAATTACGCCCTCCGACATTCCCCACCAGTAGTTGATAGCCTTTTTGGTGGACGGAGCATCGTCATATTTCCAGGTTCCATCCAGAATCGCCCAGATCAGCTGCTCATAGAAATTCCCCCAGTGCCACAAAGGCATGGCGAAATTCCTGGGATGCCCGTCGTTCATATGGTAAAGCCCGAAAAACCGGGAAGCTTCCTCCGGTATCATCATATCCTTTCCGGACACAATGGAAGAGCCGCTTTCTCTGATGCTTTCTTCAATATCCATTTCCTTCTTGGATGACCACTCCAGAAATACTTTCGCCCGGGGATTGATCATTTTCGCCCCCAGCGCAAAGGCATTGATATTGGCTATGTTGCCGTAAATGGGATAATCTGCAATATAAGTCAGCCGGTTATTTTCCGCCATGGCCCCGGCAATGGCTCCCATCAGGAATTTCGCTTCATACATCCTGGAATAATACGTCCGTATGTAGCGGTGGGAAGTATTCAGGGAACAATTGAGAATCCGCACTTTCGGATTGGCAATGGCCGCTTTCACGCTGGCCGGCGCAAAGGGCGGCGTTGTGGTGAAAATCAGGCCGCAGCCTACCTTGATGGCGTCCTCCAACAGTGCGTCAATATTCTCCAGGGTTCCGTTTTCATAGCAGACGGTCTGCACTTCTTCCGGAAATGTCTGCTGCAGGTGGAGCCTTCCCAGTTCATGGGCATATGTCCAGGCAGAGGTTCCCGGCGTTTTTTCATAAATAAAGGCAATCTTCAGCTTCTGAGGCGCCAGTGTGGGCAGATGCAGCAAATCCAACAGTGATTTCTTCTTCTGGTTGGGTTTCATCTTCAGCTCCACTTCTGTTTCCTCTCCCAAAAGAACAAACTCCTCCCAGCTTTTTGCAATCAAAGCCTGCAGCTCACTGGTGGTTTTTTCATTAACTGCTTCATACCCATACAGGGTAATGAACGAAAGGAATGCGTCTCCGGTGGAAATATTCAGTTTATCCCCGCCTTTTTCCTTATACTCCGCACTGAATCTGGTATAAATGGAGCTGAACTTCAGCAGCTCTTCCTCCGTCCACGTCTCCTCAGGCTCTTTTCCCACTGCTTCCTGCAGCTTAGCGTATCTGCCTTCCTGAGTAAACCAGATATAATTGATGGGAGCCGCCCGGTAGAAATCCAGGAATTCATGGTAGATCTTATTCTGCTTTTCCCCGTTTTCCCTGGGCACAATCCGGGTCACATTGCCTGCAATAGAAACTGCCCCTACATATTTCATCACGCTGACCCGTTTATTTCCCTCTACAATATAGAATTTATGCATATATTCGTAAGCCTTCACCGGCTCTCTTATACCTTCCTGCAAATGTGACTCCAAAAGCTTGATCCACTTGGCCGCAAACTCTGTGTCCTCCCGCAGAATCGGCATAAAATTCCCTGCAAAGGAACTGCTTCTTCCGAATGTCTTAGTTCCTACAATCTGTTCTATGGGAATCTGCACCAGTCCAATGGGCACTTCTGAATAAGAGCCCCGCTCCGGCAGAATGTCGTCCAACACCTGCAGAATCGGCCGCTCTCCATGGAGCATCCTTGTCTGATAATCTTTTTTTCCTAATCTAAATGCCTTGTTGTAATCTTCTCTTCCCATACTGTCCTCCACAAATATGCTGTACTGTAAATCCGCCGCAGTTTTTATCCAGCCGTCATCGGCAGTTTTCTGCGATTTACAGTCACTTTTAGGGTTCTCAATCTTCTTTATTCATATTCGGCTCTATCTTACCACATATTGGAAGGATAATCTACATTTTAATTCTTAATAATTGATGGAAATGAAAGATAAATGGTCAGTCGACTTTTCTCGTATTCTGCCGATATATTCCCATCCATCTGCAAAACCAGTACTTTCGAAATCGACAGGCCAAGTCCCGTGGATTTTTCCGCTGTTTCCACGGTGTAGAAACGGTCAAACAGCCTGCCGGCCTGTACCTTCGTCAGCCCCGGAGCCGTATTGGCAAAAACAATTTCACCCTCTTCCGTTAAAGTTATGTCCAAATCGCCGCCGCTGTATTTGACGGCATTCTGCAATAGATTGGAAAAAATCCGGGACAGCGCAGAACGATCCAGCATACGGACAATCTTTTGTTCCGGAATCTGTACCTTCGGCGCTATGCCCCGCTCTTTCAGGGAAACATAATATGCCGCAATGCTTTCTTCCAATATACTGTTGATAACCACCGGCTCCTTCTTAAGCTTATCTTCACTGGAAAGAACCACCGAATACTGAAAAAGCTCCTCCGTCAGCCGGGCCATCGCTTCTGTCCGGCTTCTAATCACCGCAAGATACCGTTTTGCCGTCTTTGGCATTTCTTCCTCTTCCAGCAAATCCAAGTAACCGCAGACGGCTGTCAGCGGAGTACGCAAATCGTGGGAAATATTCAAAACGGCATTTTTCAGTTCCAGATCGCCCTGCCGGAACTGATGCCGCTGTTTTTGAAGTTCCCGAAGCTGGATATTAATGGCTTCTGCCAGGCTCCGCATATGCCTGTCATTGCAGGAAAGCTCCATCAGCGTATTCGTATCGACTTTAAGCTTTTCAGCAAAACCATGTTCAATTTCCCTGGCCGCCTTCTGCAAAATACGGATTTTCAGGAACAGAACAGCAAAAACGGCTGCCATAATCCCTGCAAAAATCCCAAACCAAATTTCCATAATTTCTCCTCAGAAGTTTGTAACGGTATAATTTTTACAATTTTATTTCCCGCCGCTCATTACTTCAAATCTTTTTTCTCAAAAATAACAATCCCTGCCCCTGCGGTAAGCAAAACAATCAAACAGTCATAAACCATAATTCTGCCAAGGTGGCCCGCATCATTCAGCACAATCTGGTATAACTGGGAAACAGGAAGGAAATCATTTAAAAATTCATAAATTTTCCGTTTGGTTCCCGATAGGTATTTTGGATTCTCTTCTTTTTCCCCTTTGATAACCTCTCCCGTCTCTTCATTCAGATACGCGTATTCCTCATGATATTTGGGCGCGCTCAGCCTTTGCCAGATGGTAAGCGCCGCAAACAGCATGATCATTGTCAGCAGAAGGCAGATGACAGAACCGGCTTTGTTCTGAACAGACATGGAAATCAAAAGCAGGATTGCCGCCATAGCCAGCATCGCTGTCATTCCTGCCGCTGTAAATAAAAGCATTTCATCTGCCTGCATGGTTGTGCCGCCAAGCAGCAATTTTCCCATGATCAGGCAAACAATAATGTACAGAAGATGCATCAGCAGGCAAGCGGTTCCGCAGACTGCCAGCTTTGACAGATAAATGCTTCTTCTCTTATGGCCCACTGCCAGTTTATTTCGAATGGTTCCGTCTCCATATTCCGTCCCCACAAATATTCCGATAAATACAGCAGCTGCAAAGATAAGATAAATTCCTCCCACAAAAATCAATCCGTCTGCGTTTTTGTACTCCGGGCCTAATTCTGCATAAATCTTTGCATTCTGTTTCACATCCATCCAGCGCATCAGAACAATGAAACTGCCCAGACCTGCGGAAAAACACAGTCCCAGACGAAACACAAAACTCTTCCGGAGCCTTATAAATTCTGCTGATAACAGCTTATACATGTTTCATCCCTCCTATCAGATTGACATAGTAGCTTTCTAAGCTTTCCTCGGATTCCTGTATGGAAATCACTTCACAATGATATTTATCAAGGGCCAGCACAAGTTTTGTAACATTGATTCTGGCATATATGTCTGCCTTGGTATCTGAAAAAATCTTATACTCAATCCCCATATCATCCAGTACACAGGCAAGGATTTTTGTATCGCTCACTTCTATGTGCACACATTTTCGGCAGGCGGCTTCCAGTTCGGCCGCACTCATTTCCTTTACAATCCTGCCCTGATCAATAAATCCGTAATGGGTGGCAAACTTCGCCAATTCATCCAGAATATGGCTGGAAACCAAAACGGTAATCTGCCGCCTGCGGTTAAGCTCCAAAATCAATTCCCGGATCTCAATGATCCCCTGAGGGTCAAGGCCGTTCACAGGCTCATCCAGAACCAGGAAATCCGGATTTCCCGCAAGGGCTATGGCAATCCCAAGCCTCTGGCGCATGCCGAGGGAAAAATTCTTTGCCTTCTTTTTGCCCGTATCTTCCAACCCCACCAATTTCAGAATATCAGAAATTCCTTCAAAAGACGGAAGCCCCAGGATACGGCATTGCTGTTCCAGGTTCTCTTCTGCCGTCATATCAAGGTAAACGGAAGGGGTTTCCACCACAGCCCCCATTCTTCTGCGGGATTTTACTATTTCTTTCTCCGTATTTTTCCGTCCGTACAGGGCATATTCCCCGGATGAAGGTTCCTGCAGTCCGCAAATCAGCCGGATAAGCGTAGTCTTGCCTGCGCCGTTTTTCCCGACAAAACCATAGATAGCTCCTCTGGGAATCTTCATGGACAATCCGTTTATGGCTTTGAAACCTTTATAATGTTTGTGCAAATTGCATGTTTCCAAAATATAATCCATAACAATCAGCCTCCTTATCATGATACTGCCACTTTACCAGACAACCGTAAAGAGAATGGTAAAGAGAACCGTAAAGATTCGGTAAAGATTTCACTCTCTTACAATCACTGCCCGCTCCTCAGTTTAAAGCCGATTCCCCAGACTGCTTCTATATAATCCCTGCCGTTTACCTGACGCAGCTTTTTCCTCAGATTACTGATATGCATTTTTAATGAGCTTTCTGTTCCGTCCGGCGTATCTCCGCTGATCCGTTCTAACAGCAGCGATTTGGTGATAACCTGGGAAGGATTTTGCATAAGCAGCTTCAGTATCGCATGTTCCGTAGGAGTCAGCCTTATTTCCTTTGCTTCAAGGATTACGGTGCCGGTGTCTGTATAGAGTGTCAAATCGTCAAATTCCAAAACAGAAGCCGGCTTTGCTGTGTTCTCAGAACGAAGCTGCACCGCAATTCTTGCCAGCAGCTCCCGAAGATGAAAGGGCTTTGTCACATAATCGGCGGCTCCTCCCAGCAGCAGTTTTACTTTGTCATCCAAATCCGCCCTGGCGCTTACCACAATCACCGGTATTCCCTTTATCTGCAGCAGTACGTCCTCTCCGTCCAGTCCCGGCAGCATTAAATCAAGCAGCGCAAGATCCGGTTTTTCCAAAGACAGCACATACAATGCCTCTGTGCCGGAATAAGCCCGGAGCACGCCGTATCCCTCTTTCTTCAGCGCTTCTTCCAGCATATTTCCAATATGTATATCATCATCAATAATAAGAATTTTCTTCATTTTCTGATACCATCCTGTCTTTTTCCTTTCACTGTCCGTCTCTGTAAAAAGGAATCCTGCAAAGGAGGATTCTCCGCCTGCGGCGGGTTGCTTTTGCAACATAATTCCTTACTGCCGCAGTGCGCTGTAGTACTAAAACAAAAAATACAGCCATTTTCCATGCTGCCGTGAAAAATGACTGTACTTTTTCCTGTTTCTATTTTTTCGGAACATCCTTCATGGAAAAACTGATTCTTCCCATCTTGTCTTTTCCAAGACATACCACTTTCACCATATCGCCCAGTGTCAGAACATCCTCCACCCGGTTAATCCGCTCTTTGGAAATCTTGGAAATATGAACCATGCCTTCTTTTCCAGGCGCAAACTCTAAAAATGCGCCGAATTCTTTGATACTGATGACTTTTCCTACAAAAATCTGGCCTGCCTCAAAATCTGTAGTGATAATCTCAATCATTTTCACGGCTTTATCCATCATCTCCTTCTCTGTCCCGCAGATGGATACCGCACCCTCATCACTGATATCAATTTTCACGCCGGTCTGCTCAATAATAGCATTGATGGTCTTTCCTCTCTGTCCCACAACATCTCCGATTTTGGCCGGATCAATCTGAATCTGAACAATCTTCGGAGCATATTCCCCAACTTCTTTCCTGGGTTCGGAAATTGCTTTGGACATTACCTCATCCATAATGTAGAGCCTTGCTTCTCTTGTCCTTCGGATGGCTTCTTCTACAATGGGGCGGGTCAGTCCATGGATCTTGATATCCATCTGGATGGCCGTGATCCCTTCATGGGTTCCTGTCACCTTAAAGTCCATATCCCCGAAAAAGTCTTCCAATCCCTGAATATCTGTCAGCACAATATAATCATCATCGGTGTCTCCCGTTACAAGCCCGCAGGAAATTCCTGCCACCATCTTTTTAATGGGCACGCCTGCCGCCATTAAAGCCATACAGGAAGCGCAGGTGGAGGCCATGGAAGTAGAGCCGTTGGACTCAAAAGTCTCTGATACGGCACGGATGGCATAGGGGAATTCCTCTTCGCTTGGAAGCACCGGAATCAGTGCGCGCTCCGCCAATGCCCCATGACCGATTTCCCTTCGTCCCGGTCCTCTGCTGGGCTTTGTTTCACCTACAGAATAAGATGGGAAATTATAATGATGCATATATCGTTTATTCACTTCATTCTCGTCTAAACCGTCGATTCTCTGAACCTCAGATAAAGGCGCAAGGGTTACCACGTCGCAGATCTGGGTTTGTCCTCTGGTAAACATGGCGGAACCATGAACCCGGGGAATCAGATCCACTTCTGCTGCCAGGGGACGGATCTGATCGATGGCCCGTCCGTCCGGTCTCTTGTGATCTTTTAAAATCATCTTACGCACGGTCTTTTTCTGATACTGATAAATAGCCTCGCTTAAGACCTCCAGCCACTCTTCATTTTCTGCAAAAGCTTCTTCCAGCTGCTCTGTAATATTGCGGATATTTTCTTCCCTTACCTGTTTCACATCGGTAAATACAGCCTCCTCCATTTTCTCCGGAGGCACAATTTCCCTGATGGCGGCAAATAATTCCTCGGGCACTGCGCAGCTTGTATATTCGTGCTTTGCTTTTCCCACCTCTGCCGTTATTTCATTGATAAAGGCGATAATGGTCTGGTTGATTTCATGGGCTTTGTAAATAGCCTCAAGCATTTTATCTTCCGGTATTTCGTTGGCTCCCGCCTCAATCATAATCACCTTTTCACTGGTGGAAGCCACGGTCAGGTTCAAATCGCCGTTTTTCCACTGCTCCTGGGAAGGATTGATGATCAGCTCCCCGTCTATCATGCCCACCTGTGTGGTGGCGCAGGGGCCTGCAAAGGGAATATCGGAAATACTGGTTGCGATGGCTGAGCCAAGCATTGCCACCAGCTCCGGCCGGCACTGGGGATCTACACTCATTACTAAATTATTCAGTGTCACATCATTCCGATAGTCCTTGGGAAACAGCGGACGCATGGGACGGTCAATTACCCGGGAGGTTAAAATGGCATTTTCAGAAGCCTTTCCTTCCCTTTTATTGAATCCGCCCGGGATTTTCCCAACGGAGTATAATTTTTCTTCATATTCTACGCTTAACGGAAAGAAATCAATTCCTTCCCTTGGTTTCTCGGATGCAGTTGCCGTACATAACACAACGGTATCGCCGTAGTGCATAAGCGCCGCGCCGTTTGCCTGGGCTCCGACTCTTCCGATATCCACTCTTAAAGTTCTGCCTGCCAATTCCATGGTAAACTGTTTATACATTCTTTCTTTCTCCTTTACTTTACGTTCAGACAGGCGCAGAAGCACGGAGTTTTCCTCTGCGCACTTTTTCACCTGTCCTGAAAATACGGAATCAAACATGCTGCAGAAGATACCGAAACTACTGAACTATATACAAGTGAATTATATACAGTTCAGTGGTCTCGGGACTTCTTTCTGCCCTGTGCCCTGCAAAAGACATTTCCATGTTTTGAGACCTTAACATTAGAAATAGAGCGGAAAACCGCTCTATTTCATGAAAGGAACTACTTTCTGATTCCCAAACGTTCGATTAAGCTACGATATCTTTGGATATCTGATCTCTTCAGGTAATCAAGCATACCGCGTCTCTGTCCTACCATTTTCAGCAATCCGCGTCTGGAATGATGATCCTTCGGATTCTCTTTCAGATGCTCTGTTAATTCCTGAATTCTGGCTGTCAGGATTGCTACCTGAACTTCCGGTGAACCTGTGTCGCCCGGTGTTCTTGCGTATTCTGCAATAATTGCCTGTTTCTTTTCTTTTGCTATCATCTTCTGATAACCTCCTCAATATTATTATCGCCCAAATCTTATGAGATATTAAGTAACGGTCGGAGTGTCCGATTACCGAATATGGGCTTCTCATCTTCTATACAAGTTTCTCCAACTTGCCGTCTGCTATTATAGCACAGCTTGCGGGCCTTGTAAATACCTTAAGCCACTTTGCTCTTTGCCAGTTCTGCCAGTGTTGCAAAGCCTTCTGCATCGTTTACTGCCAGTTCTGCCAGCATCTTGCGGTTTACTTCCACGCCTGCCAGCTTCAGTCCATGCATAAACTGACTGTAGGAGATTCCATTCATCCTCGCCGCTGCATTGATACGGGCAATCCATAACTGACGGAACTGTCTTTTCCTCTGTTTCCTGCCTGCATAAGAACTTGTCAATGCTCTCATGACAGACTGTTTTGCCACACGGTACTGTTTGGAACGCGCTCCTCTGTATCCCTTTGCCAGTTTCAATACTCTATTATGTTTTTTTCTGGCGTTTAATCCACCTTTTATTCTTGCCATGATTTCTTCCTCCTTAACTCATTCTTACAAATATGGTAAAATCTTTTTCATATTCTTAACATTGGTAGCGTCTGTAATTGTGGATTTCCTCAGATTTCTCTTTCTCTTCGGAGATTTCTTGGTTAAGATATGACTTTTATAAGCTTTATTCCTTTTTAATTTTCCAGTACCTGTTTTCTTAAAACGTTTTGCTGCTGATTTGCTTGTTTTCATTTTTGGCATTTTTAGTTCCTCCTTAAACTCCAGTTATTTCTTTTCTGTCAGCACAATGCTGATACTCCTGCCTTCCAGCTTGGGAGCTTTTTCTACTGTAGCAATATCTGATAAATGTTCTGCAAAATCATCCAGAATATGCCTGCTGCTCTGCATATGCGCCATTTCCCTTCCCCGGAAGCGCAGGGTGATCTTTACTTTATTGCCCTTTGAAATAAATTTCTTTGCTGCATTAATTTTTGTGTTCAAATCATTTGTTTCAATATTGGGTGACAAACGGATTTCTTTAATTTCAACAGTTTTTTGCTTTTTCCTGGCTTCTTTTTCTTTTCTCACAAGTTCATATTTATACTTGCCGTAATCGATAATCTTACATACCGGCGGCTTTGCAGTAGGGGCGATCTTTACCAAATCAAGTTCTGCTTCTCTGGCAATTTTCATCGCTTCCCTGGCTGGCATAATGCCAAGCTGTTCTCCGTCTTCTCCGATTAGACGAACTTCCTTATCTTTGATTTGTTCATTAATCATTAACTCGCTAATGGTCTTGCACCTCCAAAAATTAATTTCACAAAAAAAGTGAATAGACAGACTATCCACTAAATAATTGAACTGAACCGCATTCTGTATCATAACTCACAACTCCCGGAAAAATTTCCTGATGGATGATGCAGACGGATTGTTTCAAATATGAACCATTAGTCACGCGCTTGTGCTACGGTGAGAGTGGATACTCTACTTTCTTTTCCTACAACTCTGTGAGTTTATCATGTTTTTCCATGAGTGTCAAGGGTTTTTTCGGTAATTTTGATAATTCTGCTTTTCAAATCTGCCGATTTCTGATACCATCATAACAGAACCATTTTACAACATGAAAAGAGGATGATTATGACTGAACATGAAAAATTAATTGATCTCCATACCCACTCCACTGAATCAGACGGAACTCTGACGCCGGAAGAGCTGATGAAACACGCCCAGGAATGCGGGCTGTCCGCGGTTGCCCTTACGGATCATGACGCTATCAGCGGAATTGAAAAAGCCCGGCCCATTGCCGAAGCCCTTGGATTGGAATTTGTTCCCGGCGTAGAGCTGTCCACAGACTATCAGGGCCAGGAGGTCCATATTCTGGGCTACTATATTGATACAACGCAGCCGGAATTTTTAAAGCAGTTAAAAGAATTTGTGGATACCAGAGACAAACGGAATGAAAAAATGGCCGAGCTTCTGGAACAGGAAGGATTTGACATCACCATAGACGCTCTGACGGCGGAAAATCCGGACAGCGTTATCACCCGGGCTCATTTTGCCAGATATCTGGTGGAGCATGGCTTTGTCAAAGATCGGGAAACAGTATTTGCCGAATATCTGGGCTACGGCTGCAAATGTTATGTTCCCCGGAAAAAAATCACGCCCTTTGAAGCCGTCCGGCTGATTCAGCTTGGAGGCGGACTTGCCTTTTTTGCCCACCCGGTTCTGTGCCGCATGAGCCAAGACAATCTCCGGTTTTTTATTAAGAGCCTGAAAGAAGCCGGTTTAACCGGACTGGAAGCCATTTATTCTCTGAATGCTCCCGGTGATGAACAGAACATGATAAAGCTCGCAGAAGAATTCGGTTTGCTGATCAGCGGGGGTTCTGATTTCCACGGCTCCAATAAGCCGCAGATTCAGCTTGGCGCAGGGAAGGGGAATCTGAGGATTCCTTATGAAATTCTGGAACGCATCAAAGAGGCGAAGCAGGATTTGAAGCTGTAAGGAATGATTTAATATTTTGGAAACGGGGCTGTCGCATGCAAACCAGTCAGCGTTTTGACAAAATTGCCGAGTTTATATTTCAAAATACACAACTTGCACAGCACATACACATCCAGTCGGGTAATTCATAAGGGGCTATCTATTTCCCGATAGCCCCTTAGACGCAGTTAGCAGTTAATTCGCCGGAACGCTGCCCAGTTTATGTGTCAAAGGGCAATCCGGTAGTTCTGTCCGTATTCAAATATAAAACGTTCACTGTAGTACTAAGCCATAATGATCCTTTAACTTGACTTTTTCCATATGTTCAGGCTGAGCTCCACTCCTACCGCCCTCTACAACCTGTTTGCATTTTTCTATTATAAAACCTCCAACTGCTCTTCCATCCTGAGAAACTGCTCTTCCATCCCCTTACACATCATCATTTAAAATAAATTTCTCAATAATCTCCGCAATGGCCCCGTGCTCATTGTCATGTTCCGTCAC
Organism: Lachnospiraceae bacterium; assembly: GCA_910575555.1. Taxonomy (GTDB): domain Bacteria; phylum Bacillota; class Clostridia; order Lachnospirales; family Lachnospiraceae; genus Petralouisia. Next base: position 140,095 of record CAJTFX010000008.1, on the reverse strand, counting down.
ATAATCAGCCGCTTCCCGCAGTTCTTTATGGCCGTTTTTCACCGCCACGCCCACATGGGCCGCCTGAATCATTGGGATATCGTTGCGTTCATCTCCTGCTGCGACTGTATGTTCAATTGGAACGTTCAGGAATTTGCTGATATATTTCACGCCGCTTCCCTTATCTGTGTCTTTGGGGCAGTATTCCAGATATTCATTGCAGGAGAAAAAGCAATTGCTGCGCTCCAAAAGCTCCGGATGCTGTTCCCGGAATTTCAGAAGCCTTTCCTGATCATCCACATCCAGCAGCAGCACTTTATAAGGCTCCTGTTCCAGACTTCCGTAAATATCATCCACCAACCGATACTTCATTCTTGCATTTTTCAGGTAAAAATCCAGTTCCCGTCCGTGCGTTTCAGCGAGAATTGTATCCTGCTGATAACTCTGTACATAAATTCCCGCTTTGTGGGCTTCGAGAATTACATCCTTGGCCACTTCCATGGGAAGGGTGCGCTCTGCCAGAATCCTGTCTGCCACACAGTCGTACACCACTGCTCCGTTAAAAGCCACCATATAGCATCTCGGAAATGTGAGCCCAAGCTCTTTTACCGCAATCCTTGCAGTTGCAATGGGCCTTCCTGTCATCAGAACAAAATCATGGCCCTGCTCCAGCATTCTGGCAATTGCGTCCCGATTCTCCTTAGATATGGTTTTGTCGCGGTTCAACAATGTTTCATCCAGATCCGTAAACAATATTTTATGCTTCATAAAAATTCCTCCACTCTCATTCCACCGGCTCTGCCGGGATAAACACCCTTTCCTGATATACATTCACTGTTTTCGGAATGGCTCTTTTTGCTTCCTCACAGAACAGCTGCTGTGAATTCACCAGTTTCTTTCCCCTTTTGTCTATTTTATCATACTTTCCGTCCGGCTGCAAAACATGGGCTTTTGTATTATCCGCAAGCTGAGTGGATAATACATGGCGCACCTGATCCATCAGCTTCTCATTTTCCACCGGAAACATAATCTCCACCCTGCGGTCCAGATTTCTCGGCATCCAGTCTGCGCTTCCCATGTAAATCTCCTCCTGGCCGTCATTATGAAACCAGAAAATACGGCTGTGCTCTAAGAAATTGCCCACAATGGAATGCACGGTAATATTTTCGCTGATGCCGGGAATTCCCACCTTCAGGCAGCAGATGCCCCGCACCACCAGTTCTATTCTCACTCCTGCCGCAGAAGCCTCATACAGAGCCGCAATAATATCCCGATCGCAGAGAGAATTCATTTTGGCTTTGATAAAAGCTTCTCTTCCCGCCTGGGCATGCTTCATTTCCCGTTTGATCAGCTTTAAGAACCGTTTGCGCAGCCAGATGGGCGCCACTACAAGTTTATTCCAGGAAGCCGGCTCAGAATAGCCGGACAGCATGTTAAAGACTGCCGTTGCATCCTCCCCGATTGCCTCTGAACAGGTAAACATACCCAGATCCGTGTATAATTTGGCCGTGGAATCATTGTAATTTCCGGTTCCCAGATGCACATACCGGCGGATGCCGTCCTCCTCCCGGCGCACCACCAGCGCAATCTTGCTGTGGGTTTTCAGCCCTACCAGTCCATAGATAACATGGCACCCTGCTTTTTCCAGCTTCTTCGCCCAGACAATGTTGTTTTCCTCGTCAAAACGGGCTTTCAGCTCCACCAGCACCGACACCTGCTTGCCGTTCTCTGCCGCCTGGGCCAGAGAAGCGATAATCGGCGAATTGCCGCTGACGCGGTAAAGGGTCTGTTTGATAGCAAGAACATCCGGATCTGCCGAAGCCTGCTTAATGAAATCCACCACCGGATCAAAGGTCTGGTACGGATGATGCAGTAAGATATCTCCTTTGCGGATGGCTTCAAAAATATCTTCTCCAGGCACAATCTGCGGCACCCGCTGAGGCTTATAGGGATCATAACGCAGTTCATCCTCCCCTTCGATTCCGTACATTTTCATCAGAAAAGTCAAATCCAGAGGCCCGTTGATCTTGAAAATATCCTCCTGGGCAATGTGCAGATCCTCTTTGAGAATTCCAAGCAGCCGTTTGTCAATCTTCTCTTCCACCTCAAGGCGGATCACTTCTCCCCACTGGCGCTTCTTTAACTGTTTCTGAATTTCCTGCAGCAAATCCTCCGCTTCATCTTCATCAATGGTCAAATCCGCATTTCTCATAATCCGGTAAGGATAGGCGCATACCACATGATAATTCAGAAACAGCCGGTGGATATTGCGCTCAATAATCTGCTCCAGCAGAATAAAGGTTTTGTTTTCCTCTTCCGAAGCAGGAATCCGGACAATTCTTGGAAGCACGGAGGGCACCTGTACCGTGGCAAATTCCAGTTCCTCTTTCTTGTCCCCCTTTTTCATCAGCAATGCCGCAATATTCAAAGACTTATTTCGAATCAGGGGAAACGGCCGGGAGGCGTCCACTGCCATAGGGGTTAACACCGGATATACCGTTTCTTCAAAATAGCGGTCCACATAATCTCCCTGGGCTTCGTTTAACTCCTCATAGGCTGATAAAATGTCAATTCCGTGATTATGTAACAGGGGCACCAGAGAACGGTTATAAGTGCTGTACTGAGTCTCCACCAATGCCCTGGTGTCTTTATTGATGGCCTCAAGCTGCTCTTTTGCAGTCATTCCGGCAATGTCTTTTTTCTTATAGCCTGCATGAACCATGTCTTTCAGAGAAGCCACCCGGACCATAAAAAATTCATCCAGATTTGATGACGTAATGCTGACAAATTTCAGCCGTTCCAGCAGCGGAATATTCTTATCCCTTGCTTCATTTAATACCCTCTGGTCAAATTTCAGCCAGCTCAGTTCCCGGTTTTCATAATATGCCGGATTCAGAAAATCCTTATCTCTGTCCATAGCCGTAACCTCCCTTAAAACACTTTCTTTTCTCTTATTCTTGGCTTCACGCTGAAAATCTCTTCAAAAGAATTGGCATATGCGGAAAAAAGACCTTTTTCCAGTACGATACTCTCGGAAGATTCCACCGTAATCACCAGTTCCCTCTCCTGTAAAGACGCTTTGATATTCCGGAATTTCTGCTTATGGCTTCTGTCCATGGCATTGGCAATCTTAAGCATAGCTGTCAGTTTGGACACTACCATATAATCCTCCTGATCCATTTTGTCGCTGACGCTGCCGTAAGGCTGCAGCGGCTGAGAATTGTATTTTACGGCGCTGGCCACAATTTCCCGCTCTAAATGGGTCATTCCGATAATCTCTGTAGCCATAATAATCTGATACGAGCATTCTGACTGATTTACAAGGCTGATGTAACGACCGCAGTCATGAAGAATTGCCGCAACCTGCAGAAGAAGCCGCTCCCGTTTTCCCATCCCATGAACCTTTTTCATCGCGTCAAAAATGGTGACCGTCAGATTCAACACTGCTTCTGTATGACTGGAATAGCCCTGGTAACGTTCCGCCAGATTCCTGGCAGCCGCCAGTACGTCTTCCTCAAAATCATGCTCAAAGTAAATCATGCGGTTCTTTTCCGCATAGGCGCAGGCAATTCCGTCACTGATATTTACCCCCGGCACCCAGATGGATTTGGCGTTTAATTCTTCGCTCAGACGTTTATACAGCACCACGGAGGGCAGAATCAGCGGATCGTGTTCATTGGCCAGATTTAACTCCAGAGAAATCTCCTCGGCGGATTTTTTATACCATTTATTCAGAAGCTTTAAGAAACGCTCTGTCTCAATGGTGCCGTCCTCCGCCTTTTTGGAGAAGCCTTTCGTCATCTCCCCCACATAGTCCCCCATGATAATCACATATTTCATTTCCAGATCACGCATATAAATCCGCTTGAAAATCTCCAGCTCCTTGTCAATCAACTCCTGAATCTGGGTTTCGTAATGGGAAACCAGGTTTTCAATCTTGGACAGCTTTTCCCGGATACGCATAATTCCAAGCTCAATGTGCTGAGTGGTAATGGCTGTGCCCTTCCGAAACAGTGTAATCTGCATGCTTCCGCCGCCTACATTCACCACGGCAGCCCCTTTTTGTATCATCTTTTCGAACTTTGGCAGCACGGCCAGGGACTTATAATCCATCAGCCGGTGTTCTGAATTGCTCAAAACCGTCACTTCAATCTTTGTGCGCAGCCGGATCTGATCCAGGATAAACAGCTTGTTGCTCACATTCCGGAACACATTTCCTGCATAAGCCTCGTAATCATCTACTTTGTAGCCCTCCATAATCGTATGGAATTCTTTTAAAATCTGACAGAGCTCCTCCACCAGCTCATATCCGATCACCCCTTTTCCAAAGGCATCCCGGCCAAGTTCCACATGACTCCGCACATAATCAATGGAACGTATTTTCCGGTTGGCGGAAATCTCAAATACTTTCAGACTCACTTCATATGAGCCGATATAAATTGCTGCAAATGTCGTAATCTTCATACCCGTTCCTTTCTGCCGGATGACGCCGGCAAAGCCTGAACTACTGTTTTCCCAACAGATAATTGATAAACTGCTGAGCCGTTCTGCCTGAAAGCCCTCCGTGGCTTAACTCCCATTTATTCGCTTCTGCCAAAAGCTCCTCTTCCCCCATCTGAATCTGATGCCGCTTTGCAAGATTTTTCACTATATCCTGGAATTCTTTTTTGTCTGGCTTGCCGAAGTAAATTGTAACGCCGAATCTGGCCACCAGGGATAATTTCTCCTGTACCGTATCACTGGTATGAAGCTCATCATCCCGATCCGCCTTATCGCTGAATTTTTCCCTTACCAGATGACGGCGGTTTGAGGTGGCGTAAATCAATACATTGTCCGGTTTTTTCTCCAATCCGCCTTCAATCACTGCTTTTAAATATTTATACTCCGTCTCAAACTCCTCAAAAGACAGATCATCCATATAAATAATAAATTTATAATTCCTGTTTTTCACCTGGGCAATCACGCTGTTTAAATCCTGAAACTGATGCTTGTAAATCTCAATCATCCGAAGCCCCTGACTGTAATACTGATTAATCACAGCTTTTACACTGGTGGATTTCCCAGTTCCCGCATCCCCGAACAGCAGGCAGTTATTGGCCTGTTTTCCGTTGACAAAGGCTTCTGTATTGTCTGTCAGCTTCTTCTTGGCTGACTCATATCCAATCAAATCGTCCAGATGGACATGGGCAATATTGGTAATGGGCGCAATCTTCACCTCATCCTTCTCATGTTCAATGCGGAAGGCTTTATGCAGGCCCAGTTTTCCCACGCCGAATTCCCGGTAGAATTCCGTTACCTCATCCTTAAATTCCTCCGGAGTACCTGTCCGCTCCAGCCGGACACTCAGCTGGCAAATCCTGTCCCGGATTCTGCGGTTAAAGACAGTTCCGTCCTGCTCTGCCCGCCTGTAGTTCTTTATGATTTGAAGCTCAGGAAGCTCAAGGGCCTCCCCCAGTTTTTCCAAATCTATATCAAACAATTCCTTGAACACTGCAAAATCATGAAGGGCCAGTCCATTGATGCTTCCCTGAATCTTTCCCTTGATTTCACAGGAAACACTGTAAGCGTTTTCATGGTTTACCAACAGAAACGTCAGGTAATTCTGCCAGAGATTCCCTTCAAATCCATGGCTTGCAGAAAGCTCCACCAGTTTATGCAAAACTTCATAGCACAGATTTTGCAGTTCCTCTAACCTGTCTCCCGACAGCTGTTCTTTGGATTGCTCCGCCACCCTGGTAAAATCTTTAAAAATCCTGTCCTTATCAAACTCCCGGTATAAAATTAATTTTTCCGTACTTTTCATCGCCAAACCCTCTGTCACTAATAATTCCCAAGAACCTTCAGATATAATGCGCCTTCCTTAAGTCCCTTCAATGCATTCTGTACCGCTCCGTCCCCCAGATTTCCTTCCATGTCCACAAAAAACCGATATTCAAAGCTCTTATCCTTAATGGGCCTGGACTCAATCTTTACCATATTCAGGTTATTAAAAATAAAATGGGAAAGCATGTGGTACAACGAGCCGCTTTCGTGAGATATCTCAAAACAGATACTCACCTTCTTTGCTTCCTTTAAGCAGATTTTTTTGCCGGAAACTATAATGAATCTGGTGCTGTTTTCGTCACTGTAATTGATATTGTTCTGTAAAATATCCAGGCCGTAAATCTCTGCTGTCACTGTGCTTGCTATGGCCGCCTGACAGTTCAGCCCGTCCTCCACAATTTTCTTAGCCGCCACAGCCGTATTTTTCATTTTCTTCTGCTTCCAGTCCTTATGCTGCTCCAGAAAATCCACGCTCTGCATCAACGCCTGGGGATGAGAATATACATGAGTGATATCGGAAAGACTGCTGCCGGGAAGCCCCAAAAGGGCATGTTCCACTTTAATGGTCTGCTCCGCCGCAATGCAGTTGTCGTATTCCACCAGCAGGTCAAAATTTTCCCCCACGATTCCGGCGGAAGAATTCTCAATGGGCAGCACTGCATAATCTGCCTGCCCGCTGCTGATGGCCTCCATGGCGTCCCGCCAGGTTTCCACATGGTAACTGTCAATCTCTTCCCCGAAATAAGCTTTCATGGCAAGCTGGCTGTAAGCGCCTTCCGTCCCCTGATACACCACTTTGTTTGTTTCAAAGGGCAGGCGGTCCACCTGGGTAAATCCCATATCCCGCCCCTGACCGTGCTGAATCATCATCTGATACTGACGCCTGCGGCTCAACGCCATAATCTGCTCAAAAAGCTCTCCCACGCCGTAGCGGTTCTCTTCAGACTGCACCAGGCCTTTGACTTTTTCCAGTTTCTCTTTTTCCCGGGTCTTATCCAGAACCGGCTTTCCCACCGACAGCTTATATTCTGCAACTTCTCCTGTCAGCCGCATTCTGGCTTCATACAAAGCCGCAATCTGACTGTCTATTTCATCAATTTCCTCCCGGATTTTACTTAACTCTTTCATATGTCACATCCTTGTTATCTCTGAAATCCAAATACACTCCATCTGCCAATCCGCTCCTTACTGGGGGATATACACATAATTGCACTTCAGCACATCTGAAGCCATGCCGTATTTATCCACCAGAATCAGTGAGAGCACATTATTTCCCTCCGGCATGCCAATGGGCTCCGTATACTGTTCTGATTCCCGCGTCGGCGCTGTTCCATCCCAGGTATAGTAAATCCTGCACCCCTCCGGGGCCGTTACGGCAATGGTCTGAGGTGCATAAAAACTTCCGCCGGAGGGCGTCACATGAGGCGTATCCGGTTTCTTTAATCTGATTGTAAAACGCTCCTGCTCTTCCTCTCCGTACACGCCGAATTTATTGCAGGAAATTGCCCGAATCCATAGATTTTTCCCAGATTCCAGTAAAATCGGGCCTGTATATTCCGTTCCCTCTTTTGGGTCAGAGCCATCCAGCGTATAATAAATCCTGCAGTCGCTGTCTCCGGTAAGTTCCACTTCAATTTCTTCCTGATAGGTGCCGCCCTCCGGTTGAAAGACCGGCGGCTTTGCCAGATAACCCTCAAAGAGCTCCAGAATTTCCACATCTGTAATATTCCTGCCCAGCTCTTCAATGGCCTGATAATTCTCAAGAGCCGCATAAACCTGAATTAATCTCTCATAGATCTCCTGATTTTCTTCGTCCTGAGCCAGTAATTCCAACAGCAGTTCCCTGGCTTTTTCAAATTCTTCCTGTTGAATGTAAAGTTCTGCCAGACGGGCCCTTGCGTCCTCACTGCTGCTGTCTAATTCCAGCGCCCGTTTCAAACATTTCTCTGCATTCCGGTAATCTTTCCTGCTCTGGTAGCTTTCCGCCTTTTTCATCTGGTGATCATAGGAATTATTCCAGGTATACTGCAGTAAAATCACAATTGCCAGAACCAAAATCAACAAAACCGCCACTGCCAGAATCCATATCGGTTTTTTCTTTTTCCTGATTTTCTGTTTTCCCGGGGCTTCTTCTTTCCCCTTTGACTGCTGCTCCATCCGGGTTTTTTTCTTCTTTTCTGACAAATGCTTCTTATGGATCTTTTCCTTCTTTTCTTTCAGAAGCCCCCGTAAGAAATCATCTTCCAGAAGATTATAATCTGATACAATCTGGGCCTCTGTTCCGCAGACGGAGCAATACACACATCCCACTTTCAGCTCTGCGCCGCAATTTGCACATTTCATTCTTATCTGCCCTCTTCTATGCTCTGCACACAGTTATTCATCAGCATTGCAATGGTCATAGGGCCTACGCCCCCCGGAACCGGCGTAATGGCAGAAGCCCGGGGCATTACCTCATCGAATTTCACATCTCCGCATAATTTATTATTTTCATCCCGGTGGATTCCCACGTCAATCACGGCTGCGCCTTCCTTCACATACTCTGCGCCGATAAACTGCGGTTTGCCCACAGCCACAATTAAAATATCCGCCTGCCGGCAGATTTCCGGCAGATTTCTGGTTCTGGAATGGGTCACCGTAACGGTGGCGTTCTCCCGAAGCATCAAAAGAGCCATTGGTTTTCCCACAATATTGCTTCTGCCGACGACTACGCAGTGCTTTCCTGCGATTTCAATGTCCGAGCGTTTCAAAAGCTGAATAATTCCGGCCGGCGTACAGGACAGAAAGCCCGGCGCCCCAATGGTCATATTTCCTACGCTCTCAGGATGAAACCCATCCACATCTTTTTCAGGGCTGATGGCCTGAATCACTTTCTCCTGGCAGATATGGCCGGGAAGGGGAAGCTGAACCAGAATTCCCCTGACCTTCTCTTTTTCATTTAATTCCTGAATTAAATGCAGCAATTCTTCCTCTGTTGTCTCTTCCGGCAGTTCGTAAGCCAGAGACTCTATTCCAATATAGGCACAGGCATTTTTCTTATTTCGGACATATACACTGGAAGCCGGGTCCGCGCCCACCTGAATCACTGCAAGAGCGCCTGTTTTCCCTTCTGCCTTTAATGCTGATACCTTTTCTTTCAATTCATCCTTGATCTGCTGAGAAATCTTTTTTCCGTCTATGATTACTGCCATGGCTGTTCCTTTCTGTAATAACTGTTTTATCTCTGTTTCTGCGCCGGTTACTGTCTTAAACCTTTAAAATAATCCTGTGATTACCCCATCGTCATCCACGTCAATCTGGTAGGCTGCAGGGGATTTTCCAAGTCCCGGCATGGTCATAATCGCCCCGGTAACCGCCACTACAAAACCGGCGCCTGCCGATACATATACTTCCCGTACATTTACCGTAAACCCTAAGGGACGTCCCAGCTTCGTCTGATCGTCCGACAGGGAATACTGGGTTTTGGCCATACAGACCGGAAAGCTTCCCATTCCCAATTCTTCGATTCTCTTTAATTCTTTCAAGGCTGCCGGCGCGTAAGTTACGCCCTCTGCACCGTAGATTTCTTTTGCCACTGTCTCAATCTTTTCTGTAAGGGAAAGGGCGTCTTGATAGAGCGGGGAAAATCTGCTCTCTTTAGTTTCCAGAGTTTCCAACACCTTTTGGGCCAGTGCAAGTCCGCCTTCTCCGCCTTTTTCCCATACTTCTGACAAGGCAAATTCACATCCCCGCTCCCTGCAGAACTGTTCCACAAACGCTGTCTCCGCCTGGGTATCCGTAAGAAAGGAATTCAGTGTGACTACCACCGGCACCTGATATTTCTGCAGATTTTCGATATGCTTTTCCAGATTTACAATTCCCTTCTTCAGAGCTTCCAGATTCTCGCCGGAAAGCTCTCCTTTCGGAACTCCCCCGTTGTATTTCAACGCCCGGATGGTTGCCACTAAAACCACTGCGTCCGGTTTCAGCCCGGCCATCCTGCACTTGATATCCATAAATTTCTCTGCGCCCAGATCCGCTCCGAATCCTGCCTCTGTCACCACATAGTCCGCCAGCTTAAGGGCTGTCTTTGTGGCGCGGACACTATTGCAGCCATGAGCGATATTGGCAAAGGGGCCTCCATGGACAATGGCCGGCGTATGCTCTAAGGTCTGAATCAGATTGGGCTTTAATGCATCCTTCAAAAGCGCCGCCATGGCTCCTGTAGCCTGCAAATCATCTGCCGTCACCGGCTTTCCTTCAAAATTATAAGCCACAATCATCCGGCCCAGACGTTTTTTCAGATCCGCCATATCCTCCGCCAGACACAATACTGCCATAATCTCAGAAGCCACAGTAATGACAAAATGGTCCTCCCTGACCATTCCGTCCATTTTATTTCCCAGACCCACCACAATATTCCGAAGCACACGGTCATTCATATCTAGACAGCGTTTCCAAACCACCTGCCTTGGATCAATGCCAAGGACATTGCCCTGCTGAATATGGTTGTCCAAAAGGGCTGCAAGCAGATTATTGGCAGAAGTAATGGCATGAAAATCTCCGGTAAAATGCAGGTTCAGATCCTCCATGGGAACCACCTGGGCATATCCGCCGCCGGCCGCTCCCCCTTTGATGCCGAAGCAAGGCCCGAGAGAAGGCTCTCTCAGCGCCAGTACTGCTTTCTTCCCCAGCTTGCCGAAAGCCTGGCCCAGTCCTACGCTGGTGGTGGTTTTGCCCTCTCCTGCCGGAGTGGGATTGATGGCTGTCACAAGAATCAGCTTCCCGTCCGGGTTGCTTTTTACCCGCTCCATCAGCTCATTGGACAGCTTTGCTTTATATTTTCCATATAACTCCAGATCATCTTCCCCGATTCCCAACTGTGCCGCCACATCTTTGATGTGAATCATTTCTGCTTCCTGTGCAATCTGAATATCTGTTTTCATCTTTTCCCTCCATGATAATGCTTTATTATGTACCTTTATACTATCACAACCTGATGCTTTATGATAGATATAATTCCAATTATATGTGTTCCTCCACATATTCTTCAAATTCCGTCAGGGACATCTGCACTTTTCTCGGTTTCGTCCCTTCCTCCGGCCCTACCACGCCGGCTTCCTCCAGCTGATCCATAATTCTCGCCGCGCGGTTGAAGCCCACTTTGAACATCCGCTGCAGCATGCCGATGGAGCCTTTCTCTTTCTCTATGACAAATTTTCCTGCTTCCACAAAGTAAGCGTCTCTCTCGCCTCCGGCGCCCACACCGGAACCGGAGGAGGCTGTATTCATTTTCTGCTCAATCTCTGAATTATATACCACAGTATTCTGTTTTTTCAGGAAATCCACCACGGCCTCCACTTCCGGATCTGACACAAAAGGCCCCTGAACACGCAAGGGCTTCTGATAGCCCTGGGGATAAAACAGCATATCTCCGTTTCCCAGAAGCTTTTCCGCCCCGTTCATATCCAGAATCGTTCTGGAGTCCACGCCGGAGGACACGGAAAAGGCAATTCTGGAGGGCATATTCGCCTTAATCAGACCGGTAATAACATCCACGGAAGGCCTCTGGGTGGCAATAATCAGATGAATCCCAGCTGCCCGGGCAAGCTGGGCCAGACGGCAGATGGCGTCCTCCACATCCCCCGGAGCCACCATCATAAGGTCTGCCAGCTCGTCTACGATTACGATAATCTGGGGCATTTTCACCGGCTTTGTTTCATCCTCCACCGCTTCTATGGCGGCTATTTTCTGATTATATCCTTTTAAATCACGTACCTGGCACTCAGCAAATTTCTGATACCGGTCCATCATCTCCGCCACGGCCCAGTGCAGCGCGCCCGCCGCTTTCTTCGGATCGGTGACCACAGGAATCAGAAGATGAGGAATTCCATTGTATACGCTTAATTCCACCACTTTCGGATCTATGAGAATCAGCTTCACATCCTCCGGATCTGCTTTATAGAGGATACTCATGATAATCGTATTGATACATACTGATTTGCCGGAGCCGGTGGCCCCTGCGATCAGAAGATGGGGCATCTTGGCAATATCCGCCACCACTGCCTGCCCGCCGATATCCTTTCCTGCCGTAAAACAAATCCTGGACTTATGGCTTTGAAATTCATCTGTTTCTATCATGTCGCGGAACCGCACCATCACGTTTTCTTTGTTGGGCACCTCAATTCCCACTGCAGCCTTTCCCGGGATAGGCGCTTCAATACGGATATCCGCCGCTGCCAGATTCAGCTTGATATCATCTGCCAGATTTACGATTTTGCTGACCTTCACGCCCATTTCCGGCTGCATCTCATAACGCGTCACACTGGGCCCGCAGCTTACATCTGTAATGGTGACATTGACGCCGAAATTCTTTAAGGTCTGCTGCAGCAGCAAAGCCGTTTCCTGCAAATGCTTCCGGGAATCTCCCTGGGCGTTGGTTCCTTTTTTCAACAGAGAAACCGGCGGGAACACATATTCTCTCTTCTTTGGCAGCTCCGGTTTCGGCGCCGGCAAAACAGCAGAAGAGGCTCCTGCTGCCGCTGACGATGCTTCCGGGCGATTCATTCCCGGCTGTACCGCCTGCTCTGCCTGGCGGCTCGTTTCTTCCGGCTCCGGGGCAACTTCTGGTTCTGGGGCAGCCTCCGTCTGTGTGATTCCTGCAGAAACAGCCTTTGATACCTCCGTTTCTTCCATTTCATTTCTAAAATCGGATGTTTCGGCAAATACTGGCTCTTCCTCCTGTTCCGGTTCTGTTTGCAGGCTGTGATCCGTCTCCGCAATAATGGCTGACTCTAAGCCGGCAAATGCCTCCTCAGAAAAATCCGCTTCTGAAAAGCCATTTGCCATATGACTGCCGAATTCCGGCAATTCCTGTCCTGCTCCACCGGAAGGCTCTGAGTGAATCACCACCGGTTCGTCGCCGGTCAAAAGCGGATCGCCGGCTTTGGGCCGCCACAGCTGCTCTGTTCCTTCTGACAGCACCTCATCCAGCTCGGTTTTTCTCTTTCTGGGGCTTCTGCGGACTTTTTCCACCACCACCGGTTCTGAAAATATATCTCCGGAAAACATCTGCTCTGTTCTGGGTTCCGGTTTTTGTTCCGGTTCTGATATTTTCTCTCTGGAGCTTTTCGGCTCCGATTTCACAGGCATTTCCAAAATGGAAGCCGCAGAACGGAGCTCGCCTGCCCCCCATCCTGAATTGCCAACTGCTCTCTTTGGCATATCCTCCTGGCCGGAAAACAATTTTTCTCTCAACTCCCTGGAAAACGCTTCCGTTTCCTTCGGCAGCTTCAATTCACTGATATTATCAGAACGGCGGGAGGACACCGGCACAATCTTCGTATCCAGCGCAACTCCTTCCACCTTCCGGTCTGTTCTCCGCCGGATCTGCTCTTCCCTTCTGGATTCTTTCACTTCCCTGCGCCTGGCCGCGTCCTCCCTGGCCGTATCATAGACTTTCCTGCTGCCTCTGGTCACGCTGCTCAAAAAAGAACGTTCCGTCAAAAGCACCAGGGAAATAATCAGCGCAATTATATCCGCCACATATGCCCCTGCAACTCCAATTGCCGGACAAAGCAATGACGCCAGCAATCCGCCTACCGCTCCGCCGCCGCTTTTATGCTCCACCGCATATTGGAAAGATTTCTGCACCTGATATTCTTTGGAATCCCCTGCAATCAGTTCCATAAAAAGGCACAGAAATACCACAAAGACAACTCCTGCCGTCAGTTTCACAATGGCAATTCCGTTGTCTTTGTTTGACACAAAAAAGGCGGCGCCTACAAAAAAGCAGATGGGAAACAGATAAGCCATCATTCCGAACAGGCCGAAACAAAAACCGCTTACCTTCTCTCCGACGAATCCGCCGATTCCAAAATTACTGATAAACATTATAATACAAACAGCCAGTATCACCAAAAGCGTTACTTCGCTTCCAAAGGAAACCTCAGATCCGCCTCTGGACGCTCCGCTTTTTCTGCCAGAGCCGCTGCTTCCTCCGGCCGTTCTTCCTTTTGCCGTATTTTTAGGTTTTGATGCCATATGACTTCCTCCAAACTGTTGTTCTTCTGTCAGGCTCAGTCCTCTGCCGCAACCGCAGGAGATCTGAACCAGTCTGTGCTCTGACTTCCCCGTCCCGGCACACTATTTACAGTTTATCACATTCAGTTCGAAATGTCATTACCACTTTTTATCCTTCTTTCCTTAATCTGCTGTCCTCATACATCTTATTGATTTCCGCGCATACAAGCATAATGTAAATGCCGAAATACAGCCACATCATCACCAGAATCATCGTAGTCAGGCTGCCGTACATGGAAAATCCGTTAAAGTAATCCACATAGACAGATATCCCAAAAGACAGCAGAGACCATCCCACCGCGCTCAGCGCACTGCCGGGAATCTGGTGTTTGACAGAGGCTTTCCGGTTGGGAAGCATTTTAAACAGCATCAGAAAAAAAAGCATCAGCACCGCCAGTAAAATCAGGGAACGAAGCTGTAAAATTCCCCAGGTAAAATCTGCCGCAAAGGGAACATACTTCCAGATTAATTTCTGCAGACTGTTCCCAAACACCATCAGCGTAAGGGAAACTACAATTGCAACCACCAGCATCAGCGTATAGAGAATGGCCCGAAACCGCAGAAAAATCCAGTTCCGGGTCTCTTCAATGTCGTAGACACTGTTCAATCCGGCCGTGACGCAGTGAATCCCTTTGGCCGCCGACCAGACTGCCATAATCGCCGCTATAGACGCCGTCCCCACAGAATTATTGTAAACTTCATTGATAATTCCTATGAGAAACGGAGAAATATATTCCGGCATCAGCCGGTTCACAATGTCCATTACCATGCTCTTTGTCACCGGTGTGAACTGGATCAGAGAAATAAACAGCATGATAAAAGGGATCAGGGACATAATGATAAAAAATGCCGCCTGAGCCGCATATGCGCTGATATTATCTCTTTTACATTCCGCCAGAAAAGCCTTGGCTCCTGCCACAAACTTCCAAAACATAATTATTCCCCATTGTAAATATTTTCTATTGTGATGCCCTGATAAAATTTCATCAGGATTTCCATATAGTTCATACCGGCTTTAGCCATTCCGTTGGAGCCATTCTGGCTCATTCCGATTCCATGTCCGTACCCGCCGCCCTGCAGAAGATATCCCTGCTCTATAGGCGTCAGGGCAAAATAAGCGCTGGGCAGAAGCTTCATATCTATACGCTCTCCCTGATTGTCTGTGACTTCACCGGCCGCAGCTCCCAGTACATAACGTATGTTATATTCCGTCAGCAGACGAACCGTTCCTTTTTCATAGGAAATGCACAAAATCCGGATGCCTCCGCCGCTTCCCCGCTCTCCCACGGAAATTTCCTTTAAAGCCCCGAACCCTGCCAGATCAGAAGATTTTCCTTCCGAGCCGTCCGCCTTGAGAAACTGTACGTTTCCGGCATTGGCCTCCGCCCGCTCCAGGACAGCCTGGTTCACTGTTTCCATCTCTTTCAGGGCCAAAACCTCTGCCTGCCATCGGAAATAGGCGCTGCCGCTGTCATAAGAAGTAATTTCTTTATTCTTAATAAATTCTGCAAAAGCTTCTTCACTGGAAATATCCGCTTCTTCTCCCTCTGCCAGAAGGGAGATTCCCTGCAGATAGCCGAACCGCTCCTCACCGCCGCTGTTCCATAAGCCCATATCTCCGGTATAGCCGCAGGAGGTGGAGAAAAAGTATGCCTCTGCAACCTCTCCCTGATACTTGATCACTTCTCCCACGGTATCGTCCACCGCCAGGTTGGTCTGAGGCGTTTCCTCCTGTTTATTATACACCTGATAACTGGTGCTGTCATCCACATGGGCTCCCAAAGCGGCATAATCCCCTTTCATCAGCTGAATGCAGGCATAGCTTCTGGCGCAGACCGCCTGAACGCACAGCGCCTCCCGTTCATAGGAGGAGGGCATTTCACTGGGAACTACGCCGTACAGATATTGTTCCAGGGACAGTTCGTTCACTACGCCGTACCCTTCCTGATATTTTCGAATCTCCATGGTTCCCCGGTATCCCAGAGAAGCATGGGCGCCGGCTCCGTCTGAAAAATAAATTCTTCCATTTTCATCTTCCAGGGCAATTTTCAAAAAATCCGGGTTTTCCCCAAAGAATTCCGATGCAGCCAACGGTTTTCCAGGCTCAATTTTTTCTGTTCGTTCCCCTACGGTTAAAGTCCCTCCTCCATCGGTCACAAACACCGGATTCTCATGATACTCACTTTCCCCGTTCAGCAGAAGCACACGGATATTCTCAATGGAAGCCGGCTCCTTTAAAATAATTCCGCAGACCTGTTTCTCTGCCACCACAAAATCTGCCTGCAGATTACCGATTACCAGCTTTGATTCATCCAGTTCTTCCACTGTTCCATAAGTCTTATATATTTTTAAAGCTCCGCTGTGTCCTAAGGTTCCATAGCCGGAAATCTCTATCTGTTCCTCGTTAAAGCTCAGGACTTTTCCGGAAATCATATCTTCTTTCTTATAAATTGCCGTCACTTTCCCCTCTGTCCATTCCATGTCGCAGATGGTATCCTGAATCTCTTCCGCCAGTCCGTCAATATCCAGAGAAATCTTCTGCCGTTCATACAGAATCTCCGCTTTCTCATTCTCTGTGGAATGCACAAACACATTTTTCAAGGTCAGAGGCCCTTTACATTCGCTGCTGACGCCGATAATACGCTGATCTTTTACATAAACCTGATACATATCATAATAATGAAAATAATCCACGCCTTCTGCCACTTCATAATATCCCTTCTGGGTCAGCCTCTGCAATGCTTCTCCCTCTCCGGCTTTTTCTGTATCCTGGGTAAGAAACACCAGGTTTGTGGCAGATACCGCTCCTTCTGTATCCAGTAAGTCCAGAATCTGCTCATACACCCCATTCCACTCTGTACGGGAGACATGTTTCCAGGAAAATTTGTCAGGATACGTCACATATTCCAGGACAGACAATTGTTCCAGCAGCTTCTCCAGTTTTCCAAAAGTAAGTTTGCCGTTGAGATTTTTTCCGGAATTGATTTCCTTTAGCTTTTCTTTCCATTCCTCTTCTTCATAATATGTAAAACTGAGCTGCGACGGCAGTTCTGCCATTGCCACATACTCGTTACTGTATTCCAGTATTACCTTCTCGTCCATCACAGCCTGCATAAAAAGTATGGCTAAAACCACCAGCAGCGCTGCCAGCAATACGGTCAAATATTTCTCCCTTTTCGATGAATATCCTCTTCCCATGCAACATTCCTGTTCCTTCTTTAAATTCAGAAATCACTTTACATTCAAGCGAAAAGGCTGCCTTTCTCCAAAGCAGCCTCTCCTCTTTTGTAATTTATCTTTCGTACCTAAAGAGTCTTTTGTATTTCCAATCTTTCGTATTTCTTTGAGAATCTTTCGAAACTTATGCGCTAATCCGCTTTTGTAAAAGTCTTTTGTACCTTAGAATTTTTCTGGAAAGTACACCCAAAATGCCGTTTCCTGCAATTTTGACTCCTAGCCTAAGCCAGGTGGGTAACCGCAACCTCTCTTCTGCCTTCCGCTGCGTTATGACGGCCTGACATCCAATCGGCAATGTAGGAATCCCATAAAAGTAAATGTAGGTTCAAAATAGCAGGGTATCGAACACCCCAGGATTATACTTTCTAGCCTATAAATGATTATACCTTATTATGTCCTGATTATCAACTAAAAATTAATGTAAATTTGTAACAGTTTCAAAAACAGGATGAAGTTAAGGTAAAACCTCCGGTTCTGGCTGAACTTCAGCTTCTGCAGGAACTTCAGGCTCTACTGTATCTTCTGCAGGGACCTCAGGCTGAACTTCAGCTTCCGGCTGAGGTTCATCTCCTGCAGGTTCGTCCGGCTGTACTTCATCTTCTGCAGCTTCTTTAGGCTGTACTTCATCTTCCGCAGAAACCTCAGGCTCTGCCCCATCTTCTGCAGGCTCCTCATGGTTCGGATTCATAAATTCCGGCGCAGACTGAACTGCCGGCGCATCGTCCGGAGTTGTGTTCTGAACGCTTACAGTCACAGTAAAGGTCTTTGTCTCAACAACCGCCGGGTTATTGGGATTCTGCACCGTGTAAGTGATGGTATAAACACCGGCTTCTGTGAAGGTTACCATCTTATTGGTTACGGCAACGGTCTGATTATTGGCATTTGTAACTTTTACCGTAACTGCGCTGGTAAGATCCGTCTGATCCAAAGATGCTTTCACTCCTGCGTAAACATCATAAGGTGTTCCGGTCAGCGCCGTATTTGCCTTACTGCTTTCAATGGTAATCACCGGTTTGCGGGTGTCTGCGTTCACAGTAATCTTCCTGCTTGCCTGCGCCACTGCCTGGGGATTATCCGGATTTGCCACGGAATATCCGATGGTGTAAACGCCTGCCTGGGTAAAGATATACTCTGTTCCGGCAAATTCGCTGGTGCTCTTGGCCGGAGTTGTCACGGTAATCTTCACATTGGCAGTTATATTCTTGCCGGATACCTGTTTTGCAGTAATACCGGTTCTCAGGTTCAGTTTCGCGCCAAAGGCTACCGTCTGATCCACTACGCCTGAAATTACAGGCGCTTTTGTATCACTTACTTTAACATTCATTACTGCTTTGGCAACCGCTTTCTTATTGTAGGGATTTGCCACAGAATATTCCACTTTATAATCGCCTGTTTTGGTAAATTTATAACTCTTGATCTTGCTGCTGCTTATTTTCTTTAACGCAGTTCCTCCCGGCGTCTGAACCTTCACAGTAATCTTGGAAGTCATATTCTTGCCGGATACCAGTTTGGCTTTTATGCCTGATTTCAGATTCAGCGTACTGTTATACTCCACGGTCTTTTGTGCAGCAACGCCGCTGAACTTAGGCTTCTTGGTATCGCTTACCTTCACCTTGCAGGTAACTTTTGTCACCAGACCGTTGGCCGGATTGGTCACATAGTAATTGATTTTGTAAGTTCCAAGCTTCTTCAGCTTCAGGGTACTCTTCTTGTAAGTTTTCTCCTTCTTGCTTCCCGGAGAAATAATCTTAATCTTTATCTTCTTGGTAAGACTTTTGCCTGTCACTGTCTTAGCCTTTACATTCTTCTTTAATTTAAGCGTGGAATTATATTCCTTTTTGAGACTTTTCTTGACGCCGGTAATCTTGGCTTTATCAGTATCTGCCACGGTGTAAGTCTTATCTGCATAGGCAGTTCTGCCCAATGCGTCTGTTACGCGGTATGTAATTTTGTGATCTCCAAGCTGTTTTGTATTGACGCTTCCGGCATAAGCCAGTTTCCCGCTGATATCATTTCCAAGGGAATCTTTGGCTGTAATTCCGGTAAGAGGGTAAAAATCGCTTCCATAGGAAACGGTCTGGGAAGCTCCGCTTGTATCAATTGACGGCATTGCCGCACTGTATGGATTGGCCGGGTTTGGATCAGTAGGGTCCCATCCTTCTCTTACATTGGGGACTTTAATGGCCGCCGGTTTTCCCAGAGGATCATTGGCGGAAGAACCGTACATCACTGTAACTTTTGTTCCCAGAGGACAGTTGTCATAAATCCATTTTGCATCTGCCACGGTAAGACGGACACAGCCGTGGGAAGCGGTTGTCCCCAGCTTATTATACTGTACATAGGACTGGGATGCATAATCCCCATTCCGGTAATACCAGACGGAATGGAACAGATACCCGGCAACAATACGGGTGCAGTACTGTCCGTAAGAAGGACCGTCCAGTTCATGCCATCTGTATTTGTTGGGCGTATAAAAAGTTCCGATTGGGGTTGCGCTCCCCACCGAACAAACAAACGCCCGCTCCGGCGTGCCGTCGCTTCGGAATACAGTTACTACATTGGTGGCTTTGTTTACCTGCAATGTATAATTTCCTGCCGCCTGGGCTTCCGCCTGATTCATGGCAAATAAAGAAACCGCAAACAGAAAACAGCACATCACAGTAATTAAAATCTTATTTCTTTTCATGCTAATTCTCCAATTATATCAATTCTGCTATACATTATGTAAAAAATTCCTTTACAATTTCAATACATTTCATCTAATATACATTCTCCCACAGGATACAGAACTGTATCCTGTGGGAGCCATAAAAACCTTTTGATTATAACGTATTCGCTTCATCCACAACTTTCTTGATAGCTGCAGCAGCGTCTTCCGGCAGCTTATTGAATCCGCCTTCTGCCTCGTCCAGATTTGTTACATAATTCAGTCTGTCCTGCATACGTGCTTTTAACTGTTCCACATATTCTTTGTCAGACAGATTCGGTACAAATCCTTCCCACTCAAAGATTTCAATATCGGAGAACGGTCCCCATGGTTTGAAATCTGCTTTCTTCTCAACAATAGCTTCCAGTACGCCAAGGGTATCCTTCGGCTGAACCTTCTTGCCCATAAATTCACCGGTATTGATAATGTAGCAGTCTACATTCTTGGTTTCTACCAGTGATTTGAACTTCTCATAGTCATTTACCAACGGATAAGTTCTGAACGGGTTTGCATAAGGCTCTACTACCAGCGCATTGGGGTCTACCCCGGCTGCAAGTCTCTCTGCAGTAGAACGTTTAGTTGCCAGAGTTGCTCCCATAACGGATGCAAGGGAAGCTCCTTTTAATTTTACTACCGGCGGAATGGTAGGATCTTTCATAATCCAGAAAATAGCGTTTACCGGAGCTTCAATCTTGTCCACACGGTTCGGTGACCATAATTTGGACTTAATCGCACGTCCGTTTCCGTTACGCACATCTTCTGTTACCAGAACTACTTTGCCGTCCTCATCTAAAGTTGCAGAACAGTTCTGAGCAGTCAGCAGGAACTTGTTATCTTCACATCCGGTAGGATAATCTGCTGTCTTGTCAAAATAAGTAGGCTCTAACGCTACCGAAGAGCAGGTCTCTGCATTGATGATAAACGCATCGTCATGAAGCACCTTGATAGACGGATATTTGTTGTTGTGCTTTGCATGAGTAAGTGTGGACTTACCAGATCCGGACAATCCGAATACAGCTGCAACATATTTAGAGCCGTCCTCCAGGGTATACTCTTTCTGTCCGCCGTGGCAGGAAGCGTAGCCGTTTCTGTTAGCCAGAGCCCATGCCAGTGTCAGCGTGCCTTTCTTATGCTCTCCGAAGTATCTCATACCAAGGATTCCTGCGCAGTTGGTATCTGTGTTGAAATAGCACAGGCAGTTGGGGTCAGAGATATCTGTCTTATCTGTTCCAACCCACTGAGGATCTGAGAAGAGATAAATATCCGGCTCATTCTCATACAGCTTGGATGATTTATACATCTTCACATAATTGTCAGACATATACTGGAAGTTCAGCATCCAGGAATAAAGGAGGTTCTCTTCTCCTTCCGGAATCAGCAGATGGGCTTTTACCATAAATTCCGGATCAAGGCCGATAAATACTTCTGCATGGTACATGGTTTTCCATCTGGTATCATAAACTGCATCCATCAAAATCTTATCCAGTTCTGTGGTATTCACACCCGGTTTGCCGGTAATTCTTCTTGCAGGCGCATAACGACCTGTAATGGAACCGTCATTGAACAGCAATACTTTAGCGTCCGGCTCCAGACCAAATTCCTCTCCTCTGTATACAGGCATGTCTGTTACAACAGTTCCCGGAGAATTCTTAGCAAGCTCATAAGCTTCCTTCAGGGTGTTCACCTTCACTACATTGTTGCCGTAGAATGCAGCTTCAATTATAGAGCGGGTCTTTGCAAAACCAACTTTGTTCGGCCCAATCTCTGTTCTTGGATAATATGCCTTTGTTGCCATTGTTTATCTTCCTCCTTAAAATTTTAAAGTTCTCTACTATCTAGCATAGCCTTTTGTTATTTCTTTGTCAATCTTTTTTTGTCTTTCTTATGTATAAAAATGTAAAAAAACGTCTGAAGGCCCTGCCGCTTTTATTATTCTAAACTATTTTCCAGAAAAAAGCTATGAAAAAATCCTCAAAAATTATATAATTTTTTTAAATAAAGTATGAAATTTTCGTAAAAACAAGATATTTTTCTTGTATCAAAATAAAAAAGTATGGTATGATAATTGAATATTGTGGGTTTTCTTATGTTATTATGAATTCCTTCATAACACAGATAGCCATGCGGCCCGCCGGACGGCTGGCCGCGCAAGATGGCAGTTACCAGTAAAAATCAATTCAAAGGGGGAATTTATGAACACAAACATGAATACAAACTACTATTGCGAAATCACGCCTGAAATTACCCGTCTGGCTGAATTAAACCAGCGGGCTGCCACGATTAATCCGGATTTGTTCGAAGAATACGATGTAAAAAGAGGATTAAGGGACTTAAACGGAAAGGGCGTCCTGGTAGGGCTGACGGAAATTTCCGATGTCTGCTCCACTAAAATGGTAAACGGAACGTCTGTCCCGGCGCCCGGAGAACTGTATTACCGGGGCTACAATGTCAAGGATATTATCAGCGGACTTTCTGAAAGTTCTCATTTCGGCTTTGAGGAAAGCACTTATCTGCTTTTGTTCGGTAAACTTCCGAACCGGGAGGAACTGGACTTTTTCCGGGGGCAGCTTGCGAAATACCGTTCACTGCCCACAAGTTTTGTCAGAGATTTCATTATGAAGGCTCCCAGCCAGGATATGATGAACACACTGGCGCGAAGCGTCCTCACCCTGTATTCCTACGACAACCGGGCAGAGGACATTTCCATTCCCAATGTGCTGCGCCAATGCCTGACTTTAATCAGCCTGTTTCCGCTTCTTTCTGTTTACGGATACCAGGCATACCGTCATTATCATGACGGCGCAAGCCTTTTCATCCATACGCCCGGTGATGAACTATCCACGGCTGAGACCATTTTACATATTCTGCGCCCGGACAGCAGCTACACGCCTTTGGAAGCAAAGCTTCTGGATATTTCATTGATTCTGCACATGGAGCACGGCGGCGGAAACAACTCCACCTTCACCACACACCTGGTATCTTCCTCGGGAACCGATACCTACTCTGCCATTGCCGCGTCTCTGGGTTCTTTGAAGGGGCCGAAGCACGGCGGCGCCAACATCAAAGTGGTAAAAATGTTCGAAGATATGAAGCAGCATCTCCACGACTGGAAGGACGAAGAAGAAATCAGCGCTTATCTGACCGCCCTTCTTCATAAAGAAGCGTTCGATAAAGCCGGCCTTATCTACGGGATGGGCCACGCAGTATATTCTCTCTCCGACCCCAGGGCAGAACTGTTCCGCTCCTTTGTGGAACGGCTTTCCAAAGAAAAGGGACGGAAGGAAGAATTCGACCTTTATTCCACGGTGGAACGGCTTGCGCCGCAGATTATTGCAAAAGAGCGCAAGATTTATAAAGGCGTAAGTCCCAATGTAGACTTTTTCTCCGGGTTTGCCTACAGTATGCTGAATCTTCCTTTAGAACTGTATACTCCTATTTTTGCCATTGCAAGAATTTCCGGCTGGAGCGCCCACCGTCTGGAAGAATTAAGCTATAACGGCAAGATTATGCGCCCTGCCTACAAGAATGTACAGGCCCACAAAGCATATATCCCCATGGATCAGCGATAATTGCCCGTTTCCTTTCTTTATTTACTTGTTTTTATATGCAAAAATTACTCAAAACATTGTCGAAAAGCATTGCAAATGGTATTTATATAAAAGAAAAGATTGAAACTTCCAACCACATAGTGTAAAATTAGAATATCTAAATCAATCAGCAAGGAGCGATTCGAATGGAAAACATAAAAATATTAATCTGCGATGATTCTGTTCTGGCACGAAAACAGTTGAAGGACATCATCAAAAAATGTGGCTATGACAATTTCATAGAAGCATCCAACGGACAGGAAGCCTTTGAACTCTACAAAGAGCATCAGCCTGATCTCTCATTCCTGGATATTGTTATGCCAGTGAAGGACGGCGTAGAGGCAATCCGTGACATCCGCAGCTTTGACCCGAAAGCCTATATCGTTGTTGTGTCTTCTGTCGGCACACAGACACAATTAAAGAATGCGATTTTAGAAGGAGCTCGCGATTTTGTACAAAAGCCTTTCTCTTCTTCTGCAATTGCAGAAATTTTAAAAGGGCGTTTTGAAGGGAGATAAGAGTTATGCATACGCAGTTTTTTGGTAATTTTTTGCTTAATAAAGGGGTGATTACCCCTGAACAGCTGATTGAGGCTTTGAAGATTCAATCTTCTGCCCACAAAAAATTCGGTACTCTGGCAATCCATTCCGGCTATATGTCGGCAAGCGAAGTTGCAGATGTTTACATCACCCAGACCCACTATGACAAGCGGTTCGGCGAACTGGCTGTGGAGCTGGGATATCTCACTCCTGAACAGGTGGACAAACTTCTGACCCTGCAGCTTCCCAACTATATGCTGTTGGGACAGATTCTTGTGGATCAGAAAATAGTCACGCATATTGAATTGGAGAATTTAATTACAGAATATAAGTCTGAATATGAGATTTATGAACTGGATATGATGGAAGAGCAGAAATCCATGGTGGATAAACTGCTTGCCGATCTGTATCTTCCGGATGATCTGCAGGATACACAGAACATACTTGCCTATATTACGCTCCTTTTTAACAATCTGGTTCGTTTCATCGGAGAGGATTTTACACCTTTAAACATTATGACTTTACCGGAAGTTCCTACAAATTACTGTGTATCACAGATGGTTGACGGTTCTTTTCCTTTCCTGTCCGCGCTGGATATGGATTCTGAGACTGCAATTGCCTTCGCAGGCAGATATGTGGACGATGAATTTGAGGAATTCGACGAATACGTCAGCGCTTCCATGGAGGATTTTCTGAATCTGCACAACGGCCTGTATTCGGTAAATATGTCCAATGATTTCTCATTGGAGCTTCATCTGCAGCCGCCTGCATGTCATGAAAATACCGTATTGGCGACAGAAGCTCCCTGCTATCTGCTGCCGGTAATTTATGCTTTCGGAACGGTGAATTTTATTTTCTCAGTCACCCCCTCCTAAAGATTTGTTATATGCAAAATACTGCGGTATTTCACCGCCGGATTAATCAATAGAAGCAGGTTCCATGATTTCGGAGCCTGCTTCTTTTAATTGTCTCATAGTTCTGTCTTACATCTGCAGAAATTCTCTCACAACCCTCTGCATTTCATCCACTTCGCAAACTGTCTTATGGCGCACCGGCGCAGTGCGGATCTCTTCAATGGCCCTGGGCACTTTTACCCCGGACAGAACCGCCAGTTCATCCACCAGTTCAAAATCTGCTTTGCTGTCATATTTCCCGTCAATGGCAGTCATAACGCTTCTGGTAAACTTATAGGGGCTTGCGGTAGACGCAAGAACCGTCTTGGTCTTATCGTTTGTCTCTTCTCTGTACTTCTGATACACTGCAGCCGCAACTGCTGTATGGGTATCCAGAATATATCCCGATTCCCGGTAAGTCTCCCGGATCATGGATGATGTTTCCTTCTCACTGGCATAATTTCCGTAAAATTCCAAAAGCTGACTGCGCATCTCCTCTGTAATCTCATATCTGCCCTTTTCCTGCAGTGATTTCATCAGTCCCCGGTTTTTCTCCGGATCGTTTCCGGCAATGCGGTAAATCAGCCGCTCCAGGTTGCTGGAAATCAGAATATCCATGGAAGGGGAAGAGGTCAGCACAAATTCACGGTTTCTGTCATAGGCGCCTGTGGCAAAAAAGTCATACAATACTTTGTTCTCGTTGGAAGCGCAAATCAGCTTTCCAATGGGCAGACCCATATTTTTGGCATAAAACGCCGCCAGAATATTTCCGAAATTCCCTGTGGGAACCGTTACATTGATGCGCTCTCCCGCTTGAATCTCCCCGGACTGCACCATTCTGGCATAAGCGTATACATAATATACAATCTGGGGAACCAGCCGCCCGATATTAATGGAATTGGCGGAGGAAAACTGATACCCTGCCTCTTCCATTTCCTTTTCCAGTTCTTTATCTGAAAACATCTGCTTCACGCCGGTCTGGGCCTGGTCAAAGTTGCCGCAAATCCCCACCACAAAGGTATTATCCTCCTGCTGCGTCACCATCTGCTTCTGCTGAATGGGGCTTACGCCGTCCTTAGGATAAAAAACAATGATTTTCGTGCCTTCCACACCTGCAAATCCCGCCAGGGCAGCTTTCCCGGTGTCTCCGGAAGTAGCCGTCAGAATCACGATATCATTCTTCACCTGATTCTTCCTTGCAGCGGTAATCATCAGATGAGGCAGAATTGAAAGAGCCATATCCTTAAAAGCTATGGTTGCGCCGTGAAACAGCTCCAGGAAATATGTATCTCTGACTTTCTTCAACGGGGCAATTTCTTCTGTGTCAAATTTCCCGTCGTAAGCCTTTGCAATGCACTGCTTTAACTCTTCCTCTGTAAAATCCGTGAGAAACAGCTTCATCACCTCATAAGCCGTCTCCTGATAAGTCATGCCTGCCAGCTTCTCCATGGGAACCTGAAGGGCGGGGATTTCCTCCGGCACAAACAATCCGCCGTCCTCTGCCAGACCTTTTAAAATTGCCTGGGAAGCCGTTACCTGTTCTTTGTCGTTTCTTGTACTCACATACAGCATAATTCTATTCCATCCTTTTATTCTTCTTCGTATCTGCAAAATAAGGGGCATCCCAGTCTTTGGGACACCCCTCATTATAAAAGTTTTCCTCTTTCCTGTCAATCTCCATGCCATACAAATTTATCCCATCAGGGAAGCGTATAAAATTCATGCCCTCCATACTGGAAAAGCCAGGTTAAATTACGGTCAAACCATGCCATATCATAGGGATTCGCTCTTCTTCTGGCAGAAAAAAACAATGCTCCCTGGGAAATGTCCTTCTCATTGATGGCCTTTTCCACGGCTTCCACCGTACTTCCGGTGACTTCCACCGAGTAATACCTGCCGTCTGCCGTAGGCGCAAACTGGGGGCTTCCTCCGCTTTTTTCAAAAATCACATCTGAAACCGTGGACGCAAATTCTTCTGCCAGCACCCGGTTTAAAATCACCTCCGCCACCAGGATTTTGCCCTGCTCGTCTTCCCCGCCTGCCTCTGCCTGTACAATTCGAAGAAGCGCTTCGTAATCCTCCTCAGAAATGGAAATATCTCCGTAGGGATTTACCGGAGGCTTTTGCACCTCATTGTGCACCGGCTCCACGCTGGCACAGACGGCTGTGACCTCCCGCTTCTTGATCTCAGCTTCTCTTGCCTCTTTGATTCTGCTCTGTTCTGATTCAATTGCCTGTTTGCAGGAGGATGCAAAATCTCCCAAAGCCGCCACGCTCTCCTGCTCCTGATTCTCTGCCGGAGCTTCCCCTTCCGTTCCTTTCATGCTGCTGCAAGCCACGCTTCTGTTTTTTCCTGCACCGCCAAATCCATGGGCATTTAAGGAAACCATCGCAAATACCGAAAAACCGGAAACAAGAACTGCGCAATTCCGATAGGATTTTTTGGATATATTTTTAATAAAGCAATATACACTCTTTAGTAAGTTTTGAATTGTCAACATATTCGTTCCTCTTTTCCATTTGACTTTCCCATAATTTACCATTCCATTTTCAGCATCTCAAAAACTTGCGTTTCTCTCGTTTTGTGATATACTTATTTTGTATTTTTTTCATAAAAAAATACATGGAAATATAATTTATGGAGGGTACTATGCTGCCAGGTGTTTACATTGCCTACAAAAAAAACAAAACTGCCTATTATCGCGCCAGTATTACGTTTCGCAGTAAGCATATCTCTCTGGGCAGCTTCAATACCGAAGAGAACGCGCATCTCGCTTATCAGGAAGCTGCCCGGCTGCTGCAGGACTTCACTTATACCTTCGATGACGCCTTCTCTCTGCCAACTATTTTAAGTTTTAGTAAAGTGATTTCTTTGTTGAATTTTCGGGATAATCTTATTTATTTTAAAAATCCCATCTATTTGAGGAATAATTATTTCATTTACTATATTTCCAAATCAGACGAGCTGAAATTCGACATTGACGATTTATTTTATTATTCCAGCCATAAAATTATGCGCCGCCAGGGCCATCTTTTTGTCAGCGATTACGGCATGCAGATTAATATTCTTTCTCGTTACGGCATAAAAAATTACGCGGTGGCCGGCCGGGATTACTATTTTGCCAATGAAGATCCCACGGATTTCCGGTATTCAAATATCGTTGTAATTAACCCCTATTACGGCGTGACCAGAACCGCTTCATCCAATGAAAAGCGGTATAAGGTACAAATACATATTAATGGAAAATATACGGTAGGAACCTACCATTCAGAAGAAAAAGCTGCAATTGCTTACAATAAGGCTGTAGATTTGGCAAAAAAACACGGGATCTCCAAAAATTTTCAGACCAATTATCTGGAGCCTTACTCTCCCCGGGAATATGCCGAAATCTACAGCCAGATTAAAATTTCAGAAAAATATATCAGTTACTTAAAAAAACTTTCCGGAAGCTCCGACACTTCTGACTGAATCTTATTCTTTCTGATTAATATAGTTCACAAGGCCCTCCGCCCTGATAATTTTCTGCATGAACTCCGGAAATGCCTGTCCCTGGAAGGAGGTTCCCTTCGTCTTGTTGGTAATCACTCCGCTGTCAAAATCCACTTCCACTTCATCTCCGTTTTCAATGCCCCGGGCCGCCTCCGGACATTCAATAATCGGCAGGCCGATATTGATGGCGTTCCGGTAAAAAATCCGGGCAAAGGTCTCTGCAATCACGCAGCTTACTCCGGAGGCTTTGATGGCGATGGGCGCGTGTTCCCTGGAAGAACCGCAGCCAAAATTCTTATCCGCCACAATCAAATCCCCCTGCTTCACGTTATGGACAAACTCTTTGTCAATATCTTCCATACAATGGCCCGCCAGTTCCTTGGGATCGGAAGAATTCAGGTATCTTGCCGGTATAATTACGTCTGTATCCACATTGTCTCCATATTTAAAAACTGTTCCGCTGGCTTTCATCTTATCTCGTTCCCTCCTATTCTTCCGGCGCTGAGATTCTGCCGGTAACTGCGCTGGCCGCTGCCACTGCCGGACTTGCAAGGTATATCTCAGATTCCACATGTCCCATGCGCCCTACAAAGTTGCGGTTGGTGGTGGACACGCACCTCTCTCCTTCTGCCAGGATTCCCATGTATCCGCCCAGGCAGGGCCCGCAGGTAGGCGTGCTCACAATGGCTCCCGCTTCTATAAAGGTTCTCAGAAGCCCCTCTTCCATTGCCTCTAAATAAATCCTCTGGGTGGCCGGAATAATAATGCAGCGGACGCCCTTTTTCACTTTCTTTCCCTCTAACACTTTTGCTGCCGTGCGCAGATCCTCCAGACGGCCGTTGGTACAGGAGCCAATCACCACCTGCTGAATCTCAATCTCTCCCACCTCGTCAATGGTCTTTGTATTTTCAGGCAGATGAGGAAATGCCACGGTAGGCTTCAGCGCGCTTAAATCAATGGTATATTCCTGATCATACACAGCGTCCTCATCCGCTTCATATACCTTAAATTCCCGTTTGGAATGCTCCTTCATATAAGAAACAGCCGCTTCATCCACCGGAAAAATTCCATTTTTTCCGCCTGCTTCAATGGCCATATTCGCAATGGTAAACCGGTCGTCCATGGACAGGCTGCTGATGCCGTCTCCGGTAAATTCCATAGATTTGTACAAAGCCCCGTCTACCCCGATCATGCCGATAATATGCAAAATCACGTCTTTTCCACTGACCCATTTGGAAAGTTTGCCGGTCAGGTTGAACTTAATGGCAGAAGGCACCTTAAACCATGCTTTTCCGGTAGCCATTCCCGCCGCCATATCTGTGCTTCCCACACCGGTGGAAAACGCCCCCAGGGCGCCGTACGTACAGGTATGGGAGTCCGCGCCGATAATCACGTCTCCTGCCACGGTAAGGCCTTTCTCTGGCAGAAGGGCATGTTCAATTCCCATTTCCCCCACGTCAAAATAATTGCTGATTTCGTGTTTGCAGGCAAATTCCCGGACACATTTGCAGTGCTGAGCAGACTTGATGTCTTTATTTGGCACAAAGTGATCCATAACCAGTGCAATTTTGTCTTTGTGGAACACTCCCTCTGCCGTAAACTTATCCATCTCATGGATGGCTACCGGCGCCGTAATATCATTTCCAAGCACCAGATCCAAATCCGCTTCAATGAGCTGTCCGGCTTTTACTTCCGGAAGTCCCGCTGCCGCCGCCAGAATCTTCTGTGTCATTGTCATTCCCATATTTCAATCCTCCTTGTTCCTTTCTGCTTGCTATTCTAGCACATGTCATGATATAATAGAAATACATATTAAATATAATTATTATGAATTAGAGTTATACTCGAAAGTTCACGGGTATACAGGGAGAACACTGTCATGGAACAAACGCTTTCTTCATACCGGATTTTTTATGCAGTCGCCAATACCGGAAATATTTCCAAAGCTGCCAAAGAGCTGTATATCAGCCAGCCGGCCATCAGCAAATCCATCCAAAAACTGGAGGAAAATGTCGGCGTAAAGCTCTTTGACCGCAGTTCCAGGGGCGTCAGCCTGACCCCGGAAGGCCAATTGCTCTATACCCATGTCAAGTCCGCCTTCGAGACGCTGACCTTGGGAGAGGACAAGCTGCGCCGCTCCATCGCTCTCGGCATGGGAAACCTGACAATCGGAGTCAGCGCTACCCTGTGCAAATATATTCTGCTCCCATACCTGCGGAATTTTATTAAAAAATTTCCCCATATCAACATTTCCATTGCCTGTCATTCCACCAACCAGACGTTAAAGCTGTTAGAGGAAGGCAAACTGGATATCGGGCTGATTGGACAGCCGGAAATTTTAAAAAACATTGATTTTTATCCCATCCAGGAAATCGAAGATATTTTTGTGGCCACCAGGGATTATCTGCACAATCTGAAAATCCGGGGCGTGGAAAAACAGCAGATTCTAAAGCATTCCACCCTTCTGCTTTTAGACCGGGAAAATATGACCCGCCAGTACATTGATGAATATCTTCACAACAGCCATATCATTGCCCAGGACATCATAGAGGTTTCCAATATGGATCTTCTGATTGAAATGTCCAAAATCAGCCTGGGAACAGGATGCGTCATTAAAAATTTCGTTCAGAATGAACTGAAAACAGGCGCTTTGCTGGAAATTCCCCTGGAGTTTCCCATGGACCCACGGGTGGTGGGCTTTGCCTATAATAAGGACGTTAAGGTTTCCAGTTCTCTCAGGCACTTTATTGATTTTTATGAGTCCTGCGGGGGATAATCAGGGGAGATATTATAAACAGACAAAACTGCGCAGACACTCTCTTTCACACGCAAACCGGGGCAGCATCCTGGCGAACCAACCGCCAAAACACTGCCCCGGTTTGTGTGTGAAAGGCTTATCCGACAGCCCCTTGTTTTCTATTAATTATTAATCAGCTTATCTTCCTCATTGTTCCAGCTATAGAGTTTACGCACTTCTTTGCCCACCTCTTCTGCCGGATGCTCTGCTGCAAGTTTTCTCATTGCACGGAAGTGAACCTGACGTCCTGCCGGTGACATATCCAGTAAGAAGTCTTTTGCGAAGGTTCCGTCCTGAATATCGGAAAGGATCTTCTTCATTGCTTTCTTGGTGTCCTCTGTGATGATCTTCGGACCGGTAATATAATCACCGTACTCTGCAGTATTGGAGATGGAATATCTCATGCCCTCAAATCCGGACTGATAAATCAGGTCTACAATCAGCTTCATCTCATGAATGCATTCAAAATATGCGTTTCTTGCGTCATATCCTGCTTCTGTCAGTGTCTCAAACCCTGCCTGCATCAATGCGCACACACCGCCGCAAAGAACTGCCTGCTCGCCGAAAAGGTCTGTCTCTGTTTCTGTGCGGAATGTGGTTTCCAGAACCCCTGCTCTAGCGCCGCCGATTCCCAATGCATAAGCCAGTGCAATGTCCTGAGCCTTGCCGGTGGCATCCTGCTCCACTGCCACCAGACAGGGAACTCCTTTGCCTTCCTGATATTCGCTTCTTACGGTATGGCCTGGTCCCTTGGGCGCAACCATGGTAACATCCACATCCTTAGGCGGAACAATTGCTCCGAAATGGATATTGAATCCATGGGCAAACATCAGCATATTGCCTGCTTCCAGATTCGGCTCAATATCGTTCCTGTACATATCTGCCTGCAGCTCATCGTTGATAAGGATCATGATAATATCTGCCTTTTTTGCAGCTTCGTCTGCTGTAAATACCTCAAATCCCTGAGCCTCAGCCTTCGCCCAGGACTTGCTGCCCTGATACAGTCCGATAATCACATGACATCCGGATTCCTTTAAATTCAATGCATGAGCATGTCCCTGACTGCCATAGCCGATAATCGCAATTGTCTTTCCATCTAATAAAGAAAGGTTACAGTCTTCCTGGTAAAATATTTTTGCCATTTTTTTATCCTCCTAAAATATTTATAATATCGCATCTGCACTATAAACTGCAGCGCAGATGCGGTTCTTACCTGTTTTTCCGTCCCAGGGCCCGCGTTCAGTCGAACATTTTCACATCCGAAGAGCCTCTGGTAAGCCCTGTAATGCCTGTTCTTGCCAGTTCCAGTATCTCGTAGCCCTCCAACAGCTCCAAAAATGCGTCCAGCTTGCTCTGGCTTCCAATCAGTTCAATCATCATGGAATCGTTGGTTACGTCCACAATCTTAGTCTTGAAAATCTCCGCCAGGGAAATCACTGCCTGACGCTCTGTGTTCTTTACACGGATTTTAATCAAAATCAGCTCCCTGCACACAGAACTGCCGTTTTCCAGTTTCTTGATATCTACAACGTCCTCCAGCTTGGCAAGCTGCTTTTCAATCTGCTCCAAAATCAGCTCATCGCCGCTTGAAACGATGGTAATTCTGGTAAATCTGGGGTCTGCCGTCACACCGGCGGAAATACTGTCAATATTATACCCTCTCCGGCTGAATAAACCGGACACATGGCTGAGTACATTGGGCGTATTCTCAACCAGAATTGATAATGCCTGTCT
Source organism: Lachnospiraceae bacterium (assembly GCA_910575555.1). GTDB lineage: Bacteria > Bacillota > Clostridia > Lachnospirales > Lachnospiraceae > Petralouisia. The sequence goes on along the minus strand of CAJTFX010000008.1, from coordinate 107,248 downwards.
TTCCATGTATGGTAACCTGCCTTTTCCTGTTGTAACTGCCTTTTGCCGCTCTTTAGAGCCTGTCTGAAAATTGCTCTCTGTTCACAGGGCAATATATATTTTCAAACACGCTCTAATAAGTTTAGCACATTCAATGGGTTTGTCAATAGGTTCCGGGCTTTGTTTTGCCCGGGCCCATACAAATTATTTTTGATATCCATTCTTTGGAGTTATATCGGCTCGATCCCAGAGCCGGATTTTCTATTCTTTTATACCGCCGCAGTCTCAAGGCCGGATTTTCTATTCTTTTTCATTTCCATACCGGCAGGTTCTGTAGACAGTTACGGCGATTTCTGCCACCGTAATAATTACAATTCCTACCAGAAATATATTGGAAATCAGCCCATCATTCCAGTACAAGAGCAAATCCTGCTGGGAGGTAATCTGCATTTCAAATGCTTCCTCCAGTTCCCGGACAAAATTCGGATTCCAGAAAGGCAGAACTTTCAGCAGAATCACAGACAGAATGATTACTGTAACGCCTGACAGAATCTCGCTGATCATTACCTTTTTGCAATAGCGGCCGGCCAGCAGCTTCATGATTTCGTTTGCCAGTTCAACTGCCAAATCAATCACCAGAATCGGAAGAATCACATTCCATGCCTCATGGTTAAAAGGCGACACAAGTTTCCACTCTTTGCCCCCTATATTTACGCCGGTGAACCATTCCGGCGCAAAAATCAAAAGCAGTCCAAACATCAGGCTGAATACAATCCCGACAATACAGTCCCCTCTGCTGATCCGGGCCTTCTTATTGGGAACCGGAGGCAGCTTTGACGGCGTCCAGGTTTTCAGCTGTTCCACCGACCAGTTTTTTTCCTTTGTAATCTGCACTCTGACATTATAATGCTCAAAAACAGCAAACAGCAGCGTCAGCATTCCGAATCCCCCAATCAGGCTGATCAAGGCGTCGGTAAACACTGTTTTCACATAAAAGGACATTTCCAACAGCAGGCCGGGAGAAAAAACTGCCTGAAATATGACAGAAATCATATGAAATGCCAGTGTAGACAGCAGGAAAACTTTCATCACCCAGCAATAATCCCCGTAATACTCCGGCCCAATCAGATAATTATGCCTTCCACTGTATTTCTGGGCAAAATCCCTGGGATTTCCTAATTTTGTTAAAACTGCTTCCATTCCTGCCTCTTCCTGCTCCATCATATCAGAAATCAGCTCCTCCAGTTCCAACCGGATTTCTTCCCTCTGCTTCTTGGGAACCCGCCGGATTACCTCATAAATATAACGTTCCATCATGTCATTTTTTTCCATTGTCATCTGCTCCCTTCTGCAATTTTTCATTTTCTTCCAACAGCTTCTCCATGTTTTGGGAAATGCCCTTCCACTGTTCCTTCAGCTTCTCATACACTTCATCGCCTGCTTCTGTCCTTCTGTAATACTTCCTGGGCTTAGAGCCTCCTGTCTCCCATTCGCTGACCAGAAGTCCCTGCTTCTCCAGCCGCCGCAGCAGGGGATACAGGGTATTGGTTTCAATCCCTACTCCCTTTTCTTCCAGACTCTGCACCAGCGCATATCCGTATTTGGGCAGATGAAGCTGACTCAATACGCTTAAAATCAGTGTCCCGCGCCTTAGTTCCAACAAAAGATTTTCCATAATTTCTTTTTTCTCACTCAAATAATCACCTCTTTCTATGATTATAGTGTATGACACACACTATTGTCAATATAAAATTATAATTTATTTCAAAATAATATATTATTACTCCTTCCGTTAAATACCGCAGGTTTGGACAGGCAGAATGCTGTGATATTTAACGGAAGGAGTAATATGATAAGGGACTGCCGCAAAATACAGTAATTCTACAACTAAACCAAAACTTGTATCATGTTGTAGACATTCCTTGTTTTGCAACAGTCCCTTTATAAAATTTACACGGATTTTTACCTGGAACGTGTTTGAAAAATGCTCTAGTACAGCGAATATTAAGTCTCTGATACATTGACGCAGGATGATTGCTTCATATGCAAGGCGGAGGAATGAGGGCGTAGCGGTGGCTACGTCGATTGACGACAACGCCGCAGATGAACAATCAGACAAGTCAAGGTGTCAGTTACTTAATATTCGCTGTACTAGTCCCCGGCTTGCCCCAGGGCTGATTTCAGGGGCGGTTCCAGTTTTCATCAATGCCGTTTGCCCGCCACCGGTTGTCCTCATGGACATAGTCTTTCACCAACAGATATTGAAACCTGCTGACTGTTTTCAATGCATCATAGACATAGCGCAGAGGTATCCGGGAACGGTTATTTTCAGGATTTCCCGGCTCTGCCAGAAATACGGTGCCATCCTCCTGGTACAGCCAGATATTGACATAATGCCCCGGCGTACTGGTCCAGAAGGAATCATCATTCCCGCTGCTGACCAGAACAATGGCCGATTTGGCATTTCTGATCTGCTGCTGAAACTCTTCATAGGTCCCTGGTTTTCTGTGCAGTTCGCTGCTGATGCCGCAGACTCTCAGCGTACAGCGCATTTCTTCCCAGTCTATGGCCCCGTATTCTCCGCCTGGCGTATAATCAGAAGAAATTCGCGCATGTTCAAACATATCCCAGGGAGACACCTCATAGGGGGACAGGGTGTTGTAAACATTTGCCATACAGCACAGACCGCATCCAAAACCGCCGAAGGGATTGCCTTCCACTTCAAATTTACACCACTCTCCAGACCAGGGAATGCCTTCGCCCCAGGATCTGGGCCCCTGCAGGAACGAATGAATCATTTCCTCCTGAATTACAACAGGCTGAATATTTTCCATCTCATCCAGTTCATTGAGGCTGTTCCCCAGCCATCTTGCAGTACCCGCATACAAACTTTTCTCCTCGGTCTGCCCGCTGTCCTCCGTTTCTGCTTCCTGCACCTCAACCTTGTCCTTATTCTTAAAATAAAAAAACAAAAATATGAGCATAAACACAAATAACAAAACCTGCAGCACAGGCAGATATTTTTTTATGGTTTCCTTCATTCTGTGTACCTTTCCGTATCTTTTGCAGCAGTTCGCTGAATCATTGAACTTCCTAAAGAAAATTGTATTACAAAATATACCGATTGGCAAGAAAAAAAGATGGTGGAATTCAATCCCTAAAATAAAAAAATAAATTCCACAAAGGAATACGGAAGTGGAATTTACTTTTTCATTTTAGGCATAAAAACAATACTTTATTTCGACATTGACACATAGTACTATATATGATACTATAATATAAGAAAGGAAATAATCACAGTGCCAAACGTAAAAAAACTAATTGAAAAAATGAAGCAACAGCCAAATGGAATGCGGCCAGAAGAAATAGACAAAGTTTTAGCAGCATACGGCTATATTCCAGCAAGGCAAAAAGGAAGCCATAAGCATTATCTGAATAAAGAAACTGGGGATTTGATAACAATAAAACAAGAAAATCCATTAAAAAAGGCTTATATCGCAGATGTTTTAAATAGGATCGGGGAATAATCCCCTTATCCTGGCATAGCATAACAAGCGGAAAGGAGCAGGAAAGCATGGAAGTTAAAGATTATATGAAATTGCCCTATACAAGATTAGTACAGGAATTGAACGATGAAAGCGGACACTATTTCTATGGCAGAATTTTGGAACTTGACGGATGCCAAAGCACCAGTGATACACTTGAAGAATTGTATGAAAGCCTTAATGAAGCAATGGAAGGATATATCGAAACAAAAATAGAAAACAATCTCTCTATACCAATTCCAGAAACACCAAACAATTACAGCGGTAAGTTTGTTGTAAGGCTTCCAAAATCTTTGCATCAAAGATTAGCCATTGAAGCAGAAAAAGAGGGGATAAGTCTTAATCAGTTAGCATTATACAAGTTGGCACTTTAATATATGATACACACAAGGCAGGGAATCATCAACGCCCTGCCTTTGCTTATATTCTTTTAAATAATTTCCGTTAATGTAAACCGTTAGGAACGTAATAAACTGCTGCCCTTTATGGCACTATGGGCTTGAAATAAGAAATAACCATTACATAAACCGTATTAGAGGGTGTCTGTAAAATGCAGATATCCTTTATTCATTCCAAAAATAAACCGCTACTCTCATACTTTGGGTAACGGTCTTTCTTATACTTTTATTTTGTGCGCTATCTGTGTGTTACTTGTGTGCTACGCGGCAAAAATTAAGGGCTTCCGCTGACAGCTGACATCAACGGAAACCCTTGAAAATATGCTATATCTTAGAACTTACCAGCCTTTGCTGCTTCCTCAATGGAAACTGCAACTGCAACAGTAGCTCCAACCATCGGGTTATTGCCCATTCCGATTAATCCCATCATTTCCACATGAGCTGGTACGGAAGAAGAACCTGCGAACTGTGCGTCAGAGTGCATACGTCCCATGGTGTCTGTCATGCCGTAAGAAGCCGGGCCTGCTGCCATGTTGTCCGGATGAAGGGTACGTCCTGTACCGCCGCCGGATGCAACGGAGAAGTATTTCTTGCCCTGCTCATTGCATTCTTTCTTATATGTACCTGCTACCGGATGCTGAAAACGGGTAGGATTGGTGGAGTTACCGGTAATGGAAACGCCAACATTTTCGTGATGCATAATTGCAACGCCTTCCTGCACGTCGTCTGCGCCGTAGCATTTTACAGTTGCGCGGAGTCCGTCGGAATATGGTTTTTCATAAACTACATTCAAAGATGCGTCTTTATAGTCATACTTTGTCTCAACGAACGTAAAGCCGTTGATACGGGAGATAATCTGCGCTGCATCTTTTCCAAGGCCGTTTAAGATAACGCGAAGCGGTTTCTGACGTACCTTGTTTGCCTTCTCAGCGATTCCGATTGCGCCTTCTGCTGCTGCGAAAGATTCATGGCCTGCCAGGAAACAGAAACATTCTGTCTCTTCTTCCAGTAACATCTTGCCCAGGTTTCCATGTCCAAGACCTACTTTTCTGTGGTCTGCAACAGAACCCGGAATACAGAATGCCTGAAGACCCTCGCCGATTGCAGCTGCTGCGTCTGCCGCTCTCTTTGCGCCTTTTTTGATTGCAATTGCTGCGCCTACGGTGTATGCCCAGCATGCGTTTTCAAAACAGATTGGCTGGATCTTCTTAACCTGCTCATACACATCAAGTCCAGCGTCTTTGGTGATTTTCTCAGCTTCTTCCACGGAGCTGATTCCATAGTTATTTAAAACAGAATTGATCTGGTCAATTCTTCTTTCATATGATTCAAATAAAGCCATTTGAAATGTCCTCCTATCTTTTTGACAACGGTACTTAACTCTAAGCAGCCGGTACGGATTCAAACTGCCCTGGGGCAGCTCCCCTTTCCCAAAAGACCTCTCTTTTACAGTTCTACTGTATGAAAATCGGCCTGCCTGCTTTCCCCGGACTATTCTGCCCGCGGGTCGATAATCTTAGCTGCGTCTGCTACACGCCCATACTGGCCTTTTGCTTTCTCCCATGCGGTGTTAGGATCATCACCTTTTTTGATAAAGTCGGTCATTTTGCCAAGGCTTACAAACTGATATCCGATTACTTCATTGTCAGCATCCAAAGCAATGCCGGTTACATAACCTTCTGCCATTTCAAGATAGCGAACGCCTTTTTCCTTTGTTGCATACATCGTACCAACCTGAGAACGAAGTCCTTTTCCCAAATCTTCCAGACCAGCGCCAACTGCAAGTCCGTCATCGGAAAATGCACTCTGGGTACGTCCATATACAATCTGCAGAAACAGCTCTCTCATGGCTGTGTTAATTGCATCGCAGACAAGGTCTGTATTCAATGCTTCAAGAATCGTCTTTCCCTGCAGAATTTCTGCTGCCATAGCTGCAGAATGAGTCATGCCGGAGCATCCAATGGTTTCTACCAAAGCTTCTTCAATCACGCCGTTTTTTACATTCAGTGAGAGCTTACATGCGCCCTGCTGGGGAGCACACCAGCCTATTCCATGGGTAAAACCGGAAATGTCCTCAATTTTCTTGGAATGCACCCATTTTCCTTCTTCTGGAATGGGAGCTGGTTCATGTTTTGCGCCCTTGGCTACCGGACACATGTTTTCGACTTCCTTCGTGTAAATCATTTTAAGACTCCTTTCAATGTATACATTATTTGATGGCCACGGCCCTGTTTTACGGCAGTTCCGATGACGCATGCTTCACATGTTAAAACATTGTTATGTATTTAACATTCTTACCCATATTTAACCATATTTTGACGAATTAGTCCAGTGTTTTCCACAGAATTTTTCACCAAAATCTGCCGTCTTTAATCCAGTACTTCCATTCTTGTAAATGAAACGGAAGCCGCCGCAGCCCCGGCAAAGGTCAAAAGCCCCATCACCACAATCATTGCGGCAAATCCGGCCTCTACGGAAATCAGTATTCCGGCCGCAATGGCCGCAATCATTGCAATCACCATGGCAAGCCCCTGAAACAGCACTTTTACAAGGTTGCGCCCGGCGCTGCCCAGAATATTTCCAATCAAAGCGTCCGACAGCATCCCGTAATACAGGCGGTTTGCCTGCAGGCAGACATACAAAAGAACGGTAAGGGCTGTAAGCGCCGGGCCGATTCCAAATATCACCGCCCCCGGCAGAGTAATGAGAATCCCGTCTGCAATTGCCCGGAAATGTTCGATTTTTGTGGCATACCACATTTTTTTCAAAGGGGTGTCCGGAATCAGATAGGTGTAGGGATTTTCCAGCTCCTTGGACCATTTGGTGGCATACCCGCTGAAAATAAACGTCACGTAGCTGGCCACTCCGGGGATAATAAATACTTTGCCCGGCCCTAATTCTCGGACTGCATCGTTAAAATAACCGATGGCCCCAATCAGAATTCCAAGACCCAGACACAGCAATGTATTCCAGCCAAAGATAAACGTGGGGTTCTTTTTGTATTCCAACATCTGCCGGAAATAAATTGCTTTGGCATAGGAACCTTTGTATTCCACAGACGCCTGTTTGAACTTCCTGCGTTTCTCCAGCCAGGGAACAGAGGCAACACCTTTTTTCTGCTTCTCTCTTCTGGTCTGGTATTCGTCTGCAAATTTCATGGCATCCTCATAGTACTCCCCTGTGCATGTCATCCGCCAGGCCGCCAGAAACATCAGAAGCGTGGAAACCAGAAACAGCGTCATGCCGATCACATTCACCGTATCCGCTCCCAGGAAAATCAGCCTGGTCACCGCGACATTCCATCCCACCACCGGAACCATCTGTATCACCGGCATGGCAAAAAATTCCTGCAAAAGCCCAAAGGAGGGCTCCCGGGTAATCATCAGATATACGGCGATTGCCAGAATCACTCCCATAAACAGATACATGGCCGCCACCAGGCCCTTGAAAAATTTCTCGGACAATCTTTCATTGCCGTAACAGAAAATAATGGCGGACGCTTCCAGAATGCTTTCAAACACCACAAAAAACAGAAAATAGACCAATACCTGACCGATGCCCGCCTCAAACCACATCAGGCCGGCGGCAACTATCACAAAGCCTAAAATAATATTTATGGAAAAAGATTTTACCCCTGCAAACATCAGAACCATTTTGGGACTTACCGGTGAGGAAAATACAAAATGCACTTCACTGGGGCGAAACAGCAGGCCCCTGCGCCTGGCATAGCTTATCAGATTCGCCGGAAACAGCCAGAATATCGTTATGGACAAAATCGTCACCAGATTGTCTGGGGAATTAAAACTGCCATCCTCAATCATCATATTAAAACTGTTGTAAACCATCACAATATAAAACAAGACAAAAATTCCCATGATATAGGTAACCGGACGCTTCAGCGCTTTTTTAATCCGGTTGGCAATTGTCCTCTGATACAGATAAATTAACCCTTTCATTCTGATTCACCGCCTCCTGTAATCCGGAAGAACAGTTCTTCAATATCCGTATCTTCTGCCTGCTCTCTGGTAAATGTCCCTACGATTTTTCCCTGTTCCATAATAAACATTACATCCCACAGCTCTTTCACCATTTCCAGCATGTGGGTGCTGATTAATACAGTGACTCCCCGTTCTTTCAGCTCCAGCACCACTTCTTTCAATTCTTTAATGGCCGCCGGGTCCAGCCCCACCATAGGCTCATCCAGAAGAATTACCTTAGGCTGAATGGCAAGGGCGCAGCAAATGCTCACTTTCTGCATCATTCCCTTGGAAAGCTCGTTTCCTAATTTTTTCTGTTTATCCTCCAGTTCAAAACGGGTCAGAAGCTGTTCCACTTCTTCCTCGGTAATGGGTGAATTATAAGCCCGCCGCACATATTCGATATGCTCCCGCACCGTCAATGCGTCAAACATAGCCGGAATTTCCGGCACATAAGCAAACGCCCGTTTGGCTTCCAGTGTCTTTGCCGGCATCTTTTCAATGCCCACGCCTCCTTCATAGCGCAAAAGACCTGCAATGCTTTTGATAATTGTGGATTTTCCGGCGCCGTTCGGCCCAAGCAGAATTCCCACCTGGCCCCCGGGAACCGTAAAGCTTACATGATCCACGGCCAGGTAATGCCCGTATTTTTTTGTCAAGTTCTGAATTTCTAACATATGCCACTCTCCTTTACTGTCTGCCAAAGGGCCGTTCCTTCCAAAAATTTCCGGCAGCTGCCCGGCAAAAAACCATATGATTTCCTGTATTTTATGTAATACAATAGTTCATATGGCTTTTTTTGTCAACTTTATACCTTTTTTACTATGTCATTTTTCTTCTTGTAGATGGAGTTGGCGGGAACAACTCCCCGCACCATGGAAAGGGGATAAATATTGCTGCATTTCCCGATTACGGTTCCCGGGTTCAGCACGCTGTTGCAGCCCACTTCCACTTCATCTCCCAGCATTGCGCCGAATTTTTTCAGGCCGGTGGCAATCTCTTCTTCTCCTTTTACTGCCACCAATGTTTTATCGGACTTTACATTGGATGTAATGGAACCGGCTCCCATATGGGACTTAAAGCCCAGAATGGAATCCCCCACATAATTGTAATGGGGAACCTGTACTTTATTGAACAGCACCACATTTTTCAATTCCGTGGAATTGCCCACAACCGCTCCCTTGCCTACAATGGCGTTTCCCCGGATAAAAGCGCAGTGGCGCACTTCTGCTTCTTCGTCAATAATGACAGGGCCGTTGATACTGGCGGTGGGGGCTACTTTGGCAGATCTGGCAATCCAGACGTGTTCTCCCTTTTTTTCGTATGTTTCTGAATCCAGCTTTGCTCCCAGTTCACAGATAAACTGGCTGATCTTGGGCAGCGCTTCCCAGGGATAAGTTAAATCCTGAAATAATTCTGCTGCAATAGTCTCTGACAATGTGTATAAGCTGCTGATTTTACATGTTTCCATTTTGTTTTCCTCTTTTCTTAAAATATGATAAAACTCTTTGAACAATTACTGAGTTTTAGACGGCTGCTTTTTTGTTTTTGCTTTTTCCTTATTATCTTTATAATAAGACGAAGCATGCAGAAAATATTCCCGCAGGGCATACTGATTATTCAGACCCAGTACGCCGTTGGTGCGGCTTCTTACAAAATGCTCCAGTTTGACCATATATTCCTGAGGGGTGATGCTTCCTTCCGCCACATAGGTAAGCCCTTTTTCCCAACTTGCAGTTAATTCTGGATTTAACAAAGACCGAATGGAAGCGTTTACCACGTCATAAATCATCTCGCCCAGCAACGTAGGCGTGATTACCTGGGTCTTTTTATTCAGGGCAAGATATTTATTGTTCACCAGTTTTTTCAGAATCTCCGCCCTGGTTGCGCTGGTGCCGATTCCGCTTCCCTTGATTTGCGCCCGCAGCTCTTCATCTTCAATCAACTGGCCGGCATTTTCCATGGCCAGAATCATGGAGCCGGAATTATAGCGTTTGGGGGGAGAGGTTTCGCCCTCCTTGATATTCAGCTCCTTTACCGGAAGCTGCATGCCCTTTTTCAGTGCAGACAGCGCTTCCATTAATGTTCTGTCGCAGGAAGTTTCTCCGGCTCCGGAACTGTTGGATTCCGATTCTTTTGCCTCCGGCTGCTCTGCTGATTTTTTCTTCTGAAAGGAATAATTCATCACCTTCAGGTAACCAGGGTCCTCCAGCACTTTAAATGAAGCAAAAAACTTCTCTGCTTTTTCAGCGCTTTCCTTTGCGCCCCCTTTTGGAACATCGGCTGCATGTTCCTGGGAACCGGCCGCATGTTCCTGGAAATCGGCTGCATGTTCCTGGGAACCGGCTGTTTTCATACTGGTTACCAGATTGATTTTCCGGTAAACCGCCGGCGGGAAAAAGATTCCCAGAAACCGCCGCACAATCGTCTCATACACATGCAGCGCCGTTTTGTTCAGGGCGGCAATGGCGGAAAATCCCTGGCCGGTGGGAATGATGGCATAGTGATCGGTAATCTGCTTATCATTGACATAACGGGACTTTCCAATCTTTTTATAAGTCTCACTTTCCAAAATTTCTTCGGCAAATGCCTTAACAGAAGGGATATTTTTAAGTCCTCCGATATTTTTATGAATTTCTTTTGCCACAGCCGTTGACAGGACTCTGGCGTCTGTTCTCGGATAAGTGACCAGCTTCTTCTCATATAATTCCTGCACAACCTGCAGCGTCTGATCCGGACTGATTTTAAACAGTCTGGAGCAGTCATTCTGCAGCTCTGCCAGATTATACAAAAGAGGCGGATTCTTATTTTCTTTTTTCTTTTCTAACGAGCAAATAACCGCTGTAAGCTCTCCCGGTTTCTTTCCAAAGGTCAAATCCTGAATTAACTTTTCTGCATCTTTGCGTTCTTTGAATCCATTTTCTTTATACAGCCTGGGAGATTGAAAATATACGGAGCCTTCAACTGCCCGCCACTCTCCTTCTACGGTTCTGTCCCGAAGCTCCAGTGTGCTTATCACCCGGTAAAAAGGCGTTTTCACAAACTCCCGAATCTCCCGTTCCCTGCGCACCACCATTCCCTGGACGCAGGTCATCACACGGCCTACGCTGACCACGGTATATTTGGTTCTCAGAAAATTGGAGATGGCGCTGCCGTATTTCAGAGTCAGCAGACGGGAAAAATTAATGCCCATCAGATAATCTTCTTTGGCTCTCAGATAAGCGGATTCACAGAGATTATCATATTCGGACAATTCCTTTGCCTCCCGGATTCCCCGCAGAATCTCTTCTTCTGTCTGGGAATCAATCCATACCCTGCGCCGCATTTTTCCCCGGACTTTGGCCTGTTGCTCCACCAGGCGGTAAATGTATTCTCCCTCTCTTCCGGAGTCGGTGCACACATAAATGGTATCCACATCCTTCCGGTTCAAAAGCCCCGCCACTATTTTGTACTGCTTCTTCACGCCCGGTATCACTTCATACTTGAATTCCTCCGGAAGAAACGGCAGCGTAGCAAGGCTCCATTTCTTATATTTTTCGTCATAGACCTCCGGATAACTCATGGTTACCAGATGACCTACGCACCAGGTAATCACGGCTTCCCCGGATTCCATATATCCGTCATAACTTTTTAAATCCAATTTTAATGCTTTGGCAAATTCCCGCGCCACACTTGGTTTTTCTGCTATGTATAAAGCTTTCGCCATAAATTCCTATCCTGCTTTCTAATTCTGCGCTGTTTTACATCCGGTTCATATCCACCAGCAGAATCCGGTCGTCCCCTTCCACTACCTTCACCAGCTCCTCATCAAACCCTCTGGCGCTGAACAAATAGTAGTAATTGGCCGTGATCTTTGCCTGCTCCATACTTTGAAACAACTGCTGGCACATGGTAAAAGTCATAGCTCCCCCGGACCAGTTGCAAAGGCTGATGAGATTTTCCCGGACGCTGTTTTGGGCTATAATATCAATATGCCCTTTCTTTCCAATCCATGTGCCCATCTTATGGATCTTTAAGGGCAGCCTGCCTACCATATCCTGTAATTCCAGATATTCCATGCATACATTGACAAAATAGCGTTTCAGATAACTTTCCAGTTCTCCTGCAATAAACCGATCATAGAATTCTTCCGGCTCCATCTGATAAAATTCTGACAAATGGGGATACACAAACTTAAACCAGAAATTAAGAAATGTATCTTTTATCTGATACAGTCCTTTCTGGGCATTCTGCCATCCGCCTGTCTCAAAAGAATAAACCTTTTCCACCACGTCAAATTCCATAAGGTTCTTCAGATACACACTGATTTTCGCCCTGGAAAATCCCGTGGCCTGGTAGATATCGTTTAATTTATGCCTGCCGGAAGCCAGAACCTCCAGAATGGTATGATACACGGACAGCTCCCTCAACTGGCTGCGGATAATCTCTTCTGCCTTCCTGCGCAGAAATCCCCGCTCTGAAAGGATATGGGTGCAGATATTATAGCGGATATCCCGCTGATCCTCCCATCCTTTCATATACTCCGGCACACCGCCGATGACACCGTACACTTCCACGCTTTCCCGCACGCTGTAACGGGGAAACTGCCGAACCAGATCCAGAAATCCCAGTTCCCTAAGCTTTGTAATTCCGTCTACTTTCTTCATGGAATTCCCAAGAATCTGCGGCAGTTCCTGCTCTGTCCAGGGAATGGAAGAACTGCACAAAAGTATCATTACCGGCCCCGGATATAATTTCTTGCCCTTTAATTTCAAAATACTTTCCAAAAACTGCGGTTCTTTCTTCTGAATCCGGTGGAATTCATCTATCACCACCACAAGCTTGCTGCCATCCCCGCTTTTGATCCGCTTAAAAAACGTATCGTAGGAAGCCTCGGAAACCGCCACCTGATACCGGTCTGAGATTTCTTTCTGCATCCTCTGTTTCTGATACTGGGGAGAAATATCCGGCGCATAATAATAGAAGAATTTTTTATTTCTGCAGAAATCCCGCACCAGCTGCCGGCCGCCGTTTTCTTTTCTTCCATAGAGTATCAAAAGCTGGTTTCCGCTCTTTTGATACATCTGTTCCAAATATTGTATCTCCTGTTTCCTTCCTGCCATAATGAACCCCCGTATTTTTTTGATTATGCTTTCGTACTGCAGCGAACCTTTTATATTCAGATACGGACAAAACTACCGGATTGCCCTTTGACACACAAACCGGGCAGCGGACTTCGCCTCCACGCAACACACCCATAACTGTTTACTTGGCCAAAAGGGCAATCCGGTAGTTTCTGTGTATCAAAATATCAATTCGTCGCTACAGTGTCAGAGTTTCTTTGAAAATTCTCCTGACATTTTTCTCCCTGTATCATATCACGATTTAATTTCTTTGACAATAGGGTTCTTCTTTCTTCCCTGCAGAGACTATTCGGATTTTAGTACAATATTTATATTTGGATACCAGCGGAGCTCTTATACTTTAGAGGACATATCCCATCCCAAATGATCTGTATGCAAAAGCTCGTGGGCTTTATGGGACAGCGGTTTCTCTAAATACTGGCTGTAAAGGGCGCGGACGGAAGGATTCTCATGGGAGAATCGCAGCGGATTTTTCTTATCCAGCGTATAGAGCTTGCTTCCCCGCTCTCCTGCCATTTCACGTCCTTCGGTAATGGGCTGTCCGCCGCCTCCGGCGCAGCCGCCGGGACACGCCATAACCTCCACAAAGTCATACTCTGCTTCTCCTGCGATGATCCGTTCCATTAATTTTCTGGTATTGCCCAGTCCATGCACTACAGCCGCCCGGATGGGAATTCCTGCGATTTCTGCCGTTACTTCCTTGATTTCATCCAATCCGCGCACCATTTTAAATGCATCGGGCCTGGGATTTTCTTTTTCCAGTGCATAGTAGGCCGTCCGAAGGGCCGCCTCCATCACGCCTCCTGTAGCGCCGAAGATTACGGCTGCGCCGGAACCGGTTCCCAGAGGAGAATCAAATTCTTCCTCTTCCAGATTTGCAGGACAAATCAGCTCGGATCTTAACATACGGTCAAATTCCCTGGTGGTAAGCACCACATCCACATCTCTGTCCGCGCCGGAATCATTGATATTCGGCAGAGCGCACTCTGCTTTCTTGGCGGTACAGGGCATAATAGACACGCAGAAAATCTTACTGGGATCTGTATCCAGCACTTTTTCTGCAAAATATGTCTTTGCCACCGCCCCGAACATCTGCTGCGGCGACTTGGCTGTAGACAGCTGCTCTGTCATATCCGGGTACTGGGATTTTAAGAAACGCACCCATCCGGGACAGCAGGAGGTGTACATGGGCCACTGGTATTTTTCTCTGTGGGTCATCCGCTCCAGGAATTCATTGGCTTCTTCCATAATTGTTAAATCAGCGCTGAAGTTTGTGTCAAATACGTAATCCATGCCAAGGGCCCGGGCCGCTGCCGCCATACGTTTCTCTGTAGCCATTTTTTCCGGCAGGCCAAGACCCTCGCCCCAGGCAGACCGAACCGCCGGGGCTATCTGCACCACAACGATTTTTTCCGGATCGTTGACAGCGTCCATGACTTTTCGCACATCGTCCCGTTCCCGAAGGGCTCCGGTGGGGCAATGGGTAATGCACTGTCCGCACAGGGCGCAGTCGGCTTCTGTGATGGTACGCATTTTGGAAACGCCAACGCCGGTTCGTTTTCCTGTATTTACAATGTCCCAGATCCCAAGAGACTGCACCTTGTCGCAAATCTGCACGCAGCGCATACATTTGATGCATTTGCTTGCGTTGCGGATCAGCGGAAAACTCAAATCCCATTCTCTGACTTCATAGGACTGCTCAAAAGGCACATCGTTGATGTTCATATCTGCGCATATTTTCTGCAACGCGCAGCTTCCGTTCCGCTGACAGGCCGCACAGCGGAAATCATGCTGGGACAGAATAATCTGCAGATTCATTCTGCGGGCATAGTGGGCTTTCAGGCTGCTTGTATATACCACCATTCCGTCCTCTGCCGCAGTATTGCAGGCTGCCACCAGGGTGTCCTTGCCTTCTATCTCCACACAGCAGATGCGGCAGGCTCCGATTTCATTCAGATCTTTCAGAAAACAGAGCGTTGGAATCTCAATTCCGGCAGCGGCGGCAGCTTTTAAAATTGTGGTGCCCTCCGGCACCTGTACCTGCTTGTGATCAATTGTTAAATTTACCATTTGTCCTGTCTGCCTCCTCTCAATACGCCGCAGCCATGGCGATCGCACCGCAGGCAGCGGCTTGCCTCCTGATATGCCTCTTCGTCGCTCATGGTATATTCAATGCCTTCAAAATTATCTTTGCGGGCCCAGGATTCTTTCTCTCCCAGATTTACCCGTCCGCAGGGAATCTTATCATTTAACAGCGGCTCCGGAATCTCCACATCCACTGAAATCTCATGATGGCATCCCAGAAATTCATCAATATTGGCCGCCGCCACTTTTCCAGCTGCAATGGCTTTAATTACCGTTGCCGGACCGGATACGCAGTCTCCGCCTGCATACATGCCCACACGGTTGGAAGCGCCGGAGGCATCCGCCAGAATTTTCCCGCCTTTTGTGGCAATTCCGGCCTGTGCAAAGGGCTCTGTGATAATATCCTGTCCCACGGCCATCAGAATCACGTCGCACTCTAACCGTTCCTCTGTCTTATCTGCTTTTCTGGGAGAGGGACGGCCGCCTCTTACCTGACCGATAATCTGAGGCTGTACCCACAATGCGGCTGCATTGCCCTCACCGTCTTTTTCCACCCGAAGGGGCGCCTTTAAGGTGAGAAGTTCAATTCCTTCTGCAATGGCTCCTTCCACTTCCGCCGGAAGGGCTGTCATATCTTCTTTCCGTCTGCGGTATACGATGCTGACTGTTTTTGCATTGGAGCGGATGGCCGTTCTTGCGCAGTCCATGGCCACATTACCGCCGCCTACCACAATCACCCGTTTTCCTGTGAAATCCGGATATTTGTCGTCTCCGATTTCCCGAAGCATCTCTACGGCTGAAATTACATTTCCGCTGTCCTCGCCTTCCAGATTCAGACGTTTTTCTGCATGGGCGCCGATTGCAATATATACTGCATCGTATGTATCGTTGATGGTTTTCAGCTCCTCCGTGCCCACTGCCGCATTCAGCTTCACTTCCACTCCGGTGGAAAGAATGGCGTCAATATCCTCTTTCAGCCGTTCCCTCGGGAACCGGTAATTGGGAATTCCATAGCGCAGCATGCCGCCAAGCTGTGATTTTTCTTCGTACACAGTGGTCTGGTGCCCCATCAGCTGCAGGAAATATGCTGCTGTAAGACCGGAAGGCCCGCCGCCCACAATTGCCACTGTTCTTCCGGTGGATTCTGCGCAGGCGGGAACCGGAACCTCTTTTGCGTTGGACTGATCCATGACGTAATGCTTGATTCCCCGGATATTGATGGAATCATCTATCATATTTCTGCGGCACCGCTTTTCACAGGGGTGCTCGCAAATCAGCGCGCATGCCGTCGGGAAGGGATTGTCCTTGCGGATCAGCCGCACTGCATCCTCACAGCGGCCGGCCCCTGCCAGTGCAATATATCCCGGAATATCCACATTTGCCGGGCACAAAGTCACACATGGAATCGGCTGTTCAAAGGTACCCGTACACTGATGCTCTCTCACATGGGAAATATAATCCTCTTTAAATCCTTCCAATCCTGCCAGCACCATGCGGGCGGACTCAAATCCAATGGCGCAGTCTGCAGAATTCTTGATATTGGTTGCTGCGTGTTCAATTAAGCCAAGCGTCTCCATGGTTGCCGTATTGTTCAGAACGCTTTCTAAAAGCTGTTCTAAAATGCCCAGTCCAATCCGGCAGGGAACACACTTTCCGCAGGTCTGGGCATGGCATACTTTCAAAAATGCAAGCTGCATGTCCACCGGACAGACCCCAGGCGGATTTGCGATAATGCGCTGTGTAAATTCCTTCATCAATGTCTCTGTGGTGGAATTTACTTTGTCCGTAGATATTACTGATAATCTGCTCATATTCCTTCTCCCTGATTATTTTTTGTGCAGATTGACGGAAATCCTCCCTGTTCCATCAACCTTATGTTTCATTCTAACCGCAAATTTCCAAGAATGCAAGAATCGTTAATTCTTTCACAGCAATCACAAATCACAATTATTTTCTTAAAAATTAAATGAAAATATAATAATTTTTAAATATATTATAAAAATAGGCCGTCACATTAAGAAGTAAACATACAAGATACAATATTTGTAAATAGAAATTACACTATATCTTGTAGTTGTATTTCTTAATGCGACAGCCCCTTTATCTTCTTTTAATGGGATTTCTCAGCAGATTTTCCCGGCGGATCAGCTGTAGCTTTTGTCAATGTCCATCTCCACTTCAATTTCTTCTACAATTCCGCTCTCATCCAGATTAAAACTATAAACGTATTTTCCGTCTCTGTAAGCCAGATAATCGCTTTCTTCTGACAGCGCCTTATATTCTGTCATTGTCTCTTTGATTGCCTCTGCATCCATTCCGAAGTAATTGACGCCATTGATCAGCACATTATCCTCTGCCCAGTAGCTTGCTTCTTCATCCTCGGAATGCATGTGAAAGGAAATCTTGTAAATCGTAGCCGAGGTAGCCAGCACCTCATCCCGCCCCGGATTGTATACATACAGATACGCATAGGAGCTGCTGTCTTTTTTCAGAGTCATAAATGTGGACAGCCAGCTTTTTCCCGGCATTTTATCCAGAGGAATTCCTTCTCCCGGAATCTCCATTTCAAACTCTGTCAGAGGAAATACGCTTGCGCCGGTATCTCCCAGAGTCACTTCCTTCCCTGCTACCGTCAGCACAGGGGCAGTCCCGCCGGAAGAACATGCGCTCAGGCTGACCGCCATCATTGCCGCAAGAAGCAGTCCCGCCAGTCTTTGTTTCATCTTCTTCATTATCCTATAACCTCCTGCTCTTTTTGTAACTCCATACGCATTATTTTGCGCTGATATATCCCTGGGCTTTCAGCAGCTCTGCGCAGAGTACGGCTCCGCCTGCTGCGCCTCTGACCGTATTATGAGAAAGCCCTACAAATTTCCAGTCATAGACAGTATCTTCCCTGAGACGGCCCACGCTGATTCCCATGCCATGTTCATAATCCACATCCTCTGTTACCTGGGGACGGTTGTCCTCCTCCAGATATTGAATGAAGTGCTCCGGCGCGCTTGGCAGCTTCAATTCCTGGGGTTTTCCGCGGAAATTTTTAAGCTTTTCAATCAGCTGTTCCCTGGTGGGCTTTTGCCTAAACTTTACAAATACCGCCGCCGTATGGCCGTTTAACACCGGAACACGGATACACTGGCAGGTAATCACCGGGCTTTGGGCCGGAACAATCACGCCGTCTTTGATTTCCCCCCAGATACGGAGCGGTTCTTTTTCTGACTTCTCTTCCTCGCCGCCGATATAGGGAATGATATTTCCTTCCATCTCCGGCCAGTCCTGAAAGGTCTTTCCTGCGCCGGAAATTGCCTGGTATGTGGTTGCCACCACCTCATAAGGCTCAAATTCTTTCCATGCCGTCAGTACCGGGGCATAGGACTGAATGGAACAGTTGGGTTTTACCGCCACAAATCCCCGTTCCGTCCCCAGACGCTTCTTCTGGAAATCAATGACTTTCATATGCTCCGGATTGATTTCCGGCACTACCATAGGCACATCCGGCGTCCATCTGTGGGCGCTGTTATTGGAAACCACCGGAGTTTCTGTCTTAGCGTATGCTTCCTCGATGGCCTTGATTTCTTCCTTGGACATATCTACGGCGCTGAATACAAAATCCACTTTGGAAGCCACCGCTTCCACTTCATTCACATTCATTACCACCAGATCCTTCACCGCTTCCGGCATGGGAGTGTCCATCTTCCAGCGTCCTCCCACTGCATCCTCATACCGCTTTCCTGCAGAACGGGGGCTTGCTGCAATCGTTGTCACTTCAAACCAGGGATGATTTTCCAACAGCGCAATAAAACGCTGTCCCACCATTCCGGTTCCTCCAAGAATTCCTGCTTTTAATTTCTGACTCATTTCATAATCTCCTCACTTTTCTTATTGTCCGTTTCTTGCGTACAACTGTCGCTCTGTTAAATATCCTAATACATTTGCAGGGAAAAAGCAATCCCGCATATTATACAAAATTACAAAAGTATCTCCCGGACTTCTGTATATTCTTCCTAATTCCGGGAAAAGGGTTTCAGCAGCTCCTGCTCCCAGTCCTTTATAGTAGCTTTCCAGTCTTTGCTCAGATATTCTTTTTCCATGGCAATGACTTTCTTCATGGCCTCCTGCCCAGGCGCGCCGATGGTCAGACGCTTTTCCACGCAGGTTTTCATGGAAACCGCTTCAAAAATATCCGCTTCAAACACAGGACTGATGGCCTTCAGCTCCTCTAAAGACATATCATCAATGGCAATTTTCTTTTCAATGCAGTACAGGACAATCTGCCCCACAATCCCATGGGCGTCCCGAAACGGCACCCCATGATTGACCAGATAATCCGCTGCGTCCGTGGCATTGGTAAATCCGTGTCTGGCGCTTGCCTCCATCCGCTCCTTCTGGAATTTCATGGTGGAAAGCATTCCTGTAAATAACGCAAGGCATCCTTTTACCGTATCCATGGCGTCAAACGTCAGCTCTTTGTCCTCCTGCATATCTTTATTATAAGCAAGGGGAATTCCCTTCATGGTGGTCAGCAGGGAAATCAGCGCCCCATAGACGCGGCCTGTTTTTCCCCGGACAAGCTCTGCTATGTCAGGATTTTTCTTCTGGGGCATAATGCTGCTGCCGGTGCTGTAGGCGTCGTCAATTTCCACAAACTGGTATTCGTTGCTGTTCCAAATTATCACTTCCTCTGAAAAACGGCTTAAGTGCATCATAACTGTGGATAAAGCGGACAGAAATTCAATCAGATAATCCCGGTCGGACACCCCGTCCATACTGTTCAGGGAAGGCCCGTCAAAGCCCATCTGCTCCGCCGTATCGTACCGGTCTAACTCATACGTGGTGCCTGCCAGCGCGCCGGAGCCCAGAGGACAGTAATTCATTCTCCGGTAAATATCCTCCATGCGCTGCCGATCCCGTTTAAACATTTCAAAATAAGCTCCCAGATGATGAGCCAGAGTGACCGGCTGTGCTTTCTGCAAATGAGTAAACCCGGGCATATAGGTATCTGTATTGTTTTCCATAATTGTTAAAATTACATTTAATAATTCTTCCAGCAGTCCGTCGGTTTCCAGCACTTCCTGCCTGGTATACAGACGCATATCCAGTGCAACCTGATCGTTCCTGCTCCTTCCGGTATGCAGCTTTTTGCCGGTATCCCCCAGGCGGTCAATCAGCGTCGCTTCCACAAAGCTGTGAATATCCTCATACTCCTGAGAAATTTCCAGAGTTCCAGCTTCCACCTCCTGTAAAATCTCCTGGATTGCCGCCACAATATCACTGGATTCTGTTTCTGTGAGAATTCCCTGTTTTCCAAGCATTTTCACATGGGCAATACTGCCTTCCATGTCCTGTCTGTAAAACTTTTTGTCAAACGATATGGACGCATTGAAATTATAAACCAGCTGATCCGTTTCTTTCGTAAAGCGTCCGCCCCATAATTGTGCCATAATCTCTTACCTCTTTCTGTTTTTATGTATAACCTCTTCTTATGTTTCACCGGATTTCCTGACCCGCTGCCGCTCCTCCATGGAAAAAACACAGCCGCAGTAATCCTGGCGGTACATCTGGTATTCCCTGGAAAGCTCCACGGAGCGTTTGTAGCCTTCCCGTTTCTTGAAATCAGAAACAAGATAGGAAACCTTATATTCCTCCGCCAGCCGTTCTCCGATTTCATTGAGTTTTTCCGCATTCTTCAGAGGGCTGATGGACAGGGTTGTGGTAAAATAATCCATCCCCAGCTCCCGGGCGCATTCCGCCGCCTCCCTGAGACGCAGCTCATAACACTGAAAACACCGTTCTCCCCCTTCCGGCAGATGCTCCATGCCCCGGGCCATCCGGTAGAACCTGTCTTTTTCAAACTTTCCTTCCAGAAATTCAATCCTGTAATAATTTTCCTGATTTTCTCTCCCAGATACATCTTTCCAGAACTGATGAATAAAATTCTTCTGCTCTTCCACCCGCTTGAAATATTCCTCCTCCGGATAAATATTCGGGTTATAGTAAAACACGGTAATCCGAAAATACCGGGCCAGATATTCCAGTACATAACTGCTGCAGGGTGCGCAGCAGCTATGCAAAAGCAGACTGGGCGCCTGCTTCTGCCTGTCAAGTTTTCCGATGATCTGTTCCAGTTCTTTCTGGTAATTCCGCTTCATAGGCTCTCCTCCTGCTGTTCTTTCCTGTCCCATATTAGCACATCGGGGGATGGAACACAAGATTTACCTAATGTTTGGATACGGACGGAACTACCGGCGTGCCCTTCCGCACACAAACCGGACGGCGTTTTGGCAAACTAACTGCCAACTCCGGCTAGGGAAGTCAGAAAAGCCTTCCTTCCCAAGGCTCCGTAGGCAGTGGATTTTGCCTCCACTAAGAACGTCCGGAAAATGTTTGCTTAGCGAAAGGGCACGCCGGTAGTTCCTGTGTATCGAAACATTAACAGTTCACTGTTCACTGTAGTTTCAACTTCAACTAAACCTGATTTTAGTTCACAGGAGAAACTGGCTGAGGACGTAATTGCTGACGAGAATTCCTTGTTCTGTCAGATAAATTCTTCCTTCTTTTTGTTTCAGCATGTTTTCACGGCAGAGTTTCTGCAGCGCTGTTCCGTAAATTCCTTCTGGTTCCACCTGAAATTTCTTCTGGAATTCTTCTCTGGATATTCCTTCTGTCATCCGAAGGCCCAGAAACATAAATTCTTCCATTTGCTGGGTTTTTCCCAGTACGGTTACATTTTCTCTTTTGAAACCGGGGCATTGTCCCAGGTATTCCTCCATATTCCGGGTATTGGAAAATCTTGTCTCGTCCATCAGAGAAGAACTGCCAAGGCCAAGGCCCAGATAGGAAATGCCTCTCCAGTATCCCGTATTATGGCGGCATTCTCTGCCCGGCCTGGCGTAATTGGAAATCTCATAGCGGCGGTATCCTTTTTCTGCAAGCATTTGTCCGGTCAGCAGATACATTTCCTGTTCTGTCTCTTCTTCCGGCAGCTCCCGGGGATGTCCGCCCTGCTCCCGGCACTCCGCATCCTGCCCGTAAGTTTCATAAAAGGGCGTTCCTTCCTCCACCATCAGGCTGTAGGCAGAAATATGCTCTGGACGCAGTTCCAGTACTTTTTTTAATGTATATTCCCAATCCTCTGTTTTTTGCCCAGGAAGCGCTGATATTAAATCTACATTTATATTTTCAAATCCCATCTTGCGGGCCAGATCGTAGTTTTCCAAAAATTGCTCACAGTTGTGGATACGGCCTAAGAGCTGAAGCTCCCGGTTAGACGCTGACTGCAGCCCAATGCTCAGACGGTTGATGCCGGCATTCTGATAAAACAGAAGCTTCTGCCTGTCCAAAGTTCCAGGGTTGCATTCTATAGTAATCTCTGCGTCTGAATCCACCCAAAAGGAACTTCTTATGGCTTCCATCAGTTCTGCAATCTGAACCCCTGCCAGAAGAGACGGCGTGCCGCCGCCGAAAAATACAGTGGACACATGATATTCCCTGCAGGATTCTCCTCTCTGCATGATTTCTTCCAGCAGGCAATTCACATAATGCCTGCGGACTTCCTCTTCCGCAGGCATTGACAGAAAATCACAATAATTACATTTCCGGACGCAGAACGGAATGTGAAGGTACAATTCCAGCTCTTTCCGTTTCTCATGATTCCTTTCCATAATAACTTGATAACTCCTTTTTCCGGCGGCCGGCAAACTCCGGCCCTTCCGATTCGCTGAGAATATCTTCTATTTGTCATCCAGCTTCAGCACGCTCATAAATGCTTTCTGGGGAATCTCTACATTTCCAATCTGGCGCATCCGCTTCTTGCCCTCTTTCTGCTTCTCAAGCAGCTTCCGTTTTCTGCTGATATCGCCGCCGTAGCATTTTGCCAGCACATCCTTGCGCATGGCTTTCACAGTTTCCCGGGCAATGACCTTGCTGCCGATGGCCGCCTGGATTGGGATTTCAAAGAGATGCCTTGGAATCTCCTCTTTCAGCTTCTCGCACATTTTCCGGCCGCGCTCGTAGGCTGTTCCGCTGTGAACAATAAAAGATAACGCATCCACTTCTTCTTTGTTAATCAGAATATCCAGCTTCACCAGTTCGGAGCGGGCATACCCCTTCATCTCATAGTCAAAGGATGCATATCCTCTGGAACGTGATTTCAGCGCGTCAAAGAAGTCATAGATAATCTCATTCAGCGGCAGCTCATATTTCAGCAGCGCCCTGGTTTCTTCCATATACTCCATACTGATATAAGTTCCCCGCCGCTCCTGGCACAAATCCATAATGGCCCCTATGTATTCACTGGTTACCATAATCTCGGCGCTGACCACCGGCTCTTCCATATAATCAATTTCTGCAGGATCTGGCAGATTGGAAGGATTGGTCAGTTCAATCAGTTCTCCATTGGTCTTATGGACTTTATAGATAACCCCGGGAGCTGTGGTAACCAGATCCAGGTTGTATTCCCGCTCTAACCGTTCCTGAATGATTTCCAAATGCAGCAGTCCCAAAAATCCGCACCGGAAGCCAAAGCCCAGGGCAATGGAGGTTTCCGGCTCAAACTGCAGCGCTGCATCATTTAACTGCAGCTTTTCCAATGCGTCCCGCAGATCCGGATATTTTGCGCCGTCTGCCGGGTACATGCCGCAGTACACCATGGAATTGACTTTCTTATACCCCGGCAGAGGCTCGCTGCAGGGACGGTTTGCATCTGTTACGGTATCTCCCACCTGAGTATCCCGGACATTTTTCAGGCTGGCGGTAATGTAGCCCACCATGCCTGCGCTTAACTCATCGCAGGGGATGAACTGCCCTGCGCCGAAATATCCTACCTCCACCACATCTGCAGTTGCGCCTGTGGCCATCATCTGAATGGTTGTCCCGACTTTTACCCGGCCTTCTTTCAGCCGGCAGAATACGATTACGCCTTTATAGGAATCATACACAGAATCAAAAATCAACGCCTGCAAGGGGTTGTCCGCGCTTCCTCCCGGCGCAGGAATTTTCTCTACAATCTGTTCTAACACCTCTTCAATATTCAGGCCGGTCTTGGCGGAAATCCTGGGGGCCTCCTGGGCCTCCAAACCGATCACATCCTCAATTTCCTCGATGACCCGCTCCGGATCGGCGCTGGGCAAATCAATTTTATTGATCACCGGAAGCACGTCCAGATCATGATCCAGCGCAAGATACACATTGGCCAATGTCTGGGCCTCAATTCCCTGGGCCGCATCCACCACAAGAATGGCGCCGTCGCAGGCCGCCAGGCTTCTGGACACCTCGTAATTAAAATCCACATGGCCCGGCGTGTCAATTAAATTAAAAATATATTCCTCTTTGTCTTTTGCCTGGTATACAATACGGACGGTCTGAGCCTTAATGGTAATGCCCCGTTCCCGTTCCAGTTCCATATTATCAAGCACCTGAGCCTGCATTTCCCGGCTGGTTAACAGCCCTGTTTTTTCGATAATCCGATCTGCCAGTGTTGATTTTCCATGATCTATATGTGCAATAATGCAAAAATTTCTGATTTTACTCTGATCAATCGCTGCCATAATCTTTTTAAAATCCTCCTGTATTCATAGTCCTTTTAACAGTATATACTTTCCGGGGGTTATACGCAATCATTTTCTGCAGCGCTCCGACCTCAAAAGAGTTTCTTCTTTTTAAAAAACCAGATACAAACCAGGATTACCAGTACGCTCAGAGCCCCGGCAAAGGCATACCCGTATTTCCAGCCAAGCTCCGGCATCCCTGTAAAATTCATTCCATACCATCCCGCAATCAGAGACAGGGGCATAAACACTGTGGTCACTGTGGTAAATACTTTCATAATCCTGTTCTGTTCATAAGACAGGGCCGCGTCAAGGGCTTCTCTGATATGCACCAGTTCTTCATAAAGGAACTGGGTCTCCTCTGACAGCCGTTTCAGCTTATTTTCATAGACACGAAAAAAACAGGCAGATTCCTCGGTTAACACCTGTCCCTGCCCCTCATTCTTTTTCTGCTCCAGTCCGTTGATTCCCTCAACCACATTTAAAAACCGTCCGTAATCATTTTTCCAAACGGTAAGAGACCGTTTGCATTCAAAAATATTGCGGTTCCGGTCCCGGCTGATTCTGCCGCTGACAATCTCCCGCTCCATCTCAATCAGATACCGCTCCATTTTCTCTGTTTTCTGCTGCCCCCGTTCCAAAATCCGTTCAAAAAGCTGTTCCAGTTCCTCCGGGTCCCCCTGGTTTTCCTGGGGAAACAGCCCGCCTTCATCTGCTGAAACAGCCAGGAGAAATCCCTCTTTTCCCAGTAAAAATGCTGCGATGCTCGCCCGGTTCTCCGGATTTTGGCTTTCATGAAAACTGAATGCGCCGTACATCATATCCTCTGCCATCTTCACCCCTGACCAGTAAGCCGGTTCCAGTTTGCGGATGGACTGAAACAGCAGTTCTTCCCGGCTGTCCCTGTCTTTTTGGGCCAAATGCTTCAGCGTTATGATCCGCATTTTTTCTGATTTGCAGTTTTCTGATTTGCAGTTTTCTGATTTTTCCCGTCTCTCTTCTGTTCTGTCTGACATGGTTGCTGCAGCCTTTCTTCTGGTTCTGTTATGTATCTGATGATTTACTCTGTATTCCGCTTTTGCTGTATTTATTTTCCCTTCATTCCGTCAGAACCTTATGCAGAATATCCGCAAGAGGCTCCATGGCATTTCTCGCCTCTTCGAACGTGTTGGTCTGGGCCCCCACTTCAATCAGCAGGCTTTTGGGCCGGTAATGGAGATTGTAGCGGTAGCCTTTCAGATAATTGGAGCGCGCAAACCCCGGATAATATTCCTCTGCGGCCAGTTTCATCTGGAACGAAAAAGCCAGGTTATCGGCCAGATAGGGATTGGCCAGATAGGGGATATCACCGTTTGCCGTTGTCCTGCTCAGCCCGTTAAAAAACATAATCTGGGCCGTCTGTTTTCCGTTTACCTCGGTAACCAGGCGGGTAGTCTCAGCCACTCCGTCCCGGTGCAGGTCTATCACCACCTCTATGCTTGGGTGCTCCGCCAGAATCTGCTCCAGGGCAGGCCCCGCGTAAGAATAGGCATTATCCCTGTCTTTGACATCATATTCGCCGGTATGGTGCATGACATTAAATCCGTATTTCTCCTGCAGAAGTTTCGTGAGATATTCCGCTGCTCCAACCACCCCGGTACTGACATCTCCCGGCGCAGAATCGGCATATCCTTCCTGGGAATGGGTATGGTAAATCAGGATTTGCACATTCTCCGCTCCGGTTTCCAATTTCATGCTTTTGCCCAGAAGGGCCTCTGCATTCAGCTGACTGCCGTCAATGGTAGTGGTGCGGTCTATCTGATAAAAATTCTGCAGAAGATAATCAAAGTCATTCAGCTTCTCTCTGGAAATCTCCTGGGTTTTTCCCGCCGCACTGTTGGACGCCGTCTCTGTCTGATCCTTTTTTTTCTTTTTATTTTTGCCCGTTTTCTTCTCTTCTTTCTCTTCTGTCCCGTTCTGTTCCGGCTCTTTTGACGCATCTGTCCCTTTTGTTTCTTCCAGAGGCTTTCCAACCTCCTGTCCCTGTTCCGCCAGAAGTTCTTCCGTAAAATCACTTTCAATCTGTGTATCATATTCTGTCATGGTTTCACTGAATCCATAAATCGGATAGAATTTCTCCAGTTTTTCCACCAGATAAGCTCCCAGGGACAATTCTTCTTCCCCCTCGTCCGTGACCATGACCATCATACAGTTTTTCCAGGCGCTTACGGCTATTTCTTCTTTGAGATATGCTGCAATCTGTTTCATAGCCGGCGCCTGGTTTGTTTCTGCCAAATTCTGATAACACACAAATACAAACAGAAGGCTTAAGCCCCATAGAAAAAAACATATGGATTTCCCTGTTTTTTTCCTTCTGCCTGCCGCCCTTACCCCGGGGTAAAAACACCTGCGTTTCATCCATTTTTTTCTCATTTTTCTCTTCCCGCCAAGCTGACTTTCTGCTGAATCATTTATGAATAATTAAAGTATATGCCTGTACGAAAATATTTATGCAAAAGCGATATTCAATCCCTCGGAAATGGTAAAGCTCAGACGTTTGACCGACTCGTCAATGTCCTTAGGCGTCACAAACATGGTATTGAGCTGAGGCGATAACAGCTCCCGGATCAGTTCGTATTTTTCCATTTCATTCAATGCATTCAGCCCGGCGCTCAAGGTCTTAAGATGGCTGTTTTCCTCCATGGCCTGAATCAGCGTATGCATGGTGTCATTTACGATGGTGGCTGCATCCACAACTGTCGGCACGCCGATGGCAATTACCGGAATGCCTATCGTCTCCCGGGACAGCCCGTGCCTGTGATTTCCCACGCCGGAACCGGGATTGATTCCTGTATCCGTAATCTGTATGGTGCGGCTGAGCCTGCGGGTGCTTCTGGCCGCCAGCGCATCAATGGCAATCATCACATCCGGCTTCGTCTCTTCCACCACGCCCCGTATAATCTCCTGGCTCTCCATTCCGGTTTGGGCCATCACCCCCGGAACAATTCCGCTGACCGCATGAACTTCTTCCTCTCCAAAGGCATATTTGCCGAATTCTTTCAGTACATGCCGGGTAATCAGCATATTGTCCACCACTCTGGGCCCCAAAGCGTCCGGCGTCACCTCCCGGTTTCCCAGCCCTGCCACAAGGACGGACACAGGATCTTTTTTCTCCGGCAGAAGCCTCTGAATCAGCCTTGCCAGTTCCACGGAAACTTCTCTGTGATAATCCTCATCCTGGCTGTCTAAACTGGCCGCTTCCAGTGTAATATAGGTTCCTTTGGGTTTCCCCATGGCTTTTGCCCCGTTTTCCGTCTCAATTACCATTGTAGTAATCTTTATTTCCGATTCTTCCCGGCATTCTTCCTCCACCCGCACTCCTTTGATTTCCACATTATCTTCTTCAAATTTTTCACGGGTTTCCAATGCCAAATCCGTACGCACCTGAAACTGACTCATAATATTCCCTCCAAAACTATGCTGCATAGATATTTTTTACAAAAAATACAGGAATATGTATTGACAGGCAGAAAATTAAAGGCTAAAATATATGAGTATGTTTACATTAGAACGTCCGTGTCCGGATTTAATGAAACAACTGCAAGCAGTGCAATCCTTTTTCCGCATAAACAGTCAATTGGATTGTCATCATAATCATTCTCGAAAATGGAGGTGAACGAATTGGCTAACATCAAATCAGCAAAGAAAAGAATTTTAGTAACTGAGATTAGAACAGCCCGCAACAAAGCAATCAAGTCTGCGGTAAAGACTTCTGTGAAGAAAGTGGAAGCTGCTGTGACAGCAAATGATAAAGAAGCTGCTAAGACAGCATTATCAGCTGCTATTTCTCAGATCAGCAAGGCTGCTTCTAAAGGTGTTTATCATAAGAACACTGCAGCCAGAAAAGTTTCCCGCTTAACCAAAGCTGTGGACAATCTTGCGTAATTATTTTAAATGAACGCCCATTTGGGCATAAGAAAGAGCCGATACCGTCAGTCGGCTCTTTTTTATATTTGAAATATGGAATAACAGAGCAGTCATATATTTGGCTGCGGGCAAAACTGCCGGATTGCCCTCCGGCACGCAAACCGGACAGCAAAATAGATTGGCTGCTTAAAAATATTCTAAATCGTATTCCCTACAATCAGCAGTTCTACGGCCATCCGGTCGTTTAAATTTCCGGTTTTAACGCTTTCTTCTATTTTCACGCAGTTTAAAACGGCGTTTTTTAACTGTTCTGTGGTAAATCTGCCTGACTGGGACAGATTCCGCCTGACCGTAAACTCCGGAATGCCTGCTTTGGAAGCAATAAACTTGTGATCGTATCCCTGCCTGCCCAGTTCTTTCACCTGCAGAAGAATCTGAAACTGTCTTGCGATGAGAAATAAAATCCGCATAGGCGGCTCTTTTAAAGCAAGCAAATCATAGTACAGCTCCAATGCCTGTTTCCGCTTTCCCTCTGCAATACAGCTTACCATCTCAAAGATCCGTCCGGTGGTCTGCACGGTGCAGACCGCTTCCACATCCTCTGCCGAAATTACTTCTTTTCCCAGGGTATAGCAGAACAG
The DNA here is from genome assembly GCA_910575555.1 of Lachnospiraceae bacterium. Classification (GTDB taxonomy): domain Bacteria; phylum Bacillota; class Clostridia; order Lachnospirales; family Lachnospiraceae; genus Petralouisia. The sequence goes on along the minus strand of CAJTFX010000008.1, from coordinate 78,049 downwards.
CTTTTCCAGTTCCCTGTCGATATTCTCCATGTCATTTCCTGTTTTTTCCAGAAAAAGCTGCATGACAGACTGAGTTATTTTTTTATTTTCCCGTTTCAGCCGGCCCAGTATCCACGGAACAAGCAGGGCGTCCTTCTGTCTGGCAAATTCCACCGCACGGCCTGCGTTTTTCACCGCCTTGTACATTTTGCTGCGCTTGTCCACGTCCTCTTCTTCAAATACAAACACTGTGGTTTCTGCAATGTGTTTCATATACTCCGCCAGTTCTTCACAGGAGCTTTTGAAGCAGCCGCTGTTCTCCACCAGAATCAGCCTGTACTCTGCCAAAAAAGGAAGGGTTTCCGCCAGATCAATCATTTCTCCGATATTGCAGTTTTTCCCTTCATAATACGCGGCATTCAGAGTATCTCCCGAGGGAGCCAGGGCATTTTTTAATTTCTGCTTATACTGCCGTTTCAGATAGCTTTCTTCGCCGTACAAAAGATAGACCCGCTGAAAACTGCCGTTTTTAATATCCTCATCAATGCTTTTCATAAACACCTGCTGTTCTACTTATAAGCCCGCAGAATCTGATAAATCTCATCCATATTTTTGTTTCCCAGAAGCACCTCTTTTTCATTGATAATGGTCATGGGAATCCGTTCGATCTTGTATTTCTCCACCAGTTCCGGATACAGCCGGGCGTCAATCATCCTGGCCTCCAACACCGGGCACTCTGCGGCCATTTTCTGGCAGGTGATAACCTGTTGGGCGCAGTGATGGCAGGAAAGGGAAACAAATATTTTAATCTCGCTTTTATGGGTAAGCTTATCCAGTTTTTTCTTCATCCGCTTTTCCAGTTCCTGTCCGGGGCCTGCCACATTATAAATGGCAAAAATCAGGGAATTCATTTCCTTCCCTCCGGTGACTCCGTGAAACGAAATGCCGGCATACTGTTCCTGCCGGTACAGCCCGGTAACAGGCAAAAGAGAAGTATCCAGTTCCGGCGCTTTTTCTTCTGCCTCCGTCTTATCGTAAATCCGGCAGGAAAGTTTCCCGGTAAGGCCGGAAATATGACGCACCAGCTCTGCCATTTCCACAGATACGGCATCCTCCGGGTCAATGACGCATACAAGTCCGGCCTCACCTTCCAGTTTCTCAAACACTCCCTGCATCTGCCCTTCCAGTTCTGGAGTAATCAGGCTGCTTGACGAAGCAATTTTATCAATATCCATTCTATTCCTCCTACAACATTCCCACCAGATCCAGACTGGGGCTTAAGGTCTCCTCTCCGGGCTGCCATTTGGCCGGGCATACCTGGTCTCCGTGCTCCTCCACAAACTTCGCTGCCTGTACTTTTCTCAAAAGCTCCGCCGCATTCCTTCCAATGCCCATATCATGAATTTCGTAAGCCTTCACCACGCCTTCCGGATTCAGAATAAAAGTTCCCCGAAGGGCCTGTCCCTCTTTTTCCACCAAAACTCCGAACTGACGCGCCAGCTCCCCTGCCGGATCTGCCAGCATCACATACTGGATTTTCTTAATGGTTTCAGAAGCGTCTGCCCATGCCTTATGAACAAAATGGGTGTCCTCTGAGACAGAATAAATCTCGCATCCTTCTTTTTTAAATTCTTCATAATGTTCTGCCAGATCTCCCAGTTCTGTGGGGCATACAAAGGTAAAATCTGCCGGATAGAAAAACAGCACTGACCAGTGTCCCATCAAGTCCTCCTGGCTTACCTCTGTAAAATCTCCCTTTGTATAAGCAGAAACATGAAATTCTTCTATTTTTCTGTTAATCATATGCTCCATTGCATCTTCCTCCTTTTATTCTTTGCTTTAAATTATAAAGATTTTTCCTGCAAAATGCAACTTTATTTTTTCCTTGTACACATTATCCCAAATGTCAAAAACCTATCTTTTCCACTTGTAACCAAAAAGGAATCAGGATATAATAAAATTATCATATGTATTTGGGACTATTTTATCCATCGAACAGGAGGAGGAACCATGGAGAAGAAGAATTTAGATATTACCAACATGAACGGTGTAAGCAACGATGATGATACCACCTGCGGATTGAATGACATGAACTGTCTGGGAAACACTGCAGAGGACGACAGCACTTGCAGCATCACCAATATGAACTGTAATTCTGACGACGATGATACTACCTGCAGCATTACAGATATGAACTGCACCGGCGACAAATAGTACATTTTTCTGAACGTCAGCGGCGTCGCAGCTGGATTGGCATTTGCTGTCCTGCTGCGGCGCCGTAATTGTTTTTGCCCAGTGTTACGGAAGGGGCTGAATCAAAATCTGCCCTCGTTCCATGGTACTCACCACCCGGCTCCCCGCTTCCCGCATCCTCTCTACCGCCTCTTTTCCCGGATGCCCGTAAGAATTCCCTTCCCCACAGGAAATCACGGTAAGCTCCGGCGACAGCAGCTCCAGGAATTCCTGACTGTTGGAACCGTCAGAGCCATGATGGGCAGCCTTATAATACGTAATCCCCCGGATTCCCTTTTGCTCCATCCATTCCTTGATTTTTCCCTCTTCCACCAACTGCCGCTCCTGCTCTGCTCCGATGTCCCCGGTAAAAAAACCGGTGAAATTCCGGTACTCCAAAGACAGCGCCAGAGAATTCCCATTTCGATCCCCTGCACACTCTGCCTGGGGATGCCAGACTGTAAAAACTGCTTCTTCGCTTCCAAACTGCATTCCAGGCGAAACAAAAAGAATCCTGCATCCCCTGCGCTCAGCCAGTTTCAGCAATTCCGCCCCTGCTTCGTCTCTGACCATCCCTTCCGCCACGATCAAAGCTTCGACAGAATATCCCGCTTCCAGCAGCTCTTTCAGGCCGCTGATATGATCCTGGTCTGCATGGCTTACCGCCCATCCCTGGATGGATGTGATGCCCCTGGACTTTAAAAAAGGCAGAATCCGGTAAGTTCCGGCTTTTGGCACATCGCTGCTGCCGCCGTCCACAAAGAAATGCTCTCCTGTTTCCGTCTGAATCAAAATACCGTCTCCCTGGCCCACATCCAACACGTCAATTTCAAACTGAGGGGGCTTGCGCAGAACTAAAATCATGAAAACTGCCGCCCCAAGAACTGCCAGAAATCTTCTTTGGCCCTTTAGCCGGTACAGGTATAATGCAGCCGCCAAACTCACGTAATAACACGCAATAAGCGCCAATTCCGGCCTTCCGGCTGTCCACACCGCGCCGGGCAGCTCTAAAGATTTCCTGCAAATCCATTCATTATTTGCAAGCATCCATCCCACTGGATACAGAAAGGTTTTTCCAGCCGGGAGAAAAATACTCCCGACGCATGCCCCCAGGGCCCCAAGGGATAACAGCAGCCCCAGAAAGGGCAGAATACACCCGTTTACCAGAATGCCGTAACAGGGGATTTCATAATAAAAGTACAGTGAAAGAGGCAGCGTTGCAAGCTGAATACAGCCGCTGATAAACAGGGAATCCCCAAAACGCTCCAGCCATTTTTTCCAGGCAGAATTGTATTCCTCCTGGGCTCCCTGCGCGGCCTTTTCCTTCCTGCCCCTTTGTTTCTTAAAAATCCTTCGGAAAAAAGACGTTCCAGAACACCTTTGATCCGCATCTTTTGAGGCAGGCTCTTTCAAAACCGCCGCAATCACGGCAACTCCCAGTACTGCTCCGTAGGAAAACAAAAATCCTGCATATTCCAGTACAAAGGGATTCTCCCACATCTGAATTCCGGCGCTGAATCCCAATGCGGTTAAGGTATCGTAACTGCGCCCCAAAAGATAAGCCGCCATCTGTACGGCAAACATCAGTAATGCCCGCACTGTGGAAATTTCCAGGCCGGAAAGCTGCCCGAAGCCAACAGCAATTGCCACAGCAGCCAGGCTGCTGAGTTTCCCGGGACAGCCCAGTCTGCGAAGCAGACGGAATACCCCCATGCCGAACAGAGACACATGCAGGCCGGAAATCGCCATAATATGTACCCTCTTCTTAGAAATATTAAAAAATCAAGGTCTCTACATGATACACAGTGTTTATAGTGTTCTTTTCTATATCGATATTTCAAAAAGATTATCTTTAAGGTATTTTTACTCTCATTAATTAATAAGTAACATTCAATAATTTTTCTGTAAAATTATATAAATGATGTCGGGGTAAAAACCCCTATTCGCAATTTTCTCTTGTGAAAACCACACAAAAAATCAGAGTAATTTCATTACGAATCCACCGAAAACGCTTTATATTTTGTACATTATCACAACAAATTCTTCTGAAAGGGGTTTTTACCCCAACATCATATAAATTAAAAAATAAAACATTAGACATATCTTTTGATAATATGTAAACTGTCTACCGTTTATTTTCTTTCTAAAGTAAACGCATAGTTTCAGGGTATCCCTCTAAAACTATGCGCTTACCTTAATTCCAACCCAAACTACCTTTTGTTAGAACATCCATATAATATTCGTTAAATTGAATATTATCAAAACCAGTCCCAATACTCCCCATATCCATATAAATCATTCTCTACTAAAAAAATACTATCCGGAACCTCAATATTCCAATGTTTAGATTCTCGCAAAATCTTTAGCAATTCATTACATCTTATAATAAAATCCTTTCCATTTTCAAATTTGAACACACTCAGAAATTCATTAAATACATTGGGAAACTTTTCATAAAGCATATGGCCATTTTTTCTCATCCAAATTGAAAATCGATGATTAGAATTGAGCGAAAAACGTATACACGAATCTGCATGCGTTAACCATTGACACTCTTTCTCTACCACAGGAAGAAAAACCGTGGGAAGAAAAACGTCCTCTCCAACCTCCAATATTTCTGGTGATTCCCAAAACATCCATATCTGCGTTTCGTCTCGCATCTCAAATTTAAATTTAATAGAATAGATACCTCGCAAATGTGTTAAGCATAAACAAGTATATATTTGATAATTTAAAAGAGTACTCAAATAAATATCAAACCCAAGTCTTATTTTTTTATATTTTTTCAAAGCATCTTTCATTTGTTCTATAGTTAATAAAAAAAATTCACCTTCTAGTTCAGCTGGAACTATTAACCTTTTTACAAAATCCTTACGTTTTTCTAAAATTTCCCGAAAACATTCTGTTGATAAAAATTCAAAATTATCTTTACACATATCTTCTGGCAATACGGTGCTTGCATTAGTACGATATGCTATTTCAACCTCTATTATTTGTAATTCACACATTACCTCTAGCGGAAATTTTTTAACTTGATCACGAGCTACATTCATTTCAGGCCTATATTTATCTTTAAATAAGTAAACTGCAGGAGGTTCTGTGTTTCTATCACTCCACCTTGATACGAAAATTCCATTATGTGCCGCTACACAATACTCTTCTTCTCGCCTCCCAAACAAAAAATTGCAAAACATTTGTGTTTCTGAAAAATAAAAAACTCTTGTAGATTGTTCAATTTTATTATAATCTTGCAGCATCAAATATTCATATTGACTAAGTTTTTCTCCTAAATCTTTTTTGTTTAAAGCATGCATTTCCTCTTCAAATGCTCTATTAAATTTTAATTCTACTTCCACTGCAAGTTCACCAAGCCGCCATCCAGCAGATACAATCACTTCTACTTTCTCCTCACGCTCTCCAATTTTTACAACAATTGGCTTCTGATCATTAATCACACTTGCAATTAATATTGCACCTGTTATATATGGTGATTCTGTAAGTATGTTTAATGGATATACCCGTAATGCAATTTTAGGTATCTCCGAAAATTGTATTAATGGATTTCTTCTATAAATTGTTTCAATATGTTCTTGCTTAAGTTCAAGAACTGTTTCGCCTTTCTCATAGAAACTATGCATTTTTTTCATAAATTCTACCTCAGTCGAATAATCGCAATTTCCATCATTGCCTTCATAATGTACGGGAATTTCTGGGAATATAACATACCTATCTACAGCATATTTAAAACCCGAATATAATCCTATCTGCTTCATTTTAGTACGTACTGCAACAACTGTTCCGGATTCTTGTAAATACCCTAAACCATTATCTTCACACATCCTTTGTGGCATTTTTCTCGGAATATGTCCGCTATCTTCGCTGCATAAATAATAATATCCAGACATTCCTCGCATACTTAATCGCAATCCATCACCATCCTGAAAATACCGAGTACTAACTTCTACCAAATCTGTGCCTCTATCTCCCATAAAACATGATAGAATTCCAACGCCAAAACGACTAATAGGTGTATAACTTTCTTTTCCACTCCTTACCTTCATTTTTATAAATTCATTTGATGTATAATAAGAACATCCTATCCTTAAAAAATAATTTTGAAGAATCTGCAGTGTCATTCCAATACCATTGTCTTCAATTCGAAACCAATAATATCCTTCTTCATCCATCCAAGACTGAATATTAATCTGAGGTTTCCAAGAACTAGAAATATTTCTATCCAATTCTTTTCTTGTTCGTACTGCATCAATCGCATTCTGCAATAATTCACGAACAAACGCATCTGACCTACTATATAGAGCCTCTGCTGAAAGCAATTTCATTATACTATCGGGATTAATAGCCAATTGATATTCTCCCGAAACATATCCTATTGATTCTATAGTATCATTTGTACGTTCAACTCTATCTGGTAAAATCAAATCACTCCATCGCCCCTTATGCCTCTTAAGCATGACAAGACTTTGCATCAATTCTTGTTCAACCCAATTCAAATACAATTTAATAGCCTGTTCTACTTCCATTGATTTACTTACCGCATGATATCTCAAGGCATATGGCATATCCCTTTCGATACCTTCAAATGAGAATCCGTCTGACGCTAAATGTTTTTTCCATTCACTATGACTAATTCTATCCGCTTCTTCTCTTCGTCCTTCAAACTCATAATATTTATAAATTGCTAGAGGTGTTCGAGTTGAATCAAAATCTAAAATATCCGCAAGACGAAGTAAAATAGCACATAAACGCAAATCTAGTGTCGGTTTATTATTCATATTCTCTAAGACTTCAATTGACTGACCATGGCTTTTACAAACACTCACTAAATCAGCATATGTGACCCTTCCTTTTAAAGCTCGAAACCAGTCAGGATTAAGCAAAGACCCTATACGCTCATGATGTATACTACGAAAATAATTTAGTTGAACTTCTTTCGGCAATATATTCTCTTTAACATTCTTATATTGATGTGTCTTAAGCCATTCTTCTGTATGTGTTTCCAAATATCTATTAACTTTCACGGACTGTGAAAGCAATTGCTCTTTTTCACTTTGACTAAAACTCATACCAATATCATGACAACAAGCAGCCATAAGTAACATTGCAGCCTCATCACATGTCAAATTATCTATACAATTTCCCAAAAGCTCTCCCATAAAATATATTACATTGAAAATATGCTCTTCATCATGTAAGGTATATAATTCAAAAGTTTGATTAATCAATTTGCTTCGTTCAATTCCAAAATTGCAAATTTTCTCTACTACTGCTTGGTATTCTATATTTCCTTTTATTTTATTCTCAAACACTCTCCAAACCTCTGTTTGCTTATAAATATTTATCCTTTTCATCTTTATCACACACCTTAATCATTTCAGTGAATACTTTTACCTGATTCTATATTTTTTGTATTCTACATTTTATCACATTAATCATTAATATTATCAATATTCTACATTTTTTACTATAGTCCTTCAGCATCATTTCATCATATTATACCACTCAAACATCATATCCGGGAAATAAAATTTTTTTTCTAAATATTCGTTAGTTTTTTGCCCATAAATTGTCTTATATAGTGGAAGGAAATACAAAAGATAGAAAAAGATAAAAATGATTTGCTCAAACGAATCACAAACAGATACCGAACTAAATGATACTATGTCCACATTTTTAACACAATATGGAACCTCCGGCTAAATACAGGCATTACAACTTACTATGAAACACTCAACATATAGCTATGAAGAAACCGTAAAAAAGCGCAGACTTCCCCTATGGTCGTTTTTTTGAGGATATAAATCAGGCGGGTACTTCTGTCATGACTACAGGAGCTTCCCATCCCAATGCTTTAAGCTTTTTGAGATAAGAGCTGATTTTTCTTTCTTTGTTGAATTGGTTATAGTAATCAGCTCCTAAATCTTTAAATGCAACACCATCTTTTAAGATGTGGTATACAGCTATCAAAATAGAATGGGCAACGGCAACATATGCACGTTTACTGCCACGGTGGGCGCTGATCCGCTTGAACTGTGCATGGAAATATGATTTCTTGCAATTAACAGCGGAATGGGCACAGACAACAAGTGTAGACCGCAAAAGTGCATTGCCTTTACGTGTTCTTCCTGATTTTCGTTTTCCGGCACTTTCATTATTACCCGGACACAGCCCAGCCCATGATGAAATATGGGCATCTGTTGGGAAACGACCCATGTCGGTTCCGATTACTGCAATGATCACCTGTGCACTGGTATTTGCAATGCCAGTGATGTCTTTGATCGCCTCAACAGCCCGTTTTTCTTCAGGCTTCATATGGCGGTCGATTTCATCATCAAGGTTTTTAATGTGGGCATTAAGTTCGTCAAGATGTGAAAGAAGTTCTTTCATCATACGTTGCTGCAGTGGTGTAATAAAACCGTTTAAGTCATCAACCAGTTGGGCATCAGTGGCTTTCAAGTTGCGGGCGATCAGTTTCTGCTCTTTCATTTGGGCTATTTTTACATCGTCAATGGAAGTTCCGCCTAAAATGGTCTCGAGGATGTTACGTGCGCTTTTCCCGTTGATATCAGTAATTGTGCCAGAAAGTTTAATGTTAGCGCCTTCCAGCATTTTCTGAAGGCGGTTGAGTTCCCTGTTGCGTTCGCCAACAAGGCTTTTTCGGTAGCCAACGAATTCTCGAAGTTCACGCTGGTCCTTATCAGGGATATAACTGGCTTGAAGCAGGCCGTGCTGCAAAAGGTCTGCGATCCATTCAGCGTCTTGAACATCTGTTTTGCGTCCAGGAACTGCTTTCATATGGCGGGCATTGACGACCATGGCATCAAGGTCGGAAGATTCCAAAATATTATAAAGGGGCTTCCAATAAGAAGCGGTACTTTCCATGGCAACCATTTGGCAGTTGCTTTGCTGCAGCCAGTCTGCCAAGGTCAGAAGCTCCCTTGTAGTTGCACCAAACTCACGGATTTCCTGTTTATTGCCATGAACGAAACAGGCAACCATAAGTTTTTTGTGCACATCAATACCACAACATTTGTCATAAATTTTTTTCATAGTGCATACCTCACAATAAAAATTTACGGCACGACTCACTGTCAATTATTATTTTACTATACGTCCTTTAGTCATAAAGACTGAACAGATGGTGGTGCAAATGAGTGAATCATAAATCAGTTTTATAGACGGGCTACATACCCAAAGTAAAATCGACTTTTGCCGTTAAAATAAGTATACACCTTTGAGTAGTGAAGTAAATACATGCCTGCCCGCTTGGATTAACCAGTTTCATTTATGGTGTTGCGAAGTCCTGAGGCATGGGAGTTTTATAGGAATACTCAACAAGAATATATCTGCCGAACCAGAACCTCTATATCAAAACTTCACATATCTGATATATACTATATGGAAATTCGAGAACACCAAATTACCATTTACACTCAGCATGGAACATATCATAAGTATGGAACATTAAATAACGAATTAAAACTATTGTCTTCTTATGGTTTTATTAAATGCGCTCAAAATCGCATCGTATCCTTAAACAAGATCAGAACAATCAATTATACCGATATCACTTTAATAGAATGGTACGAAAATACATATGAGTAAACGGTATGCTCTTGCTACTATCACAGCATTTTCCGGAGACAAAAGGTAGATTTAATCATATTCGCCAGCTAAAGTTGCATCAACTATAATTCGCTCTGCCAAAGCATGTGATAATTATAAGCCAGCTCTACATTGCCAAAATAAAAACAGATAGAATTCCTTTATATTTTTAAGAATTCTATCTGATTTACATTCTCTACAATCCTTTAATAAATGCTACCTCCTTCTTTTTAAGTGCCTTTTTCAATTTTTCATTTTCTGCCTTCAAATCCTGATTCTCTTTTTGAGATTTCTGATACTCCATCTTAATCAGCTCATTCTGTCGTTCCAGCGCATAATCCAAAATCACCTTTTTCTTTTGATGGAACACCTTGCCTTCCTGCTGTTGTCTCGCATCATTCAAGAATTTGCTTACCGTCGGATTCTTATAAAAAAAAGCACGTGACAATCCTGTTTTCCGAACCAGCTCACAGACCAAAAGCTGTTCCTCTTTATCCAGCATTTCTTTAATTGTCCGGATTGCACAATCAATTTTCTCCTTACTTGCTTTCTGATTTGTTTCAACCATTTTGGAATACTTGCTCATATCCATCCCACTCCCTAACGATCTCACTTAATATTTCATCCATTGCTTTTCTAAGTCCTTCTGTTTCCTCCGCCAGCATCTTTCCGCTCGCCCGCCGGTACCGGTAAACAGTATTGACACCCCTATGTCCTAACAAGTGTGCAATGGCCGCATCATCCAAATGAAGCTCCACAAGCTTCATGCCATAACAATGCCGGAACAGATGTGTTTCAAATCCCATCCGCTCCCCATTGTCCTTACGAATATCATTGTCATGAATTGCAGTATACATCCGATGCTTCAACATGGAATATTGAAAAGGCAACTTAGGATTTGACTCATTTACAAAAATATACTCTGTTTCCCCATACCGTTCATATGTATATTCTATCGATTTTTCAATCAATGCCGCCACATCATCGGGAACCGGCTTCTCATAATAAGAAGTTTTCACCTGGAACATCCGGATAATATAATGCTCATTTTCCTGATACAGACAGTCCGTACGCAGAGTAAGCGTATCCGAAATCCGTCCTCCAAGCATCTGATGTAAGATCAATGCACGTGCCGTCTGTTCTTCCATATTGATAATATACTCATTTAACCGCTTGATTTCTTCATCGGAATAGGTCTTAAACAGCGCTTCCGGCGCTTTCGGCATATCCTGTTTAATAAACAGTTTTCCCAGCTTAGGCTTATCTATCACCTTTCCGATCTGCCGCAGTATATTTTTTAAATTTGCCAGTTCACTCTTCAGGGTTCTTTCCTGCCCTCTTTCGAGGTTTATATAGGTTAAATATTCCTCTATCATCAGCCGTTCTACCTCGCCGAAACTCTTCATTTCTGGGTACTTTTCTGCAAGAAACTCTGCAAAATGTCTTGCAGCACGTATCTCTCCCTGAAGCGAACCCACGGATAAATATTTGATTCTGATATAAGATGCTCTTTTTATCTCTTCCCGTATTGTCTCCTGTTTAATCCCGGTAAATTTTACAGTTTTTATAATGTCGATTGGATTCTGCCTGACCTCAAACCCTAAGTTTTCCAGATTCCATATATCTTTTTCCCATTCCGGGCGATTATCTTCCGGCTGCAAAAACTTAAGCAAAAGCCGCAGATACTTTATAGGGCCAGCCTCTTCCTGTAAATTCCTCCCCATGCTCTTCATATAATGCTTCCGTGTCAGCTTATACCCATGATTTAAAAGCCATGCCTTAAACTTCTTAACCAATCTATCTTCCGGCATCGCCCTGAAACTATCCAGTGATGCATATTTTTCTTTCATAAACCTGGCAAGCACATTATACGGAATAATATCTGCATCTACCGTGGCCATGCTCAAGTCCTCTCCACGGCTTCGTATGAACATTTCCATTTCCTTACGCTGCCCTTTTGTTGGCAATAACTCCAGATCATAAAAATGCTTCTGTATCACCCTTACCTTTTTTTCTGAAGCATTCCCTTTTCTTTGATAACAGGGAAGATCCTTGATATAAATCCTGATTTCCATTCTCTTCACTTCCTTTTTTCCATTCACTTACCAAAGATTTATGTTCCTCATAATATTGTTCACTTGTGCTGTCCAACTGTTTCTGGAGACAGTCAATATATTGCCTTGTCATATTTTCATGCTTATGTCCGAGGAACTCTCGGATCACCTGTATGGAAGTCCCATGCTCATACAATTCTGTAGCCACACTATGCCGATAGTCATGGGTCTGAAAAACATGATCTCCACATCTGATTCCCAAATCATTACACCACTTCACCATCTGATGCCAATAATGTGTTGTTGAATACGGGCCGCCGTTTGCATTCTGAAACACATAAGTATCCGGAAGTATTTTCTTTCGTTCTATGTATACCATCATAATCCGGTACAACATCGTCGGAACCGGAATCACCTTTTCCATTTTCAACTTATGCTGGTAAATCCTAAGCCACGCTGCTTCTTCCTTCAGATAGTAACCTTCCCGTTTTATCATACACACTTCATTGATCCGCAGCCCAAGACACCATAAATGCAGATACATAAGCCTCATATCTTCTGGTAAAAACTTTAAATTCTGCATAATCTCTGTAACTGTATTCTTTGGTACGGATCGGTAATGATGCACTACGGGCTCCCGTTTTATGTAATATTCTGGATAAAATGGAATCTTATCATAATATCCCCTTGCAGTCAGGAATCGCAGAAAGCTGTGAATCTCTGTAACTTTATCATTAAATGTTGAGATTTCCGTATCTTCCTCCTGCAAGATCCTCATATACGAATCGATATCTGCCGCATTCAGACTGTCTACTTCCAATTTCTCATTATCAAGGAATCGCAAAAAAGCCTTTGTAATATATACCCTTGCCCATATATTTTGAACAGACGAACTGGTCACACCCAGTTGGTATTTCACATACATTTTTAGATACTCCCGATTCTTCCGATCCAATATATCCAAAAACGAAATCCTTTGTACCGGCCTGGTTGGATTATAACGGGTTTCGTCAAACTGAAAGCGCTCCAAATACCATACATTTGCGTCCCAGTTGATATCATTCGACAGTAAGAATAGAATCCTTTGTACCTTTTCAATAATCTGATGATACCTGTTTTTTACCAATCTCAATTCCTTCGTTCTAGTCACATAATCAACAATCTGATCCTGTTCTAATACTGTAAGGTCAAAAATTTCTTTCTCTACACAATACTGATAAAAGAAATTTAAGGGTGCAAGATATCCGTCCCGAAGTTCACGGTCCTCCGAATGTTCCAATACATAATTCAGCACAATAAAAACCTGATATTTTAACTTTTTTGATGTATCAATGGAAAAATCCCATAATACTTTTTCCATATTCCTGCAATAATATAATGCTTTTGCAATCTTATAGTCCGGATGATATCCCAGATAAATTTTCTTTTCTTCATATTTCAGCCGAATCCTGCCTGCCCTTATGCCATCGCTTCTTTTTTTGATATCAAATAATTTTAACTTATCTAAACCTTTCAGATACCAAGATTGGTTTTCCCTATTTATCGTTTTTTTCAGATATTGCTCATAACTTGTCCGCACATCCCAGTCAACCTCTTCCATGCTATGTATCCCTTTCTCCATCAGAAATGAATACACTTTATTCTTAAGAGTTGGTTCTACCAAATCACATACTTCCAGCTCTTCTTTTAGTTTTACAAATTCCTTCTCCTTATGAAATTCCCTCCAATCCCGTAAAGTTTTTTGGTATGTTCTAATCAATTTTTTATCTTGAATCCCCTGTTCCTGAAGCCATGACCTATATGAATCAACCAGATTATCCTCTATTTCCAGTACATCATATACACTTTGCAGGCTCAAATACTCTACTCCGCGTTTTATAAATCGTTCTTCCCTTGCTGGGCATTCTTCAATCTGTCTTTCTAAATATTCGATATTCTTTTTTTCTTCCTGAAAACAACTAACTGCTGCCATTGCCATATTTCACTCACCCCTACAACAATTTATCCGCCATATATAATGCTGCATTTTTGCGGAAAAGTTCTTCACTTGCCTCAACCAATTCTTCATTGCTAATATTCAGATAATTAATGGTCGTCTGCAGATTCCTATGCCCTAATGCCTGACTGATCAATTCCAGACTCCACCCATTCTTTCGGCGCTCGTTTGCAAAATAATGTCTGAGCATATGGGAGGTAACTTTAATCTGTGTCTTCTCCTGTAATCTGCGAAGCATAGCATTGACCGCATCTTCTGTCAACGCCCGCCCAGCATTCTCTCCAGACAATGTGATAAATAAATATTCTGACTCTTTCAGCAGATTTCTATATTTAGCATAGTAAAAAAGCAGAATATCAAACGTATCCTTACTCACCTTCGCCCACCGGTCTTCTTCATACTTGGCACGCACTTCGTTTTCATTATCCATTCTAGGTTCCACACGTATCCGGCATCCCTGATAATCAATATCCTCAACATAGCGCACCCCTAGTAGTTCCCCAATCCGAAAGCCCGTCTCTGCCAGCAAAAGGAGTAATAGCTGATCCCTGCAATTCGTACATGCATCTAAAAGGATGATAATGTTTTTTCTTTCAATCGATCTCCCTTTTGACGAAACCGCATTCAAATATCCATCAAATGAACGGCATACCTTTGTCCTTTTAATACCTATGGCATTCGTGTAGGAAATTGTCTTGTCCGAAAGCACCAGCAATGATCCAAACTGCTCATACTCCATTTCAAGAAATTGGTAGAAACCAAACACATCATGTAAATATGCATTGCAGGTCCCATTATCCGGAATTTTTCTTAATTCACCGGAAATATGCTTTCCCCCTTTAATCCAATAAAGAAAGTTCTGAAAAAACTCCATCTGCGCACTGTAAGTCATCTGATAAACATCTTCAAACTGTCTCCCCTGTTCCTTCAGATACCCCATAAAATAGGATAAAGAAAACGCAATCCGCTTTACCGTATTGGGGGAGCGATTAGAAGTTGTTTTATGTTTCAAATATTTTGTCGGATATATGCAGATACTGGCATCTTCTATACGTCGGATCAAAAAATAAACTTTTCCATCATATCTTACTTTTCCAACCTCATAAGCCTTCAAATTACCCTCCCCTTTCTTTTACTGTATCTACATTATACACACTTCTTCTTTTATATGTCAATTATTATTGATATAATCATTATATATTAATTCAATTTTAATTTCTTTTATATTTTATCCAAAACTCTGATTGATTGTTCCATTTTCACATGATATAGTTGGAATGGAGGTTTTGTTATGGACAATCAGTTTGATAAATCAGCGCTTTCCATGCTCATTAAAAAAGCTCTTGGAAACCGCACACAAAAAAGCTTTGCTCAGGACGCCCAATTAAGCAAGGAGCATCTCTCACGATTAGTCACAAAAAAACGGGATACACCGCCTACTGTAGATACTTTGGTCAAAATTGCTTCAAATTCGCAAAGCAGAGTATCCTTACAAGAATTGATTTCTGCCTGTGGTTATGACCCAAACAAAATAACAGTTCCTGCCACTGTCAGCCATATGATAGATGCATTAACTCATGCTTTGTCAGGATTTCCGTATAAATTTTCTTTTTTGCCATGCAACAGTACCGATTTTTATCAAATGATTTTGCAATTTACAGATGGACCCGTTCATCGCTGGTACTTTCATTTTTTGCAGAAAACCACTTTTTCGACGATTGACCATGAACTTGAAACAAATCTTCTACAATTAATTTCAAAAGAAACGGCATCCGAAGATAAAATCAGTTTTGTCACTTCAATACCATTAGTATTTCAGTATTATATGGAACATCGACCTTACAATTTGGACATGAACCTTTCTTTCATTTTAGTAAATGAACATGCGCCAACCGTTTCAAAAGAAACACTGCTCCAAACTTCCAATTTGTTATCTGATAATATTTTAAACAACTATACACTTCCATTAAGCCCGGCATAATCAAAGTCCGGGTTTTTATTCTTGCATCTGTAAGGTGGCATTTTATTTCAGGTTTTCATGTGTCATGTAATAAGTAGGTTCCACTTTTTGATTTTCTGTAAATAATTTTTATTTTTTCCATTTTTGATAATTAAAGGACGGCCCGGCATAATGCCAGACCGTCTAACTTTTTTACTCTATTTTACAAATCCAATCCTCCTCAACCTCCACTTCATTCTCCCGCAGATACTTTTCCACGCACGGGCCGGACATACACAGCCTCATATTGATCTCCCAACGCCTCGCCTCTCCATATTCCTTTTCAAACTGCCCGCACCACTGTTCCTGTATATTGGATGCAATCCGTATTTTCCTGCAGTCAAACCCGTCTCCTTCCTCTACCGACATCTGAAATTCCTCTGCTACCTTCCTGTAAAATGCAGCCAGATTCAGATTGGGATAAAATGCATCTATCGTCTCCTGCTTCACTTCCCTGATTCTTCTCTCCATCTGCTTCTCTCCTTGTTTATAGAATATTGACGTGTAGATAAAGTAACCGCCTTGGTGCTAATTGGGGGAGCACATTGCTTTTTCATATTCAAGAATCTGATCCCATGTTAACCATTTGGGTTTTTCCTCCTCCGAAAAACTAAGCCAGATTCTTTTCATCTCTTCTATAAGCTTCCTTTCATCTTTTAATGGAAGAACGTCAGAATTTCTGTTACCATAACCAAGATAATAGTCACAATCACATCTGTATCTGTCCAGCATTTGATATTGGAACCGTTTAATTTCATCAACTTGCCCTTCCTTTAATAAAATAATAAATGGTCTTCGGATTTGCATATCCGGCTCACCATCAAATGCATTATCCACTACAGAGCAAAGATCTGGCTGATTGCTTCCTAATGTAACATCCTTCCATAACTGTCCATGCTGGTCTTTATAGACTGGACGTGACCAAAAGTCTGTACCAATAAGCTGCAGCTTTAAAGTATCTTTCATGTTTTCTGACATATTCATATAGAGTCTCCTTTCATTGATCGTATGTCTTTGAAAAAATCTAAGGCATCAAACAGCCCCTGCTGATAAGCAGCTCGCCCATATTCGGAAGCGCTTGCATTACTCTCTTCCAGGGCATCATCAATCAAACTCCATTGCTCTTGCGTAAACATATCTTCGGCCAGCTTTTCAGCCTTTGCTTTGGCCTTCTGCTTTGATTCCTGATATTTACGGTCTTTCCGCAGCGTATCTTCCAAAGCTGTATCCAACCGGTTCCGGATAAATTGCTGAAGGACTTCGTGCCGGAGTTCTGGCTCCATACCATTGTCCGGAGTTCTGGTAAACGCCGTATCTGAATCTATATCAGAAACTGTATCTTGATTCTGTTCTTTTTGTATCATTTGTTCATCGGAACCCGTGCTGCTTATAGCCTGGGTCCTTTCCCTGCAGATGTTTTGGAACAGATCAGCAATGATCAGGAACCCTGCCTGCAATCCCAGTTCCATATATACGCTGGCATTTTCATTTACCATCTCATTCGCTGCGGATAACAGTATGGAAGCTCCATCTTCACCATATTGTTTAGCAACCTCTTCGTAAATCATCTCTGCATCATCCAAGCGTGTTTTGTAACTGCGGTCATCCCGGTCCGGAACCATGCCGTATAACAGGTAATCCGCCACTCCTTTTACCGTTGCCCTCTCAAATATTTTCTCTGCAAACTTCATAATATTTTCCTACCTTTCACCATTTCGTTTTTTATTAACAGGGCCCGCCTTCCGCACCGTGGAAGGCTCCTGCCGGATACATCCATTGACCTTTTACATAGACGGAATCTCTGGAAAATTCCCCTGTCATCAGACTATACACTGCCTCCCGGTCACCATGGTAAACGCAGGACTTTGCATTCCCCACAAATGTATCCAGATCACAGTTATTATCTAACGTAAACCCCAGTATCTCTTCATCCTGCCTCAACAAGCTGTAGTCTTCCGGATACAGCTCCCGGATGCCGGCAAACAATGTCGGCGTGGAGAAGATGCACATTGCACAGCTGCAACGGTTCCATCCGGCGCGGTAACAGGGATGCGGGTTGACTTTATGCCTTTTTAACACCTCCCAGACATCCTTTTCCGAATAATCAATGACCGGACGCCACTGGTGTACGATCCGGTGCGCCTTTGCTTCTGCATTTGTCCTGTGGATTTCCATCTCGTTGTATTTACTCCGCCCTGCCGATTCCCCTCTGCGCTCTCCGGATATGATCAGCAGCCGGGTATCCTTTTTCGTTTTCTCTAAGCTTGCCGTCACACTGTCCTGCACGGAAGCTTTGAGACTCCCGCTACACCAGCGTCCCTGATGGGTTCCTCCTTTTGCCGGAAATTTTAACCGTCTGCCTCCTATCTTTTCCAAATTCTCCAGGCTGTCCAGATTCCGAAGCACCGTATCCGCCACCATAATCTTTAAATAGGCCGAGCACCACCGCTTACTTAAATCCCCGGTTTTCATAGGAAATTTCATGCGGTACCCGAACTGCTCCAGCTGCTTTTCCATATCTTCTGCCGACTTTTTCTTCAGCTTAAGGCACTCCTTATACTTCTTTGACAAGGGACACTGTATCACCTCCTGTGTATCCGGCTCCTGCCATTCAATCGGCTCTGACGCGCCAATCCGGTATAATTCTCCAAAGAAACCGTTTTTGCGCCAGGATACCCTGAGCGGTATCTGCTCTGCCTCTGAAAAAGCATGGATATAGCTGGAGGTACAGCGCCAGTCCATCCTTCTTGCCGGATGCCCGCCGTCAATATCATGATGCCAGAATTCTATCTTCTGTTTCGGAACGCCAAGCTCTAACAATTTATAGTAACAGGCGATACTGTCCTTCCCTCCTGAAATCAGGAGAATGATCAAATCATAACTTTCCAGCGGCAGCAACTCCTTCAATAAAATTTTTTCCATATACTTTGAGTCCCTGCGTCCTGGCACCCTTGGCCTGATTCTTTTTCCGGTTCCATATATAGGGGCATCCGGTTCTCCATAGATAACAGGCGTGTCTTTCGTACAGTCGGCATCCCGGATGAACTCCGGCTGAAACAGGGCAAACTGCCCGTTGGACTGCTGGAAATATGTTTCCTCTTTCTTCAATGTATCCACTCCATTTCCAAAAACTATTCCAGACACTCTTCTTTCACCAAAAGGGCTGTCTTTCTTTCCCCAGAAAAATGTGATTTCCCATTGCAGATCCACATGCTCCCGCGGGGCGCAGTCATTGCGCCTATAATCCTTCTCCAGCCTGCAGGCATGGAGGTATACAGCTCCACATCTTCTCTCATCGCAAATTCTATAATCCTGTTAAATTCATCCATAATATTCCTCTCTCGTAATACTTTTTCTGTACTCACTTTAAAAGAAAGACGGAATTTATGATCCGCCTTTCTTCCAAATTACACATCCCAAATTTGAATTCATCTTTCTGACTGCCTAAAAAGCAGCCCTTTTTCATGAACATGTTCTTATGCGGCCGCAGGTCCTTGTCCCATATAGAATTCTCCATTCATTATGATAAAGGATGTTGCCTTGTTTCTTCTTTCCGCATTTTCAAATATCCCTTTTGCACGGTCATAGTACTGCACTTTATTTGATAATTGATCGCTTAGATCTACCTCGGTTTCATTCACATCTTTCACCATCTGAAATAACCCCGATACATCCATAATCCCTATGGGCACAAGTAAAGTTTCATGAATGGAAGACGGCAACACATAAAAATCAGAGCCTATGATCTCTCCTACCTGTTTCATAAGATCCTCCTGAAGAATCATAGACGCACCATTTTTCATACTGCTATTCGTCAGGCACAGCAGCGGCGTTTCCGCTATTTCCGGATGCCATTCTGTTTTTCCATCTAAAAGATTTCTGATGATTCCATTACCTGTCGTTATCCAACAAATGTAATCATCTATCTCAAAAAGAAACGCCTGTTTTGCCCTCTCTGAAAGGAGCGCATCCTCATGAATCTGCTTTATGGTTACTTTCCAATCCTCCATCAACTGTTTGTTGACAGGCATGCTGAAAGTTTGCTCTTCATTCTCAAATATCTTCACATAATAAACAGCCGCAAAATCCCCATGCAATGTGTAAACCTTATCAGTAAGCCATTCCTGGTTTAATTCCGGGTCACAAAGCTTTATCATTAATTTATCTTTTATCTTTTCATAATCTTTTACATAACCCAGATCAGATAAGCATTCCGAATTGTCATACGCAACCCGCAGATCAGCAGCTTTCCTTACACAGGCATTAAGGCTGTTCCCTGCCATGTAATCGCTGTAAATCTCTTCTAACGGGATACGCGGAATTGAACTATCACCCTGCCGTATGATCAAAAGAGCCGGAACCTTTCTCCCATTCTCTTTTATGCTTTCCTCAATCAATACTTGTGCATCTTCAAAGGATGACGGCAGATACATCCGCACATTCTCAGCTATATAATTAAAAAATTCGTTTCTATTCATCATATTTTTCTCCCTTTCTTACTCATTGCAACTTATTTACCAACCGTCTTTACTGTTTTCAAAGAAAAGGAAAGAAAAATTGATTCTCTTTCCCTTTCCACATTTCATTGTTTTTTAGATATCCATATATCCTAATGGTTTTTCGTAAATCCCTTCAGATACAAATTGTAATCGTTCTCCCTTGTTATGAACCTAATCCAGTAGTCTGCAACATGCCCGTTCATAAAAAAATCATACTCATATTCACTCACAGATGAAGATGGATGGGCCTTACAAAATTTTCTTAAGGATTCCAGATTATCAAGCTGTGTTACCAGACAACGGTAAATATCCTGTGATTCCCGGTGAAATGCTTTCGACCAAAGTTCCCCTCTGCACGGGAAATAGCTCCCCTGCCAGCCATCCTGGTTCCAATATGCGCGAATATGCCCGATCTGAGCATCCGGATATTCCCCTGAGCTTAAAGAATCCGGTGCTTCAGAGCAATGCTCGAACACATCAAGGAAATTGCAGGTCTCTTTCAACTCAAACAGCATGTTTTCTTTTTTTCTCATATAAACCTCCCTCTTTCTCATGCGGCATGGACAATTTTCCTTCTGCCGTCATCTCTGGCAAGACAATATACCGCGCCTGCCTCTACCGCAATCTCTACCAGTTCTTTACGGTTTACCAGAATTGCAAGCTCGTTATTTATCACACCTTCCAGAATCCGATCTCTTTCATATGAAAACGGGCAGTATTTGTGATACTGTTCCTCCATCTTAAGATAAATCTCCTGATAGGAAAGTGTGCCTTTCTCTGTAACCAGTCTTATTATCTCTTCTCTCATATGAGCCTGCTCTTTTCTTAATTTCAGCAGATACTCTTTCCCTGCCATCTCAACCATATCATTCGTTCTCCATCCTTCCTATAATTTACATTCATACTAAATCATCTCCGGCCTAAACCATTTCTGTTTCTACCTTTTCGCTCCTTCTATGCCGCTTCTTTTACTGTATCTGGAATCTCCATCAAATCCGCTTCCAGAACATCTGCAAGATACTGTCCCCTAAAGAGGCCGCCATTGATTTTCACTTTTTTCTTCCGCATCTCGGCATAGGATTCTACCCGGATTTCCCGGCTCTTTTCTGCCAGTGTAACATCCTCTCTGGTAAGCCTTTTTTGGATAACCGTCTGCCATTTCCGCAAAAATGCAGATGCCTTGTCAATATCCTTTTTCTGGCGGTCATACTCTGTGCGCTTCTGCCGTATCACACCGCCCGGCTCTACCTCCAACGTATAGTAAGGCTGAGCCGGCTGTTTCGTCTTTCTCAGAAACAGAATATAACTCTCCTGATTATTGATACGCTCAAAATACTCCTTCTTCTTGTCAATGCAGTGATGCAGCGCCTGCCCTTCCTCCAGAATATCCTTGATAGATTTCGGTGCAAGAATCGTATATGTCTTATTCGAGTATTCGTATTTCTTCTGTAACTTTGGAAGAATGTCATTAATGTATGGATATTCCTCTTCCAGTTCTCCAGCCGTTACCGACAACTGGTTCTTCTGGATATATTCCACCAGTTCCTTATGCCTCTGGTACAGCTTGGAAACTCTGAATACAATCTCGTCATATACATTCATTTTGACCCGCTTTGCCATAGAAAGGTAATCTTTCCAGGTAGTCAGTACCTGGGGGATATTGTCTTCCTGCTCTTTCCCCTGGCGTATAAGATAATTTTTTATCTGTATGTAACTCATCCGGTCATGAATAAATGCAAGATCCTTTGGGACAATACTATTTTCGACAAACCACCTGATCAGCTCATCTGGCATGCAGATATTCTCTTTCTTCTCCTGCTGCAGCCAGTATAAGACAAGAATATTACCGTCTGATTTTCTTAACCTTTTCAATCTGGCATTATCAATCTCCAGCTTTTTCGCCAGTCCTCCTTTTGAATCTCTCCAGACTAATTTCTCGGGATTTTTTATCAATTCTTCTGAAAGGCTTTTAAGCTCTGCTTTTGAAATCTGCTCCAATACTGGAATCTTTCTCCATGTATTAAGATATCTACGGGGATTTAAAACAGAATGATTTTGAATATACTGGATTAATCCGGTCTCTTTTAACTCTTTCCGTCCCAGATCAGGCAATGTCCTGGGATATACTTTTCCTTGTGTCGGCGGAAAATAATAATAATAGAACCCCACTCTCCGGCAGTCACTTTCACCAGCAATCCAGCGTACATCTCTGTTCTTAAAAATCCCATAATAATATTCATCCTCATGGAATTGGCCGTCATAAAGAAAGCGTCGCGTTTCATTGAAATAAACTCCTGGTCTTTGGAATTCTCTTTTATCAAGGGTCATGCATACCTCAAACTGTCTTAAAACAATCCCGATCTTACAACGCTGAATCAAATATGCCGCATCATATTTTGTCCAAAAAGAACCCGCTTTGTCTACTGACTTAAACTGAATTTTCTGCCCACATCTGCTGCAGACACCTAGCTTGTTATACTTTGGATTTTTGATCGCCACCGTTTTTTGGCAGTGGGTGCAGTATCCTTCCGTTGCCCCGCCTCTCTTATATTTATAGAAAATATAGTGTTCAGAGACGGCATTTCTTAAAAGCCAACGCGTCCAGTCCTTCGGCAGTCCTGGCACTGCCTTCATGGTTTCATCCCATACATCTGTTTTCTTCTTATATCGGGCAGCAAGCTGCTGCTCTCGTATTTTCTCCTGATACCCTCGCACATCTCTGTAAGTTCCATCCTCTGTACCTAAGTATCCTGAAATTATTTTTCTATCTTTCTTACTAATACACGTTTTTGGATCATACATATATCTTGTGCCGTCAAGATTATGCAGCATGGATTTTCTCCATCTTCCACTGTCCGTCTCAAAGGTAATAAAATCATCCTCTTTTTTATCAAAATACACCACATAAGCCGGATTCCTTGCATCTGCCCGAACATATTCTGCAAAATAAATAGAAACGATTAAATATCCTTTTTCAATTTTCGCACGCATACATAGTTTAAAATGATAGATCTTCCCTGTTGTACCACACAAAAAGCTTCTTTCAGGATCTTCTTTTTTTGCCATCATTCTTATATATGATGTCAAATTAGCCGGCGTCAGTGCCATTAATTCTTTTTTCTTCATACCTGCCTCTTTCCTTCATATTTTCCATAAGCGTTATAAAACCTGCCCGGGTGATAGCGTTTCCCGTCAATTTTTATTAACGCAATCTCCTCAATATCAGGGCTGTCCTGCTCTTCCTTCAGGATTAGCAATACTTCTCCTGTTTTCCCAGCTGCCCTTGGATTTTTTCCGCGGACTATCCCAAATCCATCACTGGCTGTACCTGTTTCTTGGCTTACCCTGTAATTACACAGGCGTTTGGGATGTTCTACCATGTAGACTGCTGCCTCGAAAAGCATCTGCTCCAACGAAAGCCTGCGGATCAACCGCATTTCTGTGCAGGAGATCTTGCTGTCTACCGCATCCTCATCAAGGTCTCCAAACGCATCCACCTCATAATAAACAGAATTGCGCCAATTAGAATAATAGTTAAAACAGTCCAATGGATTCTCCGCACAATGAAACCCATTCTTTGCACAGTCTGCTTTCTCTGTCTGGTTCACTGCTGTCTCACTGAACTGAAAACCACGGCAGGTCAGATCCTTGCAGAATCCTTTAAATGCTTTCATGGCTTTCCTCCACAATCTTTTCTTCACCATTATCTGCCAGCATGTCAAACAGAGACATCTGGATTGGCTTTTCTACCGATTTTTTTACTCCTTTAGCCTGCCCTTTTGCTTCAGATGCCTTTTCCGGCTTCTCTTCATCTTT
Organism: Lachnospiraceae bacterium; assembly: GCA_910575555.1. Lineage (GTDB taxonomy): Bacteria > Bacillota > Clostridia > Lachnospirales > Lachnospiraceae > Petralouisia. Next base: position 53,851 of record CAJTFX010000008.1, on the reverse strand, counting down.
TTCTGCGTTCTTTTCTATTTTCTCTTCCGATACACCTTTTACCGGAGGATTCCCGGATAAAGCGCTATTTTTTTTACGTTCCTCTTTCTTTTTCAAAGAATTCAGCCGTTTTTTCTTTTCTGCTTTTTTCGCTTTCGCCTCCTCAGCCTCATCATCCAGGGCATAATACGCATCCGCCCACTGATATACCTGCGTCTCTGATATTCCCATACCGATAGACCGGTGTGCATCATCCGCACGGCGGTTTGGATTCTTTTCTCCGCCAAATCTGATATCGTGCTCTTTTTCTGCGATCTGATAAGCCTGCTCCATAACATAGTTCATACATTTCTGAAGGGTTTTCTGCTTTTTCAGTACCTGACTTTCAAACAGAGGGTCTTTTGCCGCCTTCTTCATCAGATACCGGCCTACAATATCTGTAAAAAGCTTGTCCTTCATCAGCCACATCTCCTCCTGTAGCTTTTCTGCTGCGGAAGTATAATCCTTTTCAGACAGCGGGATCTCTGCAAGCTGAAACCTCTTCCCTTTGATAAAATCCTCCACATCCTGCTCGGGCACCAGCCACTGAGCCGCTAATGCCCTCAGTTCTGAAAAATTCTGTGAGATTCTAAGATGAACTGCCATCGCATTTAATTCTCCCGTATTATTTATCATTGCTTCATACACTTCTACTTCCTCCTTATCCTATCTTCCATTTCAGAAGTCTCCACCGACAATGCCCTGCTCCATATCCAAGACAGGACCACTGCTGCCGACAGTATTTTCTGCACACGGTATAACAAAATGGAGAGCCTTCTGACTCTCCGTTAGTTTATGCCGCTTCCCTCTGCCGCCTCATTTCCTCTTCCATTTCCCGTTCTACTTCTTCTGCAATCCTTTTGCGTTCCCTGTCATCTTCCTCCAGAAGCCCTAACAGCTCTACAATGACCCGGGTACACCATTTATTGGATTTCCATTTCTCCGAAAGCTTCCTGGTCTCTTCCATCAAATCTTCATAGTCCGGCTCCGTCATTTCCCTGTTCCGGTATTTTTTATATACCTCATAACACTCTTTCATCACTACCGGAACTGGTATTTTTGCTGCCTCGTCCAGATTTGAAAGAAGCCCCATCAGCATCCGGTGATAATCGTGCCTCTTACAGAGTTCCTCAATCCCTGTCTGTTCCCTCCCTAAGTAAAGGGACATAAAATCATTAAAAATTTCCGCAATTTTACTCTGGTCTACCATTCGTTTTCTCCTTTCCCTCTCTTATGTAACTGCCAGATCATAAATACTCATCTGCCCTTCCACCTGCCAGTCTTCCTGCATATCCTCCTGCTTTTTTTCAGAAACCGCTGCCGGCTTTAAAGGTAGATTCTGCAGCTTTTTTGCTGTTTCTACAATCAGTTCTGTCAGCATGCCGGGACTTCCATATTCCCTTAAAACTACCAGATTGTCTTCTGCAAGCGCATCCTCCAGCCCCATTACTTTACCGGAAACTTCTAATGCATGGGTATCCCGCTTTTGCTTTGGTGTCATCTTCGGCAGCACAGCCTGCATATACCGATATTCTTCCATTGCCAGATATTCCTGTACAGCGCTTTGTGCCTGTGCCCGGATTTTTTCTGCACATGCCATGAAGCTTTCCTGAACCTTTGGCGGGATTTTCAGCCGCCTGTCATCATCTGGACCGTTAATCTTTTTCTCAATCCCCAAAAGCTCAATCCGTATCCGGTTTAGGAGAATTCCATCCGTACACATGCTGGCGGCATCCCCGTAAGCATATATTTTCTCCCACTCATAGGACAGCCGGGCAAATTCCTGCTCCCATGTTTCGGGCGGTTTTGCCTGCACCATCATTTTGCTACGCCTCCTTGTTCTTTGCCCTTTCGATCCTTCTTTTTACTGTAGACGGATAGCAGCCGAATGCATTTGCTATCTCCTCCAGCGTATATCCTGCTTTCCGCATCCGGTACATTACATTTCCCATCGTCTCCTTTTCCATATCTTTTGCACCTTCAATCCTTATTTTTTTACTGAAAATCCTTTTACTGATCGGATGTCCCGGCCCATATTTGTAGATCAGTTTTGCCTCTGTCGCATCCACATCACAGAAGATTGCAATCAGTAAACAATAATATCCGCTGTCTTCATTCCAAATCGACACCGCACACCTCCTTTACGGATGACCGTGCCCGGCATATCTTCTGGTTACAAACAGAAAATTTTTCTAGCGCTGCCCTGAGCATATACTACCGCAAATGTTCATCAAGCAGCCGGATAAGTCCATCCATCCCGTTATGCTTAACCTCATCAAGCAGCAGATCCAAGCTGATAAATGACAGCATACTCTTTATGAATTCCTCATCCCTGTGGACGGTTAAAAATACAAAAATGAATTCATACAATCCATTTCTGGCGAGACATTTGATAATATTTCTTGCCATCATCATATTCAGATGTTCGTCACCCGGCGTACAGATCAGATGCCAGTACCCACTGTATCTACAGATCCATTCCAAAAGTTTCCTGCTCCTTTTTCTTCCTTTCCTGTTTCCAATCATTTTTCCACCTCCAGGCGTACATGCATAAACACACAAACCCTTTCCTTCTCATCACGCCGCTTTTTCCTTCGCCTTTACCAATACTTCTGTCAGATACTGATCTAAGTCCGTATGCAATACAACACCAGTAAACTCCGCGCCAAGCATCTGCAGTTCTTTTTTGCTTCCATCCTTTAAGAACTTTACAATCCCAAAATCCTTACGGTCGCAGGAAGCAACGTACAGGTTCTTTTCCACATCCAGATGAAAGCAGATTTTGGCGCCCCGGACAATGTCGTATCTGCCCGCCATCAACACAAACAGCTTCATTTTCCTAACCACGCCGCCTCTCCTGTCTTTCAAACATGGGATAACTGGTCAGTATCCGGAAGCCCCAGTCTGCATCTTCATCTTTTACAAGCACCAGGCAGGCTTTCCTTAAATTTTCTTCCAGCTTCTCCTCGCCTCTTTGGAATCCATAGCCTACTGTCCTAGGGAACTGTCCAATCAGAGAAATCCAGTCGCTGCCGCTGCATTTCAGCCATGCTGTAATACTGGAGTCAAAAAACTTATGCATAATCCCGCTTACGACTGCATTAGCGACTTCCACATCCCAATAGGACGTTGCATAGCGGATATCTTCTTTTGTCAGTCTGGACTTTAATGACAAGAGTTGGATATCTGTATGCTTCCGCAGCGTATGGCCGCCATATAAACCTACCCGGTCAAGGTTCCTCCGAATGGTCTGTAAAGTATTCTCAATCATTTCTTCAGGAACATCAGCAAATAGATCAACCATATATACTCCTTTCCTTTCACGGACATACAGGTACTGATATCCCGGCGGATACCAATACATAGAAAAAGAAGGAGCCTCTCCCCCTTCTTCTGTATAGATTCAAAATCTTTACTGTTATCCGCCTTTTCATTCTGCATTTACCGGTACCATTCATTCGGATTAGCATGCTCCTCCTTCCTGTTTATTTGCAGGGCAATCCTAAAACGCAAAAAAAGACACCAAAAACCCATTCTGAATCTTTGATGTCTTTCTGTCGTTTATGAGGCTTAAGCCTTAAATTTATCTCCCAGTCATCTTCTGGAACAAATACACTTACTGCTGCATTTTAAGAATACTCATGCACAAAAATCTAATCCATTTATACATTAACACAATATATAGTTGTAGTCAAGAGAAATATGTCTATATGTTGTATGTTCTGTGTTTTTTTATTTATCCATTTCTGTTTCCCAAACCGCATGATCATATGCAGCAAGGGTTTCCGGGTCAAACAGAACAAATCTCACAACGTCAATTTTGTCCATCTGTTCCTCACAGAATTTACGAACCGTTCGGACTGCCACAAGTGCAGCCTGATCTACCGGATAACTATATACTCCTGTTGAGATGGAAGGGAATGCGATTGTCCGAATCCCATGATCCACTGCCACCTTAAGGGAATTCCTATACGCATTTTCAAGAAGCTGTTCTTCTCCTTTCTGTCCGCCATGCCAGACAGGTCCTACTGTATGGATCACGTACTTGCATGGCAAATGATAAGCACCAGTAAGCTTTGCCTCGCCCGTATTACAGCCATGAAGCGTCCTGCATTCTGCCAAAAGCCCGCTCCCGGCCGCACGGTGGATCGCCCCGTCTACGCCCCCGCCGCCAAGCAGGCTGTTGTTTGCCGCATTTACGATCGCTTCCAGATCATCCACTTTTGTAATGTCACCCTGAACAGTCTGTATCCGATATCCCATAACTATATCACCCTCCCGGAAAGATGGTCTATTTCATGCTGCACGATCTGCGCAGGCCAGTCTTTCAGCTTTAGTTTCTGTTTTTCCAGTTAAAATCTAAGTATTCCACCTCAATCTCCTGATAGCGGTTCGTTTTACGAACCCCGTCAAGAGACAGGCACCCTTCCTCGGTTTCATAAAGACCGCTTCCCCTAACCAGCACCGGATTGAACATCACAAGGTCAATCACTCCCATGTTTACGATGATAATATTTTTCTTCACACCGATCATATTGGCAGCCATGCCGACGCAGCGGCCGCGGTTGGCATTTAATGTATCCTGCAGGTCTCTTCCCACTTGCAGGTCATCCTTGGTTGCCGGTTCCGATTTCTGTCCCAGGAAGAACACATCTCTTACAATCTGTTTTACCATGATTCCTTACCCTCTCTCAGCTCTTCAGATTAAGGTTTTGATGAAAGCCTTCCGTCTTACATCCAGTTCCTGATCTCATCCTCTGACATATCATTCGCATTTAGCGGCTTATGCCATTTAATCTCCGGATATGTTTTTTTCAACTTTACGGCAAGTTTCATCGGCTTTGTCGCGCCGCTTGTGGTAAATACAGCCGCATGCTTTCCGTTTAAATTCAGGATGTCTAACAGCGTCAAGATTACATTTGGCGCCAATCCGCACCAAACCGGGCACCCGATCAGAATACGGTCATATTTTTGTATATCCGGCATCTCCATTGCAAGCTCTGGACGTGCTTTCGTAAATATCTCTTTTAAAGATGTCAGTACAGTCTTTACTCATAAGGTCTCTCTGGCCGGATTTCTACTAAATCAGCCTTTTTTACCTCTGCAATTTTTTCAGCGGCTGCTCTGGTTGTTCCTGTCTGCGAAAAATAAATCACTAATGTACCCATAATCAAAATCTCCTTCCACATTTCGGGCAGTATTCAAACTCTTCTTGTGTCTCAAACCCACAGTTACTGCATCTTTTGACTCTGCTTTTGTATCCCGCTTGTACCCGTGTCAGGTGTTCCGGCCGGATTTCTATATTGTCTCCCCTTGCGATCCGCTTCCCAATCTCCGGTGCAAGAGAATAAACCGTATTGCAGCATGTACTCTGTACGTAGTACTGCCTGTCCCATTTCAAACAGGGAATAAAGAATAACGACAGACACATGTAAGTCATGTACACCTGATATCTTCCATAAGAGCCGCAATGCTCACAAACCATCATCTGGTTATAGTCAAAACTCTTTCTTCCCTGGGTAATTCCCATGATAAAAAACATCTGAATGATTCTCCTAATCCGTTTATAACTCTTATTATAAGATTCCCTTATTCAAAATGCAACATCATTACCATAGTATCCGTACCCTGTTTCTTTTCATTCTGTCTGCCCGGAATATTGCCAATGTTCTGCAGAATCACAAGCCTCTGAATCTTCAATGATAAAATCAATTTCCGTCCCGTCCAGATAAAGATGAAATTGTTCTACATCATTTTTAATATCACAGCCTTCCCTATACCCTTCGGTACGAAACTCAATCTCACAAACCGCCTCGCCTTTTTCCAAGTCCTTCCGGTTTAAATATACTGTAATGTCTACCCCTGACGGATACCCGTTTATATCCGTAGAAAACCGAATCGAATGGAAGGAATTTTCCCGGCACATCTGGATCACCTTACGGGCAAACGCCTCCTTATCGTCAATCCTGCTGCTGTTTGCCACTACTTTTAAATACTGCCAGTGATTGCTGGAGACACTGCTGACTGCATCCGGAATTCCTGAATGGCTTTCTTTCCATTTCTCCAATTCCTGCACTCCATAGCGGAACACACCCACAGCTCCTAAGATCAGCAGGATACCTATAAAGCTCCATTTCCCTTTCTTCATTTTCCTGATTCCTCCAATCATTGCCTTACATGAAAACATTAAAAATCATAGCCCATTTTGTTCTCTTTTTCAATAGTCCATTTTGTTCTACATATAATAATCTCATGGAGGTATAAAATGTTGGGAATTGATATAAAGCATATAAAGGACTTAAGAGAAGACCATGATCTAAGCCAAAAAGAACTGGCAAAGATTCTTAACCTCAGCCAGCGGGCATACTCGCATTATGAAAATGGAACCAGAAAAATTCCCCTTGATGTCCTGGTCGCATTGGCAGATTTTTACGGTTGTTCCACAGACTATCTGCTGGGACGGACAAAGGAAAAGAGCGAAACAGCTCCTCCATCTGCATAGAACAGGCATGGCAATCTTTTACAGCTGCCATGCCCGCTTCTTTCCCCAATCAGATTTTTTCGTATCTCTTTCTATTTCTCAGTTCCTGGCCATGACCGAAAAGGCTCTTGTGATTTCTGTCAGAAAATTTCCTGAATTTGCATTTCAATCATTCAATACCATTCCACAAATTTTTCCCAAGCCAAGATCTTACTAATTATTTTTAAATATGACAGATCCCCAAAACATTCTGCCGCTTTTCCTCAGATACCTGAATCCCGGTCAATACCCCTAGCCGGTTCAGCATCTTAACAGCATCTAAGACACCGGCCACATAACAAATGTCCTCATACCGATTATGCGCTGTCTGCATGCAGGCAATATAATCGTTTACCAGCATCCTCTGCTTCCTTTCCATCTCTAATTCCATAAACCTCTCGTCAAGTTCCCTCTCGTCCTTACAATCCTTCAAATAAGTTTCATCTGACATACCAAGTTCTTTTCGACTCTCATCCATGAATTGCCTCATACCCATGTCCATCATTTTTTTCATAATTTGTTCCATGTGGTTTCCTCCTTTGATTTTATGATGTGCAAGAAGTCAAATCAGACTTTTAAGAACTTACATTTCTATCTTAGATTTCCCCTGCTATGGCTGTCAACATATTTCTCCCTACAAATAATACTCTTTTTCGACATCATCAGACAACGCCATTCTGCATACAAACTTCAAAATAAGAGAGGCCGGGAAGTTTCATCCTATAACCTATCAGGGAAATGTATGTTCCGTGTGCAAGAAATCTAATCTGATTTATCGGAGCTTATATTTCTACATCAGATTTCTTACACTGTAATTATTAAATATTTTTCGAAAAGGGGTATATCATGGAAACAAAGAATTATGGCTACGTAAAAGTAAAACTGGATGAGCTGCTAAAGCAACGGAATCTTAGCAAAAACAAACTGGCACATCGTGCAGAAATGCAAAGAACCCAGATCAACCACTACTGCAGGAACGAAATCTCAAGGCTTGACATTGTTGTTCTGGCAAGAATCTGTTCTGCGCTTGATTGCCGTATTGAAGATTTATTAGAATACATACCATCTGCAAATAAAAATGATTAGAAAAAGGCTACTGGCGGGAAACTTCCAGTAGCTTTTTAAGATATCAGACTTTTTCTTTACTATTTGTTAGTCCATATTGTTCCAAAACCAAATAGTCCAATCTGTTCTGCATATAATGCTTTATTAGGAGGGCAAAAATATGGCTACGGTAGATATTACACGCATTAAAGGTTTGCGGGAAGATTCCGATATCAAGCAGAAAGAACTGGCGGATTACCTTGGCATCAGCCAGCGGACATATTCACACTATGAAAACGGAACCAGAAAACTTCCCCTTGATATCCTGATTGCACTGGCTGAATATTATGGCTGCTCCACAGATTACCTGTTAGGCAGGACAAAGCAAAAAGAACTCAATCAACAACACCGGAACACAGAAAAAAGCATGGAAACCTAATCAAGGTTCTTTCTTAACTTTGGATATTTCATCTCTGCCAATATTTCAGATTTTGCTGGAAATCTAATATTCCATCAAAAATGAACATGACAGCGTATCCAAACATGAGAAAGAACCCTAATCAACTCTCCATGCCTTTTCTTTACACTACTTCATTCGCTCTACGTCAAACATTTAATTGCTATCAAAATCCCCACTATTTTTCAGCCCAATAACAAATTGGATCTGCTCAGGCTCTGGAATCCGAAGTGCTTTCATTGCCTGCTCTGCACTCCACCCCATACTTTCCATCAGATTTTGGATAGACAATAAAATTCCCATTTTAAATCCATTTTCTTCTATCCCTTTACTCAAATTACACATCAAAAGCACGTCCTCTAAAATCATTTTTGAAGTGAAATCTCATCTAGGAGCTTACTTCTATAAGCCTCGTCTTCGGTTGCTCTTCTGGCATCCTCCAGCCGACCATTTGACAACAAATATTTCATCAAAGATAAAATTGTATCCTCACCTTGCGCTATCCCTTTTTCTATCCCCTTCTGGATTCCTCTGTTCTCTACGCGGTCTAATACTTCACACATGTTCGTTGGTCTCCTTTCCATATCCGAACTATACACGTCCTCAAAACGGTTATCACGTGTCATAACTGACATCAACTGCAATAGTTCATGCACATGATTAATCGTAGTCTCCGGCGCTATATAATTCCTGTTCTTCCGCATCTGCACAAAATAATCCGCCACGATCTTGAAATCACTTGTAAACATCTGCACCTGTTCATCAGATAGATATGCGATCTCATACAAATTCATGCGATAATCATTTACATACGGCTTTATTTCTTCCGGAATATCAAGACAGTCATACAGTGTCCTAGGCGTTTTCCAATGTTTCTGATATCCAAAATACAAAACCAGTGTCACTACAGGATACCTCAGTGCGGCCTTTCCTGTCTTTTCTCTCATCTCCTTATCTGCAAGAAGCTGTCCCCTGTAAGCCGCCCCATCATAAGAAAATAGCCGCAGCGGCATATCACTGTCTATATCCGTCTGGTTTTCCAAACCATATAATGCAATCCGTACAAGTCCTTTGCGCCAATATTTAGCAACATCCCTTTCCTGTGCATGTAATTTCCCATCTGCTTTATAACTGGAATTTGGACTCTCTTCTTCCAATTCATCCTCTTTAACCTGTTGCTCGCCATTAAAAAGCAATACATTGATAATGTCAGCAAACACATCATTGTAGGCTTCTAACGTCTTCTCCGCAATGTCTTTCTCTGCCATAGCATCATTCCTTCCTGCTATTTACACCCTGCATTTCTTAAATTAATTATACTCAAAACATCTACCCTTTACAAGCTGGAACGTAATCATTTTTTCATCCCTTGCTCCTTAACCAACGGACACAACAGCCTTTTGGAGGCTGCTGTATCCCGCAGAAAGAATCCATTCCGTTATCTATGCGGCGCTTTTACGGATATTCCGGATATGGTTCTCAACCTTTCCACACCGCATTTTCATTCTTTTCCATTCTTCCTGCCGCAGGACAGTTTCCAGCGCTCTGCTGTCATTTGGCACATATTCAGAATATAAGAATTTACCGAATAGTTTATGCTCTCCCTTATGAACACGCTTGTCTAAGTCCTGGAAATACGCCCCTTTCTCATAAACAATCCTAACCTGATCTGCCGGTACTGACATTCTTTTCACCAGTTCCACATGCTCCCGGTAATCAAGCGGGTACAGGTTTCCGATCACCTTTCCGTCTTCCAGGCCTGTCACTTCTACGGCATAAGCTAAAATCCTCTCATTTCTCCCATCACCATAGTAAGTCCAGATATGATGCGCCCCCGTCGGCTTTAAAAATACCCGACCTTCTTTCAGGCACCAAGTTCCGCAGCGGCGGGACATCCACAGATACGTCCGCTCCCTAAGAGGCAGCGTATCCGCTTTGGCTGCCGCTTCTTCAAGATCTTTCCTGTCATATGCGAAATCTCCCTGATAGCTCCGGGTATTCTTTTTCATGATTTTTTCTAAGCTGACCAGCAAATCAATCTCCATAAATTTCGGCATAAGTATCTCCTTCCTTTACTCTTCCTGTATCCTTTGCCAGATTTCAGAAATCTCCCTGACAGTCTGACGTGCCTCATCCCCTGGCACCAGATCTTCCTCCATCTGCTCCAGGTACTTTTCCAGTTCCCGCATCTGTGATTCATAGGTCCTTACCACACACCGCAAACGCCGGATTTCTTTCTGACATAAAATTACATCCTCACTCATCTATGATCTCCTGCTTCTATTTCTGTTTATCAATCTGCAGATTTACGAAAGATTCATGAATAAGGAAATATCCTTCCTTATAACTGCCTTCCCTCCTTGCACCAGCCATACCGCCTAGGCTGTCCAGATACTGCTCCCCATTCTTAGATTCAGAAATATACATATAATACTTTGCATGGATAAACTGTTTTTCCTCCAGCGCAAACCTTTTATAGGTATCACTTAAAACCAGCTCCGCATGTAACTGTTTTGCTTTCTTTTTCAGCGCCTCCACGACCAGCCAGACCGCTTCTTTTTCTTTATCCTCTGAAATCCCTTTAAAATATGGACGTTCCAAAAACAAGGTCAGATGTTCCTTCCTAACTTTCTCTGCCCCCTCCCTTGTATCCTCCTGGGTGAGGTCTGCGAACTGCAGTCCCTGCCGTTTCCCCTCTGTTCTGTAAAATGTCCCTTTGGTGAGGCGGATGATTGCCCGGAATCCGAGTACGCCGTCAAAAGAAAGGAACAGCACCTTTTTATTCGCATCAAAACAGGATAAAAGACAGCTTTTATATTCCCCGTCCCGATAGGAAAGGCAGGTATGGCCAAGTACTTCCCCGATCTGCATGACCGGCAGCAAACGGTCCTCTTCCCACAACTTCATGGGCTTCTTTTTCACTTCCATATTCTTCATCCAAAGCTGCTGTACCTCTTTTGGAAGACGCAGCGCGATCTCCCGTTCCAGGTCATTTTTATAGTACTTCACTTCCCGGAACCGTCCGGCAATCTCTGCAATGCAAAGACGCCTGGCTTTTTCTCTTTCCGTATCCAGTACTCCGGATAAGAATGCATAGAAAATCTCTGCGCCGCCTTCGCATAAGAAACGCATGAACCCCTCCCGGTTTTTGAGCAAAAAGTCTTCCCCGATCTTCAGGACTCTATTCAGCTGCTTCCATCTTCCGTCGATTTCCGGCATCCGCTCTGCCGCTGTCTTAAAATCAGGGATATCCTGTAATTTTTCCAGGTTATATACAAGAAAGTCTGCATGATATCCCGTATGGATTTCCGGAATAAAACGCTCTGCCTCATCCCATACGCACAGAAGGTTAACCGCCTGCTGATAGGACAGGTCTTCCACATGCCCCAGATCTTCGGCAATCCACCGGGAAACCGGTTTCTCTTTTAGCATCATCCCAAGCTTATCAAGCCGTTCTCCCGCCATGCCCTCCAACAGGCACTTCCTTCCTATCATCTCCCTGATGACCCGCAGACGGCTATCAATCTTTAAATCCCCCAGCCGGTGGTACAGCTTCACATATAAAATATCTTCCGTGGCAATGAATTTGATCTCCTCAAAGGTATACTGCTCCCAGGTTAAGACCTGCTTCTTTTCATCTGAAAGGGCATGAAGCCTTGCGCACTCTTTTAGATTCCGGGAATTCAGCGCATTGATATTCAGAAACCGCTCATATGTATCCTGATCCAGCAAAAGATTCTGCCAGCCGCAGTAAGTAAAATCATGGAAATTTTCCTTTACCACAGAAAGGAAATGCTTTTTCTTATGAGTGATTCCATAAACCAGCAGGTTACTCTGGCCTTTTGACAGATGCTCCACATTCACGCCTTCTAAGATATCCCCATAAAGGAAGCTCAAATAGGAAACCCTGTTTTTCATAAATGTCAGTTCCTTATCCGGCGGCACTTTCAAAAGCAGATGCTTTAACCTGTTCAGGTCATACACCAGTGCCTCATTCTCAAGCCACTGCCTCAGAAAAATCCTTATCGACTCCGTGGAAATCCGCTTCAGGATTTTGTTAAGCCCCGCATGGATGACTTCCGCATGCTCCCACAATACTTTTTCCTGCTTCTGCATCAGGCATACATGCCGCCCTGACCTGCCGGACAAATCCTTTATCAGGTTATAATATCCCGGATTAAGCAACCGTTTCCAAAAGCCACGGTCCTGGACCATCTCCCTTAAAAATCCACCGGATATCATCGGCTCTGCCAAAAGCCTGCGCTCTTCCTCCGTCAGGTCGCCAATGGAAAACTTGCCGCACTCATCCAAAGTATTTAATCCCAGCATCAGATATCCTTTTTCCTCTTCCGTAAGCGCCACCGAAGAAAAGTATTTTAGATAGGTATAGGTCCTGTTCGGCTCAACCTCACCGTCTGCCAATACAGCAAGGATCTTTTCATAACCGTATTCTTCCGATAAAAGCGCATCTCCCGCATTGGATAAGAAACCGATGATTCTTACCGGATCGTAGCATTCCTCCTGCGACAGCCGTACCAGGAAGGGCAGGAAGCCCTGATCCTTCACTAGGTATTCCACTGCCTCCTGGCTTAGTTTCGCAATCTGCCCTCCTGCCTCCACCTGATTGATTTCTTTGCTTAGGTTCAATAACTCCTCTTCCTTATAATCCTTCAGTAAGGAATCCGGCACAAAAGCCTTCTCCATCTCCTTTTTTAGCATTACATGTTTTAAAATCGTATCACAAAACCGCATCCTATGCCGCCTCCTTTCGGTTCTCCTTCACTTCCACAAAACCCAGTATCCATTTCATCTCAGCAAAAGTAAGCTCTTCTTTCATAAACAGGAACTTAAGCAGCCCGCACAGGCTCCCTGCTTCTTTCCGTTCCAAAAGCATGCCTGGATTCCCCCGAAACAAACTGCACAGGTATCTCTTTGTGATATAACGTTTCTCTTTTTTCTCGTCACTCTCATAACTATATTCCTGCACATAATCATACAGCCCGGGAAAATGCCTGTCAGTATTTCTAATCTCTGCCACCTGCCGGGTGAAATCTTTTCGTATGGCATCTGTTTTTCTTTTCTGCTCCAGCAAAAGACGCCGTTTTTCTCTTTCCTTCCTTTTTAAATTAAACTCGTCCAGTTCTTCCCCTGTCAGATAAATTTTGCGCAGATTTTCCAACTGCTTCTGCTGACATGCTGTTTCTGTAAGCGCCAGAAAAACCTCTCTTGCTTCTTCCTTGGGGAACCAAAGCAGATGATCCTCTTTTGAAAGCACCCCGATTAGAAAAGAAAGGTATTTGTCCGGATAATTCACAAAAATATGGCGTTCTATGATATAAAAAAGCTTCCGGTGCTCTTCCATACTAAGGAACGGGCATATCAGGTCAATTCTGGAAAATTTAAAAGAGGCAGAAGAACCGTAACTAACGTAATAACTTCTTTTACAGCCGTCTTCCATCCCGACACTCTCCAATAACAAATCTTCTACCGCAAACAATCCCTGATCGGAAATCCCAATTTCCTCTGCAGTCAAAAACAGCATCTCTACCGCTTTCGGCGTCTGCAGCCCTTCCATATAGGTTTTCAGGTAATCCGCCATATTCTCCCACTTCTTATCCGTTTGTTCCTGATCAGAACGGCGTTCTGACAGATATTCCTTCAGCAGGCTAAGTGGACATATCATCTCCAGTTCCGCCATTTTAGAGAATATGCAGTTCAGATGATAATTCCCCATATTCCAGAAATACTTCAAAAAGCTTTCTCCGGTCAGTTCCTGATATACAGAAAGGTACTGTTCCATTTTTTCTTTCCCATACTGTTCCAGACTTAAAGCTTCAAATATCCATCTTCTGAAGCTGTTTTCATCTATCCGGAAATACAATTCCTGCCATTTGGGATCTGTCAGGTCGATCCGAAACCACCTGCTATGCCTTTCTTCATTTCTGTCGCAGGAAAGCAGCAGCTGGTATGTCTGTGCATTCTCCACCTTCAGCAACTGATAGAGCCTGTCAAAGATACTGGTGGTATCCTCAAGCCGTACATGAAAGTAACGGTAATCATCTAAAAGCTGCCTGCAGAAATCTCCTGCCACATCCAGGTATTCCCCGTTCCCTTCAAGGAACAGCATGCACGTCTCTACTGCCATCCGTTCTACTGTCAGCCCGTCCTTTTTTAACATATTAACTGCACGGGCCTGGTATAAAAGGGACATACTGAGATACATGATTTCCTGCACCGTATATCCTGCCTCTACAAGTTTCCGCCTTGCCACGCTCCCCTCCTTCGCATAAGAAAACGGAAGCCGCAGCACATATTTCAATGTTTCAATATCTTTTTTCTGGTATCCTTTTACTTTCTCATAATAATGTGTAACCAGCCATACATAGATTTCTGTATGGGTATAAACAGTAAAACTTCTCCCTTTCCCGAGAAGGAAATTCAGTCTCTCTTTTACCGTCTCCCATAAAATATGTTCATCCGGCAGCAATGACAGGATAAAAACAAGCTCTTCAACAGACTGTGCCTGAAAATCTGATAATTTCTCATGCAGCTCTCTGCTGGATTCCAGCAGATACTGGATTCCAAGCCAATATAAATCATTCTTTTTCAGGGTACGCTTCATCCGTTTCCAAAAGGAAGGCTTTTGTTTCCCAATGAACATCCCGTCATTCTGAAATCCTTTCGTCTCTGCCAGCGCAAGCCCCAAAGCACGCAGCTGTCTCTCTGCTACCGTCTCCCTTTCATCCAGCCGCTCCAGCACTTCGCCGGGATAACGCAGCCCATAGGCTTCCTCCATCCCCTGCTCCGGCTTTTTAAAAAACAGCAGGGAATCTTCCAGCTCACGGTACAGATATTCCTTTTGCGCATGTTCCGACAACCGGAAGATCAGGTCCACCATCTGGCAATACAATTCTACGTCAAATACATCTTCATAAAATTTACCCAACATATACTCCGCTCCTTCCCAAGGGGCCCGCAATACGGCCCCTTATGTTCTTTTGATTTCTCTGTTCCATTCGTATTCCTCTCTTTTTCATGCTGCCAGCAGGATCTGCTTTCTTTTCAATGTCCTTACATCAATCATGCTGACCTCCTGTAACCGTTCTCTCTTCTGGCAGAACAGAGCCTTCCGGTAGCTGGAGAAAGCAAGGGCTTTCCCTAAATCCGGGGTAAACTGTCTGCCGTCCCAATAAAGGTCCGTCTCTTCCATTTCACTTCCCACAGAAAGCAGTACCCAGCATACCTCGCAGATACACACGCTCCAATCCGCACACCGCAGATGCCTGTGAATAAACTTTTCCGCTGCTTTCATTCCCGAAAACCTTTCTGCCTGCGGCAATGCTCCTGCAAGCGCCCGCCTGTTCCTGCTCCCCCTGTAATAGGTATTCTCACACAACTCAATCACATAACCGGGCTGAAAGAACCGGTCCAGGTCAAATATCATCTCCTGAATGTCTTCCTTTAATCCTTTTTCCATAAATACCTCCTTTTTTCATCCTATTTACACAACCTGCCGCCAGCAGATTTAACACAGACACAGGACAACGAAAAAAACAGCCTGCCGCGGCTGTCCTTCTTATCCGTATGTTTCCATTATCTTCTGATATATTTCAAAATCTGTCTCGGCAGGAGATATGGAAGCTGCTCTAAATCTGAAATGTCAAGAAATCCTTCCTTATAAATCCGCTGGATTGTTTCCTTATCTTCTCCGATTGCCGCCGTCAGCATGGTAATCCTCTTCTTTTCCAGCTTTTCCCTGATACGCCGCAAATCTGCTTCTGCCTTTTCCCCACGGTAGCAGGTTGCATTGGGAAAACCGTCACTGATCAAAACCAGCAGCTTTAACTTTTCCGGCCGCTTCGCAAGCTTCTCACCCACAAAAATGATCGCAGCGCCGTCACGGTTGCAGCCGCCTGCTTTCATGCCGGCGATCCGGTATTTGTCATGGTAATCCGGGTCAAATTCCGCAAGGGAATGGAGATATACCGTTTCATTCTGCACCCGTTTATAAAGTTTGTCGGTATGGTGTCCATAGATCAGTATGGGAATCCCTGCGCTCCTACAGAACTCATACAGGCACAGGGCACACAGCCTCGCCTGCTCCATCCGGTTATGATCCTGCATGGAACCTGACATGTCAACCAGCAGCGCCACCGCAGTATTGACCTTTTTCCTTACTTCCAGGTTACAGAAAATCCGCTTCCCTGGATCATAAAGCGCCTGGTAATTCATCTGCGAGCCAAAGAACAGGTTCCGCTCCATATGAGGGCTCTGGCAGCTTAACACCGGCAACAGCCTTGGTTTCATCCGGCGCATGATCTCCCTTACCTGCTCACCATAGAGGTCACCTCCAAACAGCCTCTCTCTGGAAAATGTTATCTCCCTTTTCAACACTTTCCTTACCTTACTATGGTCGCCGTCAAATTCCGTCTCTGAAAGTTCCCTGGAAAGTTCCATACAGAACCTTTCTTCCAGTTCTTTTTCCACATGCTCCTCTGCAGCGTTCTGTATATATTCCATAAGCAGATCCCTTGTCTCCACAAGCTGTTCTTTCGGAAGGATCCGGTTTACTTTGGAGATGCCGCCTGTTCTCTTAAGGTTTCCTTCCACATCCTCCCCGTCTTTTTCAAGCAGAAATTCCGGCAGCTGCTCCCGGAGCTGTTTCAACATCCGCTGAATCTCTTCTGCATTATTTTGCTGTGTTTCTTCCTGTCCTTTTTGCTGCTCCTGCGCTCCCTCCTGTTGGTTTGGTGTTCCTTCTCTTCGGTCCTGCTTTACTCCCTGCTGACTCTGCGACTTACCTGACTGTCCCTCTTTCTCCTGCTCGTTGCGCTGACCTTCCTGCTGGCTTTTAGGATCACCTGACTGTTCTTCTTCCTTCTTCCGTTGCCCTTGCTGTTCTTCTCGCTGGCTTTGATTCTCTTGCCGGCCATCTTCTCCCGGCTGATTCTGCTGTTCTTCCTCCTGTGGCTTTTGCCGTTCTCTTTCTGTTTCCTGAATTTCTTCTAAAAGCACCTTCCAGATCATCAGCAGAATCCGGTTTGCGGCATCCATCCGTATTCCTGCGTCTTCGGCTGCTACGACTGCATCGATCACAGGCTTGGCAAGCGCTAACGGTTCCAAAAGACCGCCCGTTATGTTCTCCCAGTTATTTACCGTACCGGTCAGGGAATACTGCGCCATAAGATTTAACAGAACAGCAGCCGGTTTATAGCCATTTTCCATCTGCACCTTTAAGCTCGGAATCTGCTCCACATTCCTGATCCGGTTCTGTTTGATCCCCCTCCGGATACTGCCGGGATAGCGCTCGCACATCTTCCGCTCCACATACACATCCTCTAACATGTTCTGGATAAAAGAGGCCGTCTCTGCTAACAGGGCAAGCGCCGCCTCATGCTTTTGCTCAAAATATCCGTTGATCTCCTCCAGATGCTCCGCTTCTTCCTTCGTCTCCGGCTTTGGAGCACGCAGATACCACTCCCCTCTCTTAAAGCCTTCCAGATACTTTTCTCTTAACCGGAAATCCGAAAAGTTCCAATGCCCGCATTCGTGGCCGAGAACACCTGTGATACTGTCACTTTTTAATGACATGGATGGAAAGCTTGCTGTGATACTGTTCTCTATATTTAACAGCACCCTCCGGGCATTACATTTCCCCGCCCATCCGCTTTCCGGTAATTTCACCAGCTCCACTTTCTTTAAGGTGCCTCCCGTCAGTTCTCCTGCCACATTCAGCAGCATTTCCTTATAAAATGCAGATTCAAAAATCTCCTCATTTGTAAGTTTCCTTTTCTCTTCCTGTACCAGTTCCCGAAATGTTCCGTCTCGTTCCATAATCCTCCTTTTTAAGGTAACGCCTCTTTACGCTGCCGCTTCATAATAGGGCAGGATATACGTATTCAGGATCTCTTCCCGGTCCTCCGGATAAGGGGATGCCTTGCTTACCACCGTATGATAAGATGCATTTACAATCTCACCGGATACCAGATAGCTCCACACCCAGTTCTCCAGTTCCCGGTATCCGCATACACCGCCCTGCACCTGCTTCTTCGTCAGATATTTGTGGATATTTACTACTATCTGCGCCATCTCCTGCACAATCTCAAATTCATTGCAGCCTGTCCTTTCCACCGCCCGTTTTGCCATATCCTTTGCACTCATGCCCTTGCGGTGCTGAATCAAGTTCATACGGGACAACACCGATTCATTGAACATCTGACACCCGACATAATCAAGGTTCGTTGTGAAAATGACCACTGTATCGGGATGCCGCTCGATGATCTCGCCGTTTAACAGATCTGTCTTCGCACAGTCGTCAAACAATGCATTCAGGCGGGTTAACGTTCCCGGTTTCTCGATCATGGATACCTCCTGGATCTCGATGACGGAAGGCATCCGGCAGGCCTGGATGATGGTTGACTCTTTTTTGATAAAATCCTTCTCTCCTTTTGCCCTGTTATAGCCCCTCTGGTAGATTTCCTCTAAAATTTTCCGGAAGGCAGTTTCGCTTTCCACATTCTCCGGGTACATTCCAGTAAGTTCTGCAACTGCCGAGGCTGGATCCATCAGAAAATCCTCCATCGTAGGCCAGTGTTCTTCCGGCTGCTTACAGCTGTCAATGTTCGGCAGGATAGACACCATCAGGCTCGTCTCTTCCGTATTGGGTCCGCAGGTAAAGACAAAATGGGGATACCCAAGCGCCTGTGCAATGATCTTGGAATCCGTAGTCTTTCCAGCCCCGGACTCCCCTGCCAGCATGAAAAACCTTGCCGGCGTGTTGACGATCATGGAAAGGATCTCCTGCGTCTCTGTGTTCACCCTATAGTAATCCGGAAGAGCAGGGATCATGCGTCTGTATTCTTCCGGGTATGCCCTTCCCTGATTGAATTTCCCCTTCAGCGCACCAAGGGTTGTTTCCTTATGCAGCGTCCTTACAGCCAGGATCTCAAACTCCCCGCACGCAACCTCATTGGGGTTATATATACCCGTATTCAGAAGATAAGGAGTAATAAAATCCGGATTTCCCAACTGGCTTTCCTCAAGGGGAATCCCATCATCTCCCATCATGCTGCCGAATTCGATCCTGCGGTACAGGTTATCACAGCAGACAAATGCACAGCTTAAGAGTTCTTCATCGGATAATACATTTTCTCCCTCCACGTGAGACCGAATGTCATAAAAACTGGAAGTAAATTCTCTGTTTTGTATGCTGCCGATACCGTCCACACTCATAAATGCAAAAAGCGCCATATACTCTTCTCCGCCGTTTCCCTTTCCTGATATGGGAGACAGCGGTTCCATCTTGCCGTTCTGCAGCCTTAATCCTTTAATTTTTCCATTCTTTCCGTTATAGACAAGTGCGTATTTCCCATCCGTTTTCTCATACTCCATGCAATAGAAGTTGATTTCTTCGTTCCCTGCCTGAAGCCCGGCAGCGCCAGATCCACGGCACCCCATCAAGTCAATCAGCCATAAGATTGCCCGCAGGGTCGGTGGATGCAGGGTTGCTGATTTTGCTTTTCCGGTATTATAGATAGAACAGTCCCTCTCCTTTACGCTGGTCCTTTTTCCTCCGTTTGCCTTTACAAGCCTTGCAAATGGCTCCGGAAGCTCCTGTTTTAACGTCCATGTTTCAAATAGCGCTGACATGCTAATCTTCCTCCTTCTTCTTAATCTTCATTCTCCTGCAGAACCATATCTCCACTGGAATCAGTCCGGGCGGCAGTCTTCACAGTAATGCCCGTATTCGTTTTCCATAAACTGGTGGATATACCGCCCTTCACAGAACGTATATCTTTCCACAGGTCCCGTATCTTCGTTAATTGCAGTCCCTTCTTCATAGCTGTCAAAGATCGCATCACACTCCCTGCAGCGTTCAAACCGGTCATCAAAAATACCAAAATACTCCTGCATGCAGTAGATCACATGCCAGGCCTGGTCTCCCGACAGAATCGGGGCATCTTCTGCCGTAATATTCTCTGGGTGGAATTTCCCCTGGAGAAATTCGTAAAATCTCTGCATATAACCTGTACTTCCTAACTTTGCCATCAGTTCCATGCTGTCATGGCCCCTGCCAAATACACCATCTTCCATATCCTCATTCCCTCCTTTCGTTTGTCTGTAACCTAACCTATCCACGTTACCAGCTCCTTTCCGCTCGTATTTTCCATTGTCACAGGACACAAAAAAAGCACTGACTATCATCCTAATAATCAGCGCCATGTTGTATTCTCTGTTTCTGGCAGGCTTGTGCCTGAAAGTTTTCCTTCCAGCCCACGCCGGAACAAAAATTTGATTTTCTGCCTTGTATGCAGAAAAAAATAATAACTTCTGTTTTATTATATTTCTATATATTGTATTTGTCAATAGTCTAAAATCAATATGTTGTGTTTATAGCTGTATCGTATCTTAAAAAAGCAGCAAATTGTTTTATATAATACAAAAACAAATTCACTGCTTTACAGCTTGTTTATTAAGTTACTGTAGTTATGCCAGTACAGGCTCTCTTTTTCTAATGACAGCCTCCACTTTCTCTGTGGTCTTTTCAACAATCCTTGCTATCTGCTCTGACGAATAGCCTTTTCTGTACATATTCATAATGAGTTATGCCAGCACAGGGTCTCTTTTTTTGATAACAGTCTCCACTTCCTCAATAGGCTTTTCCACACATTCTGCTATCTGCTCTAACGTATAGCCTTTTCTATGCATATTCATTATTACACCTGCTATGGCCTTATCTGTTGCATTTTCTCTAATTCCCTGTGAAAGATTACACATGGCACTCATATCCTTTCTCAATTTATCATCTACCAGAATACTATACTCTGTTCTTATAATTCCTAATTTTTCATCAACAGTCAACTCCATTGAAAGTAATGTACTCAGCAAACGGTGCAGCTCATACTTCTCATCATACTCCGGAAGTTCATTTGATATACCTATCAAAACAATATTTAACAGATCAAGCCCGCCCTTCCACGGATAGGAACCGAGCAGATCGTCTTTCGCAAGATGCACATAAGCCATGCTGCTTTCATCCATTCCCATACATACCCAAATACTGAATACACGCCTGATGTCGTTAAAATTTGTCCCCACAAAATCCCGTTCCTTCTGCGAGGAAACAAGGCGGCTCACATAGAATACTGCCCTGTTTAAGATATGGTAGCCTGTCGGGTTATCTTTTTGTGCCTCTAAATTCACGATCACCTGCGAGATGCCGTTCTTCATCCGCACATAAAAAATAATGTCAAACCGTATAAGCCCCTCGCCTATCTCCGCATTTTCTGTATTCATCCCGACAATACGCTGCCCGTTTTCCTCTTTTTCAATGTTGGTCAGCCCCGGCTCTACCGGAACCACGCTGATAAATGGCTCCCCCTCGATGTAGGACACCACATCTTTCGGGTTCATTCCCCGGAACTCATCAACCGTCTTTACCAGAATATGCGCCAGAATAATTTTATTTCCCAACAGACGCTTTGCCTTATCGTCATATTGGGCGTCCTGATCTGTTGCGCTGACCGCATATCTTATTTCCGTATCCATCAGCCATAAACCTCCTTTTTGTATGGTAGGAAATGCAAAAGCCATTCCCGAAAGGTATATGACCTCATTGCCATTATACCACATGTTATATATTCGCTCAATCAAAAACACATTTATATTTTATAATTCTACCTTTCGTATTTGCCAGGTTATTGACTATACCCATTACCTCTATACCAAATGGATTCTCCTGTCAGGCTATAATACTGGGTGATCAACCTTAAAGCTTCTTCATCTATCTGGTATTCCCTGGATATTTCCTCCAGGCTTTTTCCTTCCACGCAATAATGCTGGTATACGAACCCTGCCGTCTCACATGCCTGTGAATACAGTGTGCCTAAAAACTTCTTCATCAGCTCTGCATATTCTGAAAGATCGGGATCCTGTTCTTTGTCTGTACGATTTAATAATTTTGACAATTCTGTTTTTCCGAGGTTTTCTGGAATACCATACACATTCTCATTCATAAATTCCAAAAACATTTTCCGCTTATCCTTTGGCATTTTCGCATAGAGCCAAATAATCCCAATAAGCTCTGTCGGTAAATCCTCTGGCAATGGCGGTAACTGTACATATTTTGTTTTCATCTGCATCTAACTCCTCCTATTCCTGGCCGCAAAATTCCAAATGCCGCTGTCTTCACAAAAGATGAAACGGACAGCCGCAAAAAACTGTCCGTTCAATCTTTCTTTTGCATCCTTTATCTGATTATCTAAACAACCGTTAAAAATACCTTTACAGATTTCTTACTCATATTCTATCTACGCAGATTTTTCATAACACTCCTGCATGGATTTATACACCTGCCGGAGCCGCAGGGCAAAATTCGTGTTGCGCTTCGCCATCCGGTTATTCCGGATTGCCTTTGCAACAGCCTGCCTGCTCCCCACCAGGATCACCTGCTTCGTGGCGCGTGTGATTCCGGTATACAGGATATTCCTCTGGAGCATGCGCCGGAAACACCCAAGCACCGGGATGATCACCACCGGGCACTCATTCCCCTGGCTTTTATGCACGCTCATAGCATAGCCGTGGGTTAAGGGCCAGTAATCGTCATCGGAAAATTTCACCACCCGGTCATCGCCAAAATCCACCTCCATGACCATTTTGCTGTCTTTCCGGTAAATTCCTAAAACTTCCCCTAAATCTCCATTTGAAACCTCATCTACATTCTTCGTCTGCATCACTACATCCCCGACGCGGAACAGCTTCTTTCCGTTCTTAATCTCCATCCTGCCCCTGCGCTTTGGGTTTACCACATCCCTAAGCCTTTCATTCAGGGCATCCGAGCCTGCTTCTGTCTCTTTTCGGAAAGGGGACAGCACCATGAGATCCTCGGTACGTTTCCCATGCCCCCTCCAGTATGTTTCGTAGATTTTCTGGATGATCTCGGCTGCGTCTTCCGGGTCGGAGGCCGCGCGGAACTGGAAGGAATCATCATACTTAAGGCGCGTCTGGTTCTGGTTGATGCGCCTTGCATTCTCCACAATGGTGCTTCCCTCGTCCTGCCGGAAGCAGGCGTCCAAAACCGTCACCGGGATAATCCCGGATTCGATCATCTCCTTAAATACATTCCCAGGCCCTACGCTTCCAAGCTGGTCTTTATCCCCAATCATGATCAGGGACGCCCCCTGCCTGATGCTGTAGAAAAACTTATATGCGAGGTACATATCGCACATCCCGAACTCATCTGCAATGATCAAGTCATCCGGGAGCTTTTCCGTCCGGTTCCATGCTTCTTCCCCATCCACGCCTGTCATGCCGACTGCTTTTTGTATGGTCATGGCCGGATAGCCTGTTTTCTCATACATGCGCCGTCTCGCCCTCCCGGTGGGGGCGCACAGCATCACCATAGCGTCCGGGTCAAGGGTTTCCTGAAGCCTTAAGATAATCCGGATCAGGGTTGTCTTTCCAGTTCCCGGACCGCCCGTGATAATGGACACCGGATACTTAAACGCCTGGAATACCGCTTTTTCCTGCATCTCGTCAAGGGTAATCCCTTCTTCCTTCGCAATCTGTTTTAACATCTGCCGGATATCCTGTTTCTCTCTTTCCTTATACATCAAGCGGACCAGCTCTCCCGCCGCCCCTACTTCTGCATCAAAGGCGAGCTTCTGATAAATGCCGCCTCCATTTCCCACTAGGGACTTATCCGTCCGGATCATGTCGTTCCCGGCATCCTTAATCGCAGCGTCTGATACTTTGGATATCCCAGGAGTTTTCTTATTGTTGTTTAAAAGGTCTCCTGCCTGCTCCACAATCTCATCGCTTGCCAGAAACAGATGCCCTTCTTCCTCAGCCTTCTGGATCACGTGGGAGATTGCCGCCTTGATGCGAAGCGGATTGTCCGGGCAGAAATTCTTTGCTTTCATGGCAATCGGGTCAACGGTCAGAAATCCAAAACCCTTAATCTCACAGAGCCTGAACGGGTTCTCCCGGATAATGTGGTAAGCGCTTTCCCCGAAATGCTCCTGTATCTTTTCCAGTTTATTTGTTGTCACCCCAAACGGCGCCAGATACACCATCAGCTCCCGCAGTTTGGTGCTTCTTTGATAGCCCTCTATGATTTCTTCTAATTTTGCCTCGGAGATTCCGGGAATATCCAACAATTTTTCCGGCGTATGCGCCAGCACATATAAGGCGCGTTTGCCGAACTTCCCTACTATGCGGCGCGCGGTCACCGGACCGATCCCTTTTATCATATCGGAAGACAGGTATGCCTCGATTCCCGCCTCCGTTTCCGGGATATTGACATGGAAACAGGAAACATCCAGCTGGAATCCATATTTTCCTTTTTTCCAGGCACCTTCTAATTCCACCTCCAGGTTCTCCCCGGTAGGGAGCTCAATCCCGTAAGCCTGGAATGTTCCCGGATGTTCCTTGTTCTGCCGGGCTACCTCCATAGGCAGTTCTTCCCTTGTATGATAAGCAGCTACCGTATATCCGTTCGCAGGATTATAATAGGTTCGGTTTACAAATTTGCACTGTATCATCTTAACCCTGCCTTTCCCCAGGACAGCCACAGGAATTTCCCTTTCTGCGCTGCCCGGATATGGTCTTTGCGAAGCTCCCGTATGAGAAGCTTTGTTTCCCTGCCCGGATAGGCGCGCAATGCGCCAATCCTGCGGTAACGGTTTTCCTCACGGACGGAACAGATCCCTTCCGGGCTGATGGAAAACTGATGGATTCCTTCCCTTTCAAGCTTCTTCCTGTACCGGAAGATCCGCTCCCGTCCTTCCAGCTCATACCATATCAGCGCAAGGCAGGATGCGTCGCTCATCCCGTGATTTCCCCTTATGGGGTTCTCTCCCTGCGCCTTTCCGGTTTCCCAGCTCCTTTCCGGTACAGAATCTGCCTGCGCAGCCGCGCCTTTTTCATTCTCTCCGGCTGATACAGCTTCTGAGGCATGAAAATCTGCTTTCTCTCCATTTGGGTATTTCCGGTTTCTTTTCTGCTCATCTGTCCTCTCCCTTCTGGTCTTCTTAACCACAGCGCCCACAATCAGGACCGGCGCCGCCACACATGCACCTTGAAAAATGATGGCAAGAAAAAACGGCCATAATAAAGGAGCCAGCATCACGCCAATTACTCCCAGTAAAATAAGCATCCCTTTATATCTCGCACACCACTGCCTTACCTCTTCCATAAACTGCCTCTTCTTTCTTCCAGGGAAATCCTCCCCCGGAGCCATTTAGCTAAAGTTATACTCCTGATCCATATCGTTAAACTCTTCGTCTACATTCCGGTCTCTTGAGGATCTGCCGTTTCTGGAGCCGCTGTTCTGATAACCGCCCCTGGAAGAACCGGAATTCCTGCCGGAACGCCCGGAACCGTTTCTCGAAGAGCCGGAATTCCTGGAGCCTCCCCTGTTTCCGGAAGAACTGCCTCTTCCTCCAGAAGACCCCCTTCTGTTTCCAGAGTTCTGCCTTCTGCCGCCTCCATCGTCTTCCTCATCACCTCTCTGTGCATTTTTGCTTTCTGCAAATTCAATCTCATTTAATCTAAGGCACACTCCATATACCTTATCCCCGTCCTTATTGGTATAGTTATTATTTTCCATCCGTCCATTCACAACAACCTTGATGCCCTGGAACAGATATTGTTCTGCAAACTCTGCCAGCCAGCCAAATGCCGAGCATGGGAAAAAATCGGTCTCGTCACTGAATTTTCGGTCTACCGCCAGGCGGAAATTTGCCACTGCTACTTCATCGCCCTCGCTATTTTGCACATAATTAATCTGCGGATCCCGGACCAGACGTCCCATCATAACTGTATGATTCATATATTCTCCTCCTGATGATCTGCATAGCTACGGATTCCTGCCCCTGGCTCCGTTCCGTAGGCTATAGCACAAAAAAAGCATTCAGAAATTCCCTTCCTAAATGCCGCCCCATTGACTTTTGATCCACTTCCAGCCCGCTCCTTCCTATTCGTTTCCTCCTTCCTTTCCTTATCCGTCCTAATCCACCTCCTTTGCTGCTTTTTCCGATGCAGGCTGTTCTTTGCATCTGTCCATCTTTCAGAAGATCTCACAAGGCAGCCAGCTTTTTTCATATGACAAGCCATAAAACAACAAAAAAGCACCTAGAACATGCCATTCTAAATGCTTTCCACCTTTGCTCCCTGTGAAAGACAGGAATCCCCTGATTCCTTATAGTTTTCTTTCGGCACAGACCGAAACTAAAATGCGCTATCCATCTTCCAGATGAATACAAATACAAATTTCATTTTCATATTAGCACAATATATAGTGTTCGTCAATTATTCTTTTATATATATTGTGTTTTATTGCTTTTTCTGTTTTTGTTGCAGCCACCTTTTATGAACTATTTTGTAAGACAGCGCCGCCGGGCACTGCCTTACAAAGTAATTCATGGCAAGCTGCAGTCAAGCCGATAAGACTTCCACAATTATTTTTGTGTACAGCTGCATCCAAACCGGTAACCTACGCCATATACATTCTGGATGTAAAAGGGACGTTTTTTGTTCGTTTCCAGCTTCTGCCGGATACGGTGGATATGGGCCATGATACTGTCATCATCAAACAGGTACTCGCTGTGCCAGACCGCTTCATATAATTCCCGATATGTAACGGCTCTCCCATTCTGCATGGCAAGGTACTGCACAATGTCAAATTTTATGCGGGTCAGCAGGATTTCCTTCTCCTTAAGGAATACCTGCCTTCGATCCGGCAATATCCGCAGTTCCTGATAGTTCCATATTTCAGGGCGTTTCCTGATACGCAGATGCAGACGGATCAGGGCCTTTGCCTCTGCCGCAATTTCCTCTGCCGACTGGGTACTGACAAGGTATTCGTCGGCCCCGCTTCTGATTGCACGTACAGTTTCTTCTTTCCTTGTCTTTCCTGTCCTTGCGCCGGAAATAAACAGAATCGGCACGCTGGATTTACTCCGCATTTCATGGAGCAGCTCCACGCTCTTTTCCGTAAAACGCAGCATCTCAATGATACATAATACAACATTTCCCTCCCATAATACTGCAAGATCTATATTCTCACTGATTCTATGATATAAAATATCATGTTGACCTTTAAGGCAGGAACAAAAACTTTCGTATAACTCCCGGCGATACGATAGGAATATGATTTTCTGCGTCACATTAATATTTTCTTCGCTCATTCTATTTGAGTTCATATAGTACCTCCTCTAATCTGCTGAGTTTTCCTATTCATAAAATCAGTTCAGATAGCGGAGGCGCACGGATCCTGCCCGCATATTTTCCAGAATAAGAAAAGCATCCCCGTGTTTCTTTTCCACTCCGGGCTGCTTTCCTTCTGAATAATCCTATTCTATATTCCTCATGGTGTAATACACCATATTCAACACGGTATCTTACCGCATAAGAAACCGTAATTTTTTTAACTGTTTACCGAAATTTTGCAGATACTCTGTAAAATTCAGCAAAAATCGACACTCCTTTCCGCTTACATTTCTTTTCCGCCCATATGCTACTTCTTATAATCTGCTGTATTACTCCATTTTTATTATGGTGTATTACTATTTTCACATTTCAAATCTGGTGTAATACACTAGATTTAATGGAGGTGGATACAACACATGATCTTTTCAAATAACAGACTGGGAAAATTTATCCGAAATGGAAGGCTGGACTTAAAACTTACACAGGAGCAGCTGGCAGAGAAACTGAACTGCAACCTGTCTTATTTAGGCAATGTGGAACGTGGGAAGCATATACCGAGCTTGAAACTATTTTGCAAGATTATTCTGGTCCTGAATCTTTCCGCGGATGCATTTATCCGCCCAAACCAGAATGCAGAAAACAGCTCCTATCTCCAACTTGTCCGGTTACTGCCGCAATGCACGCCAAGGGAACTGAATATCCTCTTGGAAAATGCCCGGACATTACTGGAGAACAGAGAAGAAAAGCCCAAGAATTCATTATAAACAATGATTCTTGAGCTTCCCTGTATTTTCGATTGAGTTTTCTTAAGAGAAGTGATTCCGGTAAATTTAGGGGAATCACTTTCTTAGTGTTATGGCTATATGAATGCTTTTAACAGGGCTTTTAACTCCTGTCTGGGTTTCAAAATTCCAGCGCTATATAGGGTCAGCATACAGTCAACCATGCCCTGGAGATAAGCCTGCTGGCATTCCTCGTAGGAATAAGCTTTTAGCGCTTCTACATAATCCTTGATTTTCTTCTGATCCTTTTGAGGAAAATCTGCGATGCAGTACTGATAAATAGCTGTTTTATCAGAGAGGATCTCTTTTGTTTCCTGTAATTCCGGTGTATCCACAATACTTTCCCTGTCGATATCTTCGCACCGCAGCGATTCTAAAAATTGTTTTACTTTGTCCCATACTACTTTTTCCATGTACTTCTCCTTTCCTGTGCAGCAGAATAAAACTTTTTCCATTCTGTAGTTTGTTGTAGTTTCTGCCTTTTGGCCTTCTTATTATACAAAACTCTAAATAACTTCATCTTTAGAAGTATATTATCATTTCAATCCGGTACAATCAATCATAAATCTTTCATCTTTAGAAGTTTTTTATGGAGCAAGGTTATGAAAATATATTGGAATGGTGATTCAAAGAATATCATTGGAAAACGCCTAAAAGAGCTGCGCCAGCAGCAGAATATTTCCCAGCGCATATTGGCTGCCAGGCTTACGTTAAGCGGGGTTGAATTTAATGATTTGACGATTTTAAGAATCGAAAAAGGGGATCGGTTTGTCCCGGATTATGAGATTGCTGTGATTGCAGATTATTTTAAGGTCAGCGCAGACTATCTCCTTGGCAGAAAAGATCAATGACCGACAGCCCTAAGAACTGTCGGTCATTGTTTCTTTGAATCGATATCCTACTCCCCTGATATTTTCTATGTATTCCAAAGAACTGCTATCTGATTTTAATTTTTGTCTGATATGGCGGATGTGGGACATGATATTCCCCTTTTCATGGGCATATTCCTCGCCCCACACCCCTTCATAGATCTGCTGATAGGTAAATACACGTCCTGGCTGGCTTGCTAAATAATGGAGAAGCCGGAACTCTAAATCTGTAAGACCAATAATATTTCCATTCATTCTAACCTCTCTATGATATAGATCAATCTGTAACTCTGAAAAAGAAAGCATCATATCCTGCCCCATATGAAACTCTACATCTTCCACTTTTAAATATTCGGATTTGTCTGTGATAAATTCTTCTTCCACTTCTAATATTGCAAGTACCTTTATTTTACCCATGCTTACATTTATTCCTTTTCTTTAGCCGAGCTATCTATGATTATTTTTAATACATCCATTTATATATAATATACGGGGCAGATATCTATGATTAATTCTGCCCCGTATATTGTACTACTTTTTATCTACTTTCCTTTTATTCAAGATTCAGGATACCTCTCGATATAAAGCAATACATTCATATGGTTCAAGACAATATTGCCCATCTGCATTGTTCCGCAGTTCCCTGTTTCCTAATACCCTTTCTTTAAAACCATCCGGAATTTTTATTGTTCCTTTTTTAGACTGATAATTATGGATAACTAAAAGTTCTTTTTCTCCTAAAATTCTCAGATAAGCAATAATCGAAACATCTTCTGTATAATATGGCACAAATTCGCCCTCTACAATTACAGAACTATACTTACTATTTCTTCTAATCAATACTAAATCCCTATAAAATCGTAATACGGACTTTTCACAGTGTTCCTGATCCCTTGCATTAATTCTTTTATAATTTTTATTTACTTCCAGCCACGTCTTTGCATTACTGAATCCTGCATTTTCCCCGGTACTCCACTGCATAGGCGTGCGGCTGTTATCACGGCTTCGTTTCACAACAAGCTCAAATGCTTTTTCAGGAGATATGCCTACCTTCAATGCCCTTTCATAGTGTCCTTTTGTGGCAATATCGTCATATTTTTCCAATGAATCCATTCGTATATTTTCCATCCCCAGCTCCTGCCCCTGATAAATAAACGGCGTCCCTCTCAAAAACATGAACATGGAAGCCAGCATTGTCTTACTGTAATAATTAATATCTTCCTCTGGAATATATTTATTGACCGACCGGTTCTGGTCATGGTTTTCCAGATACACCGCTCCCCATCCTTTCCCCTGAACCATTTTCTGGCTTTTAAATATATTATCCCGCAATTCTTCTACAGTAAATTTTTTCGGATGAAACCATTCTCCGGTATCCGGTACATCAATATCTGTATAACTAAAATCGAACACCATAGAAAAGAACCCATCTTCCCCTATGAAGTGTTCCAACAACTCCTCTGGTACATTTGCTTCTGCCACAGTCATACTATTGTGGGGCCGGAATGTTCTTTCATTTAATTCCTTTAAAAACACTTCAATTCCTGGCTGATTTAAAATCCAATCACCAATATATCTTAATCCATCCTCACCGTCCGGCTGGAATACTCCATATTCCAGCCGTTTCTTTATGTTACATATTGCATCGATCCGAAATCCACCCAAACCTTTGTCAAGCCAATAATTGACCATGCGGTAAATTTCTTCTCTTAGTTCCTCGTTCTCCCAATTAAGATCAGGCTGTTTCTTAGAAAAAGCATGCAGATAGAAACGATTGCTGCCATCTATCCTCGTCCATGCCGCATCACCAAAATAGGAACGCCAGTTATTCGGCGGATTGCCATCTTCCGTTTCTTTAAAAATATAATAGCCTGCATATTTACTGTCAGGATTTTTCAATGCATCCTGAAACCATTCATGCTCATCAGAAGTATGGTTTATTACCAGATCCATCAATATTTTTATCCCTTTGGCATCTGCCTTCTGAATCAATTCATCCATATCTGCATCTGTTCCAAACATCGGATCGATATGATAATAATCAGAAATATCATAACCGCCATCGTCCATCGGCGAACAATAAACCGGGCATAGCCATATCACATTTACACCCAATTTTTTTATGTAGTCCAACCTTTGTATAATCCCTTGCAAATCGCCAATCCCATCTCCATTGCTGTCCTGAAAACTTTTGGGATATATTTGATAAACAACCGCATTTTTCCACCACTTTGCTTTTTCCATATACATACCTTTTAACCTTTAACTGCCCCCTGGGCAACCCCTTCAATAATATTTTTCTGCATAAAAATATACACAATCAAAATCGGAAGCATTGTCAGAATCAATCCTGCTAGTACAAGTGCGTAGTCTGTAAAATATTGTCCCGTAAACATATATGTCATTAATGGTAATGTCTTCTTGCTATTATCCGTCAGGATAATAAACGGAGCAAGGAAGTCATTCCATGTTCCAAGGAAATTCAAAATGAATATTGTAGACGCAATTGGTTTCAACAATGGCAAAATAATTCTCACAAATATTCCCACCTGAGTACAGCCATCGATTTTCGCTGCTTCTTCTAATTCATATGGAATAGATTTCATAAAACCATGAAACATGAAAACAGCCATAGGCACATTTGCACCAATATAAAAGAAAATCATAGTCGCTCTGTTATTCATAATCCCCAGGCTGCTAAAATTTTTAACCAACGGAATCATGATTGTCTGAAACGGGATAATCATTGACACCACCATAACCATAAAAATAATTTTATTGATTTTCCAATTCTTCCTTGCGAATAAATATGCACACATCGCTGCAACAACAATTGTCAGAGATACACTAACCAAGGTAATCAATAGCGAATTCATAAAAGTCCGCGCATAGTTCATTTTCTCAAATGCATCAGCAAGTGCAGAAAAATCTAACGATTTCGGTAATGCCAGTGCATTATTTACAATTGCCTTATTATCCTTAAACACATTTACTATTACAATGTAAAACGGAATAAGGAAAACAAGAAAACATGCCGTAATAAATATATAAAATGACCATTTTTTTGTATTTTTCATTATGCTTCTACCTCCTTATTCTTTGTGATTGTAACTTGTGCAACAGAAATAACTGCCACAATCAAAAACAAAATAATTGCTTCTGCCTGCCCGATTCCAAAATCGTTATATTTAAACGCTTTATTATACACATGCATAGATGCCATAATCGTAGACTTGAACGGACCTCCTGCAGTTAATGTTAAGTTCACATCATATACCATAAAGGCTGCTTTCACTGATAAAAACGTACAAATCGTAATAGATGGCATAACCAACGGAAGAATGATTTTACGAATAGCATATAATCCTGTTGCTCCATCCAGAGACGCCGCTTCACAAACTGTTTCCGGAACAGCGATAATACCGGCCATATATATAATCATAAGATATCCTGCCTGCTGCCATACGGCAACGATTATCATTGCAAGCATCGCAGTATCCGGATCACTTAGCCAGTTATTTGCAAATGTAGAAAATATTGAAATTTTGCCTAACTGAACTAATGCCTCTGAAAAGATAAATTTCCATACGATACCAAGTACTACTCCGCCAATCAGATTTGGAACAAAAAAACCTGTCCTGAAAATTCCCTGTCCTTTATATCCTCTTGTTAGCAAATATGCGAAAAAGAACGCCACAATATTTACTATTATTACAACTCCGATTACATACTGAGTTGTACGTCCTAACGATTGCCAAAAATTAATATCATGGATTGCTTTTATGTAATTAGAAATTCCAACCATATTATATGATTCTGAAATTCCGTTCCAGTCGGTAAATGACATAAATACACCATTTACAAACGCCCATCCAATTACAAAAGCAAATGCGAAAACCGCCGGACCTGCAAATCCTAAAAACATTAAAATATTATTTACTTTTTTCTTGCCCATATTTCATATCCTCCTCTACTTTGCCATCCAGTACGATTCATATGCTTTTGCAACCTCTTCCCGTCCAATCTGTCCATCCATGTAACGTTGAAGCGCAGCGCCTGTATCTACATAATGATCTGCAGTGTTCGCCATATATGCAACTTTTGTTTTTCCCACCTTTTGATAATCCAGTATACTTTTTGCAATCCCATTCTCCACTTCTACCGACGCATTGTCATATGCCGGAATGCCCTTTGCATCATTGACAACAAAATCCCAGCCGCGTTCAGTCTGAGTGATATATTCGATCAATTCTTTTCCTGCTTCTTTCTGTTCTTCTGTTGCACCTTCAAAGATTGAGAGATACAGCGGTACTAATGTGGCTATCCTTTCATTCGGATAAGAATCTTCATTGCTGACTGGAAGCGGAATCATTCCATAGTCTCCTTCAGGATCCAGCGCTTCCAGTGCTGTCGATCCCCAGTTCCCCTGGAACCAAAAAGCTGCTTCGCCGTCCGTAATAATGCGAGCCTGCTTCGTTGTATCCCCATCATTTGCATACAACAATGGATTATCTTTAAAATAATTATACTCCTTTAAAATATCCACTGTATCCAGTACCTGATTAAATATTTGATTATCAGCAAGATTACCTTCCCCGGCTTTCAAAGCTTCTATAAATTCTGCCTGCTCCTTAGGACTTTCCGATTGCCCTGTATAAATATCCGTTGTTAAATGTGTAGACAACGACCAATCCTGCGTTCCCAATACAATCGGTGCAACTCCTGCGTTTTGTATTTTTTCAAATACATCTCTTAAGTCATCCTGCGTATGAATGGTGTTTGGGTCAAAATCCTCGCCTAATACTTTGTCCAGTACTGTCCGGTTATAGATTAATCCCATTCCTTCAATTCTGTAAGGTACACCATAAACTTCACTGCCATCTTTAGCCGCTTCTATTGTTCCTTTGCTGGCATATTGGACTGCTTCAAGTTCAGATAAGTCAACCAGACGATCTTTTGCACGCAGTAAATCACCAGTCTCCAATGCCATAACTGTCGGTGTATTTCCCGAATTGAACATTACTGTAATCATACTTGCTGTATCAGCGGGCATCGGAACAACTTCAACCTCTGTTGTTTCACTTTGTGCATTAAAATCTTCTACCATTGCATCAATTTTTTCGGATAAATCTCCACCTCCCAGATACGCACGAATCTTCACCTTCCCATTTTCTGTCACTGTTTCTGCACTCTGGTTTCCACATGCGGTCATTCCACATAAAAGAGCCGCTGCCAACAGCACAATCAATGACTTTTTTGTTCTTTCTCTCATTTTATCCTCCTTTTCTTCTTTTGAAACATGTTTCATAGACGTTATTAAAAAAGGGCAATGCCCTGTATATGATATTGTGAAACATGTTTCATTTTTTGTTTTATTATATACTTAACATATTTGATTGTCAACTATTATTTTGTCGTTTCGCCCTTTTTTTCTTTTATATCTATAACCACTTTTCTCTTAGCAATCTTTTTTCCTGCCAAAAGATTAAACAGCATTTTAATCGTTGCATCCCCTATCTGATCAATGGACTGAACAAGTGAAGTCATATTCATCAAACCAATGTCTGTTACATATGTTCCATCGATAGAAATAACAGCAAAATCCTCTGGAACTTTTTTTCCTATTGTCAATGCTGCTTTTAAAAATGCAGATGCCTGAATATCTGCTGCCATAACCCCGTCTATGTCCGGATATTTTTCCAGAATAGTCGCTGCAATATCCAAATATCCGAAAAAATCAAACTCATTCCACTTTATCTCAACGAACCGGCACTTTATATCAGCCCTTTCCAACTCTCGTTCTAAAACTTTATGACACTTATAAGATTCCACTTTTGATAATTCTTTATCACCAATATGGATCACATTTTTACATCCGCTTGAAATAAACGTATTTGCTGCCAGATATCCTCCTTTTTCATGGTCAGAAACAACTACCGGAATTCCTTTCTTTAAATCATAATCCAACATGATCATTGGCTTTTTGAATTGTAAATATGCCGCATCCTCTAAATCAGATACCCCCATAATCACTCCGTCTACAAGATTGCTTTGCAGAATACGTATATATTCCCGCTCTTTTTCGATCTGCCCGTCCGTACTACACAGCATCAGCTTATAACCGTTTTCATAGAGTCTGGTTTCAATATAATGCGCCAGATTAGAAAAATACGGATGTCTTATACTCGGAATCAGCATAGCAATAATCCCTGATCTTTGCTTAAACATTCCTCTTGCAAGCTCATTTGGAATATAGTTTAACTCTTTCATTGCCATCTCAATTTTTTGTTTCGTCTCTGGCGCTACATTCGCAGTTCCATTTAACACTCTCGATACAGTGCATGGCGCTACATTCGCCTTATTCGCAACATCTCTAATACTTGCCATTATTCCAATTTCCTTCATCTAAAATGATTTTTATAGTTATTTTATCATCGTTTACAGTTATTTTAGCTGATAACTTTTGTTACTTCAATAATAAAATTATAAATCCTACTATATATAACGGTCTTCATCAAAAAAGAAGTTCCTGCCTGTCTTGCAGGCAATTCTGGCTATTCTATGAAACTATTCTTCCTAAATCTTTCCAGATTCTAATAAACCTGACTTCTGGCATCGTAATCATTATGCCCCTTACGACGAATGGTTCAAAATGGAAAATCCCAAACATCTCCATTCCCACTATCGGGAATATATATTGAACAAATGCTGCCCTAAACTACAAATCGAAACACTTGCAACATCCAATCATTTACAAATTCAACGGACAGTTCCGGTTCATGGGGCTATCCTTATAAAAATTTATCCATTATAGTATAGAAGTGCAGAAATCCAATACAAAAATCTGCTGCAAAAACTCATAATAATCCTTATCCATAAAATGCCTCTTGTAAAATCTTTTTTAATATAACTGGAACGAAAGAGCAGGTACTGGCATATCAAGCATCTGCTCTTTCTTCTCCTTTCGGGACTTTTCATTATTCTTCCCATCATGCAGACAATGGACGAGAAAATCGACTCGCCACATATCCAGCTTGTCTGTTGTCCATTTTCCCTCGATTCCTGTTTTCAAAACAGAGCTACTCGCAGCTCGAATCTTTTCAACGAAACATAACCTTTCACATATCTTTATTTTTGATATAGCACTTCAAAATCAACCGCATATTTGATGACGAGCTACATGTTGATAAAATAATCTCTTCTGGCAATTTCTGCTTTTCATCTTGCGCAACTTCATAAACTGAATCTCTTACAGATATTATCTGACACTCAACAATCTCACACTCTAACACCTTATCTAGCAGATATATCACCACCCTCCCCTGCTCTTTCCTGAAACTGGCATCCTGATATTTCTTCAGATTACTGAACATGCTCCCATCTTTCATATTGTGCCCATATAAAATCACTTTCCTGTCCGTAAAATCAGCCCGGTTCCGATAATCCAAAAAAATACTGCCGGCCTTATTCGCCTTCCCGTCAAAGGTATAATGAAGATAATGCTCGTTATCCTTTCCCTGCACCACCGGATAATCCACCCCGATCCCCGGAATCTGTATCCATGCCACGATATCCTCGTTAATGGCCCGAAGCCCGTCAAAATCAATTTTAGGCAGACTCTCTTCCGGCTCTTCCTGATTATCCGGCTTTTCTTCAGAATCCTTCCCCACATCCGGTTTCTCTATGATATATTTCTTAAGTCCCTGATATCCTGCTTCTGCCTCATGGTATTCCTCCCATATCCCAAACAGATATCCTCCTGCCGCTAAAAAGATCACTCCCAATATAATCAGCAATCCATATTCTTTTTTTCTGCTCAAAATCATTCCTCCTAATATTACAGCCCCAGCACTTGCCTCTGGACGCTGGTTATTTTTTTGCAGTGTAAATAAAAAAAGCCGCCATACCAACACTTCTTTGTCAGTACGGCAGCCTTTTATCTTTTTGCTACTCTTTCCGGTTTCACTCTATCCTTAAAATTTTTTCCTGCGGATACGGATAATAACCACTACAATCCCCGCAAGCGCCGCAGCTAAGACCACAACCGGAATCCATAGGTTTGTCGTATCCCCGGTTTTCGGAGCATCCGGCGTCTTTGCAGGCGTCTCTGCAGGCTTTTCCGGCTCCGTCGGCACTTCCGTCAGCTTTACGGTCTGGCTTTCTGCCTCGATATCCTCATGATTCGTTAGCTCTACCTCTTTCTCCTGATCCTCTTCCTTGACGGTGACATAGAGCTTTTCAAATACAACAACATCATGCCCCTTAAGCTCTGTGGCATCAAAATTAAAGACGACGTCTACCGTTCCCTCTGCCTTTTCCGGCTGAAAAACTGTTTCTGCAGTCACCGGCTTCCCATCGATCTGTACTTCCTCTCCGGTCTCCTTATCCATCAGGATTCCCACAAGCCGGTAAGAAGTATCCTTCGTAACCAGGCCTTTATAAGAAACCGTATCTACGATCTGCGTATCCTTACCTGCAAATGCTTCCGAATCTCCGTCTTTCCCATCTTTGGCAGTAGTACCGATCTCCGGGAAATAGATACTCTGGGGCGCTGACTGAATATCCGCATGAACCGCTACTTCCTTCTCCTGATAGGAGACGGATTCAAAAGCAACCACCGTTTTCCCTCTTAAGGCGCTGGCATCAAAGGTAAAGGATAATTCCACGCTTCCTTCCTCTTCCTCCGGTGTAAAGGTAAGCTCGGAAGTCACTGGTTTTCCCTCCACCAGCAAAGGCTTCCCGCTCTCCTTATCCATCAGGGTTCCGGTCAGCTTATACTCCTTTCCCGGAATTAAGTGATAGGAAACCGTATCGGTAATGGTCAGCTCCTTTTTCGGAATCGCCATCTGGCTTCCGGTTTCCGGGCAGCCTGCCTTCGTCCCAATCTCCGGGAAGAACATCTGCTGATCCTTGAAATCCGGGTCTGCATGCATCCCGACTTCCTTATCTCCCTGCGTAATGGATTCATAAATGACCGTATTCTTTCCCTTTAAGGAACTGCCGTCAAATTCAAATACTACATCTACCGTACCCTCGCTGTCCTTTGGCGTAAACGTCGTTTGGGCAGTGATCGGTTCCTCCCCGTCTAAGAGAGGTTCCTCCGTCTCCACCTCCATCAGCCTTCCGGTTGCCACATATTCCAGATCCGGAACCAGACCCTTAAAGAAAATGGTATCCGTCAGCCTGACCTTTTCATCCGCGCTGGATATATTTTCTTCGGTATCCGAATCCTTCGCCTTCGTTCCAATCTCCGGGAAGGAAATCTGCTGGTCCGTATCCTTCAAGTCTGCATGGACCGCCAGTTTCTGCCCGTCCTGCTGCAGTTCCTCAAAAACGACCGTCGTTTTCCCCTCCAGGGAGGCTGCATCAAATGTGAACACAACTTCTACCTTACCAGAAGATTTCTTTGCGGTAAATTCCGTCTCAGCGGTCACAGGCTTCCCATCAACCAGTACAGCCTCCCCTGTCTCTGCATCCATAAGCGTACCGATTACTTTGTAGCTCTGCCCCTTTTTCAGCCCGGAATATTCCACCGTATCAATCAGTGTCACTTCCTTTTCCGGCTTGCTCATATGGGTTCCGGTTTCCTTGTCTAAGGCTGTCGTGCCAATCTCAATCTGGTCGTCTGTAAGCGTCCCTAAATCTACCGTAACCGAATCCTTATAGATGGTAACCTCAAATTTCAAAAGGTCCATGCCCTCGTTCGCCTTGCAGCGCTGTTCTTCCACCGTATAGGTATCATAAATCAGCGCGCCTTTGGAATCATCCGGCTTGGAAGTCCCAAACCAAATTCCATCCTCCGAAGTCTTCCCCTGGTTGGTGTTGTGGGTATGCTTATTCCATTTCGCTGAAGTGCTGGCATACCCATTCTTGTCCGTTACGATCGTATGGCTCTCCCCGGTGGTCACAGAGGTAATGGAAAATGGGATATCCGATAGCCGTTTCTGCTCCCCATCCGCTACCTTGATAAGCTCCAGGTCCCCACGGATGACCTGGTTTAAGATTGCTTTCTCTTCCATCGTCACATCCACGATCTCCCCATTCTTTACAATATCAAATTCTGTGGAGAGTTTCCCTTCATTCAGATAGCCCTCCGGAGCCTTCGTCTCGTCAATACGGTAATGCCCAAATGGAAGCGCATCTTTCTTCGTAGCGGCAGTTCCCTTGCTGTCTGTCGTGAGGCTCATGACAACCTGGTTCTTAGTATAGGCTTTCCCTTCCACCATTACCGGATGGTCATTTAAGGAAGTGATGGTAAATACGGCTCCCTCCAAAGAGGCAC
This sequence comes from Lachnospiraceae bacterium, assembly GCA_910575555.1. Lineage (GTDB taxonomy): Bacteria > Bacillota > Clostridia > Lachnospirales > Lachnospiraceae > Petralouisia. The sequence goes on along the minus strand of CAJTFX010000008.1, from coordinate 14,670 downwards.
CGCCCTGGGGTTCTGCCTTTTTCGTTTCCAGATCACGCTTCTGTACTTTGACCCCGCCCCGGTAGATCTGCTCTTCTACAGAAGATGCATTATAACAGGATACGGTTTCCTTTGCCCCGCCTGCAGTAATCTTCTGTACAAATACCGCATCATTCACAAAATAACCGGCCGGAGCCTTTGTCTCCTGCACCGTTACCGTTCCAAGGGGAAGACAGAGCGTTTTCCCGTCTGTCTGGGTATAAAAGGCATCTCCAGATATCAGATAGCTTTTGGAGAAATGTGCTTTCCCTTCCGCATCCGTCTTAAAGATCCAGGTCCGTGCAGGCTTTGCGCCTCTCGCTGCCGGGTCTGTATCAGACTGCACCGTATAGAACTTCACGGTAAACTGGGCATCCGCCAGGGAAGCGTTCCCCTGGGGTTCTGCTTTCTTCCTCTCCTTATCCAACTTCTGAAGGAGCAAATCCATCGGATTGCTCTGCGGAACCTCCGTTACGGTAACTGCCGCCGTCTTTTCCGGCTCCACAGTCACGTTATGCGCGGTCACGTCTACAATATATCCTTTTGAGGCTGTCAGCTCCTTCACTATATAGCTTCCTGCCTCCAGTTCCCCGGACTTTGCATAGCCGTTCTGGTCTGTAGTAAGCTTCTCCACCTGCTTTTCCCCTTTGAAAATGCCGTATTCTGCGCCTTTTAAGGAATAATTGCCATTCCCATCAGAAACAGCACCATTGGCAGAGGATTTGCGAAGCTCAATGTAACCGTAAGGCACCTGGTACCAGCTCCCCACAATCGTCTGGCTTCCCCTTCCCGGAACGATGAAGGCCCGGAAGGTCTCCGGAGGCGCCGGGAGATCCTTGATGGCATTCGCTACTTCCACTGCCTTGTCAATATAGTTCTGTGGCGCACCGTAAAAAGCGCCGGTAGAAGATGAATAATCTGCATAAATATAAGCAACTACCAGATGCCCGATGACATAGGAATTATCATCAGACCAGCCGCTTAGATACTGCTTTTTGATGTGCTTGTCATACCCATACCCGCCGTTTAAGTAGTAAAGCGCCTTCCTAAGAGGCGAACTGCTTCCCAGCAGGTTATAGGAATAGGTCCCGGACGGCGGCGTGGACTCCTTCGGCTCCACGCAATAAGCCGTGTTGCTCCCGTCAAAGGTCATCCGGGAAGTGGAATAGCTCCCATATGGAATATGCGCCCCGGCATGATAATTGACGGTGCCGTCTGCCGCATGGACAGGCATCACATGGGAAAGCAGTGCGCCTGCCAGTACAAGGGCTGCCAGTGCGAAAGCGGACAGCCGGTGCAAAAACTGTTTTGCGTTTTGTATCATAAATTTCCTCCCTTGAATCTTATTTTGTTTTCGTACCACGGATTTCCAATACTGGAACCGGCGGACTGCGTGTTCCCATACTTTCTCTCCCCCTTTCTTTTCAAATTAAAAAGGCCTACCAGACCCCTTTGACGTATGTATGGCGGACTGTACCAAGGCATAGAAAAACGGAGCTGTATGAAACAGCCCCGTTTTTCTACACTCTGATGCAATTTAAGAACTTTTAAACTGCCACTGACCGCTTTCCTCTGTCAGATGGCATGAAAAAAGCCCTGAAACATAGTTGCCTCAGAGCTTTCATCTATCTGTATTCATTTTATCTGTTTTTCTTCCAGCATCCTATTTTTCAGATAGTTCCAATGGAACGATTGTAAGCGTTTTCCCCATAGATACCAGAAGTTTTAAAATTGTTGATAGCTGGGGATCTGTTTTTCCACTTTCCATTCTCGCAATCACTGATTGCTTAATCCCTGTCATATCCTCCAGTTCTCTTTGCGATATATGCTTTTCCTTTCTGGTCTTTATAATCTCTCCAACCAACTTAACCATTAAATCATTTTCGGCAATTTCTTCCGCTGTATAATGTTTCTTTCTGTATTCGCTCCAGCTTTCTCCCACTGGGGAGATTTTTACATTACTCATCTTCCCTGCTCCTTTTCTTGAAATCTTCCATTAACCTTTTCGCCTTTTCAATTTCTCTCTTTGGCGTCTTCTGCGTGCTTTTCATAAAGCAGCTTAACAAAATAAATGAATTACCGTCCCATGCAAAAAATAAAATCCTGTCTCTTAACGGACGCAGTTCCCATATTTCTCCGTCCGGATGTTTAACATACGGTTCACCCGCCGCTGTTCCATGTTTCATCAATATTCCAATATATTGATCGATCTTATTATATTTTATTCTTGCATCTTTGCTTTTTGTAGATTTTTCTTCCAACCTGTCAAGGTATTCTTTGACTGGCTGGTTTCCACTGGCATCCTGATAAAAATAAACCTCATACATTCTTTATCTACTTTATTAGTTTTATGATAGCTTATAAGCTCTCATATGTCAATGCAAATAGAAAATTTTCCCCTGCCATTGTTCGCTTTCCTCTGTCAGATGGCATGAAAAAAGCCCTGAAACATATCTTGCCTCAGAGCTTTCCTGTATCTGTATTTATTTTATCTGTTTTCTGCCAACATGACCCTGCACCGCTTTTTATAGCAGGCAATCCCGTATTTCAGGATCTTCTCTATCCCGTCGTCTGCAAGGTCATCTTCATACTTTGTATATTCGATCTGTTTTAACGCCTCCTTACAAGCTCCCTCCAGATCTCCGTCATGGGCATATTTCACTTCTATGATGATCCCCATATCCCCGGTATCCGGTTCCGCAAGGATATCCGCATAGCCCTCCCCCATTTCCCGGTTGGAAGAAATCCCCCAACGGGTTTTGACTCCTAAGATTCCAAGTAAGATGCCATGATAAAAGCAGACACTTGGAGTCTGTTTTTTAGACTCCTTAGTGGTCGCTTTCCCTGTGGGAAAATTTTCTTTCATCTCTGTTCTTACGGCTGTATCCCGGATACTGATGGTCTTCCTTAAATACTCCGTGAAAATCTTCTCCACATTTTCTACATCCTCATTTTGCAGTGCGTCACAGAAACAATTCAGCATCTCCCCGTCTTCCCGGACATTCTCCTTAAAGAACTCCATGATCTGCGTCACAAAAATATCCCGGATCGCCAGATTGGGAATCGCCAGTTTCATCTGCCTGCCTTCCGCTTTTCCACGCTGGGTCAGGTATCCGGTAGTAAAAAGAAGGCTCCAGATATTGTCAATAGACTGGTAAACTTCCGCATAGGTAAGCTCCTGATGGATTTCCTTTGTAATGATTTCCCCTGCCACCAGACGCTCAATCTCCCGTTTGGTCGTCACATTGGCTGATTCTTCTATAAAACGTTTCACCGCGTCATTGCTGCTGGTATTGATCCAGTAGTTTTCCGGCTGCACATCCGGGTTACTCCTGATCCTGTCGCAGTGATTCAGCACATCCCATGGGCAGTACATTTCCTCATTTCCAAATTGATATCCGTCATACCACCTTTTTACTTCCTCATAATGATCCGCCACATCATAATACTCCAGAAGTTCTCTCACTTCTTTGTCTGTAAAACCAAAGTATTCATCAAAACGCTCATCTGCAATTGTCAATACTTTCAGATTATTAAGTCCGGTAAAGATGCTCTCCTTTGAAATACGAAGACAGCCCGTCAATACTGCAAGTTTCAAGCTGTTGTTTGTTTTAAGCGCCTCTCCAAGGAGACTTCGGATCAGGGATATCATCTGGTCATAGTATCCATTCGCATGAGCTTTTGCCAACGGGACGTCATATTCGTCAATCAGCAGGATAACCTTTGTACCATGATGCTTCTCCAACAATTCCGACAACACTCTCAGACTGTCACCAAATATTGCTTCCGTCATATGATCATCCAGAAGTTTCCGATAATTCACTTTATCCTGTTCATTCAATTCGTCGCTGTCCAAAAGGTAGTATACTTTCGAAGCCGCCCTTCTCACAAGCAAAGCCGCCCTTTCAAATGCTGTCTCAAAGTTAAGCGCATCAATTCCTTTTAGGGAAATTGATACAACCGGATATTTCCCCATATGTTCCTCACAAAGCGCAGTTTCTTTTGAAATATCCAGCCCGTCAAAAATACGCTTATCCCCATCCAATGAGAAAAAATGTTCCAGCATACTCATATTCAGCGTTTTTCCAAATCTCCTGGGGCGGGTAAATAAATTCACCGCTCCCCAATTATGGAGTAATTCCGCAATAAGCCCGGTTTTATCAATATAGTAAAAATCTTCTTTCCTAAGTTCTTCAAAATTTTCAATCCCAATCGGAAGTTTCTTCTTTCTCATCTCCATCTCTTTTCACACTCCTTCCGTCATCTTCAAACTGTTTTCTGCCTTAGATTCTGCTCAAATATATTATAACAACTAAGCGGCCGCATTTCCATAGGAATCTTCCGCTTCCCGAAGCTCCCAGTCATCAATCCCCTTATACTGCTCCTGCCACATGCCTTCTTCATCGGTATCCCACGTTGCACGGCTTAAGCTTAAGGAAAGCTCACCGCAGATCTCATAGAGCTTCAGACAGCCTTTGCGGATCTGCTCCCGCTTTTCCCTCTTTTTCGGGCATTGGGGGCCTTTAACGCTGCATATCCGGCATACGGTCCCATAATCCTCCCTGCAGTCAAGGCGCATCAGCTTGTCCATATCGTTTGCTTCTACTACCTCACGAAGACCGCGTTCCTTCATCCGGGCAAGCAGCTGCCTGAGTTCTTTGTGGTTCATCACTCCGGGATTCCCAATATAAGTCTCCCCTGTCCGCTGGTGGGTGATCTCCGCTTTCAGAATCCCTTCCGTTACAAATACCCGGCCCACATCCTGATCTCCGGAAAGGCTTACCGGGCTTCCCGGCGAACATCCCTTATTCAGCTTTGCGCTGCTGAGCCAGACATATTTCCGCTTCTGATAAGGAACGTCAAGCCGGATCTGAAACGCCGTCAAAAGACCCTCTCCTGACCAGACCGGACAGAGATAGCCGCTGTTCTTCTTATAAAAGGCAATCTCCCAGTCACCATTCTGATTGACAAAAAATCCGGGCACACCCTCTAACCGGCAGCCGGACTTAATCAGCTTCCTTGCGACTGCCACTGAATCTTCTGCACAGGTGCTTTTATAACCCAGCTGCTCCATCCGGGAAACCTCCGCTTCTGTCAGGCCGCGCCGCCTTAAATCTTCCTTATGGGGGAAGGATAATTTCAGCAGCTTCAGCAGCTCACGGTAGACGGCATCCCTCTTTTCATAATCCGCCGGCTCTGCCAGCTGCTCCTTACACCGTTTCTCCCTCTGCAGGACCTGTCTTTGCCGCATCCGGCTCTCCTTTACTCCCATCGGCAGCTCTTCCTGTATCTTCCAATAAGCCCTCTGGTAACGGTTCCTGCCATAGATTCCATTCAGTTCCGCATACAGGGTCAGCATGTTGCCGCCCGCACCGCAATGGAAACAATGGTAGACATTGACCAGTTCTCCGTTCTTGATCACAATGAAATTACACTTTCCCCTCTCATCCCCACAGAAGGGGCAGACTACATTATAGGAATCCTCATTCCCTCCGGGAAGCTTCTGTATGCCTAACAGTGCGCCTACATCCGTAATCGTAAATGGTTTTGCTTTCATCTTCTCACTCCTGACTACAGAACCTGCCGCCGGCAGCTTCTTTTATATGCTATGGTAAAAAAACATGGCCCCATAATAGGACCATGTCTGTTCATTCTTTATGCTGCCTGCTGTTCATCCACCAGCTCCTGATTCTTAAGGAGAAGCTTTGCGGCCTCTACCATGCCTTTATCCGTTCCTTTATAACGGTTGGCAATCCATTTCACGGCTTCCCTGCACTTCAATCCGGAATTCATCATTTCCCCAAGGGTTTTTCCATTATAAAGCCCGAAGGTGCAGACATAATTTTTCGCTGCCTCCAGGCTGGAATCTGCATTTTCTGTCTGCTCTTCCATCTCCTGCTCCAGTTCGTCCAGGAAACTGCTTTCATCAAACGGCACTTCCTCTGCCTTAGCTGCGTGAAAGCCATCTCCGGATTCTTCCGCCTGTCTGGCTGTATCCGTCTGCTTCCCTGCTTTTTCCGGCTGGTTCGCTGTATCCGTCTGGTTCGCTGCCTCTTTCCCTTCTCCTGCCTGCGTTTCTTTCGGCTCCTGCGCCTGATTCTTTACAGACGTTTTGGGAGCTTCCGATTTCTGTAAAACCTCCGTTCCAGTCATACTGCCTTTTTCGGCTTCCTTTTCAGCTCTCTTCCCGCCGTTCTTATGCGCATCCGGCTCTGGTTTTGTTGATTTTCCACCATTTTCCGGTTCCAGAGTACCTCTTTGCTCCTGGCAGGCATTGCCGGAAATCCTGCCGCTCCCGGATTCTGCCGCATGCTTCTGCCCCTTTCCGGCTTCCGTTTCCGGATTGGATGCTACCGTCTTCCTCCCCTTCTCATTCCTGTCCTGGGACGAAGGCTGTTTTTTTGTGCCTGCAGCGCTCTCTTCCGTTCCATACTCCATGCCGTCCGGATCTTCCGCCACGCCTCCAAGCTGGCGCATACAGAATTTATTCCGAAAATAATATTTCAGTCCATAAGTCAGGGCTGTGCCATGGGCCTTATCCGGGATTTCATGGGTTCCCACGATATGGATCACCGCACTGTTCATTTCTGATGGGTTGTCAATATTTTTCCAGCGAAGTTCCAGATCTGCCTCATATCTCCAGTAATCGTCTTTATCCAGTGTCAGATATACCGGTTTCCCCTCAGAACCATACTGCGTTGGCGTCTCTTTTACGATATCAAAATTAACCCCGTATTTATTGAGCGCCGGCGTCAGGGATTCATAGATATCATCCAGTGTGGCGAAATCATAGTCCGCCTCGTCATTATGATATTTTTTCAAAAGTACCGGCATCTTTTTTCTGATCTTTGCAAGTTTCTGTTCCAGATTCATATACTGATATTTTCCCATTTATTCGTTTCCTCCTGTTCTGTCTTTCCATTTTCACTATTTCTGCCTTTCGGCTGCTTTCCTGATTTCCATGAATTCATCCCGGATACAGCCGTACCAGATCCTCTGCCTGGAAATATAAGCTGCATTCTCCAGTACCCACTGCCTTGCGATCTTTTCCGCCACCCATTCCTTATTATCCAGAAATAAGAGGTAACAGTGGTCCGAAAAGTATCTCGCAACGGGAACCTTCGGCCTATAATAAATCTCTTCCTCCGTCTTCCCGGCCTGATAATACCTCCTGGCATGCTCCTGGATCTCATGCCGGGTGATCTTCGGGATCATCTTCTCCTTCTCACAGCGGACATCCTTAAGGATGGTTCCCCAGTCCCGCCCGATCAATAAAAGAGCTTTCCGGCCGGCAATCTCTTCTGCCTCCTTAAGCGCCTCTTCCTTCCCCGGAAACCGGAACTGCTCCGGTATGCCCAACAGCTTTTGCAAGGATTCCCTTAACTCGTACAGTCCGCAGTCCTTCCACCGGAAGATGCCTGCAAACTCCAGATTTTCTTCTATGTCCAGCACACAGCCCTTCCCGCAGCCAGCATAAAGAAAATAATCCTTCCTCTGCTTTACCTTTATAAGAAAGATCTTCCCACACTTCCAGGGAGACAGCTCCTCTTTTACCAGCCACTCAAAGAATGAGACGGTACGTTCACTTAATCCTACCCAAGATGGAAGCATGGATAAATCTTCTTTTGTAAGCTCCATCATGACAGTTCTCCCGGAATATCATAATCATGCCACCTTGCTGCGATACACCTTGCAATCTTTTCCTCCAGCTTCATCAGGCTTGCGGTGCTGCTGTCATGCTTTTTCGCAAAGAAAAGGGATTCGCACAGCCCACAGTAAACTTCATACGCACTGCAGGGTTCCTCCCCGAATGCTGCTTTGAAGCGTTCCACCGTCTCGGCAATCAGTTTCTTTCCGAAGTTCTGTTTCTTCATAAGCTCTGACAGGGTATTCGCCGGATAACGGATCTGGATGTCACAGAGGCGCCCGATATCTTTTAGCTTCTGCTTATAATACTGGAAAAGGGACTCCATGTTGCAGGTAAACTCCTCCAGTCCCCGTTTGTACTGATGTTTGATCCTAAGCGCTTCTCCTAAGATGATGGTATGATTCCCGTCCATCATGGAATAGAAAATATTCGCCCCGGATGCTCCTACGTCCGAGCTGATGACACGGATGAATACCCGGATCTCTCCAAAGGGCTCCTTCCCATGCTCCTCCATCAGCTCCCCATAAGTCTTCGTCAGTTCGCTGTTTTTCATCTGCCAGGTAATCTGCGCCAGATAGTGGTCTGCATATCCATGGCAGAACTTCGCATCCTGCCCGGCGCTGATGTAAGCCGATGCAATCATAAACAGCTCCGGCATGGAGATGATCGCATAGTCTGCTTCATCCCCGGACAATACGCCCCTTACCTTACCTTCCGAGATCCGAAGCAGCGCATTTCCCTTTGACACCTTCAGGCATTCATTCAGGATATCGGCAAGCACCCCTGTCTTCACTTCCATGAGTGCTGTCCCCTTGATCCGCGCCCGGTCCTTTAACGTGCCGACTGCCGTTTTCCCTACAGGAAATATCCCTTGCGGACATTGTAAGAGCAGCCCGGTATGCTTCTTTGTGTCTGCCAGAATATCCGGCATTCCAGGCGCTCTTTCCAAGGTATCCGGCGCTTCCTCCATTGTCAGCACCCTTAACTTCTTTGCAGGTGTACGGAACCACTGCGCCCTCCCGTCAATCTCATCCAGGTATTCATGGAAATGAAGTTCTGTTTTAAATTCCTTTCCAAAATCATCGTGATAATACATAACACTCCTTCCTGGGATTCTTTCTTAAACCGGATGTGCGGCAGACATCAGAATATTCCGTATCCTTCCGTCACTGATCTCGAAAAGATAGCCGTCCTCTCCCATGTTCTTAAGCATCCAGAGATCCAGCTTATTGATATCGTCCCACTTTACCTCAACCGTCTGCATGATCTTCCTCCTTCATTCTTTTTGTACCTCTTCATTCGCGTACCTCCTTTCCCTCTGACGGGCACAGCGGGAAACTGCCGCTGGCAGCCTTCCCCGCATGTTAGAACAAAAAAAGACACAAAAAGAACCCTCTGCTTTTTGCGTCTTTCTTAGCTATTTTATATGCCCGTTTTTTCTGAAGCGCCCTGCGCTTAAAAGTAAACTTCCGGCAAATCTAACCGGAACAAAAATTAAAACCTGCCTGTTTCCGTCTCTGGAACCAGCAAAAATTTAATTCACCATAAGAGTAACACAAGATATAGTTCCTGTCAATCGTTGTTTTGCTATATATTGTGTGCATTTCCGTTTTCAGTGAATCAAAACCACAAGATATCGGTTTGATCCTCTGAAAATCCCCTTACTTAGAATCAGAAACAGAATATAAAAAATCTGTTTTGGTTACTCAAGTTCTTCTTCCTCCCCTGATACCATATCTTCCGGGAATACCTCTTTTGCAAGCTCCCTGCCCTGAACGTCCACTGCTGTCTCAAAAGTAACCTGCTGGCCGGGCTTAAGCTTCCGAAAGCCTTCCGTCTGGATCTCTGAAAAATGTACAAAGTAATCCTTTTCCGCCTCATCACTGATAAACCCATAACCTCTCCTTGCGCTAAACCATTTCACTGTTCCTGTCTTTTTTGCCATAACTTTTATCTCCTTTTCTTTTATTTTCGTGCCGGCATAACACGAAACAGGGCGGCATGGACTCGAACCATGCCTTCTCTCTTCCTTGCCCTTCGTCTCCCTTATTTCATCTCCGCCTCTATGTTTCTAAACGCCGCCGCGCTGCGGCAGCTCCTCCACACCATAAAAGGAACCGATCTGAAGCACCGCATCCAGGTTCTTCATTCCAGTAAGGACGCTCGGCTTTTCTTTATTAAAATAGAACCGGTATGTTCTCCCCACCTGAAAACGGTACCGCTTATCCATCAAAAGCCAGGTCTCTTTTCCGCCCTCCATCCGGACTCCCACCTGATAGACCCGGCCAATAGAATGCCTGCCTTCCAGCTCAAAAACCACCCCTTCCACTATCTCATAATCCTTCTTTTCCCCGCGGCAGAGCAGCCGGAAGGAATACCACAGGCCGAAACTGCAGATTGCCGCAGACCACAGGATAAAACCAGGGGAATCCGTCTGCCTTCCCATATAGCTTCCGGAAAACAACACAAAAAAAGACAGCGCACCAATCTTTAATGCCCTGTCTGCCAAAATGGACGGTATGCTCTGGAAGCCTTTCATTCTTTGGCTTATATCGGCTACCAGGTCTTCCATCTTCTTTGATCTCTTCTCTCTATGCAAATGCTCCCTCCTTTACGGACCGGATGAATAGCAGCCTGTTTTGGTGCAGTTCCATAATATTCCCAAGAAGCTCCTGGTCTGCCCCTTCAAGAGAAAAGCCTGTTCCCCCGCTCCCCTGAATCTCTCTTAATAGCTCTCCCCTTGTTTTTTCCAACGGGCTCTTTTTAAATACCTGCGCGGAGTCTTTCAGTGAAGTACCGCATGCTACCCCTTCACAGAATGTCAGGAAACGCTCGCCCCAAGTCCTGCCTACGCATGCCACATAAGCCGCCTTAAGAAGTTCCTCTGCCGCCTCCTTCCTATCCTCCGATTCCCGAAAAGCAATCAGCCCCCGCGAAAGAAGCCTCCTAAAACAGAGCAGAAATTCTTCCCGGTCTATGTCCGTCTTCGCCGGCTGCCCTGGAAACGAAAGCTCAAGCAGCCGCACCATCCGCCCATAAACTTCCCTCTCCTCTACAAAAGACCAGAGAAGCGCATTCCATACATAACATTCTACGCCCAGCAGATTCTTTGTCTCCTTTCCCACCCGGACACAGAATGCGCCGCCTGCTGATTCCATTTTTACTCCGACTGCCGTATACCACTTCATCCTATCATCTCCCACTTTCTAAAATATCTCCAAAACGAAAAGCAGCTTGGGAACCATGTAGCACAACATAATCGTAAGCACAACATACACTCCCTTACGTTTTTTCTTCCTGTCCCACACGGTCTGATATTTGGTGCCGATCACCCGTACCTTTCCCGGCACCTCCCACCGCAGCCTCTGATAGAAACTTTTAAATTCCTCGTTTTTATATCCCAGGGATCTGACACAGAAGATCTGCCTTACCTGTTCTTCCTCATCCAGAAGGATAAAGCTCTCCCTGTTCTGATCCGGGCTTGTGACGATATAAAATTCAGGAATTCCCCGCCGGCTGCCCTCTACAATCTTTTCCATCTCCTTATAAAAAATCCGGCAGGATTCATACCGTCCGTTCTGCTCCGGCTGGCAGACTGCCAGCGATTCCCCGTCAAGCTCCAGATAACAGCAACCCGCTTCCATCACCTGCCTGCTGGTTTTCCATGCCCGGCAAAGACACAGGATACTGCCAAGCCCAAATGCAACAGCAAAATACAGGCAGTCCAAAGGGTACACCTGCCGCATCATAAGATAACCGGAAACTGCCGCTGCCGCCAGACAGAGCCCGGCGCCATAAAGATACCGCTCCCTTACATCCATCAGCTTATAAATATCCTCTTCCTTTGCCATCAACCGCATGTCTTATATCCTTTCTGTCAGATTCTTTCTTTTCTTTCACGCACATTTTCCTCCTTTCCGGCTCTCCTTGTGCCATTTGATAAACTCCTCACATTCCCGGATGGTCTGGTCGCAGTAATAATCAGAGAACATGCCGATATGCATATCCTTTTCCCGAAGGCACAGCCTGGTCTGCAGCCAGATATAAGCGCTGTGCCGGGTCATGTACCCCTGTTTCCACAATGCGTCCAATGACCGGTGTGCCAGGATCCTCTTGTGCCTCAGCCTGCTGTCAGCCAGCGTCCCCTTCGGAAGCAGGGATTTCTTATGTGCCCCCACATAGGCATCGCAGGTATCCGGATATCCGTCGCATACATACAGGAAACTATCCGTATCCAGCGTATCACCCCCGTAGACATCGGATGCCGGACGCAGGCGTGCCGTTCTGCCGCAGTATGGACAGCGCAGTGTGGTCTGTTGTGGTTTTTTCTTTCTCTTCTTCATTCATGCCCCTCCTCCTGAAATCTGTTTTCCGTTAATTCCAGGTATTGTAAACAATCCGGTTTTTCTGTGTCAACAGAATTTCTGTGGTTCCCATATAAAATTTTTCTAAACTTTCAAAGTTCCCCTCACCACTGCCATCACTTTATACGGAACCTCTCTTAATCAGCCTGGTGATGATCCCCTCTGCGACCTCATACCGGTCATTGATCCTCGTCACTACAAACCCGACCTCATCCCGTTTTGAGGGCAGGCTTGCCATGTTGCAGGAATGGGCCACCGCATTCACCCCGATATTCAGCCGCATAAAATAGGTTCCCTTATAAACATCCGTAATGACCCCCACATATTTCCCCTGCCGTACACATTTCTTTAGGTTGTCCTTACTCACATTGGCCGCCGCGCTCTTAGCGTCTACGGAAATCTCCATATCCTCAACGGATTTCATCCGGATCTGGTTGACCGTCACTAACACCAGTTCCCCCACCTGAAACTTCTCCCCGGCATCCACCATCCATTCCCAGGCCATATCCCTTGCCCGTACAGATACTTCCACGCCAAAAACCTCCAGCCGTACCACCCTTGGGGCCACTGCAATCACGCGTGCCTCCACCACGCGCCCCGGATACAGCATCGGCTTTTCCCCTTCATTTTCCGCTGTATAAAAGGTCTGCCGTTTTTTCAGCATGGCATCCTTCCTGGATGCTACCACGCTCCTGCTTGCTTCATCTAAATCACGGATGATGAAATCCATGTCGCTGCCAAGCATGTTGTTGGCAATCCGAGTCTGCCGATTCAATGTGTCTGCGCGTTCCCGCCCGTCACCGGAAAGATTGATCATCATCTCATCCATCGGGATAATGATACGGAATCCATTGTAATAGGTAATCGCAACTACCCATCCACTGTCCAGCTTCTCAATTCCTGCAAGCTGCCCGGTGAGGATCTTCCTGGTACGCTGCGCATTCAATAACTGATGCCACCTTGCATCCTCCTGTTCCTCTGGTGTCTCCACATGGGAATCCACCTCGATCGTCAGAATCCCTTCTGGCAATACCGCCCTGGGGATCTTCTGCTCTGTTTCTCCCTTTGCTGCTTTTTTTATTTCTGCCATTACAAACCTCCTTTATTATGAGCACGTAAGTGCGAATTATATCTTGGCGGACTTTCGTCCGCCCGCCCCGCAAGGGGCATGGTTGCGGTATACCCTGTGGGTGTAGTTACCTGACCACTTAGCAAGGCTTATCAGGCTTAGTGGCAGTGTAACCTCCACATTAAAAAGGACACAAAAAAACAGCCATCCCTGACTGCTCTCTCGTGTCCTGCACTCTTTTACAGTTACCATTTTAAACTGGACGGTATCGGATGTCAATTTCACAGCCGTCTCAATACCGTCGCATTTTAGGTGCAATCTAATTTCCCTGCACGTTTCAGCCCATCCTCATACCGGATTCTCGAAAAATACCAAAGCTTTCCCTGAATCTTTGCCAGAACGCGGTGCTCTAACAGATACTCCCGGCCAGACTCTTCCGGATTATCCCTCTGCCATCCGGTCGCTTCATAAAATTCCTCCACGCTGTCATAAATCTCAATGCTTTTCTTTGCCAGTTCAATCTTCTCTGCCTCATCTTCTTTTAACTGTATACCAAACTCCCGTTCCAGCAATTCTAAAAACGTATATTTCACCAGTATGCTGTCCGTAAATTTCATAATTCCTCCTTTCTGCCGGATGTATGATCTGCAAACAATTCTTCTACCTTTGTAATGCGCGCCCCTTCCTGCTGTTTTCCTGTCGGCTTTATCCGTTCCCGCTTTTTAACCGGCGTATCCACTGCAAGCGGCGGCTCTGGCTCTTTTGCAGCTGTTTCTTTTACAAACTCTTCTTTTGATTCTTCTTTTAAAACCGATCGATCAGATTCTGCGGATACCGCATTTTCTGTGAAGTTCTCTTCAAAGACAATCTCCTGAGATAATACGGTTTCTTCCACAGGCTCATTGCCGGCTATTTCTTTTGTATCTCTGGAGTCTGCCCTTTCCCTCTCTTCAAATATCTGAAACTGCTTTTTTTCTTCCCGCTGCTTCTGATACCAGTCCGGGATATGCGCTTCCACCTTTTCCAAAGTCAAATAATTGGAATCCGGGTGTTCCAGATAATCCATCTTCCGAAACCTGCACACCTTCTGCCCCCGTATGATCAAAAGTCCCTGATCCAAGGGATAGCGTAAGATTTCATCCGGCAAAAGCAGCATCCGTTTCCCAAGAGACGTGGATTCTGAATATTCCGGCACATAATCGGTTACACGCATGGTATGGTAATTCTTCCGGGTGGAAGAAACCGATACGGTAATCTCTCCTGTCCGATCGCTGTAATAGCTTGCCGTTGTGATATCATTACAGCCTAAAAAGATGGAAAAGTCGCAGCCTCCTAAAATCTCTTCCCACTGGTTGTCCGGGTAACGGTTCTGAAGCTGGGGGATGTTCTGGAACAGGATGCTCATCCCAATGCCCCTGCTCCTTGCCGTTGCCAGCTTTTTCTTAAAATCCGGGACAACGCCGAGATTGTAGGCTAAGAATCCGGCGCCTTACTGTCTCACGACAGCAGGTTTCCGAACCCTCGCCCTAGAACCGCACGTACACCTCTCGATGTATACGGCTCCCCACTAT
>CAJTFX010000007.1 GCA_910575555.1 Lachnospiraceae bacterium | reverse complement strand
GCGTAGAGATTACCACAGGTAGGGCAGAAGCGGCTGTGACAGCGGAAAGGGACAAATTTCAGCTTGCCGCAGTGGGGACAGCCGTACATGGCGCCGCCGAAAGAGGGATCCCCACAGTTGCTCATTTTATCTACGTTGTCAATAACAGACTGACGTGGATGTAATATATAAATCATTTCTTCATAATGGTCTCTAAAAATATCCTGTAGTATGCTCATGAGATTAATATGAAGGAAAACGACACAAAAAGGAACCCCTAATTCCCCCATGAATGGGGGCTAGGGGGGTTGAAGTGTCGAAGACACTTTTTTAGCTGTCATTTTTATTCCGGTGTATGCTGTCTCATGGAAGGAGGGCCATACAGATGGAGAAAAAAGAAGTAAAAAAATGGCAGGATGAGGAGGCGCTCAGAAGATACCGGATGATAGCGCCGCTTCTGGACCCGGACATGGATGAAGGGAAAAGGCGGCAGCTGCGGGAGGAAGCCGCGGAGAAGAACGGCATATCCAAAAGGACGCTGTACCGTTATGAAAAAAGTTACCGTGAGGAAGGGTTCGGAGGGCTGCGTCCAGCTAGCCGGACGAAAAAGAGACGGCAGAGGCTCCCGGAAAACTTTGAAGGGATCATGGAGCAGGCAGTGCAGTTAAAGCGGGAGGTCCCGAAACGGAGCGTGCGGCAGATCATAAAGGCGCTGGAACTGGAAGGTTTTGCGGAGCCGGGCGTGCTGAAACCGTCCACGATGCGGAGACATCTTTATGATGCAGGCTTTGGGAGGAAACAGATGAAGCGGTACGCAGAGAAACGGACGGTGTCATCCAGACGTTTCTGCAGGCCGCACCGGATGGAGCTTTTACAGGGGGACATCAAGCACGGCCCAGAGCTGCGGACAACGGACGGGGAACTGGTAAAGACCTATTTATCCTCCCTGAACGATGACCATTCCAGGTATATCGTGCAGTCAGAGTTTTATGATAGCCAGAGGCAGGAGATCGTGGAGGACACCTTCCATAAGGCGGTTTTAAAAGCCGGAAAGTTTGACTGCGCCTATCTGGACAACGGGGTGCAGTACACGGCGGGGCATCTGGGGCGGGCATGCGCGAAGCTTGGGATAAGGATTGTCCATGCAAAGCCAGGCGCGTGCCAGTCAAAAGGCAAAATAGAAAAATTCCACCAGAAAGTGGACCAGTTCACAGCAGAGATACGTGTGGCGCATGTGCATTCCGTGGAAGAACTGAACCGCAGGTGGAGGTTTTTTTTGGAGCAGGAATGCCAGAAGGAGGCACATGCAGGGAGCAAGGAGTATTATGAATCCTATGGCGCGTCTGTGCCTTCCTGCGGGATCACGCCGGAGCGGGAATGGATGAGGCGGGGTGTTTTTCCCTGGGCGGGAACAGGTATGAAGCAAGCGCGGCACTGGCAAACCTGGAGGCGGAAATAGCTTATGACCCCATGGACATGGAAACCGTTACGGTACGCTGCCGGGGGCGTCCCCGATCCAGGCGCACCGGATGGAGATTGGGGCATTTGCATCCAAAGCGCCGCCCGTGCCTTTGGGGATGACGGGAAACATCCCGGAAACGTCAAGGCTTTTGGACGCACTGGAAAAGAAATATAAGGAAGACCACGGGCAGATGGCGCGGGCGCTTTCTTTCGGAGAGTGCGGGAAGGAGGAGGGGAGCCATGTATGAGGCTTTTTTGAAATGGAGCATACACCGTTTGCAAGGGACATTCCGGTGGAGAGGCTGTATAGGATTCGAAGCTGACGCCGAGATGGCTGTATGCGGGACTTTTAGGGCAGCTGGGGCTGGAGGCGCATTATTTCAGCGGGGATTCCAAACGTCTGCTGCAGAAAGAGATCCGTGCAGTCAGCGCGGAGCAGAAAAAGAAAGTCGTGCGCGCGCTGGACGAGGCGCACCTGTTAGGGAAGGACATGCTGGAAGAGCTGCGGTTCCTGCTGAATTACCAGTTTGATTCCACAAGCCCGATGTCGCTGGCGCTTGTGGGGCAGACGGAACTGTGGGAGCAGAAACTGAAGCTGCAGGCATATGAGGCCATAAGGCAGCGGATAGACATGAACATTGTCCTGGGGAGGCTGGACCGTGCGGAGACAGGGAAATACATCGCAGCCCATATGGCATATGCAGGGGCAGGGAAAGAAATCTTCACCAGCGGGGCGGAGGACGAAGTCTATAAAATATCTGCGGGCATCCCGCGGATGATAAACCGGGTATGTGAAAAGGCGCTGATGTATGCCTGCCAGCAGCAGAAGAGGCTTTTGGATGAACATATGGTACGTTTTGTGGCGGACCATGAAATGCTGGGAGGTGCGGGATGACGGTCTGGCCGGAGGGACGCATGGAGTTTGTGTGTACCGTGCCGGCAGAAGACAGAGGGCGTGAGCAAAGATGGCTGGGGGAAGTTATGGTAAGAAGCCACAGTATGTGTATGGCAGAGCTTCTTATTTATGGAAGGGAAAGCTGCATCAACGCAGTGATCGGCAAATATATGAGCGGCCAGTATATCTGTATTCCGGACATTGATACAGGATGCCCGTTGAGCAGGCTGTCAGATATATTCTGGAACAGGGAGAGGCTGTCAGCGCATATGAATGAGACAGATGCGGTAACCGTTGCGCATGCCCTGAGTGCATGATCAGGGTATACAGGGAGGGACTGGCTTTAAAGGGAGACAGGACAACTGTACGCAAAAAAATGTTTGTCGAAGTGTGCGGGAAACGGAAATAATTTCATAAGGGAACAGGAAAAACAGGCCGTCGGGAATGATCCGGGCGGCTTTCCTGCGTGGATTGTGTATGTTTCGGGTACAATTTCATGTAAGGATATAATCTTCGGCGCCTGGAATTGTCAGACAGTTTCAGGCAGCGGCTTGGGAAACGCTGTCTGGAGAGCTGCCATAAATATGGAAAGGAACAGTTGTATATGCAATTGGAGGCGTGACAGGAAAATGAGTAAATCTGCGACGGTAGGTGAGGCTGAATATGTGAAAGCTCATGAAGTTATTAACACAAATATGATACCTATAAATACTGGGAGAAAAAGATCCGGAGGATGGACAGCGAACCAAAATCCTTTCCTGTTACAGAACAGCCTTTTATAGAACTCCCGCCCTTCTCCCAGGAATTGCCAGCGACATCGGAATCCCCTTCCATAGAGGTCCGATACCACGAATTTCATGTCGGCATCCACAAAAACGCAGATATGGGGCAGGTTTCAGGAGCGCTGCGGCTCCTGCAGTCCATATGCTGAAGTCTTTTTTCCAGAGCATAATGTGAGGTATATAGCGGTCAATGACGGAGTGGACACGCTCAATAAATCGGCGATGGACATTACCCCATTCCGCAATATCCTAAACGAAATGTATTCTGCTGATGTGTCGGTCAAGATAAAATCGGCGTACCGTGCGAGGTTTCAGCAGGGGAAATTCATGGGGACATATGCACCCTACGGCTATATCAAAGACCCCGCCGACCATAACCACCTGCTGATTGATGATAAGGTTGCCCATGTGGTAAGGGAGATATTTGACCTTGCACTTGCAGGAAACGGAATCTCTAAAATCCGCAAGTACCTTAATAAACAGCACGTTTTACGCCCTGCCGCTTATGCGGCGGAGCAGGGGGCGGCAGGTTATGAACGGTGCTTTGAGGACAACGAAGAAAAACGTTATATTTGGAGTGAGAACAGCGTGAGGGGCATTTTAAGAAGCCCTATCTATGCGGGAAACCTTGCAGGCTACAAGCGGATTGCCGCCAACATGAAAAGCAAGAAACGCCCCTCTAAGCTACCCGAAGAGTGGGAAGTGATACCCGATACCCACGAGGGGATAGTGACGCAGGAGGAATTTGATACCGTACAGCAGCTTATCACAAGCCGTAGACTGCCAGAGAACAAGGGCGGCTTTGAAAATATCTTTGCAGGCGTTATCAAGTGTGCGGACTGCGGCTACGCTTTGCGGGCTATGAGCGCCAACAGGAGAAAACGCCCCGACATCATCGACTGCGTACAATATACCTGTAATAATTATGGCAGGTATGGCAACGTCATGTGTACCGCACATGCCATTGAAGCGAGGGACTTATTCAATGCTGTCCTTGATGACATTAACCGTTTTGCGGATATGGCGGTGAATGACGAGCGGGCGGTGAGGGCGATTGAGAAGCGGCTCACGGAAACAGACCAGAGCAGGGCAAAGGAACTGGAAAAGTAACGGAAGAAACTAAACAAACGTCTTGCGGAGCTTGACAGGCTGTTTTCCTCTCTCTACGAGGATAAGGTCATGGAGCGTATTACCGAGCGAAATTTTGAGATGATGTCGGGGAAATACCAGAAAGAACAGCTTGAAATCGAAGCGAGATTGAAAGAGGTAACGGAAACTCTTAATGAAAGCTATGAGAAATCGCAGGGAATCCGTGACTTCCTCTCTCTTATCCGCAACTATCAAGGCTTAAAAGAACTGGACGCAACAGTAATAAATGCGCTGATAGACAAGATACTTGTTTCGGAGCGTGAAAAATCAGCAGACGGAACAGTGAAACAGGAAATCAAGATTTACTATAAATTCATCGGCTTTGTCGGTGAATTACATATCACACCCACAAAGCGGTGGACAGCATTGCCACCTAAGAATTGTATGGTGTGCGGTGTTGAATACGTCCCCGGCTCTGCTATCTCAAAATATTGCCCGATATGTGCGAAAAAGGTGCAGAGGGAGAAGTCAAACGAGAGCAAACGCAGGAGCAGGACAAGGGACAGACAGGTATGTATTGAACTGTCCGCAAAAAATGACCGACTGAGCATGATCACCCAAGGGGCGGAACATATCTTCCTCGCTTGTGGCGCGACTGATTTTCGAAAACAGATTGAGGGGCTCGCAGCTCTCGTCACCTTGAAATATCATCTGGATCCCTATTCCCCGGTCTGTGTGTTTTTGTTCTGCAATAAAAAACGGGATTGTCTGAAAGCGCTCCGTTTTGAAGGAGGAAACGGATTCCTTCTGGCAACAAAAAAGCTTCTGCCGGACATGCGTTTCCAATGGCCCAGGACATCAGACGATATCAAAGACATCTCTGCACAGCAGGTGCGCTGGCTCCTGGAGGGGCTGTCTATTGAGCGGAAATATGCACATAAGCCGGTAAAGATACAGCCGGAGGATACCTGCTTCTGAGCAGAAAAAATGACGGATAACCCACGGATCATTCTTGAAAAATCAGCATTTTCAGGTCAAAAAACAGCCTGGAATGCTGATTTTTTCATGAAAAGATGTTAAAATGAAAGAAATCCAAGGAGGGAGGAAGGGCCATGCAGACAGCGGCACAACAGGAAGAAGCAACCAGACTGCGGGAACAGGTGGAATCTCTGAAAAAGATGCTGGGAGAACGGGACGCACAGATCGAAAGACAGCGTATCCAGATTGAGAACCTGACCCAGGCAGTTTTGCATGCGCGTAAAAAGATGTATGGCCCATCCAGTGAGGCCGCCCAGGTTACAGGACAGATGAACCTGTTTCCAGAGCAAGAGCGGCTCCTGCAAGAACTGGCAAAACAGCAGAAAGAGATCACAGTGCCAGAGCATACACGGAAAGTGCGTCAGGCAGGTGTGCGCTCAGAAATGCTCTCTTCCCTTGAAACAGAGATCGAACGCTGCGTAGTAAGTGAAGAAGAAGCCTGCCCTGTATGCGGTGCACAACTGACAAAAGTAGGAGAAAAAGCAGTACGGACCGAAGTGCTATATGAACCAGCGAAGCTGAAAGTAAAACAGTATGTGCAGGAGATAAAAAAATGCATAAAATGCGGCAGCCAAGACAGTGAGAAGCTGTCCCCCACATTCGCAGCTGCCAGGGTCCCCAAAGGTTTGCTCCCACATTCGATCGCAAGTCCATCCCTGGTTGCAGGGAGCCTATACCAGAAATATGATATGGGGATCCTCCTGGCAAGGCAGGAGCGGGACTGGTACCGCATCGGGCTTAGTGTCTGCCGTTCCACCATGTCGCATTGGGTAATCCGATGCAGTCAGGAATGGCTGGAGCCAATCTTCCTAAGGATGCACCAGGTCATCATGGAGACCTGCTCCGTATTAATGGGTGACGAAACCCGGATCCAGTGCAACAAGGAACCGGGAAAGAAGGCCAGCAGCGAATCCTTCATGTGGGTGGTGAGGACCGGAAGCTTTGAAGAGATCCGTGCAGCGCTCTTCCACTATGCAAGGACCCGTTCGGGGGCAGAGGCAAAACGGCTGTATAGCGGATTTGATGGATATCTGGTAACAGATGCCTGCGACAGCTACGAAAAAGCAGAAGGGGTCACCCGGGCCCTGTGCTGGTCGCATCTGCGTCGCCACTATATAGAGAGCATCCCACTGGACTCTGCTGGAAAGGAGCTAAAGGGGAGCAAGGGGGCCGAGGCGCGTGAATGGCGCAGCCAGCTCTTTAAAATCGAAAAGAAGATTCAGAGCCTAGACCCGCAGGAGCGGCTGGAGAAACGCAAAGAACTAAGCCAGCCGATACTTGAGGCTTTTTGGTCATGGGTAGAAGAAACCAGCGAAAAATACACTGCCAACGAATCCTTGAAAAAGGCGCCGCAATACAGTCGGAACCAGAAAAAATATCTGAATACCTTCATGGAGGATGGAAGGCTTCCGATTTCGAACAATGAGTGCGAAGCCTGTATACGTCCATTTGCAACCGGCCGTAAATCCTGGCTGTTTGCGGACGCACCGGAAGAGGCAAGAGCCAGTGGGATTGTCTATTCACTGGTAGAATCATCGAAATTGAATCAACTGGATGTATTCCGATATCTGTCTTATCTGTTGGAAAAGATGCCGGAAATTGATTACCAGTATCAAAATGATCCAAGTATTTTGGATCCATATCTGCCATGGTCCAGGGACCTCCCGGAATACTGTAGAATTCAGAAAAAGAAGAAATGAGCTGTTATGGAAGCATTACCATAGCAGCTCATTTTTTACAATACGGTTTCTTTTGCATCGCTTACAAAAAGTGCTATCAGAACAGGAAAATGATAGCAGAAAGTGTAATCAGAATAGAAATATTCTATCATATTTTAAGTTCACTATATATATCAGCGAGGTTTTAGGGACAGTCCCCTAACCAGAGGCATGAGGTGCCTCTCATGCGTATCTGGCGAAAGACATTAAAAATTTTAGGAGTACAAGTTTTGAAAAAGTAGAGAATTCGGAATTTAACAATTCACTTTACGCGATAAATTACGTTTTATATGTTTCCTATATTAAAAACTATCTTTAACATAATAAAGTTTATAGTGACATAACAGTCTATATGTGATATAATTTTTTCAGATGTATAACAATAGAATTTTGACAAGGTGTGTGGAAGGTAAAGAGTATGGCGGTTTCTTATAATGGTTTGTGGAAAATGTTAATTGACAGAAATATGTATAAGAAGGATTTGGCAACAGAGTTAAATATAAGTTCAGCGACAATGGCAAAAATGGGAAAAGGCGAAAGTGTATCTATGGATGTGTTAGCGCGAATATGTAGTTATATGGATTGTGATATTGGAGATATTATGAGCTTTGAAAAGACTGACAGAGAGGAAGTACCGAGTAATGGTAGTAAATAAGCATGGAAGTTTTTATATGCGGAGTGGATGGGGAACCAAAATCATTCAGGCAGTAAAAGAAGACAATATGATTTTTTCGCCAAGTAATGAGCAGGCGGCAATTGATTCTATTGGTCTGGGGCGCATAATGATTAAAGCGTTACGATATTGGGCGGATGCAATGGGGATGACGAATGAGGTTAAAACACAAAATGGTATAAGAAAAGAACCAACTCAATTGTTTGAATATATAGATAAATATGACAGAAATTTCAACGCAAGGGTACTTTGAGTTTACTTCATAGAAACCTTGCTTTAAAAATCGATGAAGCTACAGCATGGTATTGGTTATTTAATGAGTGGAACAGCACCACTATTACGAAAGAAGAATTTTCAGATGGTTTCCACACATATCTTGCTGTTAATGGCATGAAAATCAAGAAAGATGCTGTAGATAAGGAATACAATTGTGTTAAAAACACATATATTGGTGAAAAATCTATTGATTTAAAAACCATTATGGACGAGGATACTTATCCCTTTTTAGCGCCGCTAAGAGTTTTGAAAATCGGGGAAAAGAAAATTTTATTGAAAACACACTTAAATAGTCGTGAGATTCCGGTGGAACTTCTAATTTATTGTATAGCTATGGATAATAGAGAACAGAATTTTGAAGGAAATCAGATAAGTATTGAAGTCTTGATGGAAGAAAAATGTCAGGTAGGACGGTATTTTAACATTAGATATTCTGAATTGATAGATATGCTTCTCGAAGCGGAGAACAAAAGATATATTGGTCTCAATAATAACTTTGGGAATAGATATATAGAATTTATAGGCTATGATTATACGAGCCTGTTAGATAAATACTTTATTGGATAGGAAGGCAGTTATGAAATATTCACAGCTTATAGAAAAAAGAAAACAATATAAATATTCGGCAAATATTTGTTTTGATTTGGAAAATGAAAATCGCTTGTCAGGATTTATTCCTAATGTAACAACAACGGAGATTTTGCGTGAGTATTTATATGGAATAATTCAAAAAGGAGATACACATTCCAGAATTTTATATGGTTCATATGGAACGGGGAAGTTACACTTACTCACTGTATTAAGCGCATTATTAGGGCATATAAATACAGAAGGCAAGGCATTTGATATTTTTATAAATGCAATCGAACATTATGATAAAGAATTTGCAAATGATATAAAAGCGTACGTCAATAATGATAAGCCATACATGGTAGTGCCGATTTATTCCGATTTTTCAGATTTTGATAGATGCATATCATTTTCACTGAAAAAAGAGATGGGAAAATTAGGCTACGAAATATGTTTTAAAAATTATTTTCACGAAGCATTAGAACTTCTTGAAAAATGGGAACAAGGGGAAGATTCCTCTCTTCGTTTAAATCAGATTTTGGATGATCTGAAAATTGATACGAATAAATTAAAGAATAGTCTTGCTAATTTTGAAACATTAAGTGAAAAGATGTTTGACGAGGTTTTTAAGATGATGACCTACGGCGCCTCATTTGTAAGCGGCGTAGGAAATCTTATAGATAATTTGAATCAAGCGAATCAAGCTATTATAGAGGATTATAGAGGAATCGTATTTGTATTTGATGAATTTGGAAGATACATTGAGGATAATAGCGAAAGCATAAAAGTTAAAACCATTCAAGACTTTGCAGAGTATTGTGATCATACGGATTACGACAATCATTTAATTTTGGTGTCACACAAGCAACTGTCTCTGTATACGGATAAAATGAAAAAAAGTCTTAGTGATGAATGGAAAAAAATTGAGGGAAGATTTAAGTCTACTTCTATCAATATTAAGTATGATCAATGCCTTTCTTTGATTCCGCACATTATTCCTAAAACGAAAAAATGGGAGGACTTTAGAAATAAATATTCAGAAGAATTGAATTGTCTTTATGAACAGGCTTGGGATTTTAAAGGCTTTTTGCTACCGCCTGAAGGAGGCAATCCATTTGAAGGCGGATATCCGCTTCATCCAATTACGCTTTATGCATTAGACAGATTATCAAAAAAAGTGGCACAGAATGAAAGAACATTCTTTACATATCTTGCAAGCGATGAAAAAAATTCGCTTTTTTCGCAGTTGAGGAATCTGAAGGATGACAGGTTTCATTTTGTTGGATTGGATTATATTTATGATTATTTTGAAGAGAATATCATGTCATTCAGGGCGAATGACATCTATTTGGTATATAAAAAATTACAGTATGCTATTAACAAATTAGGAGATATGCAGAATTCAATAGAGGTCAGAATTCTAAAGGCAGTGGCGGTTATCAATATTATTTCTGATACAGCTATCCTGTCATCTAACAGAAATACCTTGTGTCATGTTATCGATGAAAATGACGCTGATGTCATAAGAGCAATTGAAGAGTTGGAGCAGAAGAAAATCATTAAGTATATGCGACAATATGGGTTTTATGATTTTCTTGATAGCAGTATTTATGATTTTGATTCGCTGATTGAAGAAAGGATACCTGCAATCAGCGATGAAATGGTAACAGCTACATTAAATGACGAGTTTTCTTGTTTTGCAATTTATCCAAATGATTATAACTTTACATATCATATGAACAGGATATTTGCACCGATATTTGCTTACAGGGCAGATATCAGTAAAAAAACATTCTTAAAATCGCTGCCGGCATATTATGATGGTATTGTTGCGTTCATTTTGGACAGAAATTATATGATAGAAGAGTATACTGTAGACGCTGGAATACCTGAACGTACAATTTGTTTGGTAAATACTGTACCGCAAACAATCGAGAATGAGGTTAAACGTTATATTTCTGTTAAGTATTATTATGCAAAAAGGGAAGAATTAAAAAAGGATGATCCAACAGTCGAGAAAGAACTTCTTTTATATTTAGAAGAAGAAAAAGCAATCGTGAATGATTTGATTGAGAATTGGAAAAACATGGTGGACAAGAATATCGTTTCAATCGTGTATGGAGAAGAAAGAAATATTTCATCAGCATTGGAATTGACTAAAATTGCTTCAGATGTGGTGGAAAAAGCTTTCCCTAGAACGATAATTGTTAATAACGACTTGGTAAATAAAAATGCAATTTCTGGAGCCATTAAATTAGCGAGAGCTAAAGCACTTGAATATATTATGGGCGATGAGGAAGACATTCTAAAAGAATGTACACCATTGTCGCCGGAACATACAATTATTCGATCAGTGCTTGTGAAAAATGGTTTATATGATGATGAAACAAATGCAACTCTTAATGTTTTGCCAGATGGCGAGTATTCCGGAAAAGCTGTGCAAAAGGAAATAGGCGATTATCTAAAAAAGGCGCAAAAAGCACCCGTTCCTTTAGTGGAGATATACAAAAAGTTAAAACAACCTCCATATGGATTGAGAGACGGATATCTTCCAATTTTGCTTGCGTTTGAATTGAAGAAACATGAAAATGTATCAATATCATTTCATGGCGCAGACAGAGATTATTGCATAGATGAACTTATAAAAGCATTTGAAAGTCCGGAGGATTTTTCGATATATATTTGTAACTGGGATAGACAGCAGAGGGAATTCATTGAGAGGACGGAGGCGTTATTTGGAGGATATAGAAACAGTAAGTCCAAGAGCAGACTTAAAGATTTATTAAGTGCTATGAATACTCATTTTGCAGGAGTAAGTAAAAGCGCGAGAACAACTGAAAAATTTGTTACTGCAAAAACAAAGCTTTATAGAGATATTATGAGTGTATCGTATAAAGACTACAATGCTTTTTTCTTTGAAATATTACCACAGATTAATAAAGATTTATCTGAACTTTCTTATGAACTTGAAGTGATTAAAAATGAGTTAGAAAATGTATCGAAACTGCAATTGGCGGAGGCAGATAGAATTATTCGAAATATTTTCGAGATAGCAGATGCAAGCAGTATAGTCAATTATTTTGCAAAAAAATATGAGAATGATTGGTCTCAAAAAGAACATAAGGTGTTTGATTATCAGACCAATGCAATGCTTGAATACTTAAAAACATTTAATCGTGGGAATGAGGATAATATATTTATAGAGGAATTAGCGCAAGTAATTACAGGGTTTGAAATTGGATATTGGAATGACTCTAAAATGGATGACTTCAATGATACGTTGACACGCATTATGTATCAACTAGAGAATTTTGAGGTCAGAGAAGGCTTGGAAGATAATGAAGTGAAAATTATTATTCAGGCTGGAAATGAGAACTTAAGGAGCACACAATTTGACAAACAAGAGTTGAGCGGAAATGGACAGGTAATGTTCAATAAAATGAAATCAACGCTTGAAAACTTTGGACAGTCGTTATCTCAAGAGGAAAAAATGCAGATTGTTGCAAGGCTATTGGAAGAGATAATGTAGATGAATGGAGAGTTTGCATGATATTTTGGTGCGATAAATGCCAGGAACCGATTTTTGATAAGGAACTACATAAGCGCTCATGTAAGGGTACTATTAAAAAAATTTCTTTGGTTTGATTTCCATGCCTCAAAAGAGGAGATAACAGGATCTCAGCTGTTCTGTATTATATATTTATCGTCAACCTTGCCAAGTTCTCAGACTGGGGGATGCCTCTGTTACCTCGCCATATCGGCAACAAAGATGTTGTCTGCTGTAGATATCAATACATCGACCATTTCCAACCTCATAATTATTTCCCAGCTCAATCACTTCACTTTCGTTTCGGCTCTGTTGCTCCCTGTCCTACGCTTAAATCTGACGTTACCGCTTCGACTCCAAGGACTTGGTACGGGCAGTTGGCTAAACCTTACCCGACAGGATTCTCCTGCTATATATAATCAGCTTACAAAAGCGAACAAAGTTTCCTCCGCTCGCTAGAGGAAATCAGCTACCCTGATTTCTCAGCTCGCACGATACCTTTATTATATCAGAAACGGGGCTTTTACGAAAGAAAAATGACTCCTGAAAAATGCCGAATTTACAAGGCATTTCCGGATTCTTCTGTGCAGGATTTCTGCTGAAACCCAGATACTTTTTACTCTGCTTTCAGGGCTTTGGGCTGGTCAATATCAATCCCCGACATCAGCCAGTCAAACTCCCGCCAGGAAAGATTCCGGACCTCTGACTGCTTCCTGGGCCATTGATAGCCGCCGCGGACAGATAACCGCTTATAGATTAGAACGAAGCCGTCCGGTTCCCGGAACAAGGCTTTGATCCTGTCCCGTCTTCTTCCGCAGAAAAGGAAGAGAGCACTGGACGACGGCTCCATCTTAAGCTGGTCTTCGATAACGGCGCAGAGTCCATCAATGGATTTTCGCATATCGGTATAGCCGCAGACAATGTAGATCTTTTCAAGTCCGGAGATGTCGCCTAACATGGGAGTTCCTCAAGCAGGCGGAATGTCCTGGTAAGCAGGGCCGGATCCGCATCATTGCTGATACGGATTGTGATATCCTTCATAGCAACTTCAATCGTATGTAAATTGTCAAGATACGAGTTCTGCATCTGTGATGCTGTATATTGTTCCGAAATGTGATCCGGCACAATGTCAATGGGGACCACGTCCTGTTTCGGGCGGGGAACCTCAAGATGACCGTAATTCGCTGCTGGGATCTGATCCGCCGCTGTTTTCCGACAGTGGCTGACCCAGTTGTAAAAAGTGCTTACTGCAATGTCGTTTTCACGACACCAGTCAGCATCTGTCATGCCGCTCTGGCGGCATTCATTGATAAGCCGGATCTGTTCCGCCATCGGAACACGGGCTTTGCGAGTACCTGCCATAATCTATCCTCCATAATTGTAGTGAAATAGTCTAAATATCTATCGACTACAATTATAGGTGATACTTGGGGATCAGGAAATCCGCAGGAATATTTGGCGCTTACTTTGTAAATAGAACTTATACCATATCTTGTAATTGTATTTTTTAATGCGACAGCCCCATCTTTATAGAAGTAGATTGTTAAGGGCGGCAAGCGATTCTGCAACAGGAACTGTCTGATATGCGTTGTCTAATCCAGTATCATATACGTTTCCAATAATATATATACGTTTCCCAGCTTCATGGATGCTAATATTCCTTCTGAACAAAAAAATATTTTGTATAATCATTTTATATTACCATTTTCTTCATTGTGCCGATATAAAAAGTAGATACTAATACAATTTATTTCAAGGAGGAAATGAATATGAACACTAACGGAATAGGCAATTCTTATGCAGCACAAGCCGCTGCGCAGGCTGCGGCGGCCCCACAGGCAAAAGACAGCGGGAAAGTAAATAAGACCAACGGCCAGAAAGAAATCGGCAATCCCAAGTTAAGTGAAAAAGCCCAGAAATACTATGACCAGTTGAAAAAGAAATTTTCTAATATGGACTTTATCTTAGTCAGTGCGGACAAGAAAGAAGAAGCTCAGGCAAATATGAGCAAGTACGGCAACAGCAACCGCCTTGTGGTTCTGATTGATGATGAGAAAATTGAACGGATGGCAGAAGATTTGGCATACCGTGAAAAATATGAAAAAGTACTGCGGGGCGCAACCACCCAGTTCACACAGATGAAGAGCGATCTTGGCAGCAATGCAAGCGTGGTAAAAACTTTCGGAATGAAGGTAAATGACAATGGCACCGCTTCGTTTTTTGCAGTTATAGACAAGTCCCTTGCAGCTCAGAAGAAGCGTATTGAGGAAAAAGCGGCACAGCGCAAAGAAGATAAGAAGAAAGCAGAAAAACAGGAAGAGAAAAAGAAAGCAAATGAGGATCGGTTAGACGGTATTTCCAAAGGCGATGAAGATTCCGACACCATTACGGTTACTGCAAATTCCTGGGAAGAGCTGCTGCAAAAAATAAACAGTACCGTAGATTCCTTCTATGGCAGTAATGTGCGCGCCGCGGAAGAAACCTGGATAGGACAGAAGTTTGACTACACTGTTTAAAACAGAGATTTCTGGGAACTCATGATCAATTAGTTGAAACTGACTGGTACAGTAATTTCTGGAAGCCAAAAAACGGCTTTTATCTAAAAACTGGGACTTTTGGAAAAGGAAGCTATCTGCTATATGCTGTAACACAGAACAAATGGCAGTCGTCGGTCTTTTTCCCAAAAGCCCCGGTCTTTTTTCATGTCCCTGTCTTTAGACTGAATCCCCCTTACCCTGACCGCTCTTTTTCAGCATATCAATTTCCACAGAATTAGGCTGTGCATAGGCGCACTGGGGCAGAAAATTATACACATCCAGATAAGAATCCAGTTCTGCGCTGTCCTGGGGCGGCCTCGGAACTACTCCGGTGCAATCTGTTGCAGAACTTGCTTTTAAATAATCATAGGCAGTATCATTAAAATCCGGCACCGGATGCGTTTCATTTTGGCTGCGGGAAGCTCCGGCTGCTGAATACACAGAGCTGCCCGCAGAACTGCAGTCCGGACGGGATGGGGAATGATTGCTATTTTCCATTTGATCAAACACCTCTTTCTTTTCCATCATAATAACAGTATGACAGAAAAAAATATTTTTATGCGGCAGGCAATTTGACTTTTCCAGGGTAAATCATTATAATATTTACAAAATCGGCAAAAATAAGAAAATGAGGAAAAATATGAAAATTTCAGATTTATTACAGAAAAAAGAAGTAACTATAAGCTGTGAGCTTTTCCCACCCAAGAAAGGTTCTGAGTTGGAGAAAGCCCATGAAATCGTTCGTGAAATGGCCAAAGTAAAACCGTCTTTTATGAGTGTCACCTACGGCGCCAGCGGCGGCATCAGCGAGCATACCGTTGATTTGGCAAATGAAGTACAAAACGTCAACGGAGTGCTGGCCCTGGCCCATCTCACATGCGCTTCTTCTGGGCGGGACAAGATTCAGGAAGTATTAAAAGAACTTAAAGAGCATCAGATTGAAAACATTCTGGCGCTGCGGGGGGATATTCCGGAGCATGTGGAATTTCCTCTTCCCAACCAATACCATCATGCCAGTGAATTGATCGAAGAAATCAAAAATTTCGGTGATTTCTGCATTGGCGGAGCATGTTATCCGGAAGGGCACCCCGAAGCGGAGTCTCTGGAAGCAGATATTGATAACCTGAAACGAAAAGTGGAGGCAGGCTGCGAATTTTTAACCACCCAGATGTTTTTTGACAATAATATCCTTTACAATTTCCTGTACCGGACGCTGAAACGGGGAATTGAAGTCCCTGTTATCGCAGGAATTATGCCGGTCACTAATGTAAAACAAATCAGAAGAATTACCTCACTGTCCGGAACGATTTTACCTCAGCGGTTCCGGGCCATCGTAGAGCGGTTTGCCGACTATCCGGCTGCGCTGAAACAGGCCGGCATTGCCTATGCCACCGACCAGATTATTGATTTAATTGCAAACGGCGTCAATCATGTGCATATTTATACCATGAACAAGCCGGATGTAGCGGGTGCGATTTTCCGGAATCTTTCTGAAATCTACAATTTGCCAGGCCAATGATTTTAAGAAATTTCTGAACCTACAACTACCAGGCCAATAGTTTGGAAGAATTTCTGAAATTTACAACTGCCAGGCGAATAACCAGGAGAACATCCTGAAATCTACAGCCGCCGGGCCAACAACCTGGAAAAAACAGAAAGGGCATTTATCATGCAAATAGACAGAAAAGAAACTCTGCGGTATTTGGGATACCGCGGCCAGGACATTGACAGTCAGACGGAAAGACTTTTGGATGAAGTTTTTACAGAACTGGAACGAGACAGTTCTCCCAAAAGCATTTGCCGGAAATACCGCTGCCAGGCAACCAAAGACGCCGTAATCTTAAAGCCTCTGATGGACGAAATTGCCTGGTTTTATTCTGTCGGCTCCCAATCTGAAACCAATTCCCAGTGGGAAGTAATTTTAAAGAGCAAAAACCTTGCCAAAAACCTCAGAGGATGTGAACAGGCGGTTCTTTTGGCCGCAACGATTGGGCGGGCAGCAGATTTTATGATTCAAAAGTATTCCGTAACCAACCTTGCCAAAGCTGCCATTGTACAGGCGGCCGGGGCCGCTTATATTGAAAGCTATGTGGATGAAATCGAGGATGAGGTCCGCACCCAGGCCGGCCGTCAGGGATTTTATCTCCGGCCCAGGTTCAGTCCCGGATACGGAGATTTTTCCATTGATTATCAGAAAGATTTTTTTGATCTGTTAGAGTGCAGGCGAATTGGAGTCACATTGACCGAAGGAAACCTGATGATGCCCTCCAAATCCGTAACCGCCATTATTGGCTTAACCTCCGGGAAACAGGAATCCTGTTGGAAAAGAAGCTGCAGCCAATGTGAAAAAACAGATTGTGAATTTCGAAAAGAAGAGAGTGGAGAGTGAACTGCATGAATTTTTTAGAACGATTAAATACGGAATTATTATTTTTTGACGGAGCCATGGGAACCATGCTTCAAAAACAGGGGATTCAGCCGGGAGAATTACCGGAAATCTGGAATATGACAAAAGAAGAGGTAATCCTTCAAATCCACAAAAGTTATCTGGAAGCCGGCTGCGATATTCTGAAATCCAACACCTTCGGCATCAATCCATATAAGATGAAAAACTGCGGATATACCTGCGAAGCATTGACCGCAAAGGGGATTCAGCTTGCCAGGCGGGCTATTGCTGAAACTGGAAAAGAGGCGTTCGTTGCCCTGGATATCGGTTCTTTGGGAAAATTGCTGGAGCCTCTGGGGGATCTGCCCTTCGAGGAAGCCTGCAATGCGTTTGTTCCGGTATGCATAGCCGGAGAACAGGCCGGCGCAGACCTGTGTCTGATCGAAACTATGAATGACACGTATGAAATCAAGGCCGCTGTACTGGCGGCAAAGGAGCATACCAGTCTGCCGGTGATTGTCACCATGGTATTTGATGAAAACGGAAAACTGCTGACAGGCGGGGATATGGAAGCAGCAGTGGCCCTGTTGGAAGGACTGAGAGTAGATGCCATCGGCCTAAACTGCGGCTTCGGCCCGGATGTAATGAAAAAATTTCTTCCAAAACTACGGGAAATTACCTCCCTTCCTATTGTGGTAAATCCCAATGCGGGGCTTCCGGTGGTTGTGAACGGACAGACTTCTTTTCTGGTAAAACCGGAAGAATTTGCATCTGTTATGAAAGAAATCGCAAAAGATGGAGCATCCATTTTGGGCGGCTGCTGCGGAACTACTCCGGAGCATATCCGTGCATTGACAGAAGCCTGCCGGGGAATGCGTCCTCTTCAGGTAACAGAAAAGAACCGCTCTGTAGTTTCTTCCTATACTCAGGCAGTGGTATTTGACAGCCATCCCAAGATTATCGGAGAGCGAATTAATCCCACCGGAAAATCCCGGTTTAAGCAGGCATTGCGGGAAAACGATCTGGAATATATTTATAAGGAAGCCCTGGTGCAGCAGGAGAAAGGCGCCCATATCCTGGATGTAAATGTGGGACTTCCTGAAATTAATGAAGCGGAAATGATGGAAAAAGTCATTACCGGGCTGCAGGGAATCACCGGGCTGCCGCTGCAGATTGACACTTCTGACATTGCCGCCATGGAAACCGCCATGCGAATTTACAACGGAAAACCCCTGATTAATTCCGTGAACGGCAAGCAGGAATCCATGGACGCCGTCTTTCCTCTGGCGGCAAAATACGGCGGTATGATTGTATGTTTGACCCTGGATGAAAACGGTATTCCGGACACAGCGCAGGGACGCATTGAAATCGCGGAAAAAATCATCCGCGAGGCGGCAAAATACGGCATTTCCAAAAAAGATTTGCTGATAGACACCCTTACCATGACCATCAGCACCGGCCAGGAAAATGCCGGAATTACACTGGATGCCCTGCATTATGTGCGCCATACCTTAGGGGTACATACCACACTGGGCGTTTCCAATGTTTCTTTCGGCCTGCCTCAGCGGGAAAAAGTAAATACCGCATTTTTCACCATAGCTTTGTCTAAGGGATTAAGCGCCGGGATCATCAATCCCAACAGCGCTGCCATGATGGACGCCTATTATGCCTGTTGCGCATTGAATGGAAGTGACCTGCAATGCAGCAATTATATCAGCTATTTTTCCGCACTGCCTGCCCAGTCGGCCGTCTCTGTCCAGTCTGCTGCCCAACTGACATTGTTTGACGCAGTGGTAAAAGGTCTGGCGGAAAGCGCCGGAAAAGCTGCCGAACAAGAGCTGAAATCCAAAGAGCCTCTGGCTGTAATTGATGAAGATTTAATACCAGCTTTAGACCAGGTGGGGCAGGGATTTGAAAATAAAACCATTTTTCTTCCCCAGCTTCTGATGAGCGCAGAAGCGGCAAAAGCCGGATTTGAAGCCATTAAGGAACACCTGAAAGCAAAGGGAACTGTCTCTGAAGCAAAAGGAGTCATCGTAATTGCAACAGTTAAAGGCGACATTCACGATATCGGCAAAAACATTGTGAAAGTGCTGCTGGAAAATTACGGCTTCCAGGTGATTGATCTGGGCAAGGACGTTGCGCCTGAACGGGTGGTGGAAGCAGCCAGAGAATATCAGGCGCGTCTGGTGGGCTTAAGCGCATTGATGACTACTACCGTGGCCAATATGGAGCTTACCATCCGGATGCTGAATCAGGAATTGCCGGAGTGCAAAGTTATGGTGGGAGGAGCAGTCCTGACCCAGACATATGCCGATATGATAGGCGCAGATTTTTATTCCAGGGATGCCATGGGTTCCGTGCGGTATGCCAATGAGCTTTTTGCATAGCCAAATCCAATGATCGCATATCCGATTGAATTGTATATGCATTTCAGCATAAAATATGGTATAATATGGTTGGAGAGACCGAGGGAATTCCAAAAGGAGTTCGGATGGCCTGAAACTCTGGTTTTTCCGGGAATAACCCGGAACATGAGGAGAGATGACAGAAAGGTGGAATTTGTATGGGAAATTTTATAATTACAATTGGTCGTGAATTCGGAAGCGGCGGCTTAGATGTAGGACGGATGCTTTCAGATAAACTTGGCGTAAAATGCTATGATAAGGAATTACTTTCCATGGCTGCCAAAGAAAGCGGATTATGTCAGGAAATTTTTGAAAATCATGATGAAAAGCCAACCAGCAGTTTTCTTTATTCACTGGTGATGGATACCTATTCTGTCAGTGGTTATACATCAGCGCCGTTTCTGGATATGCCGTTAAACCATAAAGTTTTTCTGGCTCAGTTTGAAGCGATCAAGAATCTTGCGGCAAAGGAATCCTGCATTATTGTAGGGCGCTGCGCTGATTATGCGTTAGCGGAACATCCCAATTGCCTTAATGTGTTTATTCATGCAGATATGGAGTTCCGCATTGATCATATTATGCAGACCTTTGACCTGTCCAGGGAAAAAGCCGCAGATATGATTCATAAAACTGATAAAAAACGTGCAAGTTACTATAATTATTACTCCAGTAAAAAATGGGGAGATTCCAGAAGTTATCATCTGACCCTGGACAGCAGTCATTTAGGGCTTAAGGGCTGCAGTGAAATGATTCTGAATTATATGGATATCCGAAAAAACAGTAAAAAATAGCAGGAGAGAGTGTTTGAAAATGCTCTGGGCGGCAGAAGAGGTCTAAACTTTAGGTTTGCAGCTCTTTAGAACATATTCCAACTGCAAAATTTGCAGTTGGAATATGTCAAGGCTCAGTGATCTTCCTGAAAAATACTTCCGGAGAATTTGCCTGCAAGCTTGCGGCGTTCATCATCAATGGCCGCATAATGCTGACGTGTTGTTTCAACGCTTTTGTGTCCCAAAGCATCGGCCACCAGATAAATATCACCGGTTTCTTTATAGAGATTTGTTCCATAGGTGCTCCGCAGCTTGTGAGGAGTGATTTTTTTATTGATATTTGCCGCTCCAGTGTACTTTTTAACTAATTTCTCTACGGCACGGGTAGTTAAACGGCTGTATTTTAAGGAAAGAAACAGGGCGTTCTCATGTCCCGGCAGCGTCTTTTCCGCCAACAGGGGACGTTCTATTTCCAGATAATCCAACAGGGCATTGCTCACTTCATCGCCGAAATAAACCATAGATTCATTTCCGCCTTTTCGAACCACCCTTAAGCCGTAATTCTTAAAACTCACGTCATTCAAGTCCAGACCCACGCATTCTGATACACGGATACCGGTTCCCAGCAGGAGCGTGAGAATCGCAATGTCACGGTATTTTGTTTTCTGATGAGAAGCAAGCTGCCTGGCAGAAAGTGAACTTCCGTTTTCCACAGTGGAAATTAATTCTGCAACTTCATCTTTATCCAGACGGATAATGTTATCCTTGTGCTTTTTCGGGGTTTCTATCATGGAAGGCGCATTTGTCTTAATGAATTCTTTCTTAAAATAATAATTGTACATGGTACGGATGGCCGACAGTTTCCGGGATTTGCCCTTTTCGCCGTTGGTAATTGCCTGTCCGTCTTTTTTCTCATAATAAGATAAATATGCCAGATATTTTTCGATATCTATGGGAGTCAGTTCGTCCAATACAGAAATCGGAATGTCATGCATGGACATCCCGGCATACCTGGGATTATTTTCCTGTATAAATTCAAAGAAAATACGAATATCATATCCATATGACAACCTGGTTCTGGATGCTGTATTTCTTGTATCCAGATAGCGGAAAAAATCTACACAGAATTTAGGAAGTTCTTTTAATAATTCCTGTAATTTACGTTTATTTTCCAAATTAATTCTTTCAACATAATCCATAAAAGAATTTCCTCTCTAAATCTAATAATAAATAGGAATGTTTAATAAAATTTTAAATATGTATATCAGTTCGTTAAATCAACATTTCGCGAACTGATATGTCTGGAATCCTTTCAGGAGCATCCACAGATTTCATCAGAATCCAACAATATGGTAAACGGTCCGTCATTTAATAAAGAAATCTTCATATCGGCGCCAAAGGAGCCTGTCTGGACATTTGGAATTTGTTTCCGGCATTCTGCAATGATGTATTCATATAAATCATTGGCCAATACAGGATCGCCGGCTTTGGTAAAGGAAGGCCGGTTTCCCTTTTTACAGTCAGCATACAGGGTAAACTGGGAAATCAGCAGCAATTCTCCGGAAACGTCCTGCAAAGATAAATTGGTTTTTCCCTGTTCATCTTCAAAAATACGCAAATTTATCAATTTCCGTATCAGCTTGTCTGCAAGTTCCTGAGTATCATCCTGGCTGACGCCAATGAATACCAGAAAGCCTTTTCCAATTTTACCGATTGTTTCCTGATTGACGCAAACCTCTGCGTAAGTGACCCGTTGAATAACAAATTTCATAATAAACCCTCATCATGCTCAGCCTGCCGTCCGGCGGGCCGCATGGCCATCCAAAATATTGGTATCTTCACTATTATAATCCAAAATTTTAAAAAAAACAATCATTAAGGATAAAAATGATATGGGATAATCAAGAATCTGCCTGCATGAATCTCATCTGTTTCCAGGCCGTTCCATCGCTTGATTTCTCGCACATACTCCTGAACGCTGTCATAGTCGTCTGTCATGTATTCTGCCGCGATGCTCCAAAGGCTGTCTCCGGGCCGTATCTCAATACTGGTATAGGATTTGCAGAGCCTCTTCTCTTCTGCCGCGGCATGATTGGAAGAAAACAAAAGCTTGCCTGCCCACATGAAGCTGATAAGAAGAATCAATAGAAACAACAGAATGATTAAAATCTTCCAGTTTAAAATAAAATCTTTGATGGTATGATACTTTCCGTTCTTCATCCTTCTCTGCCCTCCTTAACACAAACACATATTCCGAACATTTGTTTAGTTGTATTATAAAATAAGAACATACATTTGTCAACAAAATTTGCGAACAAATTTTCGGAATATGTGTTTGAATTTTCAGAAAGTTTGTGTTATGATAAAGATATGAAATAATCAGGATAAGGATCAGGAGGTTACGTATATGGCATATGGAAAGATCAGCGATAAGCAGAAAGAGATTTTAGAATATATTAAGAGTGAAATATTAAACCGCGGATATCCGCCGGCAGTGCGGGACATCTGCGAAGCAGTTCATTTGAAGTCCACTTCTTCTGTCCACTCGCATCTGGAGACTTTGGAGAAGAACGGATATATCCGCAGAGACCCTACGAAGCCAAGGGCTATTGAGATTATTGACGATACCTTTAATCTGGTACGGCGCGAAGTGGTGAATGTTCCTCTGATCGGACGCGTTGCGGCAGGACAGCCGTTGCTGGCCGTGGAGAACATTGAAGCCTATTTCCCTGTTCCGTCTGAATTTATGCCCAAAGAAGAGGCATTTATGCTGCGGGTAAAGGGGGAAAGTATGATAAACGCAGGAATTTTTGACGGTGATAATATTTTAGTTCAGCGTCAGGCTACTGCTTCTAACGGAGATATGGTGGTTGCATTGATTGATGATTCCGCCACTGTTAAGACATTTTATAAGGAAGAAGGCTATTACCGCCTGCAGCCGGAAAATGATTCCATGGAACCGATTATTGTAGATGAATGTACCATTCTTGGAAAAGTGTTTGGCGTGTTCCGCTTTTTTCAGTAAGAAATTTCAGAGTATTTTTCAAACACGCTCCGGGCAGACCGTGAAGCTGTCGCATTAAGAAAAATGATACAAGATATAGCTAGTTTGAAACATTCTTCTGTACTGTATCTTGTATATGTTTTGCTTAGTGCGACAGCTCCATATCTATCCGTATCAGGAACTGCCGTGTAATTCATTGCAATTTACAGTTCTTCCACTTCGATTTTTCTACCGTCAGTCCAGATACGTTCCAAATCATAGAAAAGACGGTCCTCTTTTGAAAAGATATGGACAATAATGTCTCTGTAATCCATGAGAACCCAGCTGGAATTTCTGGTTCCTTCAATTTGCTTGGCTGTATGTCCCTGTGTTCCCAATGCTTCTTCTACGGCGTCTACCATAGCCTGGATTTGATTGGTGTTTGCTCCTGTTGCAATTACGAAATAATCTGCAAGGGGTGAAATCTCACTGATGTCGATCACACGGACTTCTTCGGCTTTTTTCTCATTTAATGCCTGACAGGCAGTTTTTGCCATTTCTCGGGAAATATCCATAATTTACCTCCTTAGATGAATCAGGTTGACAGTTTCTTTTGAAAATATTGGTAGGTTTCCAGGGTCAGGGGATCGATTTCAGCGCCTTTTTTTTCCAGATAATGCAGTGTGTCCGATAAGATTTTCAGCATAGCCTGATCCAGATCCTCAAAGGCCAGCTTCCTCACAATCTCCAGATTCGGCGCTTTGGCCCGATTGGGTTCGATATAATCTGCAATATAGACGATTTTATCCAATGTATTCATATTTGGTTCACCGGTTGTATGAACCTGGATGGCATGCAGGATTTCCTCGTCTTCCACGCGATACAATTTCCTGGCAAAATAAGCGCCCAGCTTTGCATGAAGAAGAAAGGGGCTCTTCTCTTCTGACAGGGAAACAGGAATTTTATGTTTTTTACACAGTTTTAGTTTTTCACGGTTTGAGATGCATTTTGCGCAGTCATGCAGCAATCCTGCATAGACGGCCTGTTCCAGATTACACTGATGGGCCATGGCCAGGGCTGCTGCCGTATACATTACGCCGACGGTGTGGGTGTACCGCTCTTTGTCCAGTTCTTTTTTTAACTTTTTTTCAATTTCCGCCCGTTTCATATTCCGCTCACTCCTTCCGGTCAATGCTCATTTCGGATGCGTCTCATACAGATGATAAATCCGGATGTACTCTTCCACTTCTTTCGGAACAAGATAACGTATGGTTCTTCCATATTGCAGACGGCGCCGGATATCCTGGGAGGAAACTTCCAGATTCGGCGTATCCAGGGGAAAGAATTTTCCGGGATATTTCTGGTTCAGTTCGTCAATTTTCTGGAAAAATTTTTCCTGATGCTTATGCTTGCGGTAAGCGGCCAGAATGCTGCAGTTTTTTAAAATTTCCTCCGGCTCCTTCCAGCGTTCAAAGTCAAACAGGGAATCTGCGCCCAGAATAAAGAACAATTCTGCCGATGTATAGCGGTTTTTTAATTTTTCCAGGGTAAGATAGGTGTAACTGGTAACCGGGCTTTCCACTTCTATTTGCTCCATGGCAAATTTGGGGTTGTCTGCAATTGCCAGGGTAACCATTCTGCAGCGGTGCATCGGTTCTGTTACGTACTGTTTCTGCTTATGGGGAGACTGTCCTGTAGGGATAAACAATACCTGGTTCAAATCAAATTGTTCTCTGGCATTTTCTGCAATCATTAAATGCCCGTAATGGATAGGGTCAAACGCCCCTCCCATAATACCGATTTTTAGTGTGTTTCCTCTGCTCATTCCGGAGTCCTTTATCTGGGTAATTGAATTTTCGGATCTTTTTTGGCGGGACGGTATAAAATGATTTTCTTTCCGATGACCTGAACCACTTGTGATTTGGTGCGTTCCGCCATAGTGTCTGCAAGTTCGTTGGGGTCGTCAAAGCAATTTTTCAATACGGAAAGTTTAATTAATTCCCGCTTTTCCAATGCCTCGCTTACTGCATTTACCAGTTCCGGCGTCAGGCTTGCTTTTCCTACCTGAAAAATCGGGTTAATGTTACTGGCAAGGCTTTTTAAATAAGAGCGTTGTTTACTTGTGATAGTCATAGTATATTCCTTTCTGGCAGAGGTTATTTATAATTATAAAATTTCAGGCCGTTACATAATTGTTCACAATCATTCGATTCCAATATTATTTGTAATAATCAAATTCCAGGCCGTACATGCGCACCGTATCGCCTTCTGAGATACCGGCTTTTTCCAGCTCCTCTAAAATCCCCTGATCCCGCAGGAATTTCTGGAAAAACAGGAACCCTTTTTCAGAATCAATATTGGTATAGCCTAACATTTTCTCGATTTTGGGCCCTTCTGCCACATATACATTGTCTTTTTCATCGTAGGTTACAGTGTAAGCTTCTTCCTGGAATACCGTTGTCTCCGGGAAAAATTCCTGTTCATAAACCACAGGGGCGTCATCTGTCTGGGACAGAAGCTCGCTGACATGGTATAATAATTCTTTTATGCCCTGGCCGCTGACTGCAGATATGGGAAATACCCGGATGCCCTGGGATTCAAATTCCTTTTTTAAGGCAGGCAGGGCGCTTTCTGCTTCATCGTAAATAGCGTCAATTTTATTTGCTGCAATCACCTGGGGCTTTTTTAACAATTCCGGATTGTAATTCTCCAATTCCTGATTGATGGCATAGATATCTGCAATGGGATCTCTCCCTTCCACCGAGGCTGCATCCACAATATGAATCATGACCTTGGTGCGTTCAATGTGTTTTAAAAATGCGTGTCCCAGTCCAACGCCCTGGGAAGCTCCTTCAATCAATCCTGGAATATCCGCTATCACAAAGCCGCCGGCGTCCTCTAAATCCACCACTCCCAGATTGGGATTTAAGGTGGTAAAATGATAATTTGCAATTTTAGGCCGGGCATTGGTAACCCGGGATAAAAGGGTGGATTTTCCCACATTGGGGAATCCGACTAACCCCACATCTGCGATTACCTTTAGTTCCAACCGGACCTCCAGTTCAATTCCAGGCTGTCCAGGCTGTGCATATTTGGGCGCCTGCATGGTGGAGGTTGCAAAATGCTGATTGCCGAGGCCTCCCTTTCCGCCTTTTAAAATGATCTGCGTGGTATTGTCTCCTGACATATCAGCAATTACTTTGTCGCTTTCTGCATCCCGGATAATGGTTCCGGCGGGGACTTTTACCACCAGATCTTCACCGTTTTTCCCATGACAGTTGCGTTTCTTTCCGTCCTCGCCGTTTTCAGCCGCGTATTTTCTGCGGTGTCTGAAATCGCCCAGAGTATTTAAGCCCTCATCTACCTGAAAAATCAGGTCTCCGCCCCGGCCGCCGTCTCCGCCGTCCGGCCCGCCGTTGGGAACATATTTTTCACGCCGGAACGAGACGTGACCGTCTCCGCCTTTTCCGGATTTTATAATAATTTTTGCACTGTCTGCAAACATATTTCCGCCTTTCTTATTTTCCTGTGATATAAGAATAGACCCGGCTATACAGTCGAGTCTATCAATCCGTTACATGCAAATCTGTGATTGCCTGGACAGCAGATATTATTCATTGCTTGCTACTGGATATACGGAAGCCTGTTTCTTGTCTCTTCCTTTTCTTTCAAATCTCAGAACACCGTCAACTAAAGCGAATAAAGTATCATCGCCGCCTCTTCCAACGTTTACGCCTGGATGAATCTTAGTTCCGCGCTGTCTGTATAAAATATTTCCAGCCTTTACAAACTGTCCGTCAGCTCTTTTCGCACCTAATCTCTTAGATTCGGAATCTCTTCCGTTCTTGGTAGATCCAACTCCCTTTTTATGAGCGAAAAATTGAAGGTTCATATTCAACATGTTCTACACCTCCTTAAATGTAAGCGAAACATAATCTGTTCCGTAACTTTTCTGTATTCCCTGTAATCCTAAGACCAGTGAACGAATTAACAGCAGCGCTTCCCTGGAATATCCCGTTTTCAGGGAAAAATCAATCAGACCGCTTTCTGGGTCAGATGCAATGTCAAACTCATCTGACAAAAGCGTCTCTATGGAATTGATGGTATTGATGACCAGTACGGAAACTGCGGCGCAGACAATGTCCTCTCCTGCTTCCGCATATTCTGCATGTCCAATACAATGAAACGCTGTATATTCCTGTTCACTGTTTTCATAAACTGTTATTTTAATCATAACAATTCATACGATTAGCCATTAATCTTTTCAATTTTTACTTTGGTAAAAGACTGTCTGTGACCGTTTTTCTTATGGTAACCGGTTTTTCTCTTATACTTGTAAACGATGACTTTTCTGCCTCTTCCGTTTGCTACTACAGAAGCTTCTACGGTTGCGTTGGATGCGTCTGAACCAACCTTCAGAGAACCGTCGCTTACTGCCAGAACGTCATCAAAAGTAACTTTCTCACCAGCTTCCAGACCAAGCTTTTCAATGGTAATGATATCGCCTTCGGATACTTTGTACTGTTTTCCACCTGTTGCTATAATTGCGTACATATGGCACACCTCCTATTATCATTACTCGCCAGTTGCGGCGCTGCACTGCTGCAGACTTTGGAACCTCACTGTGCGGCATACTCATAGAGAATACCATAAAACCATAGAGAAGTCAATTATTTTTTGAGGATTCTCATGATTTTACCTGCTCGGCCAAAGATTTTCTTACTTTTTTGCGGGTGAGCTCCACCAGATTCAGCTTCGTCATGTCCACCACCCGAACCGGAACCGGATCAGCGCTGA
This sequence comes from Lachnospiraceae bacterium, assembly GCA_910575555.1. GTDB lineage: Bacteria > Bacillota > Clostridia > Lachnospirales > Lachnospiraceae > Petralouisia. The sequence goes on along the minus strand of CAJTFX010000007.1, from coordinate 208,494 downwards.
CAGCTCTGCTTAAAGCCTGCATCAGCAGTTCCCTGGACTCGTCAGATTTCATATCAATAAAATCCACAATAATAATGCCGGAAAGGTTTCGAAGCCGCAGCTGCCGGGCAATTTCTTCTGCCGCCTCCAGGTTAATCTTAAGGTAATGCTCCTGCACCTGCTTTTTAGAAATGCTTTTTCCTGAATTAACGTCAATGACTGTCAGCGCTTCCGTGGGCTGAATCACCAGATAGCCGCCGGACTTCATCCACACTTTTTCCTGAAGGGCTTCTTTCAGATGATGTTCCAGGCGGTAAAGGCTGCTTAAAGTGATTCCGGGATCTTCATAAAGACTGAGCTTCTTAAGATCCTCAGGCTGAGCAGCGTTCAGGTATTCCCGGGCTTTTTCGAAAAGTTCCGGAGCATCGGTGAGGATGGAGGTAAGCCACAGCTGATTGACGTTTTGAAGCATATGAAGATATTCCGGCGTACTTTCCTTTATACAGGAAAATACGGTACGATAGGGGGCGATTTTTTGAATATTTCTATATTCCTGTTTTAACTTTTCGTATTCTTCCAGTATTTCCTCGTTTAAAGCAGAGGCTGCATTGGTTCGGACAATAATTCCGAAGTCCTCGGATGCATCAAAACTTAAATGCTTCTTTAACTCTTCTCTTTTTTCTTCAGATATTTTTCTGGAAATTCCGATCCGCTTGTTTTCGCTGGTCAGCACCAGATATTTTCCCGACAGATTTAAGTTTGTGGTAACCTTCGGAGGCTTGGATTTGCTGCTTTCCTGAGCCACCTGAACCACTACTTCATCTCCCTGAACCATATTCGGGCTGTTGATTTTTTTCACAAACAAGGGCTGCTTCATTTCATCCAGAGGGTAATAACAGGGCATTCCCGGGGCAATTTCAATAAAAGCAGCATTTAAGTTTTTGACAATGTTCTTGACTCTTCCCACATAGATGTTTCCCAGAATGCTTTGCTGTTCAGCCGGCTCCAGAGTCACTTCCAACATTTTTTTCTCCTGATAGAGAGCCGCGGCGATGTATTCTTTATTGTTTTGCTTTAACTTGGTTATCAATAAGGTATTGTTCATGAAGAAATCACCTGTTTCCTTTTGGGTATTTTCTCAGTCTGGAGAAAACTTTCTGTTCTGAAATACGGACGAAACCACCGGATGGCCATTTACACACAAACCGGACAATATTCCGGATAATGAATCGCCTGCACAAAGGACGCACATAATCCGGGCAATGTTCCGAATAATGAGTTGTCTGCATAAAGGACGCTCATAACCCTCAGGGAATGTCCTCTCCCAGCTGCCCCAGGGGCAGGAATTCCGGGAATATTTTTCCCTGAGTTGTGAAGGAGTTTTTCAGCTGCTTTAACTGCTTCTGGTAATCCTTCCGTTCCTGTTCGCCTTTTACCGGAATCTCTTCTGATTTAGCATAAACCTCCAGACGATGCACCTGATACTTCAGAGGATTGTATGTTATACCGCAGAATTTACAGAAATCCTCCAGTACAAGTTCGGGTTTTACATTATCGCTGCTTCCGGTGGAAACCTTTAAGAACAGGCCGTATTCCGGCAGGGGGCCGTCCTTTAAGGTAAAGTCTTTTAAGTTGAGGCCCTTCATCTCATAGATGAGGCCCTTTAAGTTCATTTCCAACTGGCTTTTCTTGGTCTGTTTGGTAATGAGAATCTCCGGCTGCATTTCATAATATTGCTGAACCTGTTGGGAAAGCTCCTGCAGGGAATGAACGTCAGGTGCATACCCTGGTTTCACATATACAATATAATCGGCGGCGGCTACCAGTGACATGGAAGACCTGGCGGTATCCGGCAGCCTTCGGTATTCCAGTATGGAGACGCCCTCCACCATCACCTGATTTAAAGCGTCTAGAGACTTAAGGCTGGACCTGGAAGAGTTCACCTCAATGTCAAAGTATTCACCGTCACTGGTGACGCCCACGCCCAAAGGCGCGGCAAAGGACATAATCTGATGGGGGCTGTAGCCGCCGGAATAGGCAATGTCAATCCCTGCCCGGCGGATGGCTTTCTGGAAATACCGCATCATATCCAGATGTCCGATAAATTTCATAACGCCGTATTTCTGAAATTTAATTCTGATGTTCAACACAAACACCTCCTTCGAAGGATGCGGCGCCGCAGCCATTGCACTGCTGCCTGCAGTTTAAGGTAACCTCTCCCTTTTGGGCCCGTTCCCACTCCTTAAGAAGGAATGCTCTGGAAACGCCGCAGTCAATAAAGTCCCAGGGCAGGATTTCTTCTGCCGTTCGTTGGCGCAGATTATAAAAATCAATGGAGATTCCGCATTCTTCAAAGGCCTCCATCCATTTCTGGTTGTCAAAGGCTTCGGTCCAGGCGTCGAAGAGACATCCTTTCTGGTATGCCTTTAGTAGAACCTGTCCCACTCTTCGGTCTCCTCTGGCAAATACTCCTTCTAACACCGTAACGTCAGCTTCATGCCAGTTAAACTTCAGGCTCTTCCGGTTTAACTGTTCCTTCATCTCCTCATTGACGGTTCTGGCTCTTTTCAGATATTCTTCCTTCGGATACATGGAAGCCCACTGAAAAGGTGTAAAGGGCTTTGGCACGAAAAAGGAGGCGCTGATGGTAATCTGGCATTTGCCGTTGCGCCTGTCCTTGGGAATTTCATAGTAACGGCGGGCGATTTTGTCTGCCAGTCTGGGAATTTCCTTCCGATCCTCTTCTGTCTCGGTGGGAAGTCCCAGCATAAAGTAAAGCTTCACCTTCTGCCAGCCGCCTTCAAAGGCCAGTCCCGCTCCGTTTAAAATCGCTTCTTCGGTCAGTCCTTTGTTAATGACATTTCTGAGGCGCTGAGAACCTGCCTCTGGCGCAAAAGTCAGGCTGCTTTTGCGGATATCCTGAACTTTTTTCATGGCTTCTAAGGAAAAAGCGTCTATTCTCAGGGAGGGAAGGGAGATATTTACCCCTTTCTCCTTGTGTTCAATCAGGTAATTCAACAGTTCCGGAAGGCTGCTGTAATCACTGGAGCTTAAAGAACTTAAAGAAATTTCTTCATGGCCGGTATTGCCAAGCATCTCACCGGCGCATTCCTTCAGCATTTCAAGGCTCCGTTCCCTGGTGGGCCGGTAAATCATGCCGGCCTGGCAGAACCGGCAGCCCCGGATACAGCCCCGTTGGATTTCAAGAACCACTCGGTCCTGGGTTGCTTTAAGAAAGGGAACTAACGGCCGGCGTGGGTAGGCTGCATGGCTGAGCTCCATCTCAATTTCTTTTTTTACCGTGGCCGGAACATCATCATATTTCGGCTGAAAGGAGGCAATGGTTCCATCCTCCTGATAAGCTACTTCATAGAGGGAAGGCACATAGATACCGGGAATTCTGCATGCCTGGCGGAGAAATTCCTCTCTGGAGCAGTCCTTTTCCCGGGCTGCTGTGTATAAATCAAACAATTCATCGTAACGTGTCTCTCCTTCTCCGATATAGAACAGGTCGAAAAACTCTGCCAGAGGTTCCGGATTATAGGTACAGGGGCCGCCGCCAATCACCAGAGGGTGTTCCCAGGTACGTTCCCCGGCCATCAGGGGAATCTGGCTCAAATCCAAAATCTGCAAGATATTCGTATAGCACATTTCATATTGTATGGTGATTCCCAGAAAGTCCATGTCCTTCACCGGAGACTGGTTTTCCAGGGTAAACAGCGGTATTTGCTGTTCCTTCATAATCTGATGCAGATCGCTCCAGGGGGAATAGACCCGTTCGCAGCAGACGTCGTCCCGCTGATTAAACATGTCATACAGAATCTGGATGCCGAGATGGGACATGCCGATTTCGTAGACGTCCGGAAAGCACAGGGCAAAACGGATTGCCGCAGCTTTTGGATCTTTTTTCACCATATTGACTTCGTTGCCGATATAGCGGGCAGGCTTGTCAATGTGAAGCAGTATTTCATCGCTTAAAGCTAATTGTCTCATGTTTTTCCATTCCTTTTTCCGAATTTTCGCATGTAATACTCAAATTATTATAGACTACTTCCCCTTTGATTTCAATGAAATTTTAATCATGTTTTCCAGTTCTTCCGTGGGAAGCGGATTCCATTCGATCTGCTGGATCAGATCCTGGGCCTTGTATTGGTAAAATGCAATCTGCTTCTGATCGCAGTACACAAAGGCTGCAAAGAGTAAGAGGGCGATTACTGTGCGTAAACCCAGACTGGAATACTTCAGTTCCCCTTCCCGTCCCTGTTCTCCCGGGGAGGAAGAAATTCTCCAATATGGTTCTCTCCCCTGCTTTTCCTGGGCTTCAGGGTAAAAAGAAGAGCGGATTTGATCCACATAAGCTCTTCTCTGGGCTACGGTTTCTTCCATTTGTTTTGTCATAATGTCTCCTGGAAAAATCTTCTTGTTATATTGTAGTACCATGGGGCTGAAAAAATACATGCTTTGGTTCTGTTTGTGATATTTTTTGCAGCGTTGTAGAAGCTGACTTTTTTGTGAATTGAAATAATAAGGGGCGAATAGTTTACATAAATATATTATGTAAACTATTCGCCCCTTGATTCATAGCATTTGAATTTTCTAAAAATCTAAAATTATTTCCTGAATTACCGCTGGCTTAATTCTTCCACAATATCTTCCCAGGTCACATCCTTTTCTACCATCAGCACCATCATATGGTACAGGAAATCAGATATTTCGTATTTGATCTCTTCTTTTTCCGGATTTTTGGAAGCAATGACAATCTCGGTGGCCTCTTCTCCCAGTTTTTTCAGAATCTTGTCAACTCCCTTTTCAAAGAGATAATTGGTATAGGAGCCTTCCTTGGGATTGGCTTTCCGGTCTTTGATGACGTCGTAAACGCTTTCAAAAACCTTCAGCGGATTCTTGGTGACAAATTCTTTTTTTACAATTTCCTGGAAAAAGCAGCTTGTATTTCCGGTGTGGCAGGCAGCGCCCACCTGGGAAACTCTGGCAAGCAAGGTGTCTTTGTCGCAGTCTACCGTCAGGGATTTCACATACTGGTAATGTCCGGAGGTTTCTCCCTTAATCCACAGTTCATTTCTGCTTCTGCTGAAGTAGGTCATTTTTCCTAAGGACAAGGTCGTATGGAAAGCTTCTTCATTCATGTAGGCCATCATCAGTACTTCTGAGGTCTGATAATCCTGTACAATTACCGGTATCATTCCGTCAGAATTCAGCTTGAATTCCGACCATTCCATGGAAGATTCGAATTTCTTCGTCTCAATGCCCTCGGCGGCAAGGCTTTGTTTTAATTCTGTAACATAGGTATTGGGATCGCTGATGTAAGAACCGCCGATACCCGTAACGGAATCTTTTTTCAGAATCTCCACCCAGCGCTCCTTACCATATCCTTCAACAATAACGCTGAACGGAAGGTCCGTAATATTTTCTAAAGACTCAATGATGCCTTCGTTGAGCACCACCAGCTTGTGGATATGTTCGGCAACTTCTTTTTTGTGCTTAAACATTAAGTCCACATTCTCCATGGAAACCAGCATTTTATCCCGTCCAAACCGTTTGGCGCCCTCTTCGGCCAGGGCAATGGTTTCATGCTTTGCGCTGTCTAAGATAACGCCTTTGCAGCCGGCGTAAATCAGTTTCTTAATATCCTCCAACCGGGAAATGCAGCCGGCCCCGTAAATGGGAATCTCCACCATCCTGCTTAATTCTTTTATCGTATGAAGATTCACCTCATGCTCATCTTCATTGGAGGACAAATCGAAGATATAAAGCTTATCCACTCCGCTGTCGTTATATATTTTCGCCAGTTCCCGCAAATCTCCGGCGATTTCCGGGTTATTTTTTCCTTTTACTGCCATGCCGCATTTCAGATAAATGGTGGCAATCAGGTTTTTATATTCCATATTCTCACCTATAAACTACCTTTCGTTGACATAATATCTTTGATTCTCGTATCTTTCATGGTGGCTTCATCCAATGCCCTTCCAAAAGCTTTAAACAGTCCCTCAATCATATGATGGTTGTTGGAACCGGACAGAATCTTCATATGCAGGTTCATGCCTGCACTGTAGGAAACGGCATAGAAAAATTCCCGAACCATTTCCGTATCCATATATCCTACCCGCTCTGCGGTAAACTCTCCTTCAAAGGAGAAATAGGGCCTTCCGCTTAAATCAATGGCGCAGAGCACCAGAGTTTCATCCATGGGCAGGATGCAGCTTCCGTAGCGTTTGATTCCCCTCTTATCCCTTAAGGCAATCCGAATGGCATTCCCCAGTACAATACCGGTATCTTCAATGGTGTGGTGGGTGTCCACGATCAGATCTCCTGTCACATGTACCTTCAGGTCAAAGAAACCGTGGCGGGCAAATCCGTCCAACATGTGATCAAAAAAACCAATTCCCGTATTCAGCTGACTGACGCCGCTGCCGTCTAAGTTCAGGGTCAGGTTAACGTCGGTTTCCTTTGTTTTCCGGTGCTGTTTGGCAGTTCTTTCTGCTGGCATGGTTTGTTCCTCTTTTCTATTTATATGTGAGATACGCGCAGGTGTTTCTGATTTACGTGAACTGCACGTTATTCTTCAAATCTTACTTTAATCGAATTTGCGTGCGCCGTCAACCGTTCTGAGACAGCAAATTGCACAATATCCTGATAAACTGGTTCCAATGCCTCTTTTGAATACGAAATAATACTGGATTTCTTGATAAAATCATCCACGCTCAGAGGAGAGAAAAACTTGGCGGTTCCGTTGGTGGGAAGCACATGGTTCGGGCCTGCAAAATAATCGCCCAATGGCTCGCTGGCATACTCTCCCAGGAAAATGGCGCCGGCATTTTTCACTTTCATCATAGTTTCAAAAGGATTGGCCGTAAGGATTTCCAGATGCTCGGAGGCAATTTCATTGGCAGCCTCAATGGCTTCCTCCATATTCTCTGCCACCAGGATGTAACCGTAATTTTCCAGGGATTTTTCGATAATTTCTTTTCTGGAAAGCGCTGCGGTGAATCTGTCCACCTCCCGGGACACCTGTTCTGCCAGAGCTTCGCTGTCTGTGATTAAAATGGCGCTGGCAAGCTCGTCATGCTCCGCCTGAGACAGCAAATCGGCTGCTGCAAATCTGGGATTGGCCGTTTCATCGGCAAGCACCAGAATTTCACTGGGGCCTGCAATGGAGTCAATGCTGACATGGCCGAACACGGCCTTTTTGGCCAGGGCCACATAAATGTTGCCGGGGCCCACGATTTTATCTACTTTCGGGATATTCTCAGTACCGAAAGCCAATGCCGCTACCGCCTGTGCGCCCCCTGCCTTATAGATTTCATCCACTCCGGCAAGATCTGCCGCCGCTAATGTGGCAGGATTCACTTTGCCGTCCCGGCTGCAGGGGGTGGTCATGACTATTTTCTCCACGCCCGCTACTTTTGCCGGTAATACGTTCATCAGAACAGAAGAAGGATAGGCCGCTTTGCCGCCGGGCACATAGACCCCCACCCGGGCTAAGGGCGTTACTTTCTGTCCCAGCATTACGCCGTCCGGACGGCTGTCAAACCAACTGTACTGCTTCTGCTTCTCATGATAAACCTTAATATTATGAAGGGATTTCTTCATAACCTGAAGCAAAGCGTCATCCGTCAGGTCATAGGCCTCATTTATTTCCTCTCTGGTTACTTTGACGGTATTGCTGTCAAGGTCAGCGCCGTCAAACTGTTTTGTAAAAGCAAACAGGGCTTCATCCCCGTTGGCGCGGACTTCTTCTATAATGCGGCTGACCTGTTCCTCATACTGCTGATAACTGTTGGGGCTTCGCTTTAATAAATCTTCCTGCAGGTTCTTTTTTGTCTCTTCCGTTAACTTCAATATTCTCATAAGTTCCTCCTGGTTTCAAGCAGTGGATTTCCTGCCTGTCTCCGTGAAATCATCTAAAATTCGTTCTATAAAACCTTTTTTAAATCCTGTATTAATTTTGTAATTCTCTCGTTTTCCATTTTCATGCTGACCTGGTTCACAACCATTCTGGCAGAAAGGGGACAGACTTCCTCCAATACATGAAGGCCGTTTTCCCGAAGGGTGGAGCCTGTTTCTACAATGTCCACAATTACTTCTGACAGGCCCACAATGGGAGCAAGCTCAATGGAGCCGTTCAGCTTGATGATTTCCACGGTCTGATGCTTCTTATTATAGAAATAATTCTTGGCAATCCGGGGATATTTGGTGGCGACCCGGATCAGTTCGTGGTGCTGCAGCAATTCCCGGGCTTCTAAGGGCCCGCAGACACACATCCGACAGCGGCCGAACCCCAAGTCCAGCACTTCATAGATATTTCTGGCCTCCTCTAAGATGGTGTCCTTGCCTGCAATTCCAATATCAGCGGCGCCGTATTCCACGTAAGTGGGAACGTCCGGCCCTTTGGCAAGGAAAAATTTCAGCTTCAGCTCTTCGTTGACAAAAATCAGTTTTCTGGTCTCCTTGTCGTTGATTTCCTCACAGGTAATCCCTATTTTTTCAAAGGCTCCAAGGGTCTGGCTTGCCAGCCTCCCCTTTCCCAGCGCAAATGTTAAATATCTCATGGTTTCCTCCGTTTTATGTATTCCAGATTTCCGCTTCTATGAAAGCCCTTGGCTTCCATAGATGGATGGCCATGCGGCCCGCCGAACAGCAGGCTGAGCATGATGGGAGTTTTCTATGAAAGCCCTTGGCTTCCATAGATGGATGGCCATGCGGCCCGCCGAACAGCAGGCTGAGCATGATGGGGGTTCTATAAAAACCGAATGGCCGGGATATGCATCCGTTTGGCATACGCCTGATATTCCTCCCGGGTTTTGGTTTCGTCCCAGACTGCCAGAGACACAATGATGCCCTGAGTTCTGAGCTGCTCTGCCTGGCGGATGGCTGTTTCCCTGGCTGCTTCCCGATACACAATCAGCGTTCCGTTGTCCTGAACCGGAATCTTGATTTTCTGCCTGGACAATGCCGCCATCAGCTGATCAATCACAACGGCAAATCCGATGGAGGGCGCATCTTTGCCGAAATATCCTAAAAGCTTGTCATAGCGTCCGCCCTTCACAATGGGCTCGCCGCTTCCGAAGGTATAGCCTGCAAATATGATGCCGGTATAATAATGATAACTGCTCAGCATGCCGGGCTCAATGGACACATATTTTTCCACGCCGTAAAAACGCAGGATTTTCATTAATTTTTCCAGACGCTCCAGCGCATTTAAAATTAATGGATATCCGGAAGCCAGTAATTTGGCACTGGCAGTCATTTCTTCTGTCATACAGATGCTTCCCAACATGGAAAACAGTTCTCTCAGCTCTTTTGGCAGATTCAGGGAATCCACCAGTTCTGCCACTCCGAAGAAATTCTTATTGGAAATCAGTTCAATCAGCTCCTGCTCCGTCTCCTCCTTCAGTCTTGCCGCTTCCACCAGTCCCCGGAAAAAGTCCACATGCCCCACGCCGATTTGAAATTCCTGCAGCCCTGCAATCTGAAGCGCCCGGACCACAAGGGCCAGAATCTCTCCGTCTGCATTGACAGAAGTATCGCCGATTAACTCCGCCCCGAACTGGGTGCTTTCTTTTAACCGCCCCTGATAACTGCTGTTGTTGATGAAGGTATTGCCCATATAGCTCAGACGGACGGGAAATACCTCATCTCCGTAATATTTGGCCGCGCATCTTGCAATGGAGGGGGTAATATCCGGCCGCAGAACCAGCGTATTGCCTTCCCGGTCAAAAAATTTGTAGAGATCCTTAGAGGGAATGGTTCCGATTTCCCTGCTGAAAATATCAAAAAATTCAAAGGTAGGGGTTTCAATCATGTGATAGCCGTATTTTTTCAGCAAATGATGCAGATTTTCCTGCAAAATTAATTTCTGGGCACATTCTCTGTTGTAAATATCCCGGACTCCTTCCGGTGTATGTAATAATTTCCGTTCCATAATTGTTCCTTTCGTACAAAATTAGTTTCAGCTGCGATTTGCCAGATCCTGCTGCAGCATATCCAGATAAGGCACCAGAATGCCGCCCTTGGATGAAATAAAATATTCCGGCTCCAGCTCTTCATACCGGAAGCTTTTTCTTCCGCCCTCTTTGGCCCGGTTCCAGAACTCCATCAGTTTTTTATGGCGCAGATAATAAAGTTCATTTCTGTGGGAATAAAAAATAATCAGAAATGAAATCCCTCTCTGCGCTTCAAACTGTTCCATAAAGTCAATCTGGTGGGAATGGATATTCTGCAGCGGAAAGGTATCCGTATGGCATTCCTTGGCGTCAAAACACACTGGAATTCCCTGCACTGCCCCAATGTAATCCACGGTGCTCTTCTGATCGAAATAGGCCAGAGTGATATGCCGGCTGTCCTTGTCAATGCGAACCGGGGTAATAGGCGTCGGCACCTTTTGAATCAGGGCCAGGCGGTGTTTGGCATATTTTTCATTGGTAAGGTTGATAAACTCTTCCAGGGTGGAGCCCCGCAATCCCCGGGAATTCCATGTTGCCATAATGATTCCTCCTTTGGGCAGGATGCCGCCGGAACAGGCTGTTTCTTTCCATGCGCCGAAAAACCTCCGTATATTATAGCACACTCTTTTCTTTTCTGCCATATGAAATGACGCAAAGATAAATTTGCATCATTTCATATGGCGGCAAAAAATCCTTCCTGCTATACTAAATGCCAGAGGGGAGGTGTAAGAATGGGAAAAACCAAAAAAATAAATCCTGCAAAAGCAGGGTTTTTCCTGGGAAACGTGGAAGAAACATATTGAAATGTTATAAAATGATGCCATAATGTATCATGGCATAGCTTCTCACCTGTTCAGCGTGTTCTTGCTGATTGGTTGCCTGAAAAACGGCGATACTCTGATTAAAAAAATCTTTTGACATATCATATTGCTCTAACGCTGCCAGCGCACAGGCTTTGTTGCACAGAAGCATGGGAAATGTATGCAGTTTTCCATACTTAATGCAATAGTCGATGCCTGCCTGGCAGAGTTCCAGGGCGTCTTTGTGCATCCCTTCCTGCCCAAGCCAGGAGGACAGGTTCTGCAGGATCATGGGATATTTGGAAGATATCTCATCTCCGTGCATGGTATGGCATTCCACATACTCTTTCAGGCCGTACAGCAGCCGGATTCCGTCCAATACTTTTCCGAGACTGTGATAAGCGCAGCCGATGCTATTGAGAATGGCAATTTCATGGTATGTTAATAGCCTGGAATAAATATGTATTCCGTCAAACTCCGGTATGGTCAAATGAATGGCATGCAGCAATTCATGCAGCACCCATTCGGCGGTTCTGCCCTTTTCTTTTTCAATTAATGCTCTGGCAAAGGCAAGATACTGCCGTTCCATTTTCAGAGAGACAGAATTGACGGGCAGATTCCTTATTCCCGCTTCCATGGAGGCGGCAAGCTGCTCGGCCTGTTCAAAATCCCTGTTTCCCAGGCAGCGTGTTAACTGCTGTTCCAGTTCGTACCGTTCCCGTTCTTCCAAGTTCAGATAAAAATAATAAATCCGGTCAGCAACCCCAAGACGCTGCATCAGCCCTTCCAGTGTTTTTCTGCCCGGCGTCTGCAGGCCGTTTTCAATTCTGGACAGGGTGGACGGGGTACAGATTCCGTAACAGAGTTCCTCCTGGGAATAATGCAGGCGCTCTCTGGCATCACGGATTAATTCGCCGATGGTATAAGATGCCATGGCTGATATACTCCTTTCCGCAATAGTTTTTCCGTACTTATCATACCCAGTCTGTTCTTTTTTGTCAACGAAGTGTTTCTTCTGCCGCTGGCAGCCGGATTACAAAGGACTTTGTCTCCCCTTGGGAGTGGTTCTGTTCTAAAGTCAGGCTTCCCTGGTGCATGGCGATGATTTTATGGGCAATGCACAGGCCCAGTCCGCTTCCGCCTTTACTGCGGCGGGATTCATCTCCCGACACAAAGGGATCAAAAATATATTCTGCAACTTCTTCAGAAATCTCTGCTCCGCTGTCGCTGATTCTTATAAGGATTGTTTCTTCTTCTGCAGCGGCTTTTACAAGAACTTTTGTTCCTCTTGGATTATGCCGGATGGCATTGTTCAGCAAATTTGAGATGACCCGCTGAAACTGCAGCTTGTCTGCCGGGAACCAGAGAGGTTCTTCCGGAATGTCCGCAGAGATTTCCATTTCCTTTTCTTCAAAATCCAGATACAGACTGGCCACGCATTCCCGCAGAAGCTCCCATAGATTCTCCTGGGATTTTTTCAGCTGATACCCTTCACTGTCCAGTTTTACATATTCAAACAGAAGGCTGATTAAACCGCTCATCTGCATGGATTTTCCGTAGATGGCTTCCAGATATTCCCTGACCGGCGCATCCTGCTCCTCCAGCAGCGCCCTGGCATAGCCGGCTACCGTGGTCATGGGAGTTTTCAGATCGTGGGCCACGTCTGAAAGCAGAAGGTTCCTGCGTCTGTCATATTCTTCCCGCTGCTGCTGCTCTAAGGTTTCTATCTGCCGGATATGAAGCGCCACCATCCGGCTGAAAGCCAAAGCTGCAAGCAAATAGGGAAGCAGCAGGGTGATTACAATGAGAATGGTTAAGGCAGCCGTTCCCGCCAGATAAATCCGGGCTTCCCGGCCGGACATGTGTCTGGTCTGTCCCATGATATAATCCGTCATCTGCTGTCCGGCAAAACGTTCCGCCGCCCTCTGAAGTCCCAGGACCGCGATATCGGGAAACTGGCTGCCGAGACTTGTGACGGAAAAATAAATAACGCCCCGAAGCAGCAGTCCAAGCGTCTGCTCCTGCTCCCATTTTGCCATAAAAAAATTGATGTGGAATTTTTCTTCCAACCACGGATAAAACATTCTGCCGTAGAAAAGATTCAGCAGGCTTTCGCTGAGGGAAACCAGAATTAAAATCAGTAAAAACCGGCGGATTAAAAACCATTTCCATGTGTTGTGCTTCATTGTTATTTCTCCATGCGGTAGCCCAGTCCCCGGATAGTTTTTATATAGGCTCCGCTGTCCTGTGAAAGTTTCGCCCGAAGGCGGCTGATGCATACCATAATATTGTTGTCCGCGATGGCGTATGCTTCGCCCCATACATTTTCATATACCTGCTGTTTGGTATACACTTTTCCCGGATGCTCCATAAACAGCCGGAGCAGCTTATACTCGACAGAGGTTAAGTCAATGGGTTCGTCATTTTTATATACCAGGCAGGATTCGGTGTCCAGGCGCAGATCCTTAACGGTCAATTGCTTTAACTCCCGGCTTTTGGCCCCCAGTGAATAGAATCTTCGGATATTGGAGTTAATTCTGGCCATTGCCTCCATGGGATTGAAGGGCTTGGAAAGATAGTCGTCGGCGCCCAGATCCAGTCCCAGAATCTTGTCGGAATCCTGATTTTTGGCGGAAAGTATCATCACCGGAATATTGCTGCGTTCCCGTATCTGCTTTAAAACCTGATAACCGTCCAGTTTCGGCATCATAATGTCTAACAGCGCCATGTCGATTTCTTCCTGCTCCAGAAGGGAAACAGCTGAAAGCCCGTTTTCCGCTTCCAATACCCGGTAACCGTCTTTTTCCAGATACAGCCGCAGCAAGTCCCGGATTTCTTTTTCGTCGTCTGCGATGAGAATTGTATATGCCATAATGTGTTCCTCCTGCTAATCAGAGATAGTTCTGCCCTGCAGATACTGCTCCTTTAAGGTCATGTAAAGGGCGGCGTTCGTCTGGCGGACGTAGGGATTCAGGTAAAACACCCCGAGAATTCCCAGCGTCAGTCCATTTAAAAGATACCATCCCAGGAAAGATAAGTCCAGTACAAATGATTTCCACTTGTTTCCATACATCATGGTTTTGCTTAAGTTCAGAACCTCCTCCCGCTCCATGCCTGGGCATTCTCCCAGAATGTAGGGAACCAGACGGTATTCATAACTTTTTACAATGCCGGGAATGATAAAAAGCAGGGCCCACAGGAGAATATAAAGATCCCGGAAAAAGGTGACTTTGACGCAGTTTTTATAACTGCGGTCGAAGGCAAAGCACATTTCCTTTACCTGAGCCTGCTCCTTTAAGTTCCTGGTAAAAAACCGGGAAACGCCTATTTCCAGAGGATTAAACACCAGAATACTCAGTGGCAGCAGAATCAGAAGAAGCACTAAGACAATCACCGTTATAATTATAAACAGGATGATGAGAAACATTAAGGCCCCTTCCTCCAGAACTATGTCTACTTCATCGTTCAGCCGTTCCTCCTCATAGTATTCCTGTTCCGTTTTCTGAGAGGAATCCGAATCAGTAAGTTTTTTGAAAGTTCCTCCGGCGGAACTGAATTTGCCGAAGCTTCCGCAAAAAAAAGTAAAAACCAGGGCCACCAGCACCGCTTTCCAATGATTTTGGCTGATTTGCCGTCTGGCTGTTTCTTTTAATTCTTTTCTCGACCACATTATTTATATCCTCCTTCATATCTTTCTTACTGATTGCATCATACCCGTTCTGCCTTAACAGAAAGATGACTTTTCCTTACAATAACCTTACAAATCCCCTTGTTATTTTGCCTGACGGATGATAAGATTAAGACAAACAAAAAGAACGGGAGCTTTGATATGATTCTGAAAGAACTGGAACATTATGTAAGGCATTTTGGCAAGCGGTTTCTGATTTTCCTGAGATGGCTTTTATTTTCTATTTTAAGCGGGATTCTGGTAGGCACCGTGGGATCTGTGTTTCACTACTGCATTTTTTACGCAACGAAAACCAGGGAAACCTATCCCTGGCTTGTACTTTTGCTGCCGGCTGCAGGACTTTTGATCGTAGGCTCCTATCATATGATGCATGATGAGAAGGACGCAGGCACCAATCTGGTGCTGTCCGCCATTCATTCCGGAAAGCATATTCCCTTAAGGATGGCTCCTCTGATTTTTATTTCCACAGTGATGACACATTTGTTCGGCGGTTCCGCAGGCCGGGAAGGCGCCGCCCTTCAGCTTGGCGGCAGTATCGGCAATTCTCTGGGCAGGCTCCTGAAATTTGATGAAAAGGATCAGCATATTATGATTATGTGCGGAATGAGCGCGGCTTTTTCCGCTCTCTTTGGCACGCCTCTGGCTGCCGCTGTATTTTCCATGGAGGTGGTCAGTGTGGGAATTATGCACTACGCTGCCCTGGTTCCCTGTGTGGTTTCCTCTCTGCTGGCCCAGGGAATTGCAGAGTACTGGCGGATTGAGCCGGAACAGTTTTTGCTGCATTCCATACCGGAATTCACACTTTCCTCCGGCATAACAATAGCAGTTCTTGCGGTTCTCTGCGCCATTGTCAGCGCATTGTTCTGCATTGCCCTCCACATGGGAGAAGCTCTTTATAAGAAATATTTTTCCAATCCCTACCTTCGGATCTGCGCAGGAGGCGCATTGCTTGCGCTTTTGACCCTGCTTGTGGGAAATCAGGATTACAACGGGGCCGGCATGCCCATCATCGCCCGGTGCTTTGAAGAACACCACGTACTGCCCTATGCCTTTGCATTAAAGATTCTCTTTACGGCTGTAACCCTTGGGGCAGGATTTAAAGGCGGCGAAATTGTCCCCTCCTTTTTTATCGGAGGCACATTTGGCTGCCTCTTTGGAAATCTGGTGGGATTTGCGCCGGATCTGTGCACTGCTGCGGGAATGGGGGCCGTGTTCTGCGGCGTTACCAACTGTCCCATCACTTCCCTGTTCATCTGCTTTGAGCTTTTTGGCTTTCAGGGAATGCCTTATTTTCTGCTTTCGGTGGCTCTGGGCTACATGCTTTCCGGTTATTACGGATTGTACCACAGCCAGAAAATTGTATATTCCAAATATAAAACGGAATATATTAACCGAAAAACCCGCTGAGGCGGCCGGTATGTACGGCATGCTCCTTCTGTAAAAGGACTTTACGGCTTACGGCCGCTCAGACATGCGGGTCAAAAATTAAGTCATAATTTATTTTCTGATAAAAGATCTCTTCCAACATGTCTTTTCTGCACTCTTTATTGGCCAGCATCCACATGGTTTTGGCAATGACGGCCTCTAAGGTCATGTCATAGGATTCCAGGAACCGGCATTCCTTCTTGATTTTATTTCCTACTTCGTAGACGGTCATATCGCTGCCTTCATGGGCCACCTGGGTTGCCATCAGAATTATTTTTTCCGGATACGTCTCATGAAGTTCATAAAACATATCGGAAATGGAAGCGGGAATTCCTCCTACCCCGAAGCTTTCCACGATAATGGCGTCGTACTGTTCAAACAAAAACCGCAGTCCTTTGGGGGAAATTCCGGGAATCAGTTTCATCAGAAAAATATTGTCGTTCATTTCCTCGTAAAAGGTCACTTTTTCCTGGAACGGCAGGGCGGGAATATAGCGCATAATCCGGCCGTCCTGTATCATGGCCAGAAAAGGAAAATCAATACTGTCAAAGGCATTGTAGCTTTTGGAGCGGATTTTCTTGGCGCGGGTGCCTGCAATCACTTTTCCGCCGAATACAATCTGGACGCCCTGGGAATTCTCATCTGCTGCATAGCAAAAGCTGTCCAGCAGATTGGTTTTGGCGTCTGTAATTTCCAGATCAATGGATTTCTGGGCGCCGGTGATAACGATAGGTTTGCAGGAATTCTGTATCATATAGGACAGAGCCGCCGCGGTATAGGCCATTGTGTCTGTCCCATGGGCAAGGACAAATCCGTCGTATTTGTCATAATTGTCACGGATGGCCCTTACCATCTCCTTCCAGTGGCGGGGCTCCATGTTGGTGCTGTCAATATTGCACAATTGTATGGCGTCCGGATTGCAGAACTGGGAAACATCCGGAATATAAGATAAAATTTCTTTTGCCTGAATCAGCGGGGCAAGTCCGTGTTCTGATTTCTGGGAAGCGATGGTTCCGCCTGTGGCAATCAGCAAAATATTTTTTTTCATGTTCAGATTCCTTTCGCATGTGTAATGTCAGTACAGTGATTCTATCACAGTAAATCTCCTTTGAAAAGTCCATTCTTTCTTATTTAAAAGATCGTATATTTTTTACCAAAACCGGGTGGGATTTTGTTTATTATTGGCAATTTTTTGACTTGTTTTTTTGGAGATACATAGGTATAATGTCTAAGAATTATTTTAGCGGGATGGAGGAAATATTATGAATTATGATTACCTGTTATATTTAGCGATTATTCTTATGAGCACAAAATTACTGGGACTTGTGACAAGAAAAGCTCATATGCCTCAGGTGGTGGGGGCGTTGATTGCCGGATTGATTCTGGGGCCTGCTTTCCTGGGTCTGCTGCACAGCAGCAGATTTTTGAATCAGGTATCAGAAATCGGCGTGATTGTTTTAATGTTCATGGCGGGACTGGAAACAGATACGGAAGAACTGAAGCGTTCCGGCCTGGCGTCTTTTATAGTGGCCCTTTTCGGCGTGCTGGTTCCGTTAGCCGGCGGCTTCGGCATTGCAATGGCATGCCGCGTGGCTTCTCCGGAGCTGTCAGCCAGTGAACTGATGCAGAATATATTTATCGGTATTATTTTAACAGCTACTTCTGTCAGCATTACCGTAGAAACCTTAAAGGAAATGGGAAAGGTTTCCACCAAGGCGGGAACTGCCATTCTGGGCGCGGCAATTATTGATGATATTCTGGGAATTGTGGCTCTGACTGTCATTACCAGTATGGCGGACCCCAGCACCAATATTGTGCTTGTGCTGCTGAAAATCGTGGGATTTTTTGCCTTTGCCATTGTGTTTGGCGTTGGCTTCTTCTATATTATTCAGAAATGGGTTTCCCTGGACCCAAGGCCCAACCGGCGCCATGTTATTATGACCTTTGCCTTCTGTCTTGTTATGTCCTTCTGCGCAGAGCACTTTTTCGGCGTGGCAGACATCACCGGCGCTTATGTGGCGGGGCTTGTGCTGAGCCACAGCACCAAACGCGAAGTCATTTACCGGGAATTTGACACGGTATCCTATCTGTTGGTGGCTCCTGTATTTTTTGCAAGCATCGGCCTGAAGGTGGAATTAAGCTCCATGTCCGGCAGTCTGATTACCTTTACGCTGCTGCTTCTGGTGGTGGCGATTCTTACCAAGATTCTGGGCTGCGGCCTGGGGGCGAAACTTATGGGTTATACCTCCAAAGAATCCTTTCAGATTGGAATCGGAATGATTTCCAGAGGGGAGGTTGCCCTGATCGTAGCCAACAAAGGAGAAGCGCTGGGGCTGATCGGCGATAAGCTGTATGCGCCTATCGTAGTAACGGTAGTAATTACCACGGTAATCACTCCGATTCTGCTAAAAGCAGCTTTCAAGGATAAGAAGAAGGCTGCGGCCGCCTGATGAGAGGAATCAATTCCGGAAACGGCAAGGCTCTCCCGCAATTGCGAAAGAGCCTTGCCGTAACTATATATTACTCCGGCGGGCCGCATGGCCATCCATTTAACAATTCATAAAAGCTGTATTTTGAAAACAGAAATTAAAATATTTTTTCAGGGAAAACCTGCGCTTCTTCTCTTTTAAAAGAGACTGCAGCTGACGGCAAAGCGCCTCTTTTTCTTCCGGCGTCAGCTGTTCTTTCTCATATTCAAAGATATCAGTATCAATCCGGTTCAGCAACTCGTACATATCATGGTAAACTACATCAGCGCCCTTCTGGTTGGCTGCCTCAAATGCTTCTCCCACATAAAAGCGGTAAAACAATTCCTGTTCCCTGGGATTCAGACAGCTTACCATTACCTCCTTCTCTTCTGCGATTTCCTTTTCGATCAGCCAGGCGATGGTGGCCTCTTTCTGATGGATTTTCAGAAATTCCAGGCAGCGGTATCTGGCAACGGCGCCAATCCAGTTATCAAATTCATTTTTATAATGAAAGCTGTCGATATGATTCCAAATGGTTCTGATGGTATCCAGAAGGCATTCCTGCTGAAGATGCGGCAGGGTAAATAAATGTTTTCTGATAATGGAGATCATACGCTCTCCCTGTTCCATAATGAAAAATTCCAGTGCTTTTCCGTTATGAAGCCTCAATTGTGATACATAATTTTCTTTGCATATCTTCATATCAAACACCCGTCTTTCCGGTTTCCCTGAATATGCTGTCTTAGTGATAGCTTAAGACTACCATATGAGTGTTTTATATTTCTTCTTTTAATTCTTAATTTTTTCTTATGAAGCTGTCGCATTAAGAAAAATGATTTTTGCGATATTTAACCGCCGGAGTAATATTTCTCAAACGGTTTGGGATTTTCCATATTCCAGTATAGGCTGCGGCCCTTCCAGCACATCCCTGCCGATATAAACCACGTTGTCCTCCCGCACCTTAGCGCTCCATTTTACCAGGGAAATATTTCCCCGTTCCAGTTCCAGGGCGGTGATGCAGCGGGGATGGACACAGCTTCCGTCATTAAAGTAATAACCTTCTCCGGGCTTGGGAAATGCCGGTCTGTGGGTATGGCCGGCCACCAGAAGCCTCTGGTACTTGCCGGCCCATTCTGCCAGTCGCTTCTCCGTCTTTTCCTTTTTCCGGTAATTTTTAGCTGCGCTGGTGGGATCGTTGCATCCGGCCAGTTCCAGAGGACGCCAGAGATATCTCACCAGAAAACGGGTAAGCCTCCAGAGCGTATCGTTAAGGAGATCACCCTGATGCCCGTGCACCAGAAAAATTTCTGTTTTGCTGCAGGTTTCAATCAGACGGATGGCTTCATAGACTTTCATATCCGGAAAAAGGTTTTTTTCACTGTCCTCCACTGCACAGTAATAGGATCTGCATTTCGTCTGAAAGTACTTTTGCTGCTGCTTTTTCCGATCGTGGTTGCCGTATAACATATAAAACCGCTGATTTTTGTAGAACTCTCCCATAATCCAGAACTGATTGCTGTGTATCCGCACAATTTCCTGCAGATCCCGGTTTTCCCACAGCTCATCTCCGTCTCCCAGTTCAATATAGGTGAAATTTCTCCGGTTGTAGTACTGCAGCGCAGCAAAAAACAAATTCTGGTTTGACTGAAAATTATCGCCCCAGTTGCCGATGCCCCGGTGGCAGTCGCTCATCAGCACAATGCGGCTGCCCAGGTGGATGGGGACGCAGAGGGCATTTTCATAAGCCTGATTCAGTTTCCTTTCGGTGCGGCTCATCTTTGTTGTTTCTCCCAGGCAATGCGTCCTGTTTTAGTGATAAAAGCAAAAATTCTGGGATACGCCAACATCAGATAATATAATTTGTCAATGGTTCGGGAGAAGTCTTTTGTGATTCTGTGATATAATTTACAGTTATGGCAGTTCTGCCACTGAATAAATTTCCGGAATAATTTCCCATAAAGGGAGGTCTGGGGATGTTTGGGCTGATAGATGCGCAGGGATACCTGATTGCGGAATATCCGCAGATCCTCCGGCTGATATCCTGCCCGGTAACAGCCTTTGATGAATTCCTCCATCATTTTTCTGTCCTCAAAAGTAATGGAGGCTTCCAGGATCAGTTCTCCCGGATAGGAAAATTTCCCCAGTACAAAGCCTGTCAGCCACCAGTGGCATTCGATTCTCTGAAACAGCAGTTTGCCGTTTTTGTAAAGCTTCATATGAATGGGAAGCTGATCTTCCTCAGATACACAGTCGTAAAAAACATCTTCCGGATTCTGATGTCCGCTTCTTTCTTTTTCTATATAAATTCCCACTTCAGCGCCAGTGGTAATTCCATACTGCCCTTTCCAGAATTCAATCATCCGGCGCTTTCCCCCATATTCAAAATAGATGGGTTCGCAGTCAATCATCATATTCATTGCAGGGGCCATTTCATCATATATTTTTCCATAGCCGAAATTTTTCTGCCAGGCGTTTTCCAACGAATAGAAAATGTCTTTGGACAGGCTGTAGGCAAATCCGAAGGGTTCCAATGCCCGGTTGATTTCCTGGTATTTTTCCTGTTCGCATTTCTGCTTCACCAGACATTTGGCCCTCCTGCGCCGATGGATTCTGCAGCAGAACAGGATCACTGTCAAAACAGCAAGAATTGCCAGGATTCCCCAAAATAATTCATGAAAACTCAAAATATTCCAACTCCTTTCTTTTTTACTAATATATTCAGAAAGAAGTGGAGGGTGCTTACAGGGAATGCATTGCCGCCGAGTCCTGCCGCGTATCCGGTCTGCATACGTTTTCGGAATCAGCCACTATTACACTTTTTTCATTCTCAAGCCTGCATAACTTCCCATTATATTTTTTTCTTAATGCGCAAGATATTCTGCCCATCCTTATATTCATAAGAAATCTCATCCATGGATTTCTTCACCATATAGATGCCAAGTCCGCCAATTTCCCGTTCTTCTGCCGTAAGCGCCACATCAGGGTCTTTTCTGGCAAGCGGGTCATAAGCCTTGCCATTGTCGATAAATGTCACCACCACAGAAAGAGGGTCCTCCAAGACGTCAATACGGACAGTTGCCGAACCTGTCTTGGGATTGTAGGCATAGTGCGCAATATTGCCAAAAAGCTCGTCAATGGCAATGTTAATCTGCATTTGCGCTTTCATCGGGCAATTCAGCTGTGTTAACTGCTCATCTACAAACGCTGTCACTTTTTCTATATTTTCTACTGTTGCATCAATTTTTAATTCCTTCATTATGCATCCTCTCCCTGTATTCCAGACATAACATGGTAATATCATCAAATTGCGGCGCATCGCCCACAAAAACATCAATATCTTCTTTGATTTTGCCCAACAGTTCCATCGGCGGTAAAGCTGCATTCTGTGTAAGGATTTCTCCCAACCGTCCCATGCCATAGAGCCTGCCGTCCTTATCCGTTGCCTCTGTTACGCCGTCTGTATACTGAAAAAGCCGGTCACCGGGGGATAACTGCATCGTGCCGCACTTATAATGTATCCCTTCCATGCCGGCAAGCACAAAGCCCGCACGGATTTTATAGGGTTCATAGCTGCCATCCTTTTTGTAGATAAACGGAATTTCATGGCCTGCATTGACAAATGTAAACTCGCCGCTCACAAGATCAAGCACACCCTCAAAGGCAGTGATAAACAGCCCTTCACTGTTAGACTCGCATAAGAGGTCATTGACCTCTGTGAACACATCACCCAAATCCCTGCCTGGCTGTGTATGGTCTTTAATCAAGGTCTTTCCAATCACCATAAACAGCGCCGCCGGCACGCCTTTTCCTGAGACGTCCGCCATGACAACCGCCAGATGTCTGTCATCTACCATGAAGAAATCATAGAAATCACCGCCGACCTCCTTTGCCGGATTCATGGTGGCATAGATATCAAACTCCGTTTTATCTGGAAACGCCGGGAAAATTCCAGGCAGCATATTTGCCTGTATCTGCGTGGCAATGGACAGCTCCGCTCCAATCCGCTCCTTCTCTGCAGTGACCAATGTAAGATTTTCTACATATTCCACAATATCCGTTTCCATCTTACCCACAGCCTTTGCCAACACGCCAATTTCGTCATTCTTGTTAATGGCGGACAGCTTATCTGAGGGCGTATTAGAATCCGCAAAACGTTTGGCTTCGTCTGTGATGGCAAGGATCGGCAGCAGGACTTCCCGGTACAGGAACATACTATACACAAGGAGAAACAGACAGACAGCGGCTAAGACGCCAAGGAGTACGTCTTTTACATAGGTATTTCGGGCATTTTCCAGTCTTGTCATAGCTTTCTCTACGCCAAGGATTGCCACAATTTTTCCTTTTGAATCATATATAGCAATGCCTGCGGTTGTATGGGCCCCAGATTCCTCCGAATAAGAATAAAGATACTCCGTGGCACGCTCACCTTTGGTGATGATACCTCGCACATTATTCACATACTCCTCAGTCACGCCAACTGCCGTATAACCTAGAGGATAACGGTCAAAGCCGCTGGCGGAGTTCACTGAGTCATAAATATAAGTAAGGGTTCGGTAATCTGAAGTATCAACCTTCGCCACATAAATCAATGTGGTGTTGGTGGCATCCACCAAATCATCCAGCCGTTTTTCAATCTTGTGGTACTCCTCATCCGTGTCCCCTGTGGATAAATATTCTTCAAATTTGTCTGGATTTAAGTAACCTGCCGCAGTCTCTGCAATTTCATAAGCCGAATCATTGTACTGTCGCTCTAATACAGATGTAAATTCCCGATAGCCAATGATACTGATGATTGCCCCCAGTAAAATGCCAAAGATTATGATGGCAAGGGTCAATTTTCCCGTAAGTCCGGTAATCCTTTTTTTCATTCTACGTCTTCCTTTCCCCAACAGCGCGTTTGTTCTCCCTGGAAGCAAAAAACTGCTTCTTTTCCTCTGTGTCCAGAATGCAGACCTGCTTGCTTTGTCCCATCATCTTGCCATTCTTTGCCAATTGTTCCTCATAACGTCCAAAACTTCCTGCGCACAGATAGGAAATCCGAACTTTGCCAATTTCATTCATCTTCCGGCAACCTTGATATTCATAATTTACACGGCACAGGCACTCATCTAAAATATCTTCTGCACCTGAAATGCTGAGATCTGTACATTCCAGATGAAACTGATACCGTGGCAATAGGTCTGACATATCTTCCTGTACGCAATACCCAATAATTTCACATTGCATATGCAGCGCAAACTGTCTGACAGCCTCTGTAAGCTGTTCCAGGTTACTTTTTTCTCCGGCAATATTGAGTACCTGATTTTTACGATAACAAAACTGTACGATGGGAGCTTGCCCATACCAATCCACCACTTCTATCACATCCCCCATACAATAGCGATACAGCCCGGAGTGGTTTGTAAATACAAGTTCATACCGTTCCCCGATGTTAATCTCCCACATAAATAAAGGCCGTTTTTCTTCTATCTGCGCCTCATTTAGTGGCAAAAACTCAAAAAACCCCGCCTCTGGAAAGAGAATATAACGATCTGTCTGATCCATCTTCTCTGCAATGCCGAAAATCCCTTCTGAAGCCGCATAGGCATAAGGATGGATGGGAATATCCCCTGCATATTCCTGCATCTTTTCTGTATAATAAGCAAAGGATTTCCCGCCAATTGCCAGCACATACCGAACCCTGGGCCAAATCTTCTTAATAATACCCTTATGCAGCGTATCATGGGAAAGAAGGCGCAGCTGTGCTGCCCGCAAAGGGTTGGGTGGCAGCTTTTGTTCTACATATTTCCGCCACTTAGCGCTCAGGCTTACACATTCATCCACCCTTCCATGCTCCATATCCTTCAACAGCATTTCCCAGTTTCGGCAGATATAGTCCAAAACTCCTGCTACCCGGTTGACAAAAACGCCATGAATAGCACGAAGATCCTGCTCTGCCAAGGCAAACCGCACTTTAACATAGCACAAATCTTCCAATGTATCTGGAAACAACACTTCCTTGGGCACACAGTAATCCTCTGCATCAAATTGTCCATCCCTGTCCAGCCACTGGTAAACACATCCAGACCGGATGCCATTCATTGTACCATTTTCCATATAGGTCTTTGCAAACTCCCCGATCTGAAAAATCTTACCAAAAACCTCATTTTCCGGCAAATTCCGGTAATAATCTTTTATCATGCCAAAAGGGACGCCATATGCATACGTATACTGAATCTTTAAATCTGTCTCCGTAAGCGGAAGATACTTTGCATTTCCAGTAGTACCAGAGCTGATACAATAGTAAACCACTGGCTCTTCTGTCAGAACCTTTTCCTCCCCTGCGATCATCCTCAGAATATAATCCTCATAATCACCATATACACAAAGTGGAACTTTTTTCTGGAACTCCCCGACAGTCTTAATTGCCCCAAAACCATATTTCTTGCCATATACAGTTTCACGGTTGCGGTGCATGAGCTCAGCGAGCAGCTGCATTTGCACTTGGGCTGATCGTTCTGAGGTATTCTTAAGTGAATCCATAGATTCCTGCCCCAGTTTTCCATAATTGGTTTTCATTCTGTCCCCTGTCTCCTGTTATATGTAAATTTGAATCGTATTCATACCAAACGTCCGCTGGTACATTGCCTCCTCCACCATATCCTCAATCATGCGGATGCCCATATATAGATCATAATCCCCCGCTTCCTTCCCAGGTGCATCATCACTCATCTGTCCGCTGCCTTCTGTGCGGCATAATGGATTGAACTCTCTGCCGCTGTAACGGATGCGGATGCCGATAACGCCCTGCAGAGAATACACCCGAAGGTCGAATTCCACGTTTTTTTCCTGATTCACAGACAGAATCAATGTCATCATCTCTTCCATCGCCAAACTCACACGCATAACCTGCTTAGGAAGCATGCCGTTTTCCTCACAGAACACCGTAATCTTGCTGCTGGCATCGCAAATAGCCTCTTCCTTACCCTGGACAGAAAAATTAATCACCCGGCCCGTTTCCTCCAACGTATGGTCCATCAACAGAAAACGGGAACAACACTTGTGAAAATGTTGATACACGCCTGTTGCCACAAACCAGACAAGAAGCGTAAGGATTTCACCTGTAAATAAAAACCACCAGGGACTGAAGCTTTGCCGGCAAAGCAGAAACAGACTTGCACACGGCATAACAAACGTGCGTAGAAAAATAATGGCATTTGCCCACATGACATATCCTGACACATTATAGTATCCTGACAGAATGCAATTACACAGCGCAGGAATCATGCCGAGGGACATGCACAAAAAAGCAAATCTCAGTGAATCCGTCAGCCCGTATGCATCCCTAATAAAATCTGCTCCAACCAGGATAACGGCGGAAAATAACAGACAATAGGGGATACCGCTCTTGACTTGTCTTGCCAGCAGCAGACATGCGCTCTTATTGTCATGCTCTCCGCTGTAAATCCCCAGCATTGCAGATGCCGCCTGTGGCACGCCACTGGTAACGCTCTCCTCAAATGCACTAATACAGTTCACTGCTGTAAATGCTGCTACCAATCCACTGCCGCCATGTTGTAAAAGTAATGTGTTTACAACCATTACACGCAGCGTTTGAAACAGATTATTCAAGGCGGACGGACTGCCCGCCTTGGCAATGTATAGAAAGGAAATGTCCTTGCATATAACACTCATGCCCAAAGAAAAACTGCTCTTTTTGTCGCACAGCCAGAGGAAGCCCAGCAGACAGGACAGCGCCGTTGCCACAACACTGGCAAGGGCAGCCCCAAACACACCCATGTCAAAGACATACAAAAACAGCACATCCAGTATGATATTTCCAGCACCCATTACAAGCATCATCCATGTGACCTGAGAATTTCTCCCATCCAGCCTAAGATACCAGAAGGGAATGTAAATCAGGACTTTTGGTAATGTGCCAGCAAGGGTAACTCCAACATATTCCATCACTAAAGGCGATACTGCTTCCTCAAAACATAATAAGCCAATCAGAGGTTTTATGCACAAGAGTCCTGCCGCCGTAACCACTGCCGAAATAAACACACACCAGAAAACTGACAGCTTGTAAAGCTCCTGCGCCTTGTCGCTCTGATTATTGCCAATTGCCTCCGCTGCGCAGATAGCAGTTCCTGAAACAAGAAAGGAACCCACAATACACAGGACCAGGTAGACTGGTAAACTGAAATTAATGGCAGCCAGGGCATCCGGCCCAAGCCGCTGCCCCACAAGGATGCCATCTGCAAGGATATTAATATTACCGCTTAAAATAGACAACATACAGGGAATCAATGCCTTCCCATATGCCTTTTTTAGAAATTGTTCATTCTGCTCCAGTGAAACGGAAGATATCTGCTCACTCATACGCTCTCATTTCTCATAATAGCATCTCCAACCATATGTCAGGCTACGATTCGATGGTAAGGATATCGGCAAATCCAGTTACTTCAAAGATTTCCATAATTGTTTCGTTCACATTCATGACTTTCATGCTGCCCTGCTTGTTCATCCGCTTCTGTGTACCCAGAAGAATACGCAGCCCCGCCGATGACAGATAGTCAAGCGCACCCATGTCAAAGGTCAGCTCCGTTACTCCCTCCAGACTGCCGGACAGGACCTTCTCAAGCTCTGGCGCCGTTGTTGTATCTAATCTTCCCTCCAGGGAAATGCACAACTGGTTTCCATTTGATTTCTCTGTGATCTTCATATTTGCCTCTCCTTAATCTCCAATATCTGTGTGTCCCTGCTCAAACTCCCATTGCAAGCCATACTTATCAATAAAGTAAAAATATTTGGTATTGCCCAAAATATCCGCAGCTTTCTGTTTGCCCTGAACATCCTTCTCTTTCGCTTCATCAAAATAATGAAAATCTGACGGCAGTGTCTTGCTGATCTGGTAAACCTTATAATCCTCTGTGGTATTAATTAAAGTTACGTCCGGCTGCGCCTTTATGTATTCAAAAGCCTCCTCAATATTGATGACTTTCAACGCCACATGTCTGGCTCCGCTGATATCATTGGCTTTAAAAATTATGGGTTCCTGGCGACCCTTAGGATTGTGGTAGCACATCAGTTCAATGGTAAACTTTGTCCCTGGCACATCCATAAAGCCAATGGAAACATCTCCTTCTTCTGCTTCTTTTATAAAACCTCCCGCCTGGAAAAAGCCTTTGTTCTTCCAATGGGGAATATGTTGGTTAGGAACAGCGCCCAAAATCCTCTCATAATATTGAAACGCTTCCATCACATCATCCACAAAAATGCATACATGGGATAATCCTGTAAAAACTGGTTTTTTCATACTGTATTTCCTCCTTTTTTTAACATTTCATAAACTCAGGGTGTCAAAAGCATTTTTCATGCTCCATATCATATTAACAAAATATTTTCTTAAACTGTATTTTTCGGGACAATTGATATTTATTTAGGGATAAATCTTAATTTTTCTGGATATTCAGCTCCACCACTGTGTTATTCATGTTCAATACCCGCATATACTGGAATTCAGATGCCATCTTCTTAATCAGGGCAATCCCTCCCAAAGCCACCGCTTCTTCCTTCTGCTGCCGATACTCCAACGGATCAAAGGGTATGCCGTCGTCACGAATTCTTAACATGTACTTATCATCCTGTATGGTAAAACTGATATCCATATAATTTTTCCCGCCGCGGTAGCCATACTGCACAATATTGGCGGCAATTTCCTCCACGGCAAGTCCAAGGACCGTGGCATCCCGTTCACTTATGTGGTTGTCTGCACAAAATGCAAACAGCTTTTCCCGAAAAGCAATCACCTCTTCCAGATTGCTCTCAACAGAACAGTCTAAGAACTTCTCATTGGTGATCTGCGGCAGCATATAAACGCCGCCAGCCTCAAATTTCCCGCTGCGCTGTCCCATGATCCGCCAGAGAGCAGCCAGAAAGATAGTAACCGCCTCGCTTACCACTGCCATCAGGCATACACCGGGAAGCCCCCAGAAGAAAATCCCTGCCAAGGTAAGCGGCACGATCACCACAAATCCCTGCAATACAGTCACTACCGTAGACAGGCCTGGCTGTAAAATTGTCTGGTAGTAGGACATCAGGAATTTATTATATACATAAAAGGGAAAGCTGCAGGCAAAAATACGCAGCGCCATCTCACACAGTGCAAGCATATTGCCTTCTGTGATTCCAAATAACCCAGCAATCAACCCGGGAACGGCAAAAAATATCACCAGTAAGATGACGATTGCCATGTAACTGTAGGTGAGCACTCTTTTACAGAGGGTACGGATGCCATAATAATCACGTTCTCCATAGAGAATCCCTGCAATATTCTGGACCAGTCCAATAATTCCCCCTACACACAGTTCCGCAATCAGCACGGCATTGGCACAAACAGAATAGACTGCCATAGGGTCTTTTCCCAAAATACGTACAATCGCAGAATTGATAATCACAGATTTCAGTGCTGACATCAATGTAAAGGCTGCACTGGGGATTCCTGCCTTCATAGAAATCCTCACGTATTGCAAGGCTTTTTTATCCAGTTTCCGCAAACGCAGCATCCGCTGTTTGGAACAAAAATAAATTGCCACCGGCGCCATTCCAACCAGGTAACCAATCACTGTAGCCAGCGCGCTGCCTGCCATGCCCATATGAAAGCCCTGGATAAACACAAAATCCAGAACCAGGTTTACTACATTGGCAATGATGAAAAGCGCACTTCCTAACTGGGGATGGTTATCTGCATTCATAAAATAACAGAAAATAATGGCCACTGTCAGAATAGGGATTCCCGCAACATTTACCATAATATACGGCTCAGCCAGCGCAGCTAAATCATTATTTCCGGCAAGCAGCATGGCTGCAGGCCCCGGCAGGATTGGCGTAAACAGCGCAAAAAACACTGATATTGCCAGCCCGGCTGCCAGCGAGGCGGTGAACACCCCGCTGGCTTTTTCCATGTCCCGTTTCCCAAGAAACACAGCCGCTTCAGCCGCGCCGCCCATAGCAAGCATTAAAGCCGCCATCTGCAACAGTAAAAGTATCGGCATAGAAATTTCAATCGCCGCCATCGCCTCCGCTCCCAGTAGGTTCCCGACAATCATTCCATCCACCACATTGCCAAGCTGCATTGCAACTGTCATCAGTACTCCTGGCAGAATATACTGGTGGATTTTTTTATTGATTAAAAACGCATTTCTCTCCATAGAATCCTCCTGTAACTGTTTGGATGACTTAGCTGTCTGTTATAACCTTCCATCAAAGAATCCCAAGGTCTCAAGGGCTGTCAGCGCATTTTTAAGGTAAACGCTGTCTGGCATCGGCCACTTAAACCCAAGACGGTACAAGGCTTTGGTGGTGAAGCTGTTGTCTGCATCTATGTAGGCGGCGCTCTGGTCTGCGTCACTGGATGCATAGGCAATCAGGCCGGAGATCAGTTCGTTGTTCTCCTCATCCTCCAGGGCTGTAAAAAGCGCCTGCCTGAAATCTTCATCACTGACCGTTTCCACAAGAATGCCAGAAGCATTCATCTGCTCTATCACATCCGCCATCTGGATTAAATAACTGCTATAAGCATGGAACACTGTAAATTTGCCCTGAACCGCAGACAATTTGACAATTGCCTCTGCCGTAGAATCAATGGGTGAAAATTCCGTCGGCATATCCAGCATGGACACCGGGAATCTGCCGAGGGCCACATATCCCCGCAGGGTGCGCATAAATCCGTTGGTCACGGAGTTTATCTGGAACTCACCGTCGCTGATGCGGCTCATCAGGTTCCCCACACGGATGACCTTGCCCTTCATGCCCTGTGCCGCTGCCTCTAAGACAGCCTTTTCTGCACGGAATTTCGTGTCAATATACTTATTGGAAAGGCTCTGTCCAAAGTAAAGTTCATTCTCATACAGCTTCTTCTCCTGTGGGAATTTGCCGCCCACATTCTCCCCGGCAATGCTGACCGTAGAAATCTGAATCAACTCGCGCCCTGTCTTTTTACACAAATGGATCAGATTCAAAACGCCCTGATAATTCACCTGCTCCAAAGTGTCATCCGCAGAGAAATGCTTCACACATGCCGCGCAATTAATGACCCTGGAAAAGCCGTACTGCTCAAGGCTGTCTACCTTGTCAGGGTCTGTGATATCCCCTTCAATCAATTGGATCCGGCTGCCGAATAATTCTTCATAGGGATTGCTGAAATAATACACCAGCATGCTCTTTAACCGTTTCTCCAAGGTGGAGGCTTTGCCCTTGCGCATCAGGCAGTATATTACATTATCCTCGTTGTCTATCATGTTCTTTAAGATGTGCGCTCCCAGGAAGCCATTTGCGCCTGTAAGCAGGACATCGCCCAGTGCAGATGGGACAATCTCATCCACATGCTCTACCGCATTGCAGCTTAACACCTGCTCTAAGGCGCTCTGTCCTTCACCGCTCTTTTCCTCTCCTTCTGTGGCAGCGCTTCCTCCCTGCAGCTTCTGGATATGGCGTTCCAGTTCTAAGGGCGTCTTATACTCGAACAAGTCGGCATACGCTACCTGAATGCCTGCGCTCATGCACTTCATCGCCACTTTAGACGCTGATAGGGAAGTACCGCCGTTTTCAAAGAAATCATCCTCGATGCCAATCTGATCCACGCCGAGGGCCATCTCAAAGATTTCGCATAACTTGCGCTGCAGTTCTGTGCGCGGCTTCACATAATTCTTATTCTCCACTGTGTATTCCGGCTCTGGCAGGGCGCGCTTGTTGACCTTGCCGTTATTGGTAAGGGGCAGTTCAGGAAGCTGCATAAGCACGCTGGGCACCATATAAGGCGTCAGATATTTCTGCATGAAGCAGGTCAGATTCTGTTTCTCCACCTGGCTTTCGGCCACAAAATAACCGCATAAGAACTGGTTGGAATCTTTTTCTTTTACAAGCACTACGCTGGATTTGACCGTGGGGTACTGGTTCATGACATTTTCAATCTCATCCAACTCCACGCGAAGCCCCCGCAGTTTTACCTGGTTATCCATACGTCCCATAAATTCAATCTTGCCATGGTGGTTCCACTTGGCCAAATCGCCGCTGCGGTAAGCCTTCCTACCCTCAAACTGGATGAATTTGTCTGCTGTCATCTCAGGCTTGCCCACATAGCCCCTGCCGACGCCGTTTCCAATAATCAATAATTCGCCTGGTACGCCAACGGGAAGCAGGTTGCGGTACTTATCAATCATTACCATTTTAATGTTTGACATCGGTTTGCCAATCGTAATCTTATCCCCAGTTACCTGGTCGAAGGCACAGCCAATGGTGGTCTCGGTGGGCCCATAGCCATTAAAGGTAATGGCATTGGTTCCCAGAGCCATAATTTTGTCATAGAGCGCTTCTGGAAATGCCTCCGCACCTACGTTAAAGACCTTGATTTGCGACAAGGATTTCTTCATCTCCGGCATGTCAATAATATTGATTAAAAATGACGGCGTACAGGTCAGCATATCCACGCCATTTTCCAGTATCAGTTTGGAAAGCGCAAGTGGATTGTGGATTTCCTCTTCGTTTGCCATACAGACGGTAATACCGTGGTACAGTGGGATACATTCCTCCAAAATGGAAACGTCAAAGGTAATCGCCGCAAATGCCAGTGATACCGTGGCGTTGTATACATAGGACTGCGCCTCTACATTGTAGGGGTTATCATCCACATAGTTCACCAGATTCCGATGTTCAATCATGACACCCTTAGGCTTTCCGGTAGAGCCGGAAGTATAAATGCAGTAACACAGGTTTTCAGGACGGATATCCACCTTAGGATTCTTAGTATTGCCATCCTGTTCCAAAAGCTCCTCCAAAATCAAAACTTTGGCAGACAGATTTTCCAGCAGCTTTTTCCGCTCTTTTGCAATCGCTCTGGGCATCAGCAAAAATTCCGCTCTTGAATCTTCCAGAATATAGCTGATACGCTCATCTGGGTATTCGGGGTCTATGGGCAGAAATGCGCCGCCTGCTTTCATAATGCCCTGCCTTGTGGCATAGACATCTACCGTTCTTGGCAGCATCACGCCTACCATCTGCTCGATGGATAATCCCAGTTCAATGAAATGGTTTGCAATCTTATTGGCATTCTCATTCAGTTCACGGAAGGTTAGGCTCTTGCCGCAGGCGATTACTGCTGTTTTATCTGGATAAAGTGCAACCTGCCGCTCAAACAATACGTTTGCTGTGGTCTGCTCCACTGCATAATCCGTTTTATTATAGTGTTTAAGCTCCTGGCGTGCCTTTTGACTTACCATGCAGACTTCCTTTAACTGGTTCTTATTCTGGAATTCCTGCACTACCACCGCAAGACTGTCAACCAGCCCGGCAATCGTGGGTTCTTCATACATATCACTGCGGTATTCCACCTGATAGCAGATCTCATGTTCATTTACCATTACGTCTATGGACAATGGCGCCTTTGCCGTGTCTAAGGAAAGCTTCTCACTGATGGCCTTCTCCCCAGCAATCGTATCAAACAGGAAGTTGTCGCCCTGGAACGCAAACATAATATCCGCCTTAATACCGTAAGCCCTGCTGATTTCTGCAAAGGAATAGATGTCGGCGTTCATGCTGTTCACCAATTGTTCGCCAGTTTCTTTCAGGTAAGAGCCAATCTCCTTTTCTCCATCCAGATTACAGTGAACTGGAAGTGTCTTCACCAGCATATTGATGGTAGACGACAGCCTGGAATCATTTCTGCCATTATAAATGGTTGTAAAGACTGCTTCATCTTTATAGACATAACGTCCCGTCACGAATCCAAATGCCGCTGTAAACAAGGTATTCAAGGTAATCTTCTGGTCGGTGCAGAAGCGGCTCAGAGCTTTCATATCAGCTTGATCTGCCCTTTGATATAAGCCGACTCCAGGCGTCTCCTTCCTGTGGTCCTTAGCTGGAAGGAAATCGGTGTCGCAGCCCATAAAAATACCATCATAGTATTGTTTGGCAAGGGTATATTCCTGTCCCTGCAGCGCTTTCTGCTCCACAAGTGCAACCTCATAACCGCTGAATTTTTCCTTTTCCAGTGATTTTCCGTTATAAGCCTCATTCATGTCACGGAGGAATATACCGCAGGATTCTCCATCGCTGATAATATGGTGGAATTCTAAAAAGAGATAGTTGCCCTCCTGTGTATCAAATAATTGTATACGAAACAGCCTGTCGCCAAGGAGTTGATACGGTTTCACCAGTTCTTCCCTTTGCAGCTCCTTGCATATCTTAACTTCAAACGAAAATCATCCTTGCGTTTCTGCAAAATATCGCCGTTATCATCCAGCATAAGCGTCGTCTTAATATAAGGATGTGCCTCTACCGTCTCCTCTATCGCCTTTTTTAAACGTTGCAAATCAACATTTTCTCCCAGGCGGAACAGGAAAGGAATATTATAAATCGTGCTTCCTGGGTTGGCTGCGCACTCTACAAAAATACCATTCTGTGTCTGAGTCAGCGGGTATGTCTCCTGTTTTTCAAAGGTCTCCTCACGGCTGCTGTCTGCCAGGAATTTTTCTAATTTTTCTACTGTGTCATGCTCTTTTAAATCCTTATTGCGAATGACTGCCCCTTCAAAGGCATCCGACAGCAGCACGTTCAGCTTGACTGCGCCAATGGAGGTCAGCCCTGCCTTATAGATATCTGAATTTGCGCCAAATTCCCCATGTCCAATGACTTCTGCTATACAGTCAAAAATCTTTTGCTGTACTTCTCCCTTAGGCGTCACAAAATCTTCTTGCTTGCGCTCCGGCATGGGCAGCGCGCGCTTATTTACTTTTTGGTTTTGATTTAGAGGTATCTTGTCAATCTGCATTGTTACTGCTGGAACCATGTAGGGTGGCTTGCTCTCTTCGATAAATGCATTCATCCCATCCACATCAACTTCTTGGTCGGAAACCACATAAGCGGCGATGTATTTCCCACCGGATGGCTCGTCAAAAGCTGCCACCGTAGCATCCTTAATGCCTGGGTAACGACGGATAATCTCTTCTACCTCAGTCAACTCGATACGGAAGCCGCGGATCTTCACCTGACCATCCCGTCTTCCAATGAACTGGATGTTTCCATCTGGCAGATAACGTACAATGTCACCAGTATGATAAATCCTGCTATATTCCGGCAAATCGCTATACGGATTGTCACCATATACTTCCGCCGTTTTCTCTGGACGGTTCAGGTAACCCCGAGATACATGGATGCCAGAAATGCACAATTCTCCTGGCACGCCAACTGGAACCCTTCTGCCCTGCTTATCCACAATATATAGTTTCACATTTGGCAAAGGCTTGCCGATAGGCAAATCCTCCTCGTATTTCTCAAATGGGTAGGTAGTTGTTAATATCGTACATTCTGTAGGTCCATACACATTCAGGTAATGGGTGCTGCCGCAAGGCGCAAATGGCGTCAACGCTTCTCCGCCCATCAGCAGATATTTCAAATGGGTATTCTTTTCATCCGCTCCATTGCCGGAACGTGCCGCACCAGAAAGCATACTGGTGGCAAAGGCCCGCCCAATCTGGGTGGTCATAAATGCGTTGGTAATTCCATGTTCCTCAAAATACTCATGCAATGCATTTAAGTCTAAACGTATCGATTCATCTATAATATGAAGCACCGCGCCGGACGTCAGTGTGGGGTACATATCCATCATATTGGCGTCAAATCCATAACTTGCATAGGCTGCCGCACAGCTGTCCTCTGTCAATTCATAGTTCCTGCGATAGCTGTCGCAGAACGCTGTAATATTTCGATGCTCAAGCATACAGCCCTTGGGCACGCCTGTTGAACCTGAGGTGTAGAGCAGGATAAACAAATCCTCGGGTTTTGGCGGCTCTGGGAGTTTGTCTGCCTTGGGTAGACCTGGAATATCCTTTGTCAGTAAAACTTTGCCCTGCCACTGGGGTACCAACGGCAAAAGCTCCTCCTCAGCAATCAGAAGCTTTGCTGCAGAATCCTCCATCATAAATGCCAGCCGCTCTTTCGGATAGGAAGGGTCTAAAGGCTGATATGCCGCACCGGACTTAGAAACGCCAATCGAAGCAATCGCCATGTATTCACATCTGGGAATCAGTACAGATACCACTTCTTCCCGGCCAATGCCAAGCCCTGCAACGTAGGCGGCAAGACGGTCTGACATTTCATCCACCTGGGCATAAGTATAGCTTCTATCCGTGTAGACAAGGGCTGTGTGATCTGGCGTCTTTCTCGCCTGTGCCCGGAACAAATCAATCACCGTTTTACTGTGGTCATAGGAAACTTCCGTCTCGTTAAAACGATCTAAAATCTGTATATCCAGTTCAGACGTAAGGGCAATTTGTGCAAGGCTTTGGCTGGCTAACATCCCTTTTAAAACTTGCAGCAGCATATTAAGCAAACCGCGTGCCGTCTCCTCACAATATAAATCTGTGCGGTACTCCAGGGAAATCTCATATCCTCCCTCCTGCTTCATCACCATCACGGAGACATCCGCCTGCACATCGCCGGTAGCAAGCGGCACTGCTGCATACTTTCCGCCATCCACTGACAAGCCCTGAAACATTTCTCCTTGGTAGACAAAAAGAATATCCGAGGCAATACCGTAATCTTTCGCCAGCTCAGCAAAGGAAATACAGTCATGACCCATCACCTCATAGAAGTCTTCCTGGAAGTTTTGCAGATATTGTTCCACAGACGCACTTTCCTCCCAGGAATGGCAAATTGGCAGGGTACGTACGAACATTCCCGTAGAATTTGCCATATTCACCGTATGCCTGCCGTTATTCACCGTACAAAACAGGCTCTTATTTTCCCCGCTGAATTTTCCTAACGTATAGGAAAATGCCCCCAGAAACAGTGTATTTTCAGAAATTCCCTTCTGGCGTACAAATTGCTCCACTGCCATGGACGACAATTCCTCGCCTAGAGAAATTCTAACCTCATTGCTGGCAGGTGTTATCGTCTTTTTCTTATAATCTTTTATTAATGCTTCACCAATATCTTCACCTGCAAATTTGCCCGCAAAAAATTCCCGTGCTTTCTGATATTTGGCAGTATCTTTGAGAGATTCCTCATAAACAGAGAAATCCATCAGGGAAATTTCCTCAGATTCCGGCTCCTCTCCCTGGTAAAGTTTAGAAATTTCATCAAGAAATACCTTAACAGACGTGCCGTCAAAAATAATATGGTGCACGTCAAACAGGAAATAACATTTGCTGCCACAACGGTACAGCGCCATGCGGTATAGCGGCTCTCCTTCTAACCGGAATGGGCGCACAAACGTCCTTTTGACGGCTTCGATATCCTCTGTTTCCCACTGGCTGACATCTGCTCTCAGATATTCAGGATGCAGGCGCATCACCGGCGTTCCCTTGTTCAAGGCAATGTTCACGCCAAAAGATGGATGCATGGATACCGCCTTTTTCACAGCATCTTTAAATTTATCCACATCAATAGCAGCTAGAAGCTCACAGCACATAGGAATATTGTACATTGTCGACTGTGGGTCATTGACACATTCTAAGTAAACGCCAATCTGGGAATCGGTAAGGACATATTCCTTCCTCTCCTTAGAATGCTTCTCCAACTTATCTTCCTGTTTCTCTTCTAAAAGCGCCGCAATCCTTGCAGGCGCTCTGCCAATCAATACCAGTTCTGGCGCTAATTCTATATCACTGAGGAATTCTGCCAGTTTTAAAACATTGATAGAATCTCCGCCCAGTTTAAAGAAATCGTCTTCCACACCGACCCTGCCGCAGTGCAGAACTTCTTCAAAGCCTTGGCAGATGCGTTTTTCACAGTGGCTCTTCGGCTCTTTATACGTTGTCTTATATTCGTCTAACCCTGGTGGCAGCAATACCGTACGGTCCAACTTGCCATTCACATTCTTGGGCAGGCTGTCCAATCGTTTAAAGAAACGGGGAATCATATAATCAGGAAGGGTCTCTTTCAGATAGGCACGAAGCTGCTCCACCTTTATTTCTTCTGCTGACACATAGTATGCACAGAGGTAATTCTGCCCATTTTCATCCTCGAAAGCCTTTACAACTGCGCTTTCCACTTCCGCCATAGACGAAATGCGCAATTCAATCTCCCCGGTTTCCACGCGCTGCCCATTGATTTTCACCATCCAGTCCCTGCGGTTGACATAGACGTAATTGCCGTCCGGCATCCTGCGACCCATATCTCCGGTATGCAAAAGAATGCTGCCATTCTCCTGCCTGATAAATGTCTTTGCAGTCTGCTCCTCCAAATTAAGGTAAGACTCGGCAAGGATGCCCTTGATGCAGATTTCGCCCTCTTCTCCATCCGCAACTTCTTTTCCGTCCTCATCCAGCAGGAAAATTTCGAATCCCTCCAACGGCTTGCCAATGGGCGTGTTTTCCATAGGCCCCTCAACTTTATAGCTTAAGGCCGTCGCTGCGGTCTCGCTGGAGCCATAGCAGTTATACAGCTCATAACCATCCCCTGCCAGCATGGAAACCCGTTCGCTTCCGGTGGACACTTTTTTCAAGGTACGGCTCTTATTTTTAAACAGCCGCAGTATCTGTGGGCTGATAAATGCGCAGGTAATGCCTTTTGCGGCAAAATAATCCTCCAAAAGCCGCACATCTTTCCTTGTCTCTTCCGGCAGGATATGGGAACAGCCGCCACGGGAAAGAACAGCAAAATACTCTAAGATTAAAACAACGAAAGACATGGGCGCCCCCGCTGCCTGCACATCGTTTTCATCCACATTCATAACGCTCCGATTCCGCCAAACTCCCCTCGTAAGGCTGGCCATAGTATGTACAATCCCCTTGGGGCGCCCGGTAGAGCCAGAGGTATAGATAAGCATTGCGCGGCTGTTATCCTCCCTTGCAATTGGCTGAATAGGTTCATACGTCCCAATATCTGACATCCAGCCATCATCAATTACTGCAACCGCCTTGCAGTCCTCTTTGATATAAAAAAGCCGTTCCTCGGGGTATTCTGGCAGCGCCGGGACAAACGCGCCGCCGGCCATAAGAATGCCCAGTTCCGCCGCAATATACTCCATTTTCCTGCCCATGCAGACCATGACGGCTCTGTCTGACATTACCCCTGACTTCAAAAGCTTAGCGGCAATTCTGCGGCTTAAGGCTTCAAGCTCCCCATACGTTGTCATCCGCTCCCCATTGCAGTCCGCTAACGCCGTCTTTTGCGGGTATGTGCGCACTACATACTGAAACTCATCCAAAAAATTCATTCTTTTTCCTCCTAAATTATATAAATTTTAATTAAAACATTTTTCTGACAAATAGTTAAATCCTCTTACCATAAGCTCCGTAACCACAATTGACAATAATGCCAGGAGCCAGCATTGATAACCCTGAAAGCTCTGATAACTGTTTAATCCAAGGGCAACAAAATATACCAGTACATGCAGGGCATAATATTTCGATATATGTTGGCTGTAATACAGAAGCTGCCTTGCAGCAGGATTTTTCGGTTCACATAACTTGTTATCTTTTCTGCGGATTTCTTCAATAAAGAAAATAATTGCAGCAAATAAGAATATATGCGCCAAACTTGCTATCACATGCCAAAAATCCGGATGCGTATATGCATCACTGAGAACGACGTGCATTTCTGACAGATCCGAACCATAATCTCTAAATACCATTCCCCACCATACAGCCACAATTGCAATAGCGGGAATAGAAAACATTCTGTAAAATCCTGCTTTATCTTTCACATGTCTTATCATTTTACCGAAAGCAACTCCCAGCAGCGCATAAGACAGAAAATAAAGCGGCGTAAAAGAAACAAAATCCGCTTCTCCAATCAGCAGCTTCACAATATAGCCGACTACCGGCACATTCACAGGTATGCCATAAATAAATGGCGCCGCTATGCTGGCTGCTGCGCCAATAACCACATACCATGCGGTATTCAGATTGAATTTCTTAAGCAGCGCCAACACCAGGTAAATAATTCCAGTAATAAAAAAGATATTCGTATATTGCATGTACATCTTTATCAGCAGCTTTAAATTCTCCGTTTCGTTCCCCACCAATCTTTCTGAAACGAAAGGATAAGGCACTATCAAAGCTGCTACATAAGCCAGATTATTCAGATACTGGTAAATCACCATGCGAACGCCGCTCTTGGCAAAATCTGCCGGCTCCCCATGCCTGCTGTAAACAGTTCCAATTCCCATAACAAAAATAAAAATAGCCGCCCCGGACATCGTTGCGAACGAATAAATCCACCGGCTAATGGAATCCTCTGTAGATAAGGTTGCCTGAAACGCATGGATCAGGTATATAAACAGCATGAAAATCCCTTTCAGATAATCGAATTCCCTTTGTCTTCCTGTATTTACTTCTTCCTTTGAAAAAATGGCATTCATCATTTTAATCCTTTCCCCGATATATATTCTTCTAAGTAAGATTAAGCAGGATTCTTGTTATAAACATTCCATCCTGCACAGAAAAATCTGTTTCACCTTCATAGCGGGAAACCGCCTTTATAATACTGGCCACGCCCATGCCGCCGCCTTTATCCGACTGCGGCAGCCCTTTCCGGAAAATCACCTCTTTACTGCTTGTGTTCTGGCACTGGATAATCACCTTGTTTTTTTTCTGTGATATATAAATGTCTATCACCTGCTGCGGCTGCCCGGAACCAATACACCCATGGATCGCATTCTCAAACATATTTGCCAGGATGGCGATCCAGTCAATATCCCGGATCGGAAGGTTCTCTCCCAGCCTAATATCCATAGCCACCTGAATATTCTGCCTCCGTGCCTTTTTCGCATATGCCAACAAGATACTGTTTACCGCCAGATTCCTGCTGATATCCTTTACTTTCCATTTTTCCACGTCCTCGTCATACTGGGTAAGATACGCAAGAAGCTGCTCATACTCTTTTTTTTGGACATATTCCCGAATCAAAAGGGTATGGTGGCGCACATCATGACGAATCCTCGCCGCCTCTATTTTTGATTCTTTCATAAGATCCATCTGCTGGTGCAAAAGCTGTTCATTTACCTCAAGCAGCTCCTTCTCTGCCTGATAATAATGTTCCTGCCCTAAGTGGATATACAGGTGGAGGATTGCATACTGGAGGGTTCCCGCCATAAACAAAATCAAAAATGCACGCACCATATTAAAAACAGAAAACCCTTGTAAATTGGGCCAATATGCCATAATTGCGCCCAGCATGACTGACACGAAAAGAGCCGCTGCGCTGAACAGATCCATTTCCTGGAGCAAAAAATCCACACCGCCCAAAAACTGCTTCCGGAACTTAAACCAAGTAAAAATAAGAATTAGCACAAAACAGACAAAACGTACAAGAATATCTATCCATAGATTACCTCCAAACCACCAGCGCGCCACATCCACGCCGCAAAAGGTACATACTGAAAATAAATAAAATGCCAATGCCATCTTATATAAAGACAAATATAAAACCTCGCTGCTCATGATACTGCAGAAAATCCCAATGGCAGGAAGCGCTGACAGTGCGGCAAAACGGACAAAACTGCTGTTTGCCGCCAGATACCAGACACTAAAAGAGGTAACCATAGAAATGCCGAATATAATGTAACAGCAGGCTGTTTTCTTCATGGAAAACCTCGGCCGGTCCAACATGAAAAAAAATGTCAGCATTAATCCTGTACTAATGGCATTACGCAATAATGCAATCCAAAAAGAACCTCCCAGCATATCCCTCATTCCTCCTTATTGCAAAACACTATGTGAATTTATTATAATGTTTGCCTTATGGAAATTCTACAAAATGGGACAAGAGGCAAATTTAGAGGGATAAAAAAGATCCCCCTGCCCAAAGGGGGCAAGAGAATCTTTTCTTAACTTTTATAGTTCTGCTGCAGACTATTGAACCGCCTATTATGCCTTCCCATCCCGGAAATCAAAATAATAGGCAAAATAAACTTTCCTAAATTCCGCTGCTTTATTCCGCGGTATGTAAATCGTGTACCCATTATCCATCATAATCTTTTCACGCTCCACAGAAACAATATGATCCATGTTCAGGATATAAGAGCGCCCGCACCTGCCGAACTGACAAAATTCTTCCAACATTTCCCATAGTTTTCCTGTCGTCATGCGGACTCTGTACTCCCCGGCTGACAGATAAAGCATCTGATAATTTTTCTGGGATTCGCAGTAAATGATATCATTGGGCTGGATTTGCCGGATTCCCCCGGCTACTTTCATTACAATCTGGTTTTTCCTGCCCTTACCAATCTGCCCCATTGCAGAATCCATGGCATGAAAAAATCTCTTGCTGTCAAGGGGTTTCACAAGATACTGTATTGCGTCCACCCCATAGGCTTTTAAGGCATATTCCGTTGACGTGGTAAGGAATACAATCGGCATGTCCAATCCCAGTATCCGCACTTCCTCTGCGGCTTCCATGCCGTTCTTCCCGGACATAAATATATCCAGCAGCAAAATATCTGGTATATACCCATCCTCCCTGACCCGCCTCAGCAACGTTTCCGCACTGGAAAACCTCTCCGTTTTGTATTCCAATTCTTGTTTTCTGTCCTGATAGCTTGCCAGAAAATTTTCAATCAAGTCAAGCTCTCTTTCTTCATCATCGCACAATGCTATCGAGTACAATCTTTCCACATCCCTTCCCCCGATAAGTCTGGCGGAATATTCAGAATCAGCCGCAGCACAAACACTCCGTTCTCAGTTCTAAAATCATAGTCGCCGCCATACTTTTCTGCCGTCTTAATAATGCTCGATACCCCGATTCCGCCTGTAAATTCCGTGTTCTGCTGCCCATCCTTTAATTCGGCCTTCCTCCTGCATGTATTGCTGCAGAAAATAATCAGTTTATTTTTTCTTTTTTTCATCACCAAATGAATCAGGCATTCTCTTTCATCTGAATCCTTCTTCACTTCCATGCAGGCGTAAATCGCATTTTCATAAGCATTCGCAAGTATTACTACAAGATCAATATTGGGTATCGTCAATTTCCTGCTAATCTCAATGTCAAGGGTAACTTTAATCTGCTCACTCCTGGCTTTTCTGGTATACGCTGAAAGGATATTATTGACTGCCGTATTCGCACATATCATTTCCACCGCGCCTTGGTCTATTCCCCTGTCATACTCCTTTAGATATTGCAGCAGCTCCCCGTTCTGCAGATTGCGTACATATTCCGCTATTACCGCATTATGATGCCTTACGTCATGCCGTATCCTCCTTCCTGATTCCACGGATTCTTCCAGAATTTCCATCTGACGCTCCAAAAGCCTGTGGTTCATCTGTATGAGTTGATTGTCCCTCTCATATTCTCTCTCAATGCCAATATGGAAGTAAAGCCGGAAAACAAGGAGCTGCAAGGTGCCTGTCAGGATAAAGTTCACGGCAACCTGATAAATACGGTATGGGCCCGTAACGTTAATATCCGGGTTTAAAATAAACCCGATTCCCAAAAGAATACTGATAATCATAACGGCAA
Source organism: Lachnospiraceae bacterium (assembly GCA_910575555.1). Classification (GTDB taxonomy): domain Bacteria; phylum Bacillota; class Clostridia; order Lachnospirales; family Lachnospiraceae; genus Petralouisia. The sequence continues at coordinate 165,734 of CAJTFX010000007.1, read as the reverse complement.
CACTGAATTTATCTACCTCTTTCTCTACATAATCACCAAATCCCCGGATGATGCTTCTCAGTTTTTTTTCTATAACGACAGCCATAAGCAGAATCAATATCACACGTGTGATGATGTCCGCCCATACATTACTGTCAAAGAAAATTATGGCAGCTTCCAGCCCGCCAACCAGAAAAACTGCCAGCAGATAGAAAGTCAATGCAAGCTTATAAATAGACAAATACACAGAATCACTGCTTATAATTGCAGCAAATACTGCAAAACATGCATACATTGCAAATGCCACGCCACGCACACAGCTTTTCCAATCCGCCACATACCAGGCAGATGCCAATATAAGCGCCACCACACTGAAACATCCATAATAAATGATTGTTTTTTTCCTGCCAAACCGGGATTCACTTATCCTGGAAAATAATAGAATTACCCCTGCAAGGCTAATTGCAAACCGAATAAATGCTATATATACAGAACCGCCTAACATATAATTTTTCTCTCTTATAATTATTTATTGCGCCATTTTAGAAACTCATATTTTTTATTATAATAGATACTTATATACTACTAATTTTGTTACATTTGGCTGCTTTTTTGCATATTTGGCTGACACCGGATATATGCTCCCCTGCTTAAGAAGGGAAAGCCTTTCACCAAAACAGCCCCCAGTTTCCCAGGAGGCTGTCTTTTCACTTTAAAAATATGGGTTCAGATAAAAATTACTTACTTTATAGATTATAACTAAAAGCCTGTGTCTTGGCTAGTAGTTTGGAACATATTGCACTTTTAGAGGTACAATTTGCAATAGAACTATTTATTTTGTACACCAGATTGCCGTCCTATTTTTGGCAAACGGCAGGATACTGGAGATACCAATACCCTTACCCTTCGGCAGGCTGCCGGACAACTCTAAGTCAGCAGGGCAGATATTGATACAGACCATAGAGCAGCAGGTCAGAAATCCATATATGCTTTCCGGACCCTCACCTTCTTTCCCCTGTTCCAGCACAATGCCGCACGGTATTCCCCCTCTTTCCAATCCTCTATCCCATACTCTTCATTATTATAGTGCTGTTCCACCTGTATATTCCCGCCAATCTTTATACAAAATTTATCCAGAGGAAGCATCATCCCGCTCCCAACTGCTTTCATAAAGCTTTCCTTTATCGTCCAAATGCGGTAAAAAGCTTCTTTCCTCTCCTGCTCCAGATGTCCCATAATAAACTCATATTCAGGCTTGCAGAAAAATCTTTCTGCAAGATTCAAATCAACCGAATCTACATATTCAATATCGCATCCTACTTCTACATCTGCAAATACAGCAATCACCATTTTTTCTGAATGGGAAACGTTAAAGTGAATATCTGGATAATCAGGGAAATACGGCTTTCCATACGTTCCTTCTGCAATTCTTACATTTGCCTCACGAAGCCCGAAAGTTTCCAAACCTTTGTCAATTAAAATTCCTGCTCCAAGTGACAGCAACTTATCCTTTTCCATCCGGTAACCGTCTATCTTTTGCCGACGTTTCGCCGATAATTTCTCATAAAAATTGCAAAAATTTTCTGAATCCTCCAGCATTTTTGTATTAAGCTTATAAACCTGTTTCATATGACCTATACCGCCTTTACATTTTTAAATCATTCTGCGCCTCAAATCTATCATGCCGGAATGGTTCTGTCAATTATTTTCTTAAGAAGCAAAACCGTACCAAAAAAAGCATAAATTATCCCAAAACGAGAATTTTTTGCTTTTTTATTGTAATATATAAAAAGAAGCTGGCAGGCAACCAGCCTCAATATTTCAAAGGAGGAATATAATTTTGGCTAATTGTGACAATAACAGACCATGCCCTTGTACATATGACTGCCCAAGGCATGGAAAGTGCTGCGAATGCGTAGCACACCACAGAGACCATGACGAAGGCGTGCCTGGATGTTTCTTTTCCAAAGAGGCGGAAGCCACCTATGACAGAAGTATAGAAGCGCTCTGCCGCGACAAGGGAATCCTCTAATACTGAGATTAGGGACTGGACTATGGAAATATCAGAGGAGATAAATCTTTTATGGCAAATCCTTCTCGAATTTAATTGGGTGTTTTACCGCCGCATACCAGGCAGCACACCCATCCATGGTTTATCAGTCCTCGTTAACTTCTTTCTGCCGATAATAAAAACCAATGCAGCCGCAAAAGCCAATACAATAGCTGTGGCTGCACTCGCTTCAATCCGAATGGAGGCCGCTGGCTGCCCAAATGCTTTTAAAGCAAATTGTGAGGAATGAAAAATAACAGAAATAAAGGTTAGGTTTATGGCGCCAATTACGCCATAAACCGTTTCACCTGCAAATAAAGACGGCCAATACGGTAAAATGAATAAAATTGGAATCATAAATCCCCCTGTTAAGAGAATTATCATTAGGACATCAGTGTTCTTACCTAATGTGTGGTTTATTCTGACAATCATTCATTTCTGCACACCGACTATTTCCCCTTAATCTCAATCCTGTCCAAAATTCCCTGTACACTTATATTCTGATGTGTCAGGAACATTCTCGCCACATCCTCCACAAATGCTTTGTCCGCGCCTGTTGCCCGACCAACGTCCTCCAGCGTATAACCTTTATCTATATATTTCATAATCTTTTTTACAAGCCGGAAAGTATCTCTGGAATTCACGGATTCTTTTTTCGGCATCCTCCGCCCCCTGCTTAACTCCGCTACCTCCGCATGGCCGTAGTACACTTTGACGGGGTTTCGCGCCAGCAATTTGTCCCAACTATCCCCAATCTGCGTCCCTCTATGAATCTCCAATTCATACAGAGGATTGAGGTCGCCTACAAACAACACCCCTTCATCCAGGCATAAAGAAATACTGTCCTCGCTGTGTCCTGGCGTATACACCACTTCCCCTGCAATCCCGCATCTCTCCAAAAGCGGACGGCTCTCCCCGCAGGAAATAATGCGGACATCCTCATCTACAATTGGTACATATAGGCGCTTCCCCTCTTTTGCAAATATCTTATCCGCATCATGGATGTACGCCCGCTGCACGTCAGCCGCCACAATCCTCACACCGCAGCTGGCAATCTCTTGCGCGATTCCCATGTGGTCAGGATGAAAATGGGAAATAAACAGGTAACGGACTTCCTGAACTGTCGCCCCTGCCTCTCCAAGCGCCCTGCAGAACTGCGGGAAAGAACCTGCCCATCCGGTATCAAAAAGGATGCTGCCATTCGTTCCCCGGATAAGATATGTGTTTGTGCCGGAATACTTTAATTCTATTACCATCTTACCACTCCATTTTACAAAAAGTTCATCTAACATGATACATTTTCCGTCTATCCCTGGCAATAAGGTACTCCGTTTTACTTCAAAGAAACTCTGTTACAAACCTCACAACATAGCAATGTTGCCCCATACGCAAAAAATACTGGTAAAACATATAGTAAAATTATATTGCCATTACATACATGAAATAAAAGATATTGGAACAACACCACCCAAATAAAATGAAAAATATAAAAAGTATATGACCTTTTTGACATAAATTTTGATATTTTTCCATTAAAATTCAAATACCCTTTTCCAATCCCTAACATGGAACTAACCATAAACCACTCCGATGCATATTTAGCAACCGTATTTAACAATGTTTGCTGTGTATCTGACCAAATAAACATATATACATTGAAAACCGTTGCAGCTATACCGATACACAAGAAAATCCATTTCCATTTTTCTACTTCGTTGATTACATCATCATTTGAGAAAATATAGTAACCAACAAGAAAAATGTAAGTATATTCTACAAGGCTTTTTCCGCCTATCGAAAGCACTCCGCTAAAAAATGGTAATGGTAACCCCCAAAGAAAAATCAGTACAAACGGTATAGCAATCTCTTTTAGATGCATTATTTTTCTTTGTAATAAGATAATTCCAACAGCAATGAGCGAAATAAGGAACAGAATTAGCACTGTCCCAAAAATAAATGGTATCAGTAATTTTTTAGCCCTTTCCAACACATATTGCCTGATTGTGCGCTTTTGCAGCGCAAATCTTGTGGAAATGCCTGCAATGAAAAACATGAGCGGCATAAAATACGGGCTAAAAAATACCACAATGCTGCTAATTATTTTATTGCTTTCAAAATAAATGTAATTTGGTTCTCCCCATACATTCCATGCCATTGCTGCATGGTAGGGAACAAGAAGTAAAATGACAATCCAACGTATATTGTCAACATAGTATTTTCGCATACTTAACCCATGCCTTTTATCAATAATATCCAATACTGTTATCCTACCACATCCGCACACATAATTCCATTAAATGTTTCCTGCCCGTATCGTGGAAGTTTCATAGTTCCATATCCTCCTCGTATAATAAGTTTATAGCCAGTCAGAACAGGCTATAGACTTATTCTTTTTTGCTTTATAGGGTGCGCCCAGCTAAGGGCTTGGAATTCGGTGGGTGAAAGTCCTACGGTGTAAGGTACAAGCTATACCGCACCAAGCGAGTCTTGGGTGGACAGCAGAGATGCTGTCTGCTAAGCGTAGACAGCGAGATTGCAGGGCATAACTGCACATAGCTTCGATATGAAAATGAAAGTGGGAAGGCAGAGGTGCTCCTATACACTGAAAGCAACATAACTGTAGTCACTAAGAGCGAGAATACAGTTGCTTCCCCGGAGTTTTGAGGTTGGTCATGCAATCAAGGATTTCAAGTCAACTGGAGGAGGTCTGTCTGGTTCCAGATGAGTTGCGTACATCTGGTATGCGGAACAACTGTCGAAGGGAGAACCGCAAATGGCCAGCAGAAGTCGGATGGCCGAATAGTACACGGTAAAACATACAGTGGAAGTCGAGAAATGCCTGTCCTCGCAGGCTAGCCATGCAAAGTCATATCAAAGAGGAAACATAGACTGTACGCAGAGACAGGAGGAGCTATGGAAACGAAATTGGCGAGAATATCACAACTATCAGGCGAACATCCAGACATGGTATTTACGTCCATAGGGCATTTGATAAATAAGGAATTATTAAAAGAGTGCCACAAGGAAATGGACGGAAAGAAAGCAGTAGGAACCGATGGGATAACCAAAGAGGAATACGGGGCAAGGCTGGAGGAAAATCTGGAAGAATTAGAGGAAAAGCTTAAGAAGAAAGCATACAAGCCCAAGCCAGCAAAAAGAGTGGAGATACCGAAAGAAAACGGAAAGACACGGCCGCTCAGTATCTATTGCTATGAAGACAAACTGGTGCAGGAAGCATTGAGACGAGTACTGGAAGCAGTGTTCGAACCGCATTTCTATGATGAAATGATGGGATTCCGACCAGGGAGAAGCTGTCATAAGGCATTAAGAAAGCTGAACGGAATGCTGGAAAAAGAAAAGACAAACTGGGTATTGGATGCGGATGTAAAAGGATTCTTCGACCACTTGGACCATGAATGGATAATAAAGTTCATAGAATCAAGAATTAAAGACCCAAATATCATCAGGCTGGTACGCCGGATGTTAAAAGCCGGAATCATGGAAGATTACAGATATGAAGAGACAGAGGAAGGAGCCGGACAGGGTTCGGTCTGCTCACCAGTAATCGCAAACATATATATGCACTATGTACTGGTGAGGTGGTTCAAGGAGAAAATGCAGCCGATCATGAAAGGGTACGCAGGGCTGGTGGTATATGCGGATGATTTTGTAGTCTGCTTTCAATACAAAACAGACGCAGAGATGTTCTATGAATATTTAAAGCGCAGAATGATGCACTTTGGACTGGAAATGGAGGAGAAAAAGACGAGGCTGATAGAATTCGGCCGATTTGCAGAAAGCAACCGGAAAGAACGTGGAGACGGGAAACCGGAGACCTTTACATTCCTCGGATTCACGCATTACTGTTCGCATGGAAGAACGGGAAAGTTCAGAGTGAAGAGGAAGACCAGTAAGAAAAAGCTAGCAAAGAAAAGCAAGGAAATAAATGCTACGATAAGAGATATGAGATTTCTACGCATAAACCAGATAGTAAAGAAGCTGAATGAAATCTTAACTGGTTACTATCATTACTACGGAATTACTGACAATTCAAGAAGCCTGAACTCATTCTATAATGTAGTATGGTTCAGGTTATTCTACTGGCTGAATAGAAGAAGCCAGAGAAGAAGCTATACAAAGGAAGGATATAAGGAATTGATGAGACAATTCCCACTCGTCCGACCACGTATCTATGTCAGTATATACGGATAGTTGTAGATGTATTAGCTTTGCAGGGAGCCGGATGCGGGAAAGCTGCACGTCCGGTTCTGAGAGGGATAAGCCCCGTAAGGGGCTTACCTACTTACCAAATTGCGATTTTTGATGAGAAGGAAAAGAACAAGAGTTTATCGAACGTATATTTGATAAACTCTTGCATGGGAATAACAGCAAGACGACACGGTTTAGAAGATATAAAAACCTTCTACTCCAGCCTCGTCATCAAATAAGTCATCTTCATTTAAGAAATAATCCATATCTAGAAGGTCATCCTCGCTCATGCAGCGAATGTCCTCGGATGACATGCCTTCGGGTGGATTATCCATATATTTTTTGCGTAGTTTCTCTGTGTTTGGGTTCATAGTACAGCCTCCTTTGAAAGGAGTATAGCACAGGAATGGGATTTAAGGAAGTCATGCGGACGACCTTCTTCCACGAGAACGGGACATGGCTTTGTCGTACAATTCTTCCAGAGAAACACGCTTATGGTTAAAATAAAGTTCTAAAAACAGCATGGCCCGGCCGCATTCGCATTTTAATGGGTCATAACCAAAAGCAGAGAGTATGGCAGTGCGCCACTGGTTAAAGCTTCTAAGAATGTGGTGCTTTTCACGGGAAATGGCTCTATGGAGCTTTTTATCAATCTCCCGGTGGCGGGCATAAATGCCGCCGTAACGGATCATTTTGAAATGCTTTTCCGGGATATGGCGGATAAGACGCTCTATGAACTCCATAACAGGAAGGGTTTCTTCCATATAGGAGTCATCTTCGTGGCGGTTGTAATGGAAGGTAACAAAGTCGCCATCATAGTTGTCAATCCGGGACGTGGCAATAACGGGGCGCCCCAGATAGCGCCCGATATATTTTATGGCAGTGTTGGGGTCACATTTATTCGGTTTTGCATAGATATAGAAACCGTTTTTGTGTTCACGGTAACAGCGGGATTTTACCTTTTTAAAAGAAGGGCCGATTCTGGATTCCATTTCACCCAGCAGGGCAGTGCGGAGGTAGGTATAGTTGAAGTAATTGATATTGCGCCAGAAACCGTTATCGCTGTAGCCGCCTTCAGAAATCAGGCAGTGGATATGAGGGTTCCATTTCAAATCTCTGCCAAAGGTGTGAAGGACCATGATGAAACCGGGAGTGAAGTTCATGGTCTTATTCTGCTTAAAAAACATACGGGAAACAACACTGTTCACGGCATGGAAGAGGCAGTCAAGGAGGGAACGGTCACCCAGAAAAAACTCCCGGAGCTGCTCATCAATCGTGAAGACGCAATGGCGGTGGATGACATTTACGAGCTTAAAGGACATAGAAGTAGTGCGTTGCATGGCGTAGAGATTACCACAGGTAGGGCAGAAGCGGCTGTGACAGCGGAAAGGGACAAATTTCAGCTTGCCGCAGTGGGGACAGCCGTACATGGCGCCGCCGAAAGAGGGATCACCACAGTTGATCATTTTATCTACGTTGTCAATAACAGACTGACGTGGATGTAATATATAAATCATTTCTTCATAATGGTCTCTAAAAATATCCTGTAGTATGCTCATGAGATTATTATGAAGGAAAACGACACAAAAAGGAACCCCTAATTCCCCCATGAATGGGGGCTAGGGGGTTGAAGTGTCGAAGACACTTTTTTATAAAAATGTTTGGGGTATCTTTTGCCGGCCCAGACTGATAAAATAAATCAAAAAGAGAGGAGAAAACTGTTATGACATTACCCGTTTCTTTTGCATAGCGCGGCTATTGCAAATAAAAAGGATCGGTAATAGCCTGCGCATCTGACCGAAAAACAGGAGATGCAAATGAGCTATTCAAAGAAAATAGAATATGAAGTGGTTCCAGAAGGATCATGTTCCGTTATCCGCAATTGTTCCGGCTGCGGCAGGAAGGCTTTGTTTCAGAATACAAAGAAATTCCGCGTCAATGCCAACGGAAATAAACTGGATGTGTGGCTGATTTATCAGTGTGAGAAATGCAGGCATACATGGAATCTTGCGATTTATGAAAGGCAGAGGATGTCTGCAATATCGGCAGAAGAATATCAGCGGTTTCTGCAGAACGACAGAGAGCTTGCAGAACAGTATGGCAGAAATTTTCAGTTGTTTCGAAAAAACAGGGCAGAGGTGGATACAGAGCGGTTGGAATATCAGTTTGTGAAACTTTCAGACACAAAGCAGGAAAATGGCTGCGGCAGCCAGGTTCTTCTTACCATACAAAATCCCTGTGAACTGAAAATCCGTCCGGAAAAACAAATTGCCGGGGCTTTGGGAGTATCCAGAAGCCAGGTGGAAAAATGGAAGGTGCAGGGAAGCATTGAAGTGAAAAACTTTTCAACCAGATGCCTTACAGTCAGTCTGAATGAAATCAGACTGATCGGATGAATCACTGGCGAAAAACAGGGGCATTGCAATGAAACAGAGAGAAAAAGAAGCAGCAGAGTACTATTTCTTTTTCTCTCTGTTTTAATTAGACCGTGTTTGATAAAATGAAATTGATGAACGAATCATTTAATGATATACTGTTAACATAGAAAAATCTATGCCGCCAGCCGCGGGAAATGCGTTTTTTCTTAAAAAATATAAATAGAAAGCTGAAAAAATCAAATGAAAAATCCATGGGAGGAAATTCCTTTAGCTGATTATGAAAATCATATGAAACTTGATTCTGTTATGCAGTTACAGGCTATGAATGAAATGATGAAAGCCCAATTTGATGATTATCCCGTTTCAAATATAATGATATTGGGTGTTGCAGGAGGAAATGGCCTTGAACATATTTCAAAAGATAAATTTGAGAGGGTGTATGGCGTTGATGTCAATTCTGATTATCTGAAAGAAGTCATTCACAGATATTCAGATTTAGATGAAATTTTGGAATGCTTATGCATCAATTTGCTCAATGAAACCGATAAGTTACCAAAAACAGATATGGTTATTGCAAATTTATTGATTGAATATATTGGCTATGAATGTTTCCAGAAGGTGATCCGACAGGCAAATCCAAGATATGTTTCAAGTATTATTCAAATTAATACAGAAGAAAATTGGGTATCAGAATCACCGTATTTACATGTGTTTGACGGATTGGAACAAGTGCATCATCCAATGGAAGAACATGCATTAGAGCAGAGCATGCTTGAAATTGATTATCATGCAATCAAGATTCTGGAGCGTATGCTGCCGAATGGGAAGAAATTGGTGCGATTAGATTTCCGGAGAGAGATTTAAGCTTCTATAATGAATAAAAGCCGGGATTAGCAAAGGAGGAAATAAAAATGTATATTGAAAAATATTGGGGTAATTATATTGGGGGTACGGATGACAGTCTAACCTTATTGGAGTATTTGGCGGATAAGCAAAAAGCAGAAATACCGCTGAGTGAAATATTTGAAGATACAGGACTGAAAAAACTCAATGGGGATTTTTGTACCTCGCCTGATTTGGGATATACTGACGCAGAGGGTGAAACGTATGATTTTTATTATGCCATTGATTTAATCGTCGATTTGGCGGCTTTAATGTTAGAGTGTTCTGTAACTGGCAGTGTATCCCTGGGAGAATTGCTGGATGATGAGAATGGAGAAACTGTCCGCATTACTTTTACAGAAGAAGAAAAACATTCCATGGACAAGGCATTGGCTCACTTTGTAAAAGCTCCATTGGCTTATGATCTTCATGAAATGGTTTCGGATGAGGAGATGCAGGAAATGGCACAGGACTGTGAAAATCTTCGTCAGGAATTGGGGATGGGCTAGAGCGTGTTTGAAAAATCATTCCCGCCATCTGTATTTCGATACATAAGGACTACCGGATTGCCCATATGCTTAGCCAAAGGGTGAAATCGCTATAAAACTGTGGATGCAACCAGCAGTTGACACATTGAATGGCGCTGATTGGTGGTAAGCAACCTGAGAAAAAGTTAAAATCAATGCATAATAATCACAAGGAGGATATAGTAATGATTTTTGCAGACAAACTAATTCAGCTTCGCAAAAAAGCAGGTTGGTCACAGGAAGAATTAGCGGAACAGATGGGCGTTACAAGACAATCCGTTTCAAAATGGGAAGGAGCGCAGTCCGTTCCGGACCTTGAAAAAATAATTCACCTTTCAGAGTTATTTGGCGTAAGTACAGATTATTTGCTGAAAGATGAAATCGAAGAAGCAGAACGTATGATTCCGTCTGATGATGTTTCTACGCTGAGGCGTGTCTCTATGGAAGAAGCAAATGCCTTTCTTTCTGCAAAAGCCGCCACATCGAAATCAATTGCATTAGCAACTTTTCTGTGTATTTTATCACCTGTCTGCCTATTTATTTTAGGAGCAGTTAGCGGTATTTCCAGATATGGGTTGGCGGAGCATGTTGCTGGAGGAATTGGCATCATTATTTTACTTGTTTTTGTCACTGTTGCGGTTGCTGTATTTATTTCAAGCGGCAGGAAAACAGAAGCATATAATTATTTGGAAACAGAAGTATTTGAGACGGAATATGGCGTTCGTGGAATGGTTACGGAACGGAAAGCGCAATATAACGCAACATACACAAGAAACAATATCATCGGGGCCAGCCTTTGTATTATGTCGCTAATCCCTCTTTTTGGAGGAGCAATTTTTAACGATGAAAATGAATTATTGTTATCGATTATGCTTTCAGCTTCTTTTGTTATTGCAGGGTTTGGCGTAGTTTTCTTTGTCAGCAGCGGCATCATATGGTCAAGCTATGAAAAACTCTTACAAGAGGGTGAGTATTCAAAAGAAAAAAAGAAAAACCAGCCGATTACAGCCGCTGTCTCGGTTGTATATTGGCTAATTATTACTGCAATATACGTGGGTTACAGCCTTTCTACCAATAATTGGGGATATAGTTGGGTGATTTGGGTAGTTGCAGGTATCGTATTCCCTGCCATTACTATGATTACCAATTTACTAATGAAAGCCCCCTGGCTTCCATAGTATGGATGGCCATGCGGCCCGTCGGACGGCAGGCTGAGCATGATGGCAGTTTACTTTGTAAAAGAAAATGACACAAATTAATGAAAAAACTTCTCTTTTTACCTGGCGTCAGTTCAGCAGTTACAATAGGAGCGCAAAGATGATAGTGAAATACATGAGCCAACAGGATAAAGATTTTGTAATGAGTATTGATAAGCATACAGATGATAATAGTTATGATAAACGTGTTTATACAAAAACGGGTTATATAATGTGGGAAACAGGTGTTCCAATTGGTCTCATGCATTATAGTGTTTTGTGGGATAATCTTCCTTTTTTGAATTTCATATTTGTTGACAAAAAATATCGAAATAAAGGATTTGCTTCACAGGCCCTTGTCTTTTGGGAAAATGATATGAAACAGCAAGGTTATAAGATGACTTTGATTTCAACACAGGTTGATGAAGAAGCGCAGCATTTATATCGAAAATTAGGGTATATTGATTGCGGTGGACTGATATTTAATCATACGCCCTTTGATCAGCCTATGGAATTATTTTTTAGAAAAGTTTTGTAGATTAAAATGGTACTGAGCTCCCCCGGCGTTTCCTGTCAAGGGCTTCCGATTTGTGGATTACGGTTTTCTCCACAAATTCCCGTAACAGGGCAGGGGGAGTTCCTTTTGCCCGGCTTCATAGTCTGCCGAAGGCTCCGTGAAATGCTCGTCCGATATGCGCCGGTCAGACTGACCTCATAAGCCGCTTGAAGATAGCGGGGAGTTCCCCAATCCGTTTTTCTGCCGTTCCATGCAGCGGCGGTTATTCAGTTTCCATGTAAGCCGGATTTTGTTTGCCCCAGTGTTGTTCCTTTTCCCAATTACAGCAAATAATTATTTTCCCGGTCTGCAATCTGCAAACCAACTAATTTGTAGGTCGCATATCCTCCCATAACCAGCGGCTCTGCTTTGCAAATTTCTTCTGCTTCTTCACGGCTCTCTGTTTTTAGGATATACATACCAGCCATTCCCGGATAACCTTTAAAGACACCGCAGATTTCCAGCTTTCCCGCATCGTCCAGCTTTCTTATGTTCTCAACGTGTTCCGTAACTACCTGTTTTGTCATTTTATTATAGGTCTTGCTTTTCTCAATCATCATCATGTACATCAGTTTTTCCATACGATTTTCTCCTTTACATTTTTCGTAAGCTGCAAATTACATTGGCAACGCTTGACTGGCAACTTTCACGTTCCATGCTCCATACGGCTTCAAAAATTTGCGCCTTTGTAAATACCCTCCCCGGACTGGCAGCAGAGTGCGCCATATTGCATTTGGAACATGGATAGTTTATCATAGAATAGTGACAAGGGCTGTCACTATTCGGAAAGGAGTTTAAAAATGTCAAAAGCAGAACGGCTGATCGAAATGATGATAACAATAAATGCAAAAAAAGATTTTACGGTAGGCGAATTGGCAAATGAATTTTCCGTATCAAAAAGAACGATACTGCGTGACTTGCAAGAACTGGAACAAGCTGGTTTTCCCCTTTACTCTGAAGTTGGGGCGGCGGGTGGGTATCATCTTTTAAAAGAACGCATTTTGCCGCCGATTGCTTTTTCAGAAAGCGAAGCAAAAGCTATTTTCTTTGCCTGTCAAGCCTTGCAATATCACCGTGACTTGCCGTTTGAGCAAGAAACCATATCCGTTTTAAAAAAATTTTTGAATTGTCTGCCGTTAGATGTACAAAACAGTATCACCCAGATTCAAAATAAAGTAGTATTTTGGATTCCAGACAGACATTGCGATTCGCCATTACTTAAATCAATGTTTCTTATTGCAATAAACCGTCATGCCGCAACAATACGGTATTCGTCAACATATTCTGAAAGTACACGCACAATTATACCTATCGGCTTATATGCTATGAATGGGCTTTGGTATTGCCCCGCCTATTGTACAGCGGCAAATCAAATCAGAGTGTTCCGGGTTGACCGTATGAAAGAAATCATAGAGGAAAAGCCCTATCCAAAAGGGAAATACCCTATTCCTGCGTCTATTCAGGAATATCTTGAAAACACAGAGGTTAAGAATGATTACCATATGAAAATCCAACTGACAGATATAGGCGTTAAACGCTGTGAAAGTGAATGTTTACTGGCAAGGGGATTAAAAACGTTTCCAACGGGCGGCGGGATCATTGACATGGAAATAAATCATGCTGCTTTAGAATGGGTTGCCGATTATATATTGCCATTTGGGAACAACGCCACTGTGTTAGAACCATTGGAGTTAATAAAACTAATGCAGCAAAAAATATATGAATTACATCAGCATTATTGCAGTTTGGAAACAAGTATGAGTGAATGAGAGGGATTCCATAATGCTTGTCTTTTGGGCTTTGGTTCGGAGCAGCGTGGCGCTGGCCATGCTCTTTTATTACAGGGATAAAAGTTGATTTTGCGGGAAGTAAATAGCATGATGTCTGGGATTGCGTGAAAAGGCAGTAAAGGTGTGATGAAAAGCACAAACATAATGGAAAATACAGCGATATAGTGATATAATATGAAATGCATTTGGAGGGAAAAGGTGTGATGAAAAGCACAAACATAGTGGAAAATACAAGGTGAATGAAAGTAAGTCATCTTTGTAGAAATGGAGTAATAGTTTGGAATTTTCCAAAGAACGAGGAGGATATAGAAGTGGCAGCAAAAGCGAAGAAGAAAGAAATTTCTATGGAGGAGGCTTTATGGAAATCCGCAGACAAATTGCGGGGCTCGGTAGAGCCGTCCGAATATAAGCATGTGGTTTTAAGTTTGTTTTTCCTAAAGTTTGCAAGTGATAAATTTGAGGCTCAGAGAGCGAGAATTATTGCAGACGGTATGGAGAAATTTGCGGATAATATTGCATTCTATACAAAAGATAATGTGTTTTATCTGCCGCAAGAAAGCAGATGGGCTTATATTATGGAGAATGCCAAGCAGGACGACATTGCTTTAAAGATAGATACAGCGCTTTTTACAATCGAGAAAACAAATCCTGTTTTAAAAGGCGCTCTGCCGGATAACTATTATTCCCGCTTACAGATTGATACGGTTAAACTGGCGTCGTTGCTGGATGAAATCAATAAGATTGACACTGCAAAGGATAAAGAGAATGATATTATCGGCCGTATGTACGAATATTTCCTGAGTAAATTTGCAATTGCAGAGGGAAAAGGGAAAGGCGAATTCTATACGCCTAAAACGATTGTAAATTTAATTGCAGAGCTGATAGAGCCTTACGATGGAACATTATATGATCCGTGCTGCGGTTCGGGAGGTATGTTTGTACAGTCCATAAAGTTTATTGAAGCCCATCATGGGAATAAAAAGAAAGTTTCCATATATGGGCAGGAGTATACAAATACAACCTATAAGCTGGCGAAAATGAATCTGGCAATTCGGGGAATATCAGCGAATCTTGGAGAAATGGTGGCGAATACCTTTACAAATGATCAGCATAAAGATTTAAAAGCAGACTATATCATGGCGAATCCGCCGTTTAATCAAAAAGAATGGCGTGCCGCTGATGAATTGACAGATGATGCAAGATGGAATGGATACGAAGTACCGCCCACAAGCAATGCTAATTATGGATGGATATTGAATATTGTATCAAAAATGTCGCAGAACGGAGCGGCAGGCTTTTTGCTCGCCAATGGCGCATTGTCTGATGATGGAACAGAGTTAAAAATCAGACAAAGGCTGATTGAAAATGATTTGGTGGAGGCAATTCTGATTTTGCCAAGGAATCTTTTTTATACGACGGATATCAGTGTAACTTTGTGGATTCTCAATAAGAATAAAAAAGAGCGTACCGTGGACATGAACGGGGTGGAGAAACATTACCGCAATCGGGAAAAGGAAATACTTTTTATGGATTTGCGGCAGATAGGAAGCCCATATGAAAAGAAATACATAGAGTTGACAGAGGCAGACAGGGCAAAAGTCGTTGAAACCTACCATAACTGGCAGCAGATAGGGTATGAAGATACATATGAGAATATACCGGAATTTTGCTATTCTGCGGGATATGATGAAGTGGCAGAAAAAGGATTTACGCTTGTACCCAGCAGATACATTGAGTTTGTGAATCGGGATGAAAATATTGATTTTGATACGAAGATGAAAATGCTGCAAGCGGAATTAAAAGAATTGCTTGTGGCGGAGGAAAAATCTAAGACAGATTTGCTGGATGTGTTTAAGGAGTTGGGGTATGAAATCGAATTATAAGAAACTGGGCGAATATATTCGTCAAGTAGACATAAGAAATAAAGATTTGAAAGTATCTCGATTATTGGGAGTAAGCATCAGTAAATCTTTTATTGAGTCTATTGCAAATACAGTAGGAACAGACTTTTCAAATTATAAGGTGGTTCATAAGGGACAATTCGCGTATGGACCGGTTACATCAAGAAATGGTGAGAAAATATCAATCGCATTGCTGAAAGAAAATGAATGTATAATTTCAAGCTCGTATCTTGTGTTTGAGATAGTGGATGCAGAAAAGTTATTGCCAGAATATTTGATGCTTTGGTTTAGGAGAGCAGAATTTGATAGATATGCAAGATATAAATCGCATGGCAGTGTTCGGGAAATCTTTGATTGGAATGAGTTGTGCAATATAGATTTACCAGTTCCAGATATTTCAGAACAAAGGAAAATTGTTGAAGCGTATAAGATTGTAGAGGATAGGATTGAGCTTAAACGGAAGATAAATGATAATTTGGAAGCGACAGTACAAGCAGTATTTCAAGAGCAATTTGCTTCATATTATGGAGCTGATGAGCTCCCCGATGGCTACAGCATCGTCAGTCTGGATAGTCTTTGTACAGTTAAGGGAGGAAAACGTCTGCCTGCTAATTGCGAACTGCTTGATATTCCCACAGAACATCCGTATATTCGTGTGCGTGATGTTGGGAATAGCCGTTATGTGTGCCTTACAGACCAATTTCAATACATTGACGAAGAAACTCATTCAGCTATTTCACGATACATCGTAAATACCGGCGATATTGTTATTTCTATTGTCGGTACCATCGGTTTGTTTGGCAAAGTTCATTTTTCTCTTGATAAAGCGAACCTAACAGAAAACTGTGTTAAACTTACGGATATTCATACGGTAACATCCGACTATCTTTATGATACGCTCTGCTATAAGAAACATATAAAAGAGATTGAACTTTTGACCGTTGGAGCGGTTCAGGCCAAGTTGCCCATGTATAACATTCAATCAATGAAAATTCTTGTTCCTCCAAGTGAGGTTGTGGAGGAATTTCAAAAGCGAACAAATATTCTCAATGAGCAAATAGAGGTAAACATCGTAGAAATACAGAAACTATATGAGCTTCGATCTGTTCTGCTGGCAAAGCTGTCCGATTCAGCCACTAAATGATCATTTACATACGTTTTTATATGAAGTATAGGAGATGGGAAAGAATATGTCATTTAACGAACACGCATTAGAACTATCTATCATAGAACTTTTACAAAATAAAGGCTATATCCATCAGACAGGCAGCGAATTGTTGCGTGAAAAGTCAGAAGTTCTGATAGTAGACGATTTAAAAGAATATTTACGCACCCGATATGCTTCGGATGAATTGGCAGAAAGCGAGATTGACAGTATTATTCTCTCATTGCGTACCGTAGGCGGAACTTTGTATGAATCCAACAAGACAATTATGTCCATGATAATAGACGGGTTTGTGTTCAATCGTGAAGATAGAGACAAGAAAGATATATTTATCGAATTGATAGACTATGGGGAACCGGAAAAGAATATCTTTAAGATTGTAAACCAGTTGGAAATAGAGGGATATAATTATCAGATTCGCATTCCTGATGGCATTATCTATGTGAATGGACTTCCTCTTGTGGTATGGGAATTTAAGACTGCAATACAGGAAAATACAACTATAATGGATGCTTACACGCAGCTGACAGTCAGATATCAGAGAGATATTCCGGAAATTTTTAAATACAATGCATTCGTGGTTATCAGTGACGGAGCAAACAGTAAATATGGTTCGTTATTCACACCATATGAATTTTTTTACGCTTGGAGAAAGGTTCATGATGACGACAGGGAAATGGACGGCATCAATTCTTTGTTTACCATGATAGATGGTTTGTTTGCCCAGGACAGATTTCTTGCGGTAGTAAAGAACTTTATCTATTTTCCTGATGCTGCAGATAAAAATACAAAGGTAGTGTGCCGTTATCCCCAGTTTTTTGCTGCCAGCAATCTGTTTGAAAATGTGAAAACACATATGAAACCATATGGCGATGGTAAAGGCGGTACATATTTTGGAACGACCGGATGCGGGAAAAGCTATACAATGCTTTTTCTTACCCGCATGATTATGAAAAGCAGTTATTTCAAAAGTCCAACTATTTTAATTATTACCGATCGAACCGATTTAGACGCTCAGCTTTCCAAACAATTTGCTGCGTCTAAACAGTTTATTGGGGACAATCATGTCATAAGCATAGAATCAAGGGATAAGCTGCGGGAGGAATTACAGGGTAAGCCAAGCGGCGGGGTGTACTTGACTACCATACAGAAGTTTACGGAAGATACTCAGCTTTTAACAGACAGGTATAATGTGATTTGCATTTCAGACGAGGCACACCGTTCACAGATTAACCTTGATATGAAAGTAAAAGTTACGGAAAAAGGCGTAAATAAAACGTATGGTTTTGCCAAGTATCTGCATGATTCCTTACCGAATGCAACCTATATTGGTTTTACGGGCACACCCATTGATGCCACGGTGGAAGTGTTTGGAGATATTGTCGGACATCCATACACCATGACAGAGGCGGTGAAAGATGAAATAACGGTAAATCTTGTTTACGATGGACGGGCGGCAAAAGTAACATTGCGTGAGGACAAGCTGCGCGAGATTGAAGAATATTATGATAAATGCGCCAGTCTCGGAACCTCTGAAGAACAGATCGAGGAAAGTCAGAAAGCGGTCGCTCACCTGGATGCAATTATTGGCGATCCTGACAGGTTAAAAGCAGTAGCAAAAGACTTTATATCACATTATGAGAAAAGAGTGGAAGAAGGTTCTACAGTTGCAGGCAAGGCAATGTTTGTATGCGCAAACAGACTGATAGCCTATGCGTTTTACCTGAATTTGACGGAGCTTCGTCCTGAATGGAAAGAAAAGAGAAAAGCGCCGGAGGGTGTGGAATTAACAGAGAAAGAGGAAAAAGAATTAAAGCCTATAGAAAAAGTGCGCCTTGTTATGACAAGAAATAAGGACGATGGTAAAGAACTTTATAAAATGCTGGGTACAAAAGAGGACAGGAAGGAATTGGACAGGCAATTTAAAAATGTAAAATCCAATTTTAAAATAGCGATTGTGGTCGATATGTGGCTGACAGGATTTGATGTGCCCTGTCTTGATACAATGTATATTGATAAGCCAATTCAGCAGCATACGTTGATTCAGACGATTTCCAGAGTGAACCGTGTCTATGAAGGCAAGGACAGAGGCTTGATTGTCGATTATATTGGTATCAAGAAAAACATGAATGCTGCGCTTCGCAAATATACGAATTTTGAGAAGGAAGAACTGGATGACGTTAGTCAGGCAGTGACAATTGTTTTGGATCAGTTAGAGGTTTTAGGCCAGATGTTTCACAATTTTAACGCAGGGGATTACTATGCGGGAAGCCCGGTGGAACAGTTAAATTGCCTGAACAGAGCAGTAGAATATGTTCAACTGACGCAGGATTTGGAACTTCGGTTTATGGCAGCAGTAAGAAAAATGAAACAGGCATTTAATTTGTGCAGTTCCAGTGAACAGTTTAAAAATACAGATATTGAAAAGGTACATTTTTATCAGGCGGTGCGCTCAGTGCTGTTTAAACTGACAAAAGGGGATGCGCCGGATATTTCCCAGATGAATGCCAAAGTCCGCAAGCTGCTGGATGACGCAATACAGTCTGACGGTATTGAAGAACTATTCGAAACAGGGAAACATATAGATGTTGATATTTTCAGCGATGAATATATGGCAAGGATTGAAAAGATTCCTATGCCTAATACGAAGATTAAAGCATTGCAGAGATTGCTGTCTTATGCGATTGAGGAGTTTAGGCGGGTAAACAAAATAAAAAGTATTGAATTTGCGGAGAGAATGAGGGCGGTTGTTGACACTTATAATAATCGGAGGAATGAGGAGGCTTTTGCAAACCAGGTCTTGGATGATGTGGCAAATCAGCTCGCAGATTTAATACATGAATTGAAAGCGGAAAAAAATTCGTTTCACAGCATAGGCATTGATTATGAGGAAAAAGCCTTTTATGATATTTTGCTTGCAGTATCAAAAAAGTATGAATTTGAATATCCAAATGATAAAATGATAGAGTTATCAAAAGAAATTAGAGTAGTGGTAGACGATAAAGCAAAATATACGGATTGGTCTACCAGAGAGGATATCAAAGCAAATCTGCAGGTGGATTTGATTATTTTGCTGGATAAATATGGGTATCCTCCGGTTACGATTGATGATGTCTATAAAGAAGTGCTGGAACAGGCGGAGAATTTTAAGAAGTATGCGAGGTGAATTATTCGGGTAAATTATTTTTTAGGATATGCAAGTCAAATGGGTATGTCTAATAGAAAGCAGGTGAAGAGAATGCCGGAACATCAGACAATAGAATGGAAAGAATTATGGCATGATGAATTTTTAGAGTGGATTTGCGGATATGCAAATGCTTATGGAGGAACACTTTATATTGGCAAAAATGACAATGGAGATGTTGTTGGACTTAGAGACAAAGATAGGAAAAAACTCCTGGAGTCTATTCCAAATAAAATTACAGATACAATGGGCATTGTAGCAGATGTCAACTTGCTATACGAAAATGATTTGCAATACATTGAGATTATTGTAGACAAGTACCCTTCCCTCATTAGCTATCATGGTAAATATTTTTATCGCTCTGGCAGTACAATGAGAACGATAACCGGAAAAGAATTAGATAAAGCGATTTTAAAATCGCAGGGAAGAACATGGGATGGTATGCCGATTCTGAAGTTGAAGGTAACAGATTTAAGATAAAGAGGCAATTGATTTACTGAAAGAAAAGGCGATAAGAAGAGGAAGGCTGACAGAGGAGGAAACAAGGGTTGATGATACAATATTGATGGAAAATCTTCACCTGATTGATGAAGATGGTTATCTGATAAGAGCAGCAATGTTGGCATTCTATAAAGATCCGGAGAAATGGGTTACAGGTTCCTATATTAAAATTGGCTATTTTGGAGATTCCGATGCTGATTTGAGGTATCAGGATGAAATACATGGCTCTCTCATTGAACAGGTGGATAAGGCCGTTGATTTAGTCTATACGAAATATTTGAAAGCATTGATTTTTTATGATGGCATTCAGAGAGTTGAGCAGTTTATGTTTCATCAGGATGCCTTTCGTGAGATTTTGCTGAATGCAATTGTGCATAAGGATTACAGTAGCTGCAATCCTATCCAAATCAGCGTATATGAAGATAAAATATATATTTGGAATGATGGTGAGATGCCATCTGAATTAAATTCTGCAGATAAACTGTTTATGAAGCATTCTTCTAAGCCGTATAATCCCAAGCTGGCGGGTATTTTCTTTAAGAGTGGAATGATTGAGGCGTGGGGAAGAGGCTTTGACAAAATCAGAGAGGCTTGTGCAAAGTATGATGCGCCATTGCCGGAATATAATATAAGTGCATCAGGGATTATGGTGCTTTGTAAGGCATGTGATAAGTATTTGAAGCTACTAAATAGCAAGAAAGATACACATCTTGTTCATTTTGACCAAGATAATGACCAAGATGTGACCAAGATGATAATTGCTTTTTGTAAACAGCCGCATTCTGCAAAGGAAATCATGGATTATATTAGAATTAGTGATAGGAGTTTTTTTAGAAGGCATTATCTTAATCCGATGATGAATACAGGGAAGTTAAAAATGACAATTCCAGACAAGCCAAAAAGTGGAAATCAAAAATATTATGCGGAATAATTGATGTATTCATTATCTTGTTCATTTTGACCAAGATAATGAATATTTCAAAGTCGCAGGGGCAGAAAGTATAAGAGAAGGCTTTGAACACTACTTTTCCCGATGCACATCCTTCAGGGCAATACTGCCAGAGTTATTAAATGGCATTGCAATAAAAAAGAGAGAAAAAGAAACAGCCAAGTACCGTTTCTTTTTCTCTCTGTATTTATTATACCATAGAAATTGCATAAACTCAAGACTGGCAATCTGCAATTCCCAATGCTATAATCAATCCCACGTACTGAAAATAGGCGGATTTCTGCAGGACGAAGATATTATTTTAAATCAATGACAGGGAGGGATGTTCTTGGAAGAAAATTGGATGATTTTATTACAGCAGCAGAATCAACTGGGAAAAGTGATTGAAACAAATCAGGAGTCAGAGCGGTACGGACTTGTGTTAAGTGAACAGGATGCCAAACTGATTCTGGAGGAGAAAAACAATAGGCTGCGGGAACAAAAACGCGTGGAATTCGGCGAGGGCATTACAACGAAAATCATTTATGAATTCTGCGATTCTGATTTTGTGGATCAGAATAATTATGTGGATACCATTATCCGGCTTCAGGAAATTTTTTATCTCTACAAAAATGAGATGAACGGTGAAATTACGGATGATGAATTGCTGCATCTGATGAAAGAACAATTTGAACTGATGTGTTATGGGGATTTGGACTATCTGGAAGGGACGTGCCTGAATATTTTTGCGCAGGCGATCCGGGCCGGGTATCAGGGGTATCAGAGTTCGGAGGGTTACCGGGAATATTCCAGGTTTGATGAAGTCCAGAGATGGGATTACGACGTGTATTTTGAGGTTTTGAAAGACCTTTGCTGGGGATAAGCGCAAAGGAACAGACATATGATTGGGGGTAATTGTGTATGGAACTGACGATGGAAGAACTTGTGCCGATTGTAGGAAAACTGGCTGAAAAATACACTGCTTTTGAACACACTTCTATGACCTATGAAGAGGCGCAGCAGTTGATGCAGGCCGTGAAATACTGTATCCATGAAACAGAAATATCCGTAAACCGGACTGCGGTTGCCGATGGAAACATGACGGCGCAAAAGCTATATGAAGCCGGGGCAAAGCAGGTGGAAGAAAAAGCAAGGAAAGCATTGGAGCTTTACAATGAGATTACGCCGGCCTTTGTCCATTATGACAATTATTGCCTGCATGACACAGTCATTGACGGCCTGCCGGAATTTTTCAAATGGTACGATATGAAATTCTGTCCTCAGGATACGATTTTGACACTGGATTATCCGGTGCTGAAAAATCTTTCCGGCCTGGAGGGTATTGACAGAATTTATGAATTTATTTTATGCATCCGGACAGAAGAGAAATTCCTGAATTTATTTCCGGAAGATTATGTGCGGAGTGCGCTGCTAAACTATGACAGCCGGTATGAGGACATGATAGAAAATATCTGCTGGGTGGTTCTTCGGGATATTGCATGTCATGTTATGGCTAAAAAGCCGCTGTCAGAACAGAAATTTACCGAAGAAGAATGCCAGAGGATACAGAGCGTCTGGGAACAGCCAGAGGCACAGGCGGAGGGCAGGATACCGAATGCCTGGGAACAGCCGAAGGCTCAGGCGGCCATGGAGCAGGTCAGTCATGCAGTCGCTTCACTGGTGCAGGAACATTCAGAAGATGCAGAAGAAATCCTTTTATATCTGGATGGGGCGTTGTTGGACATTTTTATCCGGTTGGGAGCTGCATCGGAATAGAGTGCAATTGGTAACTATTTAGAAAAATTTAAAAATACTTATTGATTATTTTCCCAAAAAGGATTAAAATAGTATTTAGAAAATATTCTAAATAGTTTGGAGTGATTGTTATGGGATTTGCAGAAACTTTTAAAGCATTGTCAGATCCGGTGAGAAGAGATATTTTAACGCTTCTGAGACAGAACCGCCTGTCCGCCGGGGAAATTGTCAGTAATTTCAATATGACGGGGGCAACCATTTCCTACCATCTGAGTGTGCTGAAGAAGGCGGAACTGGTGTATGAGCATCGGGAGAAGAATTTTATCTATTATGAGCTGAATGTATCTGTACTGGAAGAAGTAATGCTGTGGCTGTCGGAGCTGAAGGGAGAGAAGGATTATGAAGTTGCTGAAGGAAAATAAAGGATTTATTATACTTACAGGTTTGGCTGTACTGCTTCCCATGGCGGCAGGAATTCTGCTGTGGGATCAGCTTCCGGAGACATTGGCTACCCATTTCGGGCCGGATAATGAGCCCAATGGGTGGAGCAGCAGGACGTTTGCTGTTTTCGGCCTGCCTCTGTTTTGCTTTGCAGGGCACCTGGTCAGCGCGGCATATATGGCAATGGACCCCAGGAAACAGGGCATCGGCAGAAAAGTTTACCGTATGATGCTTCTCATCTGCCCCGGCGCTTCTTTAATGTGCGGCATCGGCATATACAGCTATGCGTTGTCCTGGGATATCAATGCTCCGCTTTTGGCCAAAATATTTATGGGAATTATCCTGATTACCGTGGGAAACTACCTTCCTAAAATCCGGCAGAATTATACGGTGGGATTAAAATTGCCATGGACGCTGTATAATGAAGAAAACTGGAACAAAACCCACAGGTTTGCCGGAGGGATTTGGATTCTTGCCGGAGCGTTTTTTATCCTGGATGCATGTTTGAATTTAGAAGGCATGTGGATTATTTTTGCCCTTATGATAGTGATTCCGGTGATATATTCCCTGCTCATTTACCTGAGAGAACATAAGCAGAGCAGTTAAACTGCCGCTATTTTAATCCATTCTGAAATAAACTGCTCCCTGTTTTTCTGTTGTCATCCCCTCTATTTGGCGATATAATAAAAATATCGAAAAAGCCAGAAAACAGGGAGCGCAAAAATGAACACCATTTACCGGGATATTTTCAGAGCCATTCACGAGGGCAAATGGCTCAGTATTGAATACCGCAACAAGGAGCATCAGATTTCAAAATACTGGATCGGTATTTACAATCTGAATCCGGCAAAACGTACGCTGAAAGTGGAGGGACTGCACTTGGGCAGATACACCACGGAGACTTTCGACGTGATTTATATAGATTCCATTCTTTCTTCCAGTATTGTGGAAGGCTCTTACTGTCCTGTCAATCAGGAACTGGTCAGGGATATTTATCTGAATCCCCATAAATATAAAGAACTGTTTGAACACCCCGTCAACCTGAAGATACTGAACTATCTGGAAATGTGCAACCGTCTGGATACGGTGCCCTATCACTCGGACTTTGAACTGATACGCCATTTGGATCGGGAGAGTTTTCACGGGGCGGATTACCCTCTGAACGAAGAACAGTTTCGCATGATTGTGAAATATTTTCAATACGGAACCAGGGAGAAAAAGGACGGAAAGCTGAGGCTGAAGCAGCTTGCCATGAATGTGCTCAGTATCCATACCCCCAGGGGATTATATGTTTTGGCTTACCGGAACCTGCAGTTGGATGTAAAACGCAGGGTTCTGCATCCGGAGGAGGATATTTCCATCTGCACCGAATACACATTGGACGGCAGAAAGGAAAATATACGGAAATATCTGGACGCCGAGGAATATGAACTTTTGAAGGAGTTTACACAGAATCAGGAGCAGATTAAGGACTGCATCACCCGCCATGGCAGCCAGGCCGTGGATGATATGCCGTATATGATCGGGCTGGGCATGGATATTCTTTTAGATCTGCACAAGGAATATGAGGCAGTCATTGAGATGTATCAGAAGGAGGAAGTGACCGCTCCCATCCGGGCTTTTTTCGGGGAAATGGTCAGCCGGCCGGTGCGCAGAAAGGCATACCCCATTGTGTTAGCGGATCAGAAGGTGAATCTGGATCAGCTTCTGGCCATTAACAATGCCATGAAATATCCGGTGGCTTACATTCAGGGGCCGCCGGGAACCGGAAAGACAAGCACCATCATCAATACCATAGTAACGGCTTTTTTCAATGAGAAAACCGTACTGTTTGCATCTTATAATAATCATCCCATTAACGGAGTGGTGGAAAAACTGTTGGGAATGAAATATCAGAATCACAGGATTCCTTTTCCGGCGCTGCGTCTGGGAAGCAATGAGAAAATGCAGGAAGCCCTGGAATATATCAGGAACGTATATGAGCAGACCAGGAAAATCGCGGTTTATAAATCCACCCTGGACAGAAACCGGGAGGGCAGGATTGAGCGGGCAAAACGGCTGTCCGGCCTGCTGCGCAGATACGAGGAGCGGTTAGACTTAGAGGAACGTAGGGAAACCATTCACCGGGTACTGGAATTTGAAAATGAACAGAGCATATCCTTTCAAATGCTGCCGTTTCAGGCGGATTTGCAGGGAAGGCAGATGGAACAGGTGAAACGCAGAATTGAAAAGACAGGAGATATTACGGAAGAAGAGGCTTTTTCTCTGTTGGATGACAATGTGGAGGAATTGAAAAAGTACCTGTATTACACGTCAGCCAGTTATATCAAAAAAATTGATTTACCCAGACATGAGGAACTGAAAAACATTATTTTCAATCAGAATAAAAAGCTGCAGTTAGAGGAATTTGCCAGGTATCTCAGCAAGAAAGAAAACATCCGCAAGCTGCAGGAAATTTTCCCCATTGTGGCCACCACCTGCATTTCCGCCCATAAACTGGGAGAGCCGGAGCCCATGTTTGACATGGTGATTATGGATGAGGCCAGTCAGTGCAATCTGGCGGTGTCTCTGGTTCCGGTGATTCGGGGCGGCAGCCTGATGCTGGTGGGAGATCCCCAGCAGCTGAATCCGGTGATTCAGTTAGAAGAACTGGTCAATCAGAAATTAAGGAAAAAATACAATATTTCCGAGGAATATGACTACCGGAAAAATTCTATTTACAAAACCTTTCTGGCCTGCGACGCAGTCAGCGATGAAATCCTTCTTCACTACCATTACCGCTGCCATGAGAAAATCATTGGGTTTAACAACAAGAAATACTACAATGAAAAACTCTGTATTCAGACGAAAAGCGATGAAAAAGAGCCTCTGCTGTACATTGATGTAAAGGACAGCCAGAGCAATGGGAAAAATACCGCGC
Organism: Lachnospiraceae bacterium; assembly: GCA_910575555.1. GTDB lineage: Bacteria > Bacillota > Clostridia > Lachnospirales > Lachnospiraceae > Petralouisia. Next base: position 139,372 of record CAJTFX010000007.1, on the reverse strand, counting down.
CTGCCGAGGTGGAGGAGATCCTGCGTTATGCCGCCGCAAACCGGGACAAAACCATAGGGGTGATTACGCCTTTTGTAAATCAGAGAAAACTGTTGGAAGAAGCGGCCAGGGAAGCCCGTCTTGTCAATGTGGACTGCGGAACCGTCCATGCTTTTCAGGGAGATGAAAAAGATGTGGTGCTGTTTTCCACTGCCATCACCCAACAGACCGGGCAGGGCACCTATCAATGGCTGAAAAATAATAAAGAACTCATCAATGTGGCAACTTCCAGGGCCCGGGACAAGCTGGTGATTCTGGCGGATATGAAGCATCTGGACTGGCTGCATCAGCAGGACAAAGAAGATGATTTCTACGAACTGGTGCAGTATACCAGACAGAACGGAATGTCGAAGGTCACCCAGAAAAAAGCCAATTCCCGGGCCCTTGGGGTAAAGCCCTTCAGCACGGAAACAGAAGAAGCGTTCCTGAAGAATTTAAATCATGCACTGGAAAATATCTGGCTGTCTCAGAACCGTTTTTTCGTGCAGCAGAAAGTGGATGCAGAGGAATTGTTTCCGGAATATCCCGGGCATCAGTTTGATTTCGTAGTGTATGAAAAGCAAAAGGACGGGGAAATTCCGGTACTGGCCATTGAACTGGAGGGACGGGAGCAGCTGGAAGAGGAGCTTCTGCGGCAGCGGGAGCGGCAAAAGCAGGAAATCAGCGATGTTTTTGACCTGCAGGTGATCCGGGTGGAAAACTCCTATGCCAGACGGTATAATCATATCAAGGAGATTTTGATGAATTTCTTTTCCAGAAAACATTAGTACTGCAGCGAACGTTTTATAGTTGGATACGGACAGAACTGCCGGATTGCCCTTTGAAACACAAACTAAAAATCATTTTGTATTGACAAAGTGAAACTACTATAGTAGTATAGATTTATAGACTACTGTAGTAGTTTCAGGAGGTTCGTATGGAAGTGAAATTATTTGATTCAGAATTGAAGGTGATGGACGTGCTCTGGCGGGAAGGGGACGCCACAGCCAAGTATATTTCTGAGGTATTGAGAGACGAAGTGGGATGGAATAAGAACACCACCTATACTTTAATTAAAAGATGCATGAAAAAAGGGGCCATTGAACGTCTCGAACCGAATTTTATGTGCCGTGCCCTGATTCCCAAGGAGGAAGTGCAGGAAGCGGAAACCGAGGAGCTGATTAATAAGATATATGACGGATCGGCAGATAAATTATTTGCCGCGCTGTTAAACAGAAGAAAATTCTCCCGGGAGGAGATTTGCAGGCTAAAGCAGTTGGTGGAAGATTTGGAGTGAGGTGAGGGCAGATGACATTGTGGGAGATGAGCGTTTCCGGCGGAATTTTAATTCTGGTGATTCTGGCAGCCCGCCGATTGTTTCAGAACAGACTGCCTGGCAGTACTTTTTTGATACTGTGGATGGTGGCTCTTTTGCGGCTTCTGGTTCCCTGGTATGTGGAAGCGCCTTTTAGTGTTTATACGCTGTGGGAGAGTTCTGGAATTGCAGACGGATTTGAGAAGGCTGCAGGAAGTTTAACTTCAAAGGACAGGAGTGTGAGCGATTCCGGTGAAAGAGACGGGGGCTTTTCTGGCCAAGAAGCAGAGAATGGAATGGGAAACAGCTTCCGTGAAGGGACAGAGAGCGCCGCAGGGGAAACAGAAAATGGGACAGTAAGCGGAGAATTGCTGTGTTTCAGAGGAGCCGCGGGGCTTTCCCTGCCAAAGCTTCTATGGCTGAGCGGGGGACTGATCTGCGCAGGATTTTACCTGACTGCATATCTGAAATACCGCAGACTGTTTCGCGTCTCACTGCCGGCGGAAGATCCGGCGGTCCGTGAATGGCTGCAGTCAGTTACGATGAAGCGTAAGCTGCAGGTACGCAGCCTGGATTTGATTGCAACGCCGATGACTTATGGCGTGCTGCGGCCGGTAATTCTGCTGCCCAAAGGAATTCAGTGGGAAGACGCCCGGCAGATGAAGTTTGTTTTGACCCATGAACTGATCCACATCCGCAGGTTTGACGCAGTATGGAAATTTATGCTTGTGGCTGCCGTATGCATTCACTGGTTTAATCCATTGGTGTGGCTGATGCAGATTTTGGCAAACAGGGATTTGGAACTGGCCTGTGATGAAAAAGTCGTTGAGCAGTTCGGGCAGGATGCCAGAAGGGCCTATGCCATGTCTTTAATCAGTCTGGCGGGGCACAATGACAGCAGGATTTCCTGGGGAAGCGGATTCAGCAAAGATGCAATGGAAGAAAGGATTGCTGCGATTATGAAAAAGAAAAGGTTTACAGTTGGCTCCTTTGCAGGAGCGGGAATTCTGGTGATGTTTGTGGCCGTCTTGTTTGCAGCCTCTCTGCTGCAGAAAACGGCCGGAGAAAACGTTGGGGCAGCAGAGGAAGAAAAAGATAACAGGATTTTGACAGAAACAGAAGAAATCAAAGAAGGCAGCAGGATTTTGGCGCAGACAGAACCGGCGGCAGCGGATAAGGTGCCGGATTTGGAGCAGTTCAGTCATTCTGACGGAATGGTTTTGCTTCCTCTGCCCAAGAAAAATCCGACGGATCTGTCGGAAGGAATAGATTCTGAGACGGTATGGGAAGGGGAGCCCCGGGAAAAAGAACCCTTTGTTCTCTTTCTCAAAAATATTTCCCGAAGCCCTGAGTTTCCCGAGTATGAGAATTACGGACTGGTTTATGACGAGGAAAACGCGCATTTTTTGTATGAGGGAGAAATTGTAGGATATTTTAAAGATGAAATGGGGCCGAATCAGTTCCGCAGGTTTACAGACGAAGAAGGCGCTGTAGAGATAGTGGTGGAGCGGGATAAGTCCTGGAACATGACTGGATTTGCAGTGAACCGTATGGAAGAAAAACAATGAGTCACGTGCCGGTTTTTACCATGTATCATGAGATGGACCCCAAAGGAAAAGCGGCTGTTTCAGTTGTGCTGGCAGTCTGCGTTTCGGAAAAAATCATATCACAGCAGAAATCAACAAAACAGGGCTGTGGGGAATCCGGTTAATTTCCCGCTGCCCTATTTACTTTTTTTGCAAAAATGCCTCTAAATTAAACGGTTTCACAAACTTGTTGCGATATGAATTGAAATATGCTACAATAAAAATATTGAAATTACAGAGAAAAAGGAGATATTTTTATGAATCTACTTGATGAACTGAGAAAATTAGGCGTGAGCGTAGATGAAGGAGTAAAGCGGTTGGGAGGCAGTGCTGCCATTTATAAAAAAATGTTGAAAACTTTTGCAAAAATGATGAAAGAGTATGCCGTTGAGCCTGATTATGACGGAAAAGACTATGAAAATATCATTGAGAAGGCCCATGCAATCAAAGGAGCTTCCGGAAATTTATCTGTAACTCCGGTGTATGAAGCGTACAGTGAGATGGTGGATCTGCTGCGCAAAGGACAACCGGAAGAAGCGAGGGGGGTTCTTGTGAAAATACTGCCTGTCCAGGAGAAGATCATAAGCGCCATAGATAATTCATAATATGGAGGGTCAGATGGAAAAGAATGTTAGAAAGTTTTTGAGGAACAGCTTTGTCAGCGTAATCGGCGTTTGCGTTGTGGTATTTATCGGACTGGTGCTGGTTATGGGCAAGCGGACAGAAGATACCATTGATGAAATCAGTGAAATCTACATGTCTGAAATGAACACTCAGTTGGGACAGAAGTTTACCTCAATCATAGGACTGCGTTTGGAGCAGGTACAGGGATTGATTCGTCAGACCCCGCCGAATTTTGACGAGTACAATGAAGCGTTTATAAGCGAGCTTACAAGCGGCGGAGAGGTCAGGGAATTCTCATTTTTAGGATTGTATGCGGAGGACGGCGAACTGGAAACTCTTTACGGCGGTCAGATAACGATTTCTCAGGAATCCATAATTCAGTCTTTGAAAAAAGACGGAAATATTGTAACCATGGGGGTGAATGACAAAGAGGAGCGGATGCTGATTCTGGGAAGAGGAGCGGAATACCCCATGAAAAACGGGGGCAAGAGCATGGCGCTGATTGCAGGGGTTCCTATGGATTATCTGAAGGAAGTTTTGTTTCTGGACTCTAATGACACTCTGGTGTACACTCATATCATTGACAGCGACGGTAATTTTGTGATTCGCAGCGGAGATGCATTTCGGGAAAGCTATTTCGAACGGATTATGTCAGAAGCAAAGGATCACAAAGGCAGTGCGGAGGAGTATGTATCCGAATTGCGGGAAGCAATGAAAAACGGGGAAGATTATTCGAAACTGGTTACCATTAATGGAGAGAAGCGGTATACGTATTGTACACCGATAGAGGAGACCCATGACTGGTATCTTATTACCGTTATGAATAATGAAGCTATGGATGCGCCTATCAGCGCTTTGGATCTTCAGCGGATCGGAATTATGATTGGATCTTCCTTTATGATTTTAGTGGCTATGTCAATTGTATTTCTGCTGTATTTCCGGTTTTCAATCCGCCAGATGGAAGAACTGAATTCTGCAAAACAGAAGGCAATCCGTTCGGATAAGGCCAAAAGTGAATTTCTTTCCAGTATGAGCCATGATATCCGGACGCCGATGAATGCCATTATCGGAATGACGGAGATTGCGCTGAAGAATATCAAAGATCCGGAGCGTGTGGTGGACTGCCTGAGTAAAGTCAAGCTGTCCAGTAAACATTTGTTGGGATTAATTAATGACGTACTTGATATGTCCAAGATTGAAAGCGGCAAAATGACCTTGAATATGAATCAGATGTCGCTGCGGGAAGCCATGGACGATATTGTGAATATCATGCAGCCCCAGGTAAAATCAAAACATCAGTATTTTGATATTTTTATTCAGTCTATCCGGTCGGAAGAGGTATTCTGTGATTCGGTGCGTCTGAATCAGGTGCTTCTGAACCTTTTATCGAATGCAACGAAGTTTACGCCGGAGGAAGGGCGGATTGACGTACATCTGTATCAGGAAGAATCGCCCAAAGGCGAAGATTATATCCGCACCCATTTCGTGGTGGAGGATACGGGAATTGGAATGTCTGAGGAATTCCAGAGGAAAATTTTTGACAGCTTTGAACGGGAGGATTCCGATCAGGTGGCCAAAATTATGGGAACCGGACTGGGTATGTCTATTACCAAAGCGATTGTGGACTTGATGCAAGGCACTATCAAATTAACCAGTGAACAGGGCAAAGGAAGTAAATTCCATATTACACTGGATTTGAAGAAATGTGAGATTGATGAAAGAGATATGATGCTGCCTCATTGGGATGTACTGGTGGTGGATGACAATGAACAGCTGTGTACAAGCGCAGTTTCTAATCTGCAGGAGTTGGGTGTACATACGGAGTGGTCTTTGGACGGCAGGCAGGCAGTACGCATGATAGAAGACAGGCATTTGCAGAACAACGACTACGACTTTGTGCTGGTAGACTGGAAAATGCCTCATATGAACGGAATTGAAGTGATTCGTGAAATGCGGAATGTGACAGTGGGCAATAAGATTCCTGCTTTTCTGATTTCCGCTTATGACTGGAGTGAATTAGAGGAAGAAGTGGATGCTTCTGAAATTGAAGGATTTATTGCCAAGCCCTTGTTTAAATCTACGCTGTACCTGTATCTGAAAAAATATATGGAAGGCGAGGATTTTGCCAGTGAGAGTGAAGAAATCGAAATAGATTTTGAAGGAAAGCATATTCTTCTGGCAGAGGACATTGACGTGAACTGGGAATTTATCAGTGAGATTTTAAGCTCGGTGGGATTGATTCTGGAACGGGCCATCAACGGAAAAGAGTGTCTGGAGATGTTTGAAGCCTCTGAAATTGGTTTTTATGACGCAATTCTGATGGATATCCGTATGCCGGTAATGAATGGATATGATGCCACCATCGCAATCCGCAGTCTGGAACGGAGCGATAACGGACTGCCGATTATTGCCATGACCGCTGATGCATTTTCTGATGATGCACAGCATTGTCTGGAAGTTGGGATGGATGCACATATTGCAAAGCCCATTGATTTGAAAGAGTGTATGCGGACACTGCAGAAATATTTGAATCAGGAATAATGAAATGAAAGAATAACGGAGGCCAGAGTAATGAGTCAAATTAAGGAGAGCGCACTGGAACTGATCGGGGGAACCCCCATACTGAAGCTGAACGGATATATGAAGAAGACATGCATTACAGATGCGGTGATTCTTGCAAAACTGGAATATCTGAATCCGGCGGGTTCTGTGAAAGATCGCATTGCCCTGGCAATGATAGAAGATGCCGAGAAAAAAGGCATTTTGAAAGAAGGAGCAACCATTATTGAGCCTACCAGCGGCAACACAGGAATCGGCCTTGCATCTGCTGCTGCGGCAAAGGGTTACCAGGCAATTCTGACTTTGCCGGATACCATGAGCATGGAGCGGAGAAATCTGCTGAAAGCTTATGGGGCGAAACTGGTACTGACAGAAGGAGCCCGCGGGATGCAGGGAGCCATTGATAAAGCGGAAGAACTGAAAAATGAAATCGAAGGCGCTGTAATTTTAGGGCAGTTTGTGAATCCGGCCAACCCCGCAGTGCACAAAGCCACAACAGGACCGGAAATCTGGCAGCAGACCGATGGAGCCGTGGATATCTTTGTGGCAGGCGTTGGGACAGGAGGAACCATTACCGGTGTTGGGGAATACCTAAAGGAGCAGAAGCCTGATGTGAAAATTGTGGCAGTGGAGCCTGCCGCAAGTCCGGTGCTTTCAGAAGGAACCTCAGGCCCCCACAAAATCCAGGGAATCGGCGCAGGCTTTGTGCCGGAGGTTCTGAATCCGGAGATATATGACGAAGTGATTGCCATAGAGAACGAGGATGCTTTTGCAGAGGGGAAAGCCTTTGCGGTAAGCGAAGGAATTCTGGTGGGCATATCCTCCGGGGCGGCGTTAAAAGCGGCGGCGATTTTGGCCGGCCGGCCGGAAAACAGCGGTAAGACAATTGTTGCTTTGCTGCCGGATTCCGGCGACAGATATTTGTCTACGCCATTATTTCAGGATAACGAGTAAACAGTACCCCTTTGAATTGCAGGGAAACGGTAATTTTTAGGATAACGAGTAAACAATACCCCTTTGAATGGTAGAGAAACGGTAATTTTCAGAATATTAATTTAAAACCGCCTTTTTCCAGGCGCAGAAGAGATGGACTTAGTCATAATCTTCTGTCTGCATGGAGAAAGGCGGTTTTGAATGATTAAAAATAGCTGTGACAGCGAAACATCCCCCCGGGAGGCTTCCCGCCTTTTGGGGGTTATGATAGAATGATGAAATGCGAAAAGCGCACAGAGAGGAAACAGAGCGATGAAGAAAGAGAAAAGGGATAATATCTGCAGCAGTAAAGCAGTGTGGATTATGTGCTGTATGGCACTGGCGCTGTACAGTATGGCGGCAGGCTGCGGGGCCAAAGAGGATGCTTCTGACAGTATTGTCTGCTATGTGGGCCATGGATTCTGGGATGGTTCCCTTGATCCGGTGAAGGGCGGGTTTGCCTACGGATACGATTTTGTCAACAATAGTTTGGTGCGGGTAAACGCCCAGTCAGAATATGAAGGAGATTTGGCAGAAAGCTGGGAGATTTCCGAAGATGCGCTGACTTATACCTATCGGCTGAAACAGGGAATTCATTTTCAGGACGGCTCTGATTTTACAGCGGAGGATGTGGTGTTTACGTATGAAACAGTGATGGCAAATCAGGGACAGAATGAAAAAGTGGATTTGTCAAAGGTGGAACAAGTAGAAGCATTGGACGACTATACGGTGAAATTCACTTTAAAAGAGCATTTTTCTCCTTTTCTGGACACCACTGCCCAGCTTGGAATTGTGCCTGCCGGCGGATACGACAGTACATCATTTGACCAGAAGCCAGTGGGGACCGGCCCGTGGAAAGTGGTGCAGTATGATATGGAGCAGCAGTTAATTGTGGAGGCGAATGAAGATTACTTTGAAGGAGCCCCCAAAGTGAAACGGGTAACCTTCGTGGATATGGACAATGAAGCGGCCTTTTCCAACGCCAGCTCCGGACAGTTGGATGTGGTGATGGTGCAGCCTTCTTACAGCAAAGAGACCGTAAAGGGAATGCATATGGAAAAGTTAGAAACCATAGACGTGAGAAATATCAGCCTTCCCTGCCGGAAACCGGAGAAGATTGTCAATGATGCTGGAGAGGAGCTGTCCGTTGGAAATGCAGTTACCTCTGATTTGGCTGTGCGCAAAGCGCTGTCTCTTGGAATCAGCCGCCAGGAAGTGATTGACCATGCGTTTAATGGGGTGGGCCGGCCGGCAGAAGGATGGACAGACAATTTAATCTGGGGAAATACAAAGGTGTACGGAGACGCCAGAACGGAAGAAGCCAGGCAAATCTTGGAAGAGGCCGGATGGAAGGACAATGATGGTGACGGAATCCGGGAAAAAGACGGAGTGGCCTGTGCATTTGAAGTTTACACTCCCTCAGATGAACCGGATCGTTATCTTTTGGCGGCGGCAGCGGCGGAAAATGTCAGAGAACTGGGAATTTCCATAGAGATAAAACAGGTCTCCTGGGATGAAATTGCAGTGAAATCCTACACCCAGGGCGCAGTGTGGGGCTTTGGACAGTACAGCCCTATGGTACTGGACAACCAGTTTCAGTCCGGTCATTTTACGGTACAGACGTACAGCAATCCCAGCGGCTATCAGAACGAAAAGGCGGACAGCCTGATTGCAGAAGCCATTGCAGCCAACAGCCAGGAGGCTGCCGTTGCAGCCTGGAAGGAAATTCAGACAACGTATGCCCAGGATTATCCATATTTGTATCTGGTCAACATTGAGCATTGCTATTTCATCAGCGACAGACTGGATATTTCAAAGGATACCCAGATTCCCCACCCCCACGGCCACGGAATCCCGATTATCTGTAATATGAAAGACTGGGAAATTATTAATTGAATGCCAGCGGAAAGGATGCTCCGATGATGAAAAAAATTATGTTAACGGCTCTGCGTATGCTGACTTTGCTGACAGCCATAAGCATTCTCTCATTTTTAATGATGGCAAAAGCTCCGATAGACCCGCTGACGGCCTATATCGGAACCAATTCCACCATTTCAGAGGATGCCAGAGAGGAGATTGCAGAATACTGGGGTCTGAATGATCCGCCTCTGGAACGGTTTATGACCTGGGCAGGCAATACTCTGCGGGGGGAGTTTGGTAGGTCTATTGTCTACAAACAGCCGGTATTGACGGTAATCAAAGAACGGTTTCGGTATTCTCTGGCGCTGATGCTGATTGCCTGGCTCAGTTCCGGTATTCTTGGATTTGTGTTGGGAATTGGAGCGGCAGTCTGTAAGGACAGCATTCTGGATCGAGGGATCAGGACAGTCTGTCTGGTCTTTCAGTCTGCTCCCACCTTTTGGGTGGGCCTTATCATGCTCAGTGTTTTTGCAGTAAATCTGGGCTGGTTTCCCATTGGACTGGCGGCGCCTATGGGAAAAATGGCTTCGGAAGTGACGCTTGCAGAGCGGATATATCATTTGATTCTGCCCTCCATTACCTTAAGCATTCTGGGCATTGGAAAGATCACCTTGTATACCAGGCAGAAATTATTGGAAATACTGGACAGTGAATTTATGCTGTATGCCAGGGCCAGAGGTGAAAATACATGGCAGATGGTAAAAAGCCACGGAATCCGGAATATTGCAATTCCGGCTATTACGGTGCAGTTTGCTTCCTTCAGTGAACTGTTCGGCGGAATTGCCCTGGCGGAAACAGTGTTTTCTTATCCGGGAATCGGAAGCGCGGTGACTGCGGCGGGCCTTGGCGGGGATGTACCGCTGCTGCTTGGAATTGCCATATTCAGCGCAGTATTTGTGTTTACTGGAAATCTTATTGCGAATATTCTGTACGGCATGGTAGATCCCAGGATTCGGGAGGGTTTTTCCCATGAGTGACAGAAGCTTTCAAAAGGCTCAGAAAAGGGCCGCAGCAGAAATATTTTGGAACCGGAGAAGGAGAACACTGTTTGTTCTGGGCGCAGCCGTTTTGTATTTGACGGTTACTCTGGCAGCCGGATGGTTTATGAGTCCGGAATGCTATGATATAGATTACAGTGCAAAATTTACGGCGCCTTGCCCGGCGCATCTCTTCGGCACAGATTACATGGGCAGGGATATGTTTTTCCGGAGTGTGAAAGGGCTTTCTAACAGCATTGGGGTGGGAATTCTGGCTTCAGCGGTCAGTTCCGTGATTGCCCTGATACTGGGAACGGCGGCAGCGCTGCAGGGAGGGGCGTTAGATCGGTTTATCAACTGGTGCGTGGATTTGTGTATGGGAATACCCCATTTGATTCTGCTGATTCTGATTTCTTTTATGGCGGGCAAAGGCGGCAGAGGCGTGCTGATTGCAGTGGCGCTGACCCATTGGCCGGAATTAACCCGCCTGGTGCGGGCAGAAGTGCTGCAAATTCGATCAGCCCGGTACGTACAGGCGTCTTACCGAATGGGAAAGACCAGGCGGGAGGTGGCAAAAGAGCATATTCTGCCCCAGGCCCTTCCGGTGTATCTGATCGGTGTGGTGCTGTTGTTTCCCCATGCCATTATGCATGAAGCTGCCATCACGTTTCTGGGTTTTGGATTTCCGGCGGAGGTTCCGGCCATCGGCGTGATTTTGTCAGAGTCCATGAACCATATTACCACCGGAAAATGGTGGATGGCTGTTTTTCCGGGACTGATGCTTTTGACGGCTGTGATGCTGTTGGATGCGGCGGGAGAAAATCTGAAGCGGCTGCTGAATCCAAACAGCGGCAATGAAGCGTAATGCGGGAGGAAGATACATGAAAGGACAAAAAGAACCGGTGCTTGCCGTAAAAGAGCTGTGCGTTTCTTTTACCATGTATGACAGAGGGCTGAACCGTCGGGAATTTGAGATGGTGCATCAGCTTTCGCTTACGGTAAATGCAGGAGAAATTGTGGCGGTGGCAGGTTCCAGCGGTTCCGGGAAAAGCCTGTTGGCCCATGGGATTCTTGGAATTTTGCCGGAAAATGCAAAAGTGACCGGAACCATGGAATTCTGCGGCAGGAGGTTGGAGGAAGCATCCCTGAAAAAACTGAGAGGGCGGGAGATTGCTTTTATTCCCCAGTCGGTGAAATATCTGGACCCTTTGATGAAAGTGGGCCGGCAGGTAATTGGCCCCTGCAGCAGAGCGGAGAAAAAAGAGCGGCAGGAGAAGCTGAAACAGGTATTTGCCAGGTATCAGCTGGAGGAATCTGTGGCAAATCTGTATCCTTATCAGCTGTCCGGCGGTATGGCAAGGCGGGTACTGATTTCCGGCGCAGTAATGAAGCCGGCCAAACTGATTGTGGCAGACGAGCCCACGCCGGGGCTGCAGGAGTCACTGGCCAGGGAAACGCTGTGTAATTTCCGGGAACTGGCCCAGGAAGGGTGCGGCGTGCTGCTTATTACCCATGACATTGATCTGGCATTGCAGATGGCAGATCGGATTGCCATTTTTTATGACGGAAAAATATTGGAGACTGTGCCGGCTGCGGCTTTTTCGGGAGATGGCAGGGCTTTTTTAAGAGCGCTTCCTCAGAATGAATTTGCAGCGGAGCAGAAGTTTCCGGGCGCAGGAAATACAGAAGGTTTTCGTCAGCGTATAATTTGACAGCAGAAAGTTTTTATCAATCTAAGATTTGACTTTTTATCAATCTGTGCTTTAACAGCGGAAAGAGGAGGTAGAGTTATGCAGAAATTTCACGGAGAGCCGGCCCTTCAGGCGGCGCATATCAGTTTCCGGTACCAGAAAAACGCTCCCTGGGTGTTAAAAGACGTGAACCTTGAAGTGGAAGCCGGGGAGCGGGTGGCTCTGGTGGGGCCCTCCGGCTGCGGAAAGAGTACGCTGGCCGGAATTCTGGCAGGCTATGAGATACCGGAAAGCGGTGAAGTTTTATGGGAGGGAAGGCCGTTGGAACGGAGAGGTTACTGTCCCGTTCAGATGATTGGGCAGCACCCGGAGCAGGCGGTAAATCCCCGGTGGAGAATGGAGAAAATTCTGCGGGAATGCTGGAACCCAAAGGAAGAGTTGCTGCAGAGGATGGGAATTGAAAAAAGCTGGATGACGCGGTGGCCCAATGAACTATCCGGCGGGGAACTGCAGCGGTTCTGCATTGCCCGGGTATTGGGGCCTGAGACAAAATTTCTGGTTTGTGATGAAATCAGCACGATGCTGGATGTGATTACACAGGCGCAGATTTGGCAGATTCTTCTGGAGGAGACAGAAAGACGCAGGATGGGAATGCTTGTAATCACCCATAACCGGACGTTGGCCGAACGGGTTTGCAGCAGAATTGTAAATCTGGAAGAAATTAATCATGAAGCTTCATTTGATTAAAAAAGGGCTGTCCGGAAATGAAATCTATGTACAATATATGGTTGCGATATCCAATGAATCATAATCATATATTGAAAAATCTATCATCTCCGACAGCCCTCTGTCTACGTGCGTGAGAAGATTCGAACTCCCGACACCTTGGTCCGTAGCCAAGTGCTCTATCCAGCTGAGCTACACACACATAACAAATGTTCGCTTGGAACGTCTATAATCTTACTCCAGTTTCCGGGATTTGTCAATAGATTTTTTAAAAAAAATTTGGGAAATGTGATGAAAAAATGAGCATAGTGTGATAGAATAACAGATAGTTGGAAAAATACTGGATTAAACAGAAAGCACACAGGTAGGAGAACGTTCATGACGAAAAAGGAATTTTTACATGAATTGCAGATTGCGCTGCAGGGGGAGATGGATCAGGCGGCAGTCAATGAGAATCTGAGATTTTATGATAATTATATTATGGAAGAGTCCAGAAAAGGAAAGAGTGAAGCAGAAGTAACGGCTCAGCTTGGCAATCCCAGGCTGATTGCCAAGACCTTGATAGATACCTCGGATAAGCCGGGAGCTTCCAAAAGGCAGTACTATTCGGAGGATTACAGCTCCGCAGGCCAGGACAGAGGATTCCGTGCAGATTATTCTCAGCAGAATGGCTGGGATGTGCGTTTCGGCAGATTTAAGCTGAACAGCTGGTATGGAAAATTACTGCTGATATTGATTGCAGTTCTGCTGATTGTGATTGTAGCAAATGTGGTGGCTTTTCTGCTGCCGGTTATGGTGCCGATTATATTGATTTGGCTGCTGTATTCACTGTTTTTGGGGAATAGACGATAGATTGGACACAGGAGGATGCCATGGAAACAGTAAAAGTAAGTAAAGGAAGACATTTTTTGAAAAAAGGAGACAGGCTGAAGGGGTTGTTTGTTATTTTACAGGGCAATGTTCGGGTGATTACGGAGAATGATGAATTCCGTATGAATGCGGGGAGTATTGTAGGCCTGCCGGAGAGCCTTTCTGACAGCTATGTGTGCGAGTATGTGGCAGAAACCGATTGTATGCTTTATGCATTTCCCTACCGGACGGTAGAAGATTATAAGAAGATATTTGCGGAAGATGAGAAATATGTGGCGGTGTTTGCCATGGGAGCGGTTCACCAGGCAGATATGATGATACGCCGGTATGATACATTTTACAGGAAAGCCAGAGAGTTTCACCGTTTTCTCTCGGAGAGCTTCGGAGACTATCAAAAGCTGTGCGGGGCCCTTGGAATGCCCAAAAAACAGGTGGCCGGACTGAATACCCTGGCCCCTGTTGATATAAAAGAGCCGATTCAGGCCTGGGTGGGCGCATATTATGAGCGGATGTCCGCCCTGCCCCTGGCCGCGTTGGATCAGCAGTTGGCGAGGGATTATGTGATTGGCACGGGAGCCATTTCCAATGCGGTTTTCTGGATGAAAAAATCCATGGAACAGGTGGGAGTGATAAAAAGTTATCTGAGAGAACGTAAAGATCTCCTGTTGTCGGGAACCCCTGAAAATCTGTTCCGCATGTATTTTGAACTTGCAAAAAAAGCGGCTTACACCGGAGCGGATATCAGCCCGGTGCAGCAGAGAATTGCAGAATTAATAGAATTTGCAAGAAAAATCGGTTTTTATCCGGAACAATTGCTGCGCGCGCAGCTGACAGAGTATGAAAATTATGATTTTACCGTTACAGCTCAGGCAGAAAGCGGCAGTCAGGAAGAGGAAGAAATTGCAGAGCCTTATGAAGAAGGAATTGATTATCTGACAGAAATTTTGGAATATTCCGGCTGGCAGGAGGAGAAGGCCCAGAGCTTCCGGGCTTCTCTTCAGGAATACAAGAACCTGCCGGATATGCTTGCCACTACAGATGATGTGCGCAGGCTTCGCCGGAAAATTACCGATGATTTTTATGCAATCTATGAACTGTGCTTTTTCCATTCGCTGAAGGGGGATTATATGCCCACTTCCGTGAAAATGTTTTTGAACTTCGGCTTTATGGATGAAGAGCTGGCAGGCAGGGAGAATACCCGCAGTCTCTTTGAGGCGGCAGGCCATATGAGACGCTGCAAGGCAGGCAATGTATATACCATATATGAGTGGCTGCTCAGTATTTACCGGGGAGAAAATGAACCTTCCAGGAATGAGTTTGACATGGATTACACCGGCTACCTGAATGAGCAGAAAAAGACCGGCAAGATTACGGCGGCTCAGGTGCCTGTTCTGGCAAAAGACAATCAGGAAAAGTTAAAGTTCGAGATGCAGAATATGTTTGTCTCCACCAACCGCGCCACCTACGGAAAGATTTCCACATTCTGCCCTATTTTGTGTAAAGACGATATTATCGGATCGGTGGACCACATGCTGATAACGGCGGAGAAGGCCAATGAAGCCTTAGACGAGATCCGAAAGATTGACTTCTCTCTGTTTTACCGTGAAGTGGGCTTCTCAGATCCGGAGCATGAAGTCAATATGGAAATGATTCAGAAGGAAGTGATTCCTTATATTATCCTGATGCCCAATGCGGGAAGCAAGGCAATGATGTGGCAGGAAACGGCCGGAATCAAGAAGGATACCCAGGCCAGATTTATTTTCCCCATACTTACGGTAACGGATGTGGGAGAGCTGATGGTAGAAGTATGCGGCCGGTTCCGCTGGGAAATGTGCCGGAAGATTCAGGGCGTTCGTTGGAACGATATCACGGAGGCTTCTTTGACTTCCGAGTACAATGACTATATCCAGTACTACCGGAAGAACCATGATTTGTCTGCAGACGCCAAGGAGAAAGTGAAGAATGCCCTTTATAAATCCAAGAATAACTACCGTGAAGTATTTGTAAAAGATTACCAGAGCTGGATTCGCTATGAGTCCAAAGGCAGCTTCCGCCTGAATAAAGTATCCAGAGATATTATTTTCCGTTATTGTCCGTTTAATAAAGCCATCCG
Organism: Lachnospiraceae bacterium; assembly: GCA_910575555.1. Classification (GTDB taxonomy): domain Bacteria; phylum Bacillota; class Clostridia; order Lachnospirales; family Lachnospiraceae; genus Petralouisia. The sequence continues at coordinate 124,001 of CAJTFX010000007.1, read as the reverse complement.
GACAGAATTGAAAGTAAATCCCATGTACCGGGAAATGTTCGAAAAATATGAGATATTAAAAGACCGGAAAGCCCGTCATATGCTGCTGTGGTATGACCGGTATCAGAAGAAGGGCGGTACGATTACGGAGGAATTGCAGGTAAATAAAGACTTTTATGATTTGTAGAGACGTGTTAGGAATACGGACGGCCCTTCAAAACCGCCCTTCCCCACACAAATCGGGCAGCGTTTTGGCAGTTAGTTTGCCGAAACGTTACCCAGTTTGCGTGCGGAAAGGGCCCGCCTGTATTTTCGTCCGTATCCAAAAATAAAATGTTACCCAACCCCCCCCAAAGCTCTACCACACATCCTCTTCCGCTTCAGAATCCAAAATCACAGTGATTCCCTCTGCCAGATTCCCGCCCTGGGAAATGGAATTCTCTCCGCACCAGACGGTTTCCAGATTGGAAAGTTTTTCGAGAGGCCGCAGGTCTGTAACATAATTGTCTGTAATATCCAGTTTTTTCAGCAAAGGAAGATTCCCGGCAAATGTGACGTCTGTCAGCTGGTTTCCCTGGGTGTACAGTTCTTCCAGGTTGGGGAATTTTCCCAGAAAATCCATATGCTCTGCCAGACTGACTTCATCGTAGTCCAGATAAGTGAAGGCGCCGTCATAATCTGCGGAAATGTTTTCCAATACCTTCAGGCGGCTCATGTATAGTCTTTTCAGGTTTGGATTTTCCGGCATGGCTGCAAAGTCCAGGCCAAAGCTGCAGTCGTTGATGTTCAATTCCTCCAGAGCCGGAATTCCGAAAATGTATTCCACAGTTCCATAGAGGGATAAAGACTGCAGATCCAGTGATTTCAGGCTTCCCATCTGTGCTAAAACCGTTAGATCCGCAATATCGCCGTAAATACTCTTTAAGGTTAAGTTCTCAAGACTGGTTAAGCCGGAGAGAACCGGATAGTCGGAACAGTCGCTTCCGGAAATGCTTAAAGACCGAAGCTGTGGGAGGGATGACAGAAAAGAGATGCTGTCAGCGCCTCTGACAGAAAGGCTTTTTAACTGGCTCCAATGCTCCGGACTGGGCATGGCCGCCCCGGTTGCCAGCTCCAGTTCCAGCTGTTCCAGTCCGGCAAGGCCAGAGAGGACGCTGTAGTCGGAGATGCTGCTGTTGTCTTTCAGGCACAGGCGGATAAGGCCGGTGAGCCCTTCCATGGGAGTAAGCTCCAGTACAGCGGAGTCCTCGATGGCAAGGTCTTTCAGATTGGCCATATTCTGCAAAAAAGAGATATCTTTCAGTCCTTCTGAAAAAATAGCCAGACGTTCTAATTCTGTCAGGGAATGGAGCACGCCGAAATCTGTAATTTCATCACCGTTTTCAATGGTAAGGTCTTTTAAATGTTTCAGGGAACTTAAAGCGCCGATGTCTGAAAGGTCAGAGTCCTTCAGGTACAGTTGTTCCAGATTTTCAAAAGCGTCAATGCCGGTTACTGTGTCCAGGCTGTAACAGCCGAGAGAAATAATCTGTCTGGGATTCTGGATGATCCCGGCCAGTTCCTCCGGTGAATTGGAGGTCCAGACTTGGGTCAGCGCATTTAATCCTTCCAGATCGTTGGCATTCAGATTGGCATGCTCCAGATTCAGGCGTTTTAATCCGGTGAAACACTGCAGATCACTGTAGCAGACAGACAGGCCGGAGGGAAGTTCCGCCCGTTTCAGCGGGCCGTCTTTCATGGCATATTCCGCCACGCTGCAGCCGTTTTCCCAGAAAATATGTAAATCTGTAAGCTGTGCAAATTGTTCCGGCGTAACTTTTTCCCAGGGGGCGCCGTATAGTTTCATGGCAAGGGCGTCAAAGAATTCAGAAACAGCCCGCTCCGGTGTTTCCGGCTCAGAGGCCTGTTCTGCAATGGGGGCGGGAGAATGGCTGCGGTTTAAGGAAAGTTTATTTACCTGGCGGACGGCCATCAATCCTGCCATGCCCAAAAAGATACATGCAAGGGTCAAAAGATGTGCAGATCTTTTCGGTTTGGGCTGAGGTGTCTGATAGATGTTTGTAATATGCTCCGGCTGGCCTGTGTCAATTAAAAATTCTGCTTTGCAATGACTGCATTTTGCTGTTTTGTCCCCTGTTTTCTGCAGTTCTCCGCCGCAGTTGGGGCATTCCATTTCCACAAACTGAATCATAACGTTACTCCTTTTCCCTGAGAATTGCAATATGGTTTTCCCTGTCCCGCCTGCTTTTTTGGGAAACCGTACATCTGTTTCGCCAGCAGCGGATGCAGAGAAGGTAAACATATTTTACATTTTTTAAAGGATAAAGTCAAATTATGGATAAAAGGTGAGGATAAGGTTTGGTGATATTTTCATGCAAAATAGAAGAGACCAGCGGGGGAGCCACTGGTCTCTTCATGAGGGGAGTATAAATAATTAATAAGGGGTATAACTTAGTAAGAAAAATTTCAGAAGGTGAAATCCTCCTTACAAATGCTATTATAGTACAGCTTGTCAGAAAAAGCAAGAGGTAAATGAAAAAAATTTAAAAAATTTTGAATTGAATTTCTGCATAAAAAAAGATGCTTTATCAGATACTATGAAAGCAGTAAAGAATTAGGAGGAAAATTAAAATGGCAAAAAACAGCAATATGCAGAACAAAAGCACAAACGCAGGCAACGAAGCTGGAAATATGAAGAATGCAACTTCTCAGAACAGCACAAAGAATGCATATTCCCAGAACAGCGCAAAAAATTCTTCTCAGAATAAGGCCGGCAACAAGGCAAGCAATGAAAGCAGCCAAAACTGCCATAATTCCTATTAAGGGCAATTGGCAAAAAGACGAAAACTGCATAATATAATAATGTAGAAACAGATTACCGGAAAGTGATTTCCGGTAATCTGTTTTATACTCTGTTTAAGGGGTGAGATTATGGAGTTTCAGACAATTGGCATCCGGGAATTTAATGAATACCGGAAACGTCCCGATGCCTGGGTGATAGATTTGCGCAGCAAAGAGGAATTTGAAGATATTCATGTGGAGGGAGCCAGAAATATACCCTATGAAGAACTGGAAATGTTTCGGAAATATCTGCCCAAGGATAAACTGTACCTCTTATACTGTGACAGAGGCGCCAGCAGCCTGATGGCGGCAAAAGAACTGAGCCGGGAGGGCTACCGGACAGCCACGCTGGTTGGCGGCATGAATACAATAGCTGCAGTAAAGCCGAAAGAGGAGCTGTGACATACAGCCCTGCAAAAACGATAAAAATGATTGACAGCCGGAAGGTGAGAAGATAATATATTCTTAGAACCTTCCGGCTGTTGCTGTGGAATTTACACGGCAGGGACGGCCCTTGGGCCCGCCAGAGCATTTTCCAAATATGTTCTTAATTTTTACGGAAGGGATAGGAGACAGAAATGAAAACATTTGAATTGATTGCGCCCTGCCATTTTGGCCTGGAGGCAGTTTTAAAAAGAGAGATATATGATTTGGGATACGAAATTATCCAGGTGGAGGACGGAAGAGTGACCTTCGAGGGAGATGAAGAGGCCGTCTGCCGCGCCAATATTTTCCTGCGCACCGCAGAGCGGGTGCTGCTGAAAGCGGGGCAGTTTCACGCGGAAACATTTGAAGAACTGTTCCAGGGAATCAAGAATATTCCCTGGGAAGATTACATACCGAAGGACGGAAGATTCTGGGTTGCCAAGGCGTCCTCCATAAAGAGCAGGTTATTCAGCCCTTCCGATATACAGTCTGTCGTAAAAAAGGCAATGGTGGAACGGATGAAGGGAAAATACCATATGGAATGGTTCCCGGAATCCGGCCCTGAGTATCCGCTGCGCCTGTTTTTAATGAAAGATGAAGTGACGGTGGGAATTGACACTTCCGGGGATTCCCTGCACAAAAGGGGATACCGGCTGATGACCAGCAAAGCGCCTGTGACGGAGACGCTGGCTGCGGCCTTGATTTTGCTGACCCCCTGGAAAAAAGACCGGATTCTGGTGGACCCTTTCTGCGGAAGCGGAACGTTTCCCATAGAGGCGGCTATGATGGCGGCTGGCATTGCCCCTGGAATGAAACGGGAATTTACGGCAGAGAAATGGGGAAATCTCATAGAACGCAAATTATGGTATGAGGGCGTGGAGGAAGCAGAGGACTTAATCCAGCGGGATATCACAGTGGATATCCAGGGATACGATATTGACAAAGAAGTGGTGAAAGCGGCCAGGGACAATGCCCGGCGGGCCGGGGTAGATCATCTGATTCACTTTCAGCAGCGGCCGGTCAGTCAGCTGAACCATCCGAAGAAATACGGATTTGTCATCTGCAATCCGCCTTACGGGGAACGGCTGGAAGAAAAAGAAGCCCTGCCCGGCCTTTACGGGGAACTGGGAGAGGCCATCCGGCGGCTTGACTGCTGGTCTGCCTATCTGCTGACCGGTTATGAGGACGCGGAAAAATATATCGGGAGAAAAGCAGACAAAAACCGAAAGATTTACAATGGAATGCTGAAAACATATTTCTACCAGTTTCAGGGGCCCAAACCGCCGAAACGGAACCGGCAGACAGAACACAGAGAGGAAGAGGCAGACAGTTGAGGCAGTGGGGAAAATACATAATTATGGCCGTAATCCTTATGCTTGCAGTGGTTTTTAAATTTGCCGGCCCAAGCGGGAAAAGCGAAAAGGTGGAGCGTTTCCGCGGGGCGAGGCTGGAAGCGGAAATCTGGAATCCCATGATTGCAGAAAGCATCAATAAGCAGACGCTGACGCTGCTTGTGGATAACCGGGAGCTGACCAATAAAGAGCACGGGATTTTTATGGATCAGCAGCTGAATCTTATGATCCCCCTTTCTGCTCTGGGAGACAGCTTTCACTGCAGCGCCCATCTGTATGAGAAGCAAAAACTGGTGCTTGAGAAACGTTCCGACGTCATCGCCTTTCAACTGGAAGAGGATAAGGTTCGGGTGAACGGCAAAAAGGAAAAAATTGCATCGCCTATGACCTATATTGACGGAGAATACTATGTAGCGGCGAAAACAGTGGCGGAGAAACTGGATTTTAATTACAACTGGGACATTGAGAAAAATCAGGCCATAGCCGTGGACGCGGCAAAGGACAGCAAAATCCTGCCCCTGCAGTATGATCTGCGGGACAGACAGCGGGCGCCTAAGATTAAGAATCAGGGGCCCTTCGGAACGTGTTGGGCTTTTGCGGCGCTTTCTGCCATGGAGTCTGCGCTGCTGCCGGAGGAGGAATGGGAGCTTTCCCCGGATCATATGACCCTTCAGAATGGTTTTGTGCGCAGGCAGGCGGAAGGCGGGGAATATACCATGGGGATGGCTTATCTTGCCGCCTGGCAGGGGCCGGTCAATGAGAAAGACGACCCTTATGGAGACGGCGTTTCTGAAAAAGGGCTGAAGCCGGTAAAGCATGTGCAGGAGATTCAGCTTTTAGACGGGAAAGATTTTGAAAAGATCAAGGAGTCTGTGTTTTTGTACGGAGGAGTGCAGACGGCTATTTACAGTGCATTGGAAAACGCCAACGCCAATTCTCCTTACTATAACAGCAAAACATATGCCTATTGCTATGCAGGGGCAGCAAAACCCAATCATGAAATTATGATTATCGGTTGGGATGATACATTTCCCAAAGAAAATTTCAACCTGGAGGTGGAGGATGACGGGGCTTTTCTGTGTCAGAACAGCTGGGGAGAAGAATTTGGGGATCAGGGCGTGTTTTACGTTTCCTATTATGATGTAAACATCGGAAGCCACGGCGTCATTTACACAGGAATTGAAGAAACGGATAATTATGATCAGATTTATCAGTCAGATTTGTGCGGCTGGGTGGGACAGCTGGGATATAATAAGGAAAGCGTTTACGGCGCCAATGTATACACGGCCCGGTCAGCGGAAACGCTGCAGGCGGCAGGATTTTACGCTACCGGCAAAGAGACGTCTTATGAACTGTATGTGGTAAATCATTTTGAAAATACAGATTCACTGACAGAACGGGTGAAGGTGGCCAGCGGAGTTCTGGCAAATCCCGGTTTTTATACGATAAATTTTGAAAAAGAATGCCAGGTGGAGCAGGGGGAAAAATTTGCAGTGGTGCTGCAGGTTACAACTCCGGGCTCCGTCCATCCTCTGGCAATTGAATATGCGGCCGATGAAATGACGGCAGGTGTGGATTTGTCTGACGGACAGGGCTATATCAGCTCCGGAGGCAAAAAATGGGAAAGCGCGGAAGATAAGCAGGACTGTAATTTGTGCCTGAAGGTGTATACAAGGAATAACCCATAAGAACTTTGATAAAATGTAAATGGGACAGTAAAACGGGACAAAAGAGGCGGTACAGAATATATGGAAGAAAAGATACTGAAGCTGTCATCGGCGGTTTTCACCCTGATGATCGCAGGCGCAGTGGTGATATTGGGGCAATTTTCCGTGGTGAATAAAAGAGAAGCCAAACGGGAGCAGATGTCAGAGCTTCAGATGCTTGCTTATTATACGGAGCAGGCGGAGGAGGAAGAGGACATTGCGTTCCGTCAGCAGCTCCGCTTAGAGCTTCCGGCGGGGATGACAGAAGACAAGATTGTCATTGAAAATGATTACGTAAAACAGCTGATTACCATTCGGATTCCTGATGTGGGGAAAGATTATTTCCGGCAGCATCCTCTGTTGGGCAGAAGCGATTACATCAATGATCTGTATATGGAAAACGGCGTGATTGAGATTACCATGGACGCTGTTTACGAGGTGAAAACTGCAGTAAAAAAAGGATTTCTGTATGTGGATTTTCTTACCCCCAGGCAGGTGTATGATAAGGTAATTGTGATTGATGCCGGCCATGGCGGAGGCGCGCCGGGCGCTATTAAACAGGGAATTATGGAAAAAGACATCAACCTGTCTATTGTGTTGGAGCTGAAAAAGCTTCTGGATGAAAATGACCGGGACATCGGCGTATATTATACCAGAACAGAGGACAGCAATCCCACCTTTGAGCAGCGGGCGCAGCTTGGAGGGAAAGTGGGCGCGAATTTTTTCATCAGCGTTCACAGCAATTCCACCACAGATGGGCAGATGTCCGATTACAACGGCACGGAAGTGATGTATGACGAGGAAAAGGACAGTGAAGGACTCAGCAGCAAACATCTTGCCAAGATCTGCCTGGAGGAAATCACAGGCTCCATGGCCAGTAAAAATAACGGGCTGACCCATGGCAACGGGATTTATATTATCCGGAACAGCCAGGTTCCGGCGGCTTTGATTGAAGTGGGATTTATGACCAATCAGGAGGAGCTGAATAAGCTGAATTCTCCCGAATATCAGAAGCTTGCAGCCCAGGGAATTTATAACGCTATTTTGCGGGCGTTGGACGAAGGATATTAAAGAGAAGGAATAAAAGCCAGGCAGTTTTTCCTGAAATCATTGGATAATTGCCGTTTACCGGGAATCGCAGAAAACATACAGAATAGAATAACAGGAAGGAAGCAGTGAGATGGACAGAATTATATTTGCTACGGGAAATCAGGATAAGATGAGAGAAATCCGGGAGATTTTGTCAGAGCCCGGCATGGAAATCCTCTCCATGAAGGAAGCGGGAATAGAACTGGATATTGTGGAGGATGGAACTTCCTTTGAAGAAAATGCCATGATCAAAGCCTTTGCCCTTGCAAAAAGCATTCAGGAGGAGCATACGGCAGTAATGGCTGACGATTCCGGTCTGGAGATTGATTATCTGAATAAGGAGCCGGGCGTTTACTCGGCAAGATATATGGGAGAGGATACTTCCTATGAGATTAAGAACCAGCAGCTTATAAAGCGTCTGGAAGGGGTGCCCAAAGAGCAGCGGACGGCAAGGTTTGTCTGCGCCATTGCAGCAGTTTTTCCGGATGGAACTTCCTGTGTGACCAGGGGAACCATAGAGGGCTATATCGGATGGGAGCCTGCGGGAGAAAACGGCTTCGGCTATGATCCTATATTTTATGTAGAGGAATATCAGTGTTCCACGGCTCAGCTTCCTCCGGAACAGAAAAACCAGCTGAGCCATCGGGGAAAAGCGCTTCGTGCCATGAGAGAGAAATTAGCAGGCAGATAAGGGATGGGTTATGAAAATATTGATTGTAAGCGATACACATAAGAAGCATGAGAGTTTAAAAAAGATTCTGAGGGGGGAAAGGGAAATTGACCTGATGATCCATTTGGGGGATTCGGAAGGGTATGAGGATTATCTGGCGGAACTGGCAGGATGCCCCATGGAAATTGTTTCGGGAAATAATGACTTTTTTTCTGATCTGGATCGGGAAAAAGTGCTGCAGATTGGAAAGTATAAGGTTCTGATTACCCACGGACACTATTACTATGTCTCCATGGGAGTGGAAGATCTGAAGAAAGAAGCTTTAGGGCGGGGCATGGATATTGTGATGTTCGGGCATACCCACCGTCCGCTCTTAGATTACAGCAGGGGAATCGTCACCTTAAATCCCGGAAGTGTTTCTTATCCCAGGCAGGAGGGGCATTGTCCCTCCTATGCAGTGATGGAGCTTGATGAGAAAGGAGAGGCGCATTTCAGCATTAAATATCTGCAGTGACGGCGGCCTTTAGAGGGCGGAAAAATATTAATAGAAAAAAAGGGAAAAAAGTTGTTGACATTTGGAAATGTTTCGCATATAATATAACTTGCGTTACGGTTAACGCAGAGGATAACCATCGGGGTGTGGCTCAGCTTGGCTAGAGCGCCTGGTTTGGGACCAGGAGGTCGCAGGTTCGAATCCTGTCACCCCGATCGCTGCACGCGGGTGTAGTTCAATGGTAGAACACCAGCCTTCCAAGCTGGATACGTGGGTTCGATTCCCATCACCCGCTTCATGTGTTCGTAGCTCAGCTGGATAGAGCAACGGCCTTCTAAGCCGTGGGTCGGGGGTTCGAATCCCTTCGAGCACATTACACAGGTGCTTCAGTGGATCTGTGTTTACTATGAAAGCCCTTAGCTTCCATAGCATGGATGGCCATGCGGCCCGCCGGACGGCAGGCTGAGCATGATAAGGGTTTACTATGGTGGGTATAGCGCAGTTGGTTAGCGCGCCAGATTGTGGCTCTGGAGGCCCAGGGTTCGAATCCCTGTATCCACCTTTTTATACTTTAAGGGCTGTCTGCAGAGTACGCGCCCAGGCTGATGGGCTATCGCCAAGCGGTAAGGCACAGGACTTTGACTCCTGCATTCGCTGGTTCGAATCCAGCTAGCCCAGTTATATATGGGATATTAGCTCAGTTGGTAGAGCACTTGACTTTTAATCAAGTTGTCCGGGGTTCGAATCCCCGATGTCTCATTGATATAAACGGGAATTTCTGTTTTCAGGAATTCCTGATTTTCTCTTTATAACGTCATTTCGTTTAGGCATGATGAGGGTTTACTGTGAAAGATGAAGGCTTTTGCAGCAATGCAGGCGGATGTGGCGGAACTGGCAGACGCGCCAGACTTAGGATCTGGTGGGAGACCGTGCAGGTTCGATTCCTGTCATCCGCATGGAACCGGGGCTATTGGAAGAATTCAATCTTTCAAAAGCCTCGGTTTTTTACTTGACACGAAAAATTGAAAAAAGTATACTAAAAATAAAGAAAAATGGCAGAAAAGCCATGGGGAAGGAGCAGAAGCTATGGAACAGGAGACGCTTCAGAAAGAGGATTTTTTCCGATTTGCAGATGCGGCGTTAGAGATCATATTGAGGTTTGACCGAAACGGAAAGATCCTGTATGGCAACAGTCAGGCGAAAAAGGATTTGGGATATGGGGAAGAACTGACAAAAACCAGTCTTTTGTCACTGTTTCCCACAGAACTTCAGCAGAAAACCTACGAGGACGGGATGCTGTTGGATGCAATGTCAGCCATGAGAGAGAGTATGATGTACCGCAAGAACGGCACCTGTTTTCCGGTCCGCATGACCACAATTGTGGAAGGAGAACAGAATCTGCTGTTTGCAATTAATATTGCCAAAAGGATTGAGACGGAGCGGAAGCTGGTTCGGATGAAAGAGGAGATGGAGGAGACCATCAAGGTGCGGAATGAGTTTGTGGCAAATGTTACCCATGAACTGCGCACGCCGGTAAACGGAATCCGGGGACATGTGACGAATATGCTGGAAGCGGGCGTAACCGGGGAACAGAAACGGACGCTGGATATTATTCTCCGCTGCTGTGAAAATATGTCCGCCATTATCAATAATATTCTGGATTTTTCCAAGCTGGAAGCAGGGAAATTTACACTGGAACAGAAAGAATTTAATTTTTACCAGATGATAAATCATGCAGTGGAAACGAATATTACTGCAATTAATGCAAAAGGTTTACATACTATGGTAAATATAGATAAGTCAATTCCTGAATTTTTAATCGGGGATGAGCTGCGTCTGACACAGATTCTCAACAACCTTCTGTCCAATGCGGTAAAGTTTACCAGTGTAGGATACATTAATATAGAAGTAACCAAAACAGTGCAGTTTGATGATGAAATTGAATTGTTCTTTGTGGTTTCCGATACGGGAATCGGAATTTCCCAGGAAGAAAAAGATAAGCTGTTTAAGAGTTTTTCTCAGGTAGACGCTTCCATTACCAGAAAATACGGCGGCACAGGACTGGGTCTTGCCATTACCAAGCAGTTGGTGGAGCTGATGAACGGAAGCATACATCTGGACAGCGAGAAAGGAAAGGGCAGCAGTTTTTCTTATTCCGTACGGCTGCATGTGGCTCAGGACAAAAAAGAAGAGCACAGTGTCCGGGAACAGTTTGAATTTATCAATCAGAATCAGGATATGTCCAAGTTCGACAATATTGGAGAGATTTTCCATTTCGGCACTGCGGAAAATACGGAGGAGCTGCGCAGTAAGATGGAGAAGCTGATTATCTGCCTGGAAGTGGGAGCCTGGGAAAAAGCGGAAACTTTTTCCCATAATATCAAAGCGTTGGTGGAAGAAGGACCCCAGGAGCTGAAAAAAGCGGCATTCCGCCTGGAAATGAATGTGCGCAAGGAAAAATACGAGAAAGCGGTGGAACAGTACAATAATCTGAAACAGTTGTTTGAGGAAAACGTCGGAGGAATATGAGTATGGAAAGTATGGAGAGAGCCGGTACAACGCCACAAATTCTGATTGTGGATGACGTGGACGCAAATCTGATGATTCTGGAAAATATTATTTTAGAGATGGGGTATAAGCCAATGTGCGCCTCCAGCGCCAGCGAAGCGACAAAGCTGATTGCGGAGCGTCTGCCCCAGCTGATTCTTTTGGATGTATTTATGCCGGAAATGGACGGATATGAGTTCTGTGAACGGCTGAAAGAAAATCCCATTACCAGGGATATTCCCATTATTTTTATTTCTGCAGCGGATTCCAGTGAAGATAAAGTGAGGGGGTTCAAGTTAGGCGCGGTGGATTACATTGCCAAGCCATTTGAGGTGACGGAGGTTACCATGCGGGTCAAGAACCACTTGAAGCTCTATGAGATGCAGCAGGAACTGGAATTAAGCAACCGCCGCCTGCACAGCGTTATCGGCAGCCAGGCCAGGAGAATTGAAGAGGAGCAGAAGAATATCCTGTATGCCCTGGCCGCTCTGGGGGAAGAACAGGGAAGCGGCGCAGGCCATCACCTGGACAACGTTGCATATAATTGCCGGTTATTGGCCCAGAGCCTTCAGTTTAGCCCGGGATTTTCCGAAGAAATATCAGAGGCTTTTATTGATACCATAGAAGTGGCTTCCCGGCTGCATGATATTGGAAAGATTCAGACCCCCTGCAGAATTCGTGTGGCGCATGATTCCTTTGAGACAGAGAATCCGGAGGTTTTGGAGCGTCATGTGGAGCAGGGAACGGCAATTTTAGAGAAGGTAAACGCAAGCACAACTGAGAACAGCTTCCTGCCGATGGCAATTGAAATTGCCCGCTACCGTTATGCCAATTGGGACGGCAGCGGATATCCCAAGGGGCTGAAAGGGAAAAATATACCATTATCGGCAAGAATTACCGCAATTATAGATATCTATGATGATTTACTGGAAGGAAAGCATGGCCAGGACAGCGATAAAAAGGCGGAAAGCCTCAGAATTATTGAAGAAGGCAGCGGAACTTTTTTTGACCCGGAGATTGTGGAGGTCTTTTTGAAGGTGCAAAAACAGCTTCATCATGAAGAAGGATAGCCGCAACGGAATTGACAAATAAAGGCGAATATAGTACCATAGGTAATATGGAATAAATATCTGATAGAAGTTTATGTGATAGGAGTAAGTTATTATGATTACGGAACAGGAATTTCATCGGATCGCAGTTTATGTAAAGCAAAAGTACGGAATCGATCTCAGTGGAAAACAGATTCTGGTTAATGGGAGAATGGAAAATTATCTTTTGCGAAATGGCTACAGCGGATATGATGATTACATGACCAAGGTGGAGAACAATCCCAAAGGAGAGGAAGCGCGGAACCTGATTAATGTGCTGACTACCAACCATACATATTTTATGCGGGAATTTGAACATTTGGACTATATGAAGAAGGTGATACTTCCTCAGATTAAGGCAAAAGAAGGAGCTACCAGGGATGTGAGGATCTGGTCGGCTGCATCATCTACAGGAGAAGAGCCATATACCATTGCCATGGTGCTGAGAGATTATTTCGGACCGGAAGCCAGCCGGTGGGATACCAGAGTGCTTGCCACGGATATTTCCACGAAAGTACTGGAAAAGGCTCAGAGAGGGAAATATCTGAAGGAACAGATAGAGCCTTTGCCTGAGAGCTGGAAGAAGCGTTATTTTAAAAGGGTGAATGATCTTGAGTATCAGGCCACAAGGGAATTGAGAGATGAAGTGATTTTCCGTCAGTTTAATCTGATGAATAAATTTCCATTCCATAAGAAATTTCATGTGGTTTTCATGAGGAATGTAATGATTTATTTTGATGAAGTCACCAAGCGTCAGCTTCTTTCCAGAGTCTATGATTTCCTGGAGCCGGGAGGATACCTGTTTGTGGGAACAACAGAAGCTGTCGACAGAAAGGGATTGAAGTTTCAATATGTGGAGCCGTCGATCTATCGGAAATAAGTATGAAGAAAGCAGGTAAACAGGATGCGCAAAATCAGAGTGTTAGTGGTAGATGATTCAATGCTGTTTCGTAATCTGCTGGTACAGAGCCTGAGTGAAGATCCATGTATAGAGGTAGTGGCCCAGGCAGGGGACGCCTATGCGGCCAGGGATGCGATTTTAAAATACCGCCCGGATGTTATGACCTTGGATGTGGAGATGCCCAGAATGGGCGGAATTGAATTTTTGAGAAAACTGCTGCCCCAGTATCCGCTGCCGGTGGTTGTCATCAGTGCAATGGATGAGAAAGTATTTGACGCCATGGAAGCAGGAGCAGTGGATTTTGTATGTAAGCCCAGTACAGTGGAACGTGACAAAGTAAGTTCTTTTCTGCGGAAGGAGCTGGGAACGAAGATAAAGATTGCATCAACGGTGAAAGTTGGAAGGCTGAAGCGTCCGGAAGCATTTCCGGTAAATAGCGCGTCCCATGTGAAGAGCAATATAGTGATTGCCATCGGCGCCTCTACTGGCGGAACGGAAGCCATATATGATGTGGTGCGTCAGTTCCGGAAGGATATCCCGGGAGTTGTGATTGTACAGCATATGCCGCCGGGCTTTACCCAGATGTATGCCAACCGGCTGAACAATCAGTGCCAGGTGGCAGTGAAGGAGGCAGCTACAGGCGACCGGGTTTTGCCGGGGCAGGTATTGATTGCGCCGGGGGATAAGCAGATGCGTCTGGTAAAAGTCAATGGAATGTATCAGGTGGAATGTAAACATGGAGAGAAAGTCAGCGGGCATTGTCCGTCCGTGGATGTGCTGTTTCAGTCTGTGGCCAAAGCGGCCGGGAAAGAGGCAGTGGGCGTGATTCTGACCGGAATGGGCGGAGACGGCGCCAAGGGGCTTTTGGAGATGCGCAAAGCCGGTGCAATTACCATCGGTCAGGATGAAGCAAGCTGCGTTGTTTATGGTATGCCTAAAGTTGCGTTTGATATTGGAGCAGTGAAGTATCAGACGGAGCTTTCAAATATAGCAAATAAAGTATACAGTGTATTAAAGGCAAACTAGAAAGGAGAACAGGGATATGAAAATATTACTGGCAGAGGATGATTTCGCCAGCCGTAAATTTATGACAAATTATCTGGAGAAATACGGAGACTGTGACATAACCGTGGATGGAGAAGAAGCGGTGGATGCCTTTTTGATGGCATTGGAGGATGGAGAACCTTACGATTTGATTTGTCTGGATGTTATGATGCCGGTGCTGGATGGTTACCAGGCGCTGAAGGCAATCCGTGACATTGAGAAGGAACGGGGAATCCAGGGAAAAGACAGCGCAAAAATTATTATGACCACTGCATTGAACGAAGAAAGAAATGTGAAAAAAGCATTTGAAATGGGGTGTACGGTATACTCTGGTAAACCGATAGACCTGGAAAAATTTGAAATGATTCTGAAGAAATTGGAACTGATATGATGACAGCGGTTGAGTATATTTACAAAAAGTACTATCAGGAAGAAGGGAGGCTTAAAAATGGCAGAAGATTTTAATACAGACAGTATGCTGGATATGTTTCTGTATGAGAGTGAACAGCTGCTTGAGACATTACAGAATACTGTGTTGGAAAAGAAAGATGAAGATTGCTTTGATGAAACCTCTATCAATGAAATCTTCCGTGTCATGCATACCATAAAAGGATCTTCCGGGATTATGATGTATGAAAACATCACGAAGGTATCCCACAAGCTGGAAGATGTATTTTATTATTTGAGAGAGTCACATCCGGAGAATGTTCCGCATCTGGAACTGGTGGATCATGTCCTTGATGTAGCTGATTTTATTACAGGCGAGCTGGATAAGATTAAGGACGGTGAGACGCCTGACGGAGACGAGACGAAGATTGTGGATGAAATTGATAAATTTCTGAAAAGAATCAAGTCAGGCATTGAAGAAAAGGGGAATGAGCTTCCGCCGGAAAATACTTATGTGGAGCCTAGCCAGTTCTATATTGCGCCTACCGGCAGTGAAAGCTATAAATATTATAAAGCGTCCATTTACTACAGAGGCGATACCCAGATGTGTAATATCCGGGCATATACAGCGGTATATTCTCTGAAAGAGATTACCGACGATATGGAATATATGCCGGACGACATTATTTCCAATGAGGACAGCGGAGCAATCATCTTAGAGGATGGGTTCCATATGCTGATTAAGTGCCAGTGCAGCAGAGAGGAAATTTTAAGCGCCATTGGCGATACTTCCGGTATGGAGCGGGTGGAAATCAATGACTGCACCCAGCAGGAATTTGAAATGGGATTCCATGACCATGGGCCGGAACCGATCATCATTGAAATGGATGATAAGGAGAAAAAGGACGCCGGCAAGAAGGAAGAGAAAAAGGAGCCCGCACCGGGAGATTATGTCATCAAGGGAAAAGAAACAGGCAAGGGAAAGAAACTGGTGAAAAATCAGCCCAAACCTTCTCCCAAGCAGACTTATATCAGCGTCAATGTGGAAAAAATGGATGCGTTGATGGATATGATTGGAGAGCTTGTTATTTCCGAGGCGGTGGTGCTGCAGAATCCGGATTTGAAGGTTCCGGGACTGGATTTGACCAATTTCCAGAAGGCATCCGGTCAGCTTGCCAAGATTACCACAGAGCTGCAGGACGTAATTATGTCCATGCGTATGATGCCCCTGACCAATACCTTCCAGAAGATGAACCGTATTGTATTCGACGTTTCCAGAAAGCTTGGCAAAGACATTGAACTGGAAGTAATCGGCGAGAATACGGAAGTGGATAAGAATATTATTGAACATATCTCTGATCCTCTGATGCATTTGATCCGTAATTCTGTGGATCATGGAATTGAAGAAAAAGAGGACCGTATTGCCGCAGGAAAGAATCCCCGGGGTAAAATTACTCTGGAGGCCAAGAATGAAGGCGGCAAGGTATATATTATCGTAAGAGACGACGGAAAAGGTCTGAATAAAGAAGTCCTTTATAACAAAGCCAGAAATAACGGGCTGATCGGCAACCGTCCGATGTCTGATTTTACGGATAAGGAGATCTATCAGTTCATCACGTTTGCAGGATTTTCCACTAAGGAGCAGGTGACGGAGTATTCCGGCCGCGGCGTGGGAATGGATGTGGTAGTGAAGAACATACAGGCAATCGGCGGCAAACTGGAAATTGACAGTATGGAAGGCGCCGGTTCTGAAATGATTATGAAGATTCCTCTGACGCTGGCAATTATCAATGGAATTGTAATGCAGGTGGGGAATTCCACATTTGTGATTGAGACAAATGCGGTAAAAGAATTCGTAAGAATCAATAAAGATACAATAGTAAGAGAGCCGGACGGAGAAGAGTATGTGATGCTCCGGGGCGAGTGTTATCCGTTTATCAGGCTGAATGAAATGTATCATCTGCCAGGCTCCAATACAGATATTGAAGAAGGTATTGTAGTGGTACTGGAACATGAGAATAAATATATCGGTGTATTTATTGACCAGCTAATTGCAGAACAGGAGATTGTAGTAAAACCGATTCCTTCCTACATCAAAAAGGTGCAGGGGCTTTCCGGATGCACCCAGCTTGGAGACGGAAGCATTGCATTGATTCTGGATATTGCAGGGTTAATTGCCGGACAGGAAAGGAGTAGTTAAGCCATGGCGGAAGAATTGATGGATGTATTGGATGAACTGGATGATCTGGAAGAAGATGATTCACAAAAAGGTATGTTTATGACGTTCCGGATCGGGGATGAGTGCTATGGAATTGCCATTGAGTACGTAAATGAGATTATCAGTACCCAGGTGATTACCCCGGTGCCGGAAGTGGAAGATTATATTAAAGGCCTGATTAATATCCGGGGAAAAATTATACCGGTAATTGACGTAAAAATACGTTTTAAGCAGGAGCCGTTTGAGTACATGGACCGTACCTGCATTATTGTGATTGATGTAAAGGGAACAATGGTAGGACTGATCGTAGAGCAGATTGCGGATGTGATTACCATTGACGAGAAAGATATTATCCCGCCTCCATCGTTGAATCAAACCAGTTATGGGAAAGACAAATATGTGACCGGCCTGGTAAGGGTAGCTGATGAGGTAAAATTATTATTAAGCCCGGAAAAACTTATCAGTGATGAAGATCCGGCTGCAATGGAATAAAGTCTGTAACAGGTGGATGCATGAAGGAGGATATGAAAAATGAAAAATGTAAAAATAAGAACACGGCTGTATGTAGGATTTGGGATTATTTTCCTGCTGATTCTGACATTGGGTGTGATGAGTTACCGGCTTTTGGCCGGTATGGGTACCGGCACTGAGACATTGATTCAGGAAGCGATTGTACTGGGGCTGACAGTGATTTCACTGATTTTCAGTGTGACTATGTCTGTTACCATTATGCGGGATATCCGCAAGTCCCTGGATATTCTGATTACTGCAGCCAGGGAAATCGCGGCAGGAAATGCCAATTATACATTAACCAAATATAAAGACGATGAATTCGGCGAAGTAGTGGATGAATTCCAGCATATTATTGACAATATCAAATACCAGGGTGAAATTTCCAAGATGATTGCACAGGGAGATTTGACAGCTGATGTAAAAGTCAATGGAGATAAAGACGTACTGGGCAATGCATTGGACGATATTATCAGAGAGAACAACAGAATGCTTGCTGATATCCGGGAATCCACCATGCAGGTAACCGTAGGCTCCGAACAGGTGTCAGACGCCAGTCAGGCTCTTGCTCAGGGCGCAACCGAGCAGGCAAGCGCTACTCAGGAAATTACTGCTTCCATGAATGAGATTGCAGAAAGAACCAAGGTTAATACAGAGCAGATCAATGAGGCCAATGACCTTGTGGAAAATATGGGAAAAGAAGCTGTTGTAATCAATGACAGCATGACGGAAATGATGGGAGCAATGACAGACATCAACGAGGCTTCCGAGAATATTTCCAAGATTATCAAAGTAATTGATGACATTGCATTCCAGACCAATATTCTTGCATTGAATGCAGCAGTTGAGGCAGCAAGAGCAGGTATTCACGGAAAAGGCTTTGCAGTGGTGGCAGAAGAGGTAAGAAACCTTGCCGGAAAGAGCGCGTCTGCAGCCAGTGAAACAGCAGAAATGATTGAAGATTCCATACATAAAGTTGTGCTTGGATCTAAACTGGCAGAAGAGACCAGCGGCTCCCTGTCTGAGATTATGAACAAGATTGAGCAGGTGGTGGAACTGACCCACAGCATTGCCGTGGCTTCCAATGATCAGGCTACCGCAGTTACTCAGATTGATCAGGCTATTAACCAGGTATCCCAGGTAACCCAGACCAACTCGGCAACCAGTGAGGAATGTGCGGCTGCCAGTGAAGAATTGTCAAATCAGGCAGCGACTCTGCGCCGTCTGGTAGGCAATTATAAGCTGAAGAATTCTGATAACAGTTTCAGCAGTATGCCGGATACAAACAGTTATCATGAACCGGAAGAGAATGAGAAGATTATCTCCCTGGAAGGTGATTTTGGAAAATACTAAAAGAACCGCATAAGTGACAACAAAAAAGGGCTGTTGCAAAATGCAGCTTATATACAATATATGGATAAGAACTTGTATTCTGAATACCATAGTTTGTATATAACTGCTGTTTTGCAACAGCCTTTTCTTTTTTCTGCTACATAGGCGTTCCAACTTCAATCAGATTACCGTCCGGATCATAAAAGCGAACCA
Organism: Lachnospiraceae bacterium; assembly: GCA_910575555.1. GTDB lineage: Bacteria > Bacillota > Clostridia > Lachnospirales > Lachnospiraceae > Petralouisia. Next base: position 105,205 of record CAJTFX010000007.1, on the reverse strand, counting down.
CTTTCTGTCCCCAACTGTGTTCCATCAGCCTGTTCACATAGGTAACTTTTGGATAGAGCTTCTCCAGTTTGTGGACAAAATTCTCAATGTCCTGTTCCTCAAAATACAACTCGCAGGAATTGTTCTCAGGGATAATCTCTTTTCCGATAAAATTTTTCCAGACAGATTCCTCCTGAAGAACAAGCCCTTCTGTAAGAATCATATTTCCGTCATTGTCAAGGATAGGCGTAAGGCCGAACAGATCATAATAAAATTGTTTTGATTTTTCGATATCTTTTACTACAATTAGTATATTTTTCAGTTTCAATGATAGTATCCTCCATGTTTTTGGTATATGCCGTTTGCGTTTCAATTATATAGTACTGTTTCGGAAAATGCAATGGATCGTTCTTTTTTATAATATTAGCACTCACCTATTGTAAGTACAAGGTGAAATGCGTGTTGTTTCGTCTTTGTGTGAAAGTGGCTTAAAATCAAGGAATTTTGAGGATTTTGGCTTGTTGTTCCAGTAGTTGATTTATCGTCTTTGTTCGTCTTGTTTGAATAAAAATATGTCAGATTGTATATCAATGGAAAAGACTATCAGCAGTTGCCAGTAGTCTTTTTTGTTACATTAAAAGGAATTTTTATGTTCATCAAGCCATTTTTGGAATCCATTTATATCATTTGCCTTTTGGTACTCGTCTCTGGCTTTTTCTGCCGCTATTCTCCATGGTTCATAATGTTTTTCTTTATAATCAGAGATATGGCTATTATATCGGATTCTAGCATGTTGTGTTTTGCGTGCTTTAGTAAACATTTGCATGAATGGATTTTTTTTGGCTTTTTCTGTATACCCAAGTTGTTTGCAAGTTTTGTTATTTTTAAATATTCTATCACAATAAATCTCATCAGAACGGCTTATAGGAATAAATACTTTTTTGCAATTTTCACATTTTTTAATTGGTATATTGCTGTTTTTGAGGTTTATTAATTCTAAGGCAATTAAAGTTGATATATTATCAATTACAAAGGTAAGGCATAATTCATTATCTTTAGTTAAATGGTATTTTGCAGTCATAGATTGTTGGCTAAGTGCAATTTTATTGAATTCTTCTAAAGTTTCAAATCTACCATCAGCATATTTTTCTATGAACAGTTTTAGATATGCAAAATATATAAAAGTTTGATTGACTTTTAAATTTATACTTTCATTATCCCCAAAATCAGTATTAAATAAATTGCGTTCAATTTCATTTAGTAAAAGAGCCACTAAAAGTAAATCATAATAGTCAGATAATATGTTGAAACATTCGTTTACATAGTTATTTATTGAAGCTTCCGCATTTTCTAATATCTTAATAGGAAAGTTTATTTTTTGTGCAATCTTATTTAAATCCATATCATAAAAAGTCAATAAAATTTCTCCAAAATTATATTGATTAAAAAGAAGCCCATTAAATTCAAAAATATCTGTTGGTTGAATAGTGTAGGTATGATTTGAAACAGTTAGTATTATTTAGATATAGATATACAATTATATAATAACAAAAATCTATTTTCAAGGAGGTTAAAACTATGAACCAATTAGAGAGCAAAAATAAGCATGGTGAATTGATTACATTAACACAGGCATGTGAATTAGCAAATTTAGGTAGTGGTACAGTGCGAAAGTTAGCAGAAGAAGCTGGGGCAGTTCGGAAAATAGGAAGGTCATACCGTATTAAGAGAAATCAATTTTTTGACTACATCGAAAAGGTATATGCTGAATGAGTGGTGACAAAATGGCAGATTTCTATATTCCCCCACAGATGAAGAAACGCAGCAATTTCATACTATGGAAGTTAGAAACAGATGAAAAGGGGAAACAGCGTAAAATACCATATTCAGCTTTGTACAATGGCAAGGCAAGCACAACTAACAGCAGGGCATGGACAACATACGAAAATGCTTTGCAAGGTCTTAAATCGGGAAAATACGGCAGTTTGGGGTTTGTTCTTGATAAGATATTACATTCATTGATTTAGACCATTGTAGGAGCGATAACGGGTTTTAACGCCATTAGCAGAGAACATAATTGATAATTTCAAAGATACATTTATTGAAGTATCACAAAGCGGAAACGGATTACATATTTTTGCTTTGGGGATGGTGAAAAAAGCAGTAAAGACAAAAGAGATTGAATTATATTCCACAGGGCGGTATGCGGCTTTAACAGGCAATGCTGTTAATCCTGTAGATTTATCAGAAGCACAACAGAGAATAGATATACTTTACAATTATTGTAACAGAGGAAAAAGGAAACAGAGAATACAAGGAGGCTTCCACAGTTGGATTTGTTGCTGTCGGAGCGTGAAATTATAGAGAAAGCCGAAAATGGTAGGAACGGACAAGTGTTTTCGGACTTATTAAATGGAAATTGGAAATGCCTTGGAATTGGTGACGGTACACAATCCAGTGCAGATTTAAAGTTTGCAAATATGTTGGCTTTTTGGTGCGGATGCAGTGAGGGCATTATGCGTAATATTTTCAGAAGTTCGGGAATGTACAGGAACGAAAGAAAGATGAATCTGGCTATTAAAAAGGCTGTTGCGGATTGCCATACCGTATATCGGGGAGGTGGTGGAATGTGACAGAGGAAAATATTGTTGAGTGGCTGAATATGAAAAACGCAATCAGAACTTATTCGCATGATGATATAGGTTCCGCAAGGTTGTTGTCTGATATATTCAATAAAATTTGTAGATACAACGCTATGGCCAGTGAATGGTATGAATTTAATGGGAAGTATTGGGCGATTGATTTGGGCGGCTTGAAAGTCCGGAATATGACAAAGATTCTGGCAAAAGCACTTATCAAGTATGCAGTGTCGGCATCAGAGGATGATAATAAATATCTGAAATATGCGGCAACATGGAATGAACATCGAAAACGAAATACAATTATCCAGGATGCAAGGGATCTGAATTTTTTTAAGAATGAAGATTGTGATACTGATATGTATATTTTGAATTGTCTGAATGGCGTTTTAGTATTGCATCAAGATAGGGTTGAATTTATCAAGCATGACCCGGATTTGTTATTAACACAGATTGCGAATGTGCGGTATGAACCGGGCAAGTCATGTGAACGGTGGGAAAAATTTGTTGATGAAGTCATGGAGGGCAGTCAAGAGAAAGTCCGCTATCTGCAAAAGCTATTTGGCATTTGTCTTACAGGTGACACAAGGCTTGAAAAAATGTGGTTCTTATTTGGTTCTACAACAAGAAATGGCAAAAGCACAATGATTGAAACGATATCTAATCTTTTGGGAACTTATGCCGTATCAGTCAGAGCGGAAACACTGGCAATTAAAAATAATACAGATAGCTGGACGGCAAGCCCGGATATTGCAAAACTGGCGGGAAAACGGCTTGCAGTTGCATCGGAACCACAAAAAAGAATGGCGTTAGATGTTGCGTTGCAAAAAAGTATGACTGGACGAGATACTATATCAGCAAGGTTTTACATCAATCCGAGTTTCAATTTACACCCTGCTTTAAACTGATTTGTAACACAAATTATCTTCCCATTGTCAGTGATACTACTTTTTTTAAGTCAGACCGGGTACAGGTCATTTCATTTGACCGACATTTTACAGAGAGTGAACAGGATAAAACTTTAAAAAACAAACTGTCTACAGGTAACGCATTAAGCGGAATCTTAAATTGGTGTATTTCTGGATGGTTACTTTTTTGTAAAGAGGGATTGGACGAGCCAGAGAACATCCGGGCGGCTACAGTTGAATATGCCAATTCCTCTGACAAAATGCAAAACTTTATCAATGACTGCCTTGTGGAGAAAAAAGGGTGCAATATTGCCATTAAAGATTTATATGAAAAGTATGAAGAATGGTGCAATGATAACGGTTTTCACATAGAAAATAAACGGAATTTTATTGATGATGTGAAGTCAAAGAACATTTACAAGGCATCTGGAACAGTGAATGGCAAAACAGTTCGTAACATAATCCGAGGGTATGACTTTGCAAGTGAAGATTTTATTGAAGTTGATGAATCGGAGCCATTGCCGTTTGATTAGTGAATAGAGGTACAGTACATGGATTATTTTGAGGTATATCGTGAAATTTGGCAGTTTCATAAGCAGTATATTGATAGAATTTGCAATGAGGATGAATTTTGGGAAGCGGTAATCGCAGATGCGGACAAGCTATACAAAAAGTATGATAATTCACGATTTGCAAAAGATTTGATACTGGCAGAATTGACAGAGTTTGAGCGGATTAACAAGGAAGAAAAAACATAGTTTGTGCGTGATGTGCATTTCCTATGGGTTGTATAAAAAAATAATTTCTTTAAGGGTTTTACATGGGAAATACATATTTGCACAAATGCAGTAAATATAAGACTTCCACAGTGTGTGATAACTCTCTCCTGTGGAAGCATTGAAGTAAGTACAGCGAATTTTCTTAACGTCATAAAAAGAAGTACTTTTATAAAATTGGCTGAAAATCAGCAGAAAAGAGGTAAAACATGGGAAGAAACAGTTATCCACAAGGGCAGATTGATGATATGGAAACGTCAACAGTGCAGGAACTTGTTACATCATTGAAGCAATTACATGACAGAGGAAAGCCAGAAACGGACGAGGAAATCAAACAGCGGATTGATGAATATTTTTCATTCTGTCAGCAATCAAGCATTCGTCCGGGCATTGAATCTCTCTGTATGGCATTGCATATCAGCAGGACAACGCTTTTTAACTGGAATAACGGAACAGGGTGTAGCGAAAGGTGCCAAGAATTGATACAATCGGCGAAATCTTTTATTGCGGCATATATTGAACAAGCCTTATTGTCTGGAAAGGTATCGCCGCCAAGTGGCATTTTCTTAATGAAAAAAAGGCTATCTTACAAAGATACTGTAAGCATTGAAGAAAGCATACCCAACAAAGAGGAAAAGCATGTTTTGACCGCTTCCGAACTTCCACGATTAGGAGAACTTACAAAGGGTACAGGAAAAATTGCGGCACAGCTTCCTCGATTGAGAGATGAATTGCAGGAGTGATTAGCGATATTTAAAGATAATATGTCAAGAGATATGTCAAAAAGTTATTTTTATGTTGTGAAATGACGTAAAATCAATATTTTTATAGTGTTATTAGCACTAACTTTAGCTAAGTACATATTGAATTTAGTCCATTTTTACACTGAAAATCCAAAACAAATAGCCATAAATGGCAAAAAGAATGAGGTAAAACATTATGAAGTATCAAAAATTTATGAAAAAGGTTATGGAACAGTTGACCGAGTACAAAGGAACGGTTGACACATTGGCAGCAGCTTATTCCACGGAGAAAGCAAAGTATGAAAAAGAATTAAAGTCCATGCAGGGCAAATACACGGAGGAACATATTGAGGAGAGCCGCCGGAACTGGAAACCGTCAAAAAGTTATGCGGAGATAATCAACAGCGAAAGAGAAAAGCATCAAAACATTGCAAATGCCTACATAGGACAGATAGAAAGAGAATTAAACTTATATTTTTCTGTACCAGTCAATCCGTCCTTTGCATCCACGGTAACAGCGTTAAAGACAATCGGGGCAAAAGTAAGCGATAGGGAATTCCAGTTGCTACAAGATACCGCCGGGGGATATTGGGATAGAAAATTATTATCTGCATTGAGTACAAGCCGGACAGAAAAGACGGATAAGGTTAAAATGAACGATAAAAACGAGCCAGAACGTACCACAGTTGATAAGCCTATTCCTTATTTCGGGGTAGAGCTGCCAAACATTGAAAATGTGTATGATAGCTTGCAGAATGTAAAAAATGCGGTAAATATGGCTTTTAATGGATAGTGTGGCATGAATTACGAATTGAAAGACGTTGTTTTCCCGGTAGATAAATATACGGAACAGACAAACGCAAAACTTGCGGAAACCTATGGAGTACAGCCACAGAAACCAACGCTTGATAATAGCTCAATATCCAAAATGGCAGGAAGTTTGAAATGTTTTGATGAAAGCCATCATTCTTATACTGCTTTTTCTGAAACGATGCAGGGCATAGAGGCAACCATGCCGCAGCCGAAGAAGAAAACAGTATTGACGGACAGCGACCGCAAACTTATTGGTACTTTGATTAGTCCTAATTATCCGGCATTAGCACAGACAGATGCTATAAACATTGCAAAGGCGGATAGCAGACTTGCAGAAATCTTGTCATTAGATGAAAGATATGGTGCAGGAGTACGAAAAGCATTAGGGGAGGTAAGTGACAATGAATAAATTATATACAGATAGAAACGGAGTACCGATTGACAGCACAAAGCAGGATAAGGCAACAAGGGTAATAGATAGGCTGATTGAAAGGGATAGGCAGAACCGGGAACGCAGCGCACAGATTCTTGACTACTACACGAATAGACGGCAAAAAGATGTAAAGTAAGTGAAGATATATCTATCTGGATGGATGCCCTAGGGGTCTATATGCAAAGCGGAATCTGTTTCATTAAGTGACCGAAATTCCCACAAGCTATAAAAAAGGGTTATTGTTGAAAAAGGGTAGATATGCTATAATCCCTATATGGGAAACCATAGAGCCAAAGGCGGCTTTACCCCTCTTATTTTTCGGAGGGTTCAAGTAGCCCTCCAGACGAAAGAAAGGAGGGTGATTCAATGGTTACATACTCCGATCTGATTCAGACTGGAATATTCATTGTTGCCCTTGTCGGTTTATGCTATACAATCTTCAAGGGAAAAAAGAAATAGCCGCCACTACTGCAATAGCGACGGCTGATGTAAAAATTAGCTTTTAACTGTTTGGGGTAGAGCCGCTTCTATGGTTCTCCCTTTTCTATCTACAATATAGCATATCTGGCAAAGAGGTTCAAGAGTTATTTATATTTCTTCTTTTGTATCTCTCATTACAAAAATCCCTTTAAAATCACAATTTAGAATGTCGGCTATCTGATTCAGTTCCTTTTCGGTGAAATTATCGCGTTTTAGTTTATTTGATAAGTTACTTTGAGAAGTGTTAAGACTGTTAGCTAGTTCCGTAACAGATATTTTACGCTTTACTAATGCGATTCGTATTTTTTCTGACATGGACATGTTTACACCCTCTTTCATATAAGATGAATTCATTATATCATTTAAAAGAAATAAAAACAATAAAAAAGTGATATATATTTGTTGTAAGTGTTGACAATGAAACTAGTATAGCCTATAATATCACTTGTAAGTGATAAATAACATTTATTAAAAATATTCATCACTTTTTCTTAGTGATACGGACATTCCTTTATCTGGCTATCTGACAGCCGCATGAACCGTAAACAATGCCATTCGCCATATAAAGCGAGCCAAAGAAAGGAATGGTAAAAATTATGAAAAAACAGAATATGGGTTTAGCAATGGAGATTTTGAGAGACTTAAAGCGTCGTGAACAGTTTTGGCGTATTGCTTTTTTGGTAACGTTTGCGGCGGCAATTATTAAAAGTGTTGCAGGAAAGGCAGGGCGGCACAGTGACGGAAAATAAACAGAAACTTATTGCCCTTGTGTCGGTATTGGAAGAAGAAAACATTATTGACTACTGCTATACCTTTATCAGCTTGAAAGTCTATGGACACGCAAAACTCCCTGACAGCATAACAGCGGAATTGCGGCAGATGTGGGAAGAACATATGTTGCGTATGGAACAGACAAAGACGGAGCAGACCGAGGAAGAAAAGCAAGCCGGAGAATATCGTGCTAATATCGTAAGATTGCTATATGGCATTGATAATGTGGCAATCTTGAACTATATACGCATAATTGTAGATGATATTGCCAAAGAGCCGGAAAGCGGTATGCAAGTATCTGACGAAAGAAAAGAAATTATTGCTGAACTTAATAAGGAAGTAGGTAGCATACGCAATATTTCCATAATGCGATTTATATTGAATGTTGTAAAATCGTTCAAGAAAAACAAGAAAGAAATTGTTTCCATGCTTGAAAATGTGACCGACATTTCCTCTTTGCAATTCATTTATGGGGCAACAAAAAGCGCATACCGGGAGGAACAGGCAGAAAGGCGTATTGAGGACATGGAAAAGAGGGGTGTTTGTGATGAATCGAACCGACATAGCAAAGGCAATAGCCGAAGATTTATTAAATAATGATGTACTGGACGAAAACAATTTATCTTATGATACTGCGGTTATTCTTGAATATGTTCAGAATATCATTTTAGAGCATTTAAAGGATTACTCATTGTTATCTGGCATAGTGTTTTAGAGGGGTTAGTATGGCAGGAAAAAGAAAAGACAGTAAAGGCAGAGTATTACGGAAAGGCGAGCATGAGCGCACAGATGGAAGATACCATTATTTATATCTGGATGCTTCCGGGAAAAGATGCTATGTGTATGCAAAAGATTTATTGTCATTGCGTGAAATGGAAAAAAAGATAGAACGGGATTTACTGGACGGAATTGGCAATGCAAGCGGCAAAATCACGCTGAATCAGCTTTTTAAGATGCACATGGAATTGAAGAATGATTTAAGGGCAACCACAAGAGAGAATTATAACAGAATGTGGCACAACACTGTGGAAGCATCTGCTATTGGAAAGAAAAAGATTTCGGATATAAAGCAAGTACACGTCAAGGCGTTTTATACCGATTGTGTCAAGGCAGGATTAAAGCGGAACACAATCAAACTGATTCACAATCTGATTTTTTCATCCTTTGAATTGGCGGTTGATTCTGATTTTATAAGGAAGAATCCGGCAAAGGGCGCAATGGAAAACATCAAGCAGGATGCCAAGGAGAAGATACCGTTGTCAGAGGATGAAATAAAAAGGCTGATGGATTTTTGCATAAACAGCGGTACATATTCCGTTCATGTTCCATTCCTTACAATCGCAATCGGCACTTGTTTGCGGTGTGGGGAACTTACAGGCCTTACATGGAACGATATAGACATGAAAAACCGTACAATCAGCGTAAATCACCAACTGATCTATAAGAATTTTGGTGACGGATGCAAGTTCCATGTCAGCGAACCTAAGACGGATGCCGGGAAAAGAACCATACCCATGACGGAAGCGGTTCACAGGGCATTTGTGGAACTAAGAAAGCAGAATCTGAAATTAGGTAGACGGAGTGATGCAGAAGTGGACGGATACAGCAATTTTGTATTTGTCAGCGGCAACGGACAGCCATTCGCCATAAATGCAGTTAATAGTTTTCTGCTGAACATGGAGAAAGCATATAATAAAGCGCATCCAGAAGAATCAATACCGCACCTGTCAGCGCATATTTTAAGGCATACTGGGTGTTACCTTGCTTGCATCCGCAGGAATGGATATAAAGGCGTTGCAGAACGTCATGGGGCATTCTGATGCAAGTATCACAATGAATGTGTATAATCACAGCAGCTTTGAGAGAACCGAAAAGGAAGTGCAGAGAATTGACAATGTAATCAATTTTTAAGTAAGAATCCACCGTCAGCAATATTGGCGGTGGGTTTTTGTATGTCAGAAGAAAAAATATGTCAATCGTATGTCAAAATGAGTAAAATAGAAATATGTAACTGCTATAACCCATGTAAAATCACCACTTCATAAAATTTTCATCCAATATTAGCACTCACCTATTGACATGGCTAACAAACAGTGATATTGTTATACCAGACATAGAACAAGGAAATAGCCAAAGTCCGAATGGCACAGCGGCCATTGATCCATAATAGTACAGAAGGGAAGGAGGACCCCTTATGAATATTCAGAAATTTACACAGAAATCAATTGAAGCCATCAACGGCTGTGAAAAACTGGCATATGAATACGGAAATCAGGAAATTGAACAGGAACATTTACTGCTGTCTTTGCTGTCTCAGGAGGACGGCCTGATTCCGAAGTTAATTGAGAAAATGGAAATCAACCTGGAGCATTTTACAGACAATGCCAGAAATCATCTTGCCAAACGGGTGAAAGTGTCCGGCGGGCAGATTTACATGGGCCAGAATCTGAACAAGGTATTGGTCAGCGCTGAAGATGAAGCCAGGAAAATGGGAGATGAATATGTGTCTGTGGAGCACCTGTTCCTTACGCTGTTAAAGTATCCCAATCAGGCGTTGAAAGAAATTTTCAAGGAGTATGGAATTACAAGAGAACGGTTCCTGCAGGCATTGGCCACCGTCCGGGGCAACCAGAAGGTAGTGTCCGACAATCCGGAAGCCACCTATGACACACTGGCAAAATACGGTTATGATATGGTGGAACGGGCCAGGGAGCAGAAACTTGATCCGGTCATCGGCAGAGACAGCGAAATCCGGAATGTGGTTCGGATTCTGTCCCGGAAAACCAAGAATAATCCGGTGCTGATCGGAGAACCGGGAGTAGGGAAAACAGCGGTGGTGGAAGGCCTGGCCCAGCGGATTGTCCGGGGAGACGTGCCGGAAGGGCTGAAAGACAAGCGGCTCTTTGCGCTGGATATGGGCGCGTTGGTGGCAGGAGCCAAGTATCGGGGTGAATTTGAGGAACGATTAAAAGCCGTGTTGGATGAAATTAAGAGCAGCGACGGCCAGATTATCCTGTTTATTGATGAGCTGCATACGATTGTAGGCGCCGGCAAGACGGACGGAGCCATGGATGCAGGCCAGTTATTAAAGCCCATGCTTGCCCGGGGCGAACTGCACTGCATCGGCGCAACTACCTTAGATGAATACCGGGAATACATTGAGAAGGACGCCGCTTTAGAGCGGAGATTTCAGCCCGTGCTAGTGGCGGAGCCTACGGTGGAAGATACGATTTCTATCTTAAGAGGCTTAAAGGATCGCTATGAAGTATTTCATGGAGTGAAAATCACAGATTCCGCACTGGTGTCTGCGGCAACTTTGTCGAACCGCTATATCAGCGACCGGTTCCTGCCGGATAAAGCCATTGATTTGGTGGACGAAGCCTGCGCGCTGATTAAAACAGAACTGGATTCCATGCCAACAGAACTGGATGAACTGCAGCGGCGGGTGATGCAGATGGAGATTGAAGAAGCCGCTCTGAAAAAAGAAGAGGATCGTCTCAGCAAAGACCGTCTGGAAGCGCTGCAAAAAGAACTGGCAGACCTGAAAAACGAGTTCCAGTCCCGGAAAGCTCAGTGGGACAATGAGAAAAATTCTGTGGAAAAGGTACAGAAGCTCCGGGAAGAGTTGGAATCCCTCAACAAAGAAATCGCCATGGCTCAGCAGAATTACGATCTGGAAAAAGCGGCGGAGCTGCAATACGGCAAAATACCAGAGCTGAAACGCCAGTTGGAACTGGAAGAAGAACAGGTGAAAAAGAAAGATTTAAGCCTGGTGCATGAAAATGTAAGCGAAGAGGAAATCGCCAAAATCATTTCCCGCTGGACGGGTATTCCGGTGGTGAAACTGACGGAAAGCGAGCGGAATAAAACGCTGCATCTGGATGAGGAACTGCATAAACGGGTCATCGGACAGGAAGAAGGGGTCACCAAGGTGACAGAAGCCATCATCCGCTCCAAAGCAGGCATCAAAGATCCCGGCAAGCCCATTGGCTCCTTCCTGTTTCTGGGACCCACAGGCGTGGGAAAAACAGAACTGGCCAAGGCTTTGGCGGCCAGTCTCTTTGATGACGAAAACAATATGGTAAGGCTTGACATGAGTGAATATATGGAGAAATATTCCGTTTCCCGTCTGATTGGAGCGCCTCCCGGATATGTGGGCTACGAAGAAGGCGGACAGCTTACAGAAGCGGTGCGCAGGAAGCCCTATTCTGTGGTACTGTTCGATGAAGTGGAGAAGGCTCATCCTGATGTGTTTCATGTACTGCTTCAGGTACTGGATGACGGACGCATTACCGATTCTCAGGGCCGTACGGTGGATTTTAAAAATACCATACTGATTATGACCTCCAATCTGGGTTCATCTTATCTGTTGGAAGGCATTGGGGAAAACGGTGAGATTCAGCCGGAATGCGAAGCAGCCGTGATGAGTGAGCTTCAGAATCATTTCCGTCCGGAATTTTTGAACCGTCTGGATGAAACGATTCTATTCAAGCCCTTAACCAAACAGGATATTGGAAATATTATCCATCTGCTGTTGGCGGATTTGAACCGGCGTTTGGCAGAGCGGGAGGTGTCTGTGGAGCTGACGCAGGCAGCCCGGGAATTTGCAGTAGAGCACGGTTATGATCCGGTGTACGGGGCGAGACCCTTAAAACGGTATCTCCAGAAAACGGTGGAAACACTTTCAGCGAAGCTGATTCTTGCGGATGAAGTGGGAGCCGGAGACACTATCCTGATTGATGCGGAAAATGGAAATTTAACAGCAAAATGTAAAAAATAAAAAATAATCTGCAACGTCATTTCTTGATTTTTTGCATCATTTGTATTATTATATATAATACAAATGATGCAAAGGTGTGATACCCATGATTATGAAACTGGATTTTGCCGGCAGCGTGCCTATTTATCAGCAAATCAGAGATCAGATTGTGCAGGCTGTGGCAGACGGGGTTTTTCTGGACGGAGACAGGCTTCCTGCAATCCGTGCCCTTGCCGATGAGGTTGGGATAAATACAATGACTGTGAATAAGGCATATCAGCTTTTGAAGCAGGAGGGTTATATTATCACAGACAGACGCAACGGAGCGAAAGTACAGTGCTCCGGCGGCAGAAAACAGGCAGTGGAACGGAAAGTGGAGAAAGAACTGGAGCTGTTGGCTGCAGAAGCCAAAATTGCCGGAATTTCCGGGGAAGAATTTGCAAAACTGTGCAGGAAAGCATATGACGGATAATTTAGGAGGTATCTTATGGAACTGACAGGGATAAGAATTGTTTTGGCAATGTGCATGCTGCCGGCGCTGCTGATTCTGTTGGGCATATGCTGGTTTCTGGCAGATGTGAAAAACGGCGTTTTGTTTGGGGTAACTCTGTGGCAGGGAGTGAAAGAAGCAGAGATGCAGGAAATTAAAAAGAGATACAAGAAAGAACTGAAATGCTGTATCCTGATATCTATTTTGCTATTCTTTCTCGCCCTGCTGCCTGCCTATGAATCGCTGATAATAACGGGAGCAACTTTTTGGATGTTTTTTGTCATCGTTTTTTTGTTCATTCCCTTTCAGCGGGCCAACAGCAGAATGAAAGACCGAAAGCGGGAATTTCTGGCGTCCCGGCAGGAAAATGACAACAGCAGGGAACGGGAGGAAATTCTCGTTGACGTGACAGCGGCAGCCGCTGAAAAAATCAAGTATTCCAGAAAGGCCATTTATGGAGGATGTATTTTTGCGTCTCTTGCGCCTGCTGCCGAAGTTTTTCTGTCTCCCTTCCGGTACCGCCCATGGATGCTGAATTTGCAGGTCAGAGAATGTATTTTGCTGTCCATTGCATTGACAGCCTGGCTGTTTTTGCTGTATATCAGGCTGTTTGAAAGACAGCGCACCAGAGTGTTCACTTACAGCAGCCAGGTCAACCTGCAGGCGGCAAAGCTGCGGCAGTACCACCTGGGAAGGCTCTGCGCTTCCATGGCCTGGATGACAGGCGCGCTGAACTGGGCATTCCTTTGTTCGTTCCATGCGCCCGCCAAGTGGCTTCCATGGTCGATGGCAGCGGCGGGCACGCTATATGGGGCGGTGTCTGCGGTATTGGTGTTCTGCTGTTGGAGAAAAATAGAGAGAAGCAGCAGAAAATATCTGTCGCAGGAGGTTTTGGCAGAAGGAGATAATGATAAATACTGGATTGGGGGTATGATTTACTATAATAAAAATGACAGCCGTTCATTTGTAGAACCCCGGATTGGTTTGGGTCTTACTGCTAATATGGCAAAGCCCGGCATAAGATATGCTACGATTTTTATTCTGGTGTTACTGGTGGTTTTTACGGCAGGCGCCTGCGGTTTGTGTATTCTGGAAGAATTTACCCCGGTGTCCCTTGTCTATGAAAACGGGACGCTGACGGCAAATCACTGGAAAAAAGTATATCAGATAGAACAGTCAGAGATAAAAGAGGTGACGCTTCTTAAGGAAGAGCCGGAGATCAGGCGAAAAAGCGGCACTGGAATGGCAACGGTGAAAAAGGGCGATTTTTACAGTGACACATACCGTTTGGATATTAAGGTCTGCATTAATCCAAAAGAGCCTCCGTTTCTTATGATTGAGTCCACAGAAGGCAGCTGGTATCTGCTTGGCGGAAGCGACGGGGAGACAGTCATGGATCTTTTGAATAAAATACATCCCTAGTTTCATATATTTTATGGAAATATCTATGGAGCGTTCAGCAGATGAAAGGAAAAAATTTCTGGAAAAAATGCCTGCTGTTTGATCTGTGCTGCCTTTGCCTGGTATTGGGGCTGATTTTTACCGGAACAGGAAAAGGGGCAGAGATGAAACAGAGCCTTGCGGCGGCAGCCGAAAAACTGGAAAAAACCCGGCAGGCTTCCGGGCCGGCCCAGGAGGACGCCGGAGCCTCAGAAAGAAAAAAAGTGGCGCTTACTTTTGATGACGGGCCAAATCCCCAATATACGCCGGAGATGCTGGAAGCGCTGAAGGAACGGGAAGTGAAAGCGACTTTTTTCCTGTTGGGGCAGGAAGTGGAGAAATATCCTGAAGTGGTGAAGCAGATTCAGAAAGACGGGCACCTGATTGGAAATCATTCCTATAAACATGAGCAATTGAGTAAACTGCCCATGGAGCAGGCATGCAGCCAGGTCAGCCGCACCAATGAACTGATTTATGGAATTACAGGCGTTTATCCCTCTTATCTGCGGCCGCCTTTTGGAGACTGGCACGAACAACTGGACAGTGAAGTGAATATGGTGGAAGTGCTCTGGGACGTGGACACTCTGGACTGGTCCAGCCAGAATCATGCCAGAATTGTGGAGAAAGTTATGAAAAATGTACAGGAAAACGATATTATTCTGATGCATGACGGATATGAAACTTCCGTCACTGCGGCAATGGAAATTATTGATACACTGAAAAAACAGGGCTATGAGTTTGTAACAGTAGATGAAATTCTTTTTGAATAGAGGAAAAGAAGGTAGCAATTATACAGCGGTTGTGATACAATATCCAAAGGACTGATTCGCATTAAAATGTACACAATTTGTCATGAAATCCATATTACGGTTATGATACAATATTGTAGATAATAATTTAAATAAGTGAGGATTCGTAATATGAAAATTGCAATATGTGATGACTGCCGCGAGGATGCCATGCGGCTGAAAGCACTGCTGAGTGAAAATCATGATGTAGTGCTTTATTCTGATGCAAGTCAGCTTTTAAATTCCGTGAAAAACCAGAAGGAACAATACGATTTGTATCTGATTGATATATACCTGGATACCATAAGCGGTTTAGAGCTGGCAGAGCGGCTGCGGAACGAGGAGGAGAACGCTGCGCTGTGCTTTATTTCTTCCAGTGACGCATTTTACCGGGAAGCGTATGATCTGTATGCCGTGCAGTATTTGCTGAAGCCGGTGAAAAAGGAAGATTTGGAGAATTTGATTCAAAGGATTTCCATTTGGCTTCAAAAGGAAAAAGAAAAATCTTTAAGATTTCGTTGGAGGGGACAGAACGGAATGATCCCTTATGGTAAAATTCTCTACGTCAGCAGCAGAGAGCATACCGTTTACATTCATTGCCGGGATGGAAGCGTGCAGGAATGCTCAGGGAAATTAAATGAAATTGCAAAGCAGATCTGCGGAGATGTGTTTTTGAGATGCCATCAGAGCTTTATTGCAAATATGTACCATGTCAGCAGCATGAACGGCAGTGAACTTATGGTAAAAGGGCAAAGTGTTCCGGTGTCCCGGCGTTATCTGGCAGAAGTAAAAAGGCGCTATCAGGAAATACTGTTTGAGGAGATGGAATGATGATAAATTCAGAATTATTACGGCAGATTTCAATGTTTTGGTCCCTGTTTCATATCCTGATTCTCTTTATTATGCTGTACCGCCCCAGATTTTCCCAGAGGAAAACGGTGATCCTGACTATTGCAGGAATGCTGCCTTTGATTATCCTTAATATATTAGGGATGGCAATACTGGGGGCGGATCAGATGGGAAGAATTCTGATCTTTACATGCACGATTCCGAGCCTGATTTTTTTCTACTGGATTTCTAAAGATAAGAAATGGCGGTTCCTGTTTACCTTCTGTCTGGCAGATACAGCGGCATACTGGCTGCTTGGCGTGACAAATATGCTTGATTTCTATCTGGGCGGCGGGAAATGCGTCATCATGCTCATAAGTCGTCTTTTGTTTTTTCCTGCCATCGAATGGTTGGCATTTCGTCGCCTGAGAAAACCGTATATCGAATTGCAGGATGCGGTTTCCAAAGGATGGGGGTTGTTTGCTTTGATGTCCGCGTTCTATTATGTTTTGCTGAACCTGGCGCTGAATCAGCCGACAATAGTTACCAGCCGGCCGGAGGCGGTTCCGGTGGCGGTAATGATTTTGATTTTAATGCCTCTGACCTATGCCACAATTTTTGCATCTCTTTACCGGCAGCTGCTTTTATACCGCAAGCAGCAGGAAGAGTTAATCTGGAAAGAACAGAACATACAATTGGAGGCAAGGCTTGAGAATCAGCAGAACATCCGGAAGCTAAAACATGACATGAAAGCCCACTCCATCGCACTGTCCGGCTTGATTTCCTCCGGAAAAATAGAAGAAGCCCAGGAATATATGCAGAATATGGTCAATGATTATGAACGGGAAACCCGTCAGCAGCAGTTCTGCGTAAATCCATATCTGAATGCCATATTCAGCCACTATTCCCAGAAATTTGATCGTGCAGGCGTAAAACAAAAGCTGAATCTTCAAATAGGAGAGGAAAACCTTCCCTTTATGGAGCTGTGCCAGATTATTTCCAACGGTCTGGAAAATGCCTGGAATGCAGTGGAGCAGCTTCCGCAGGAGCAGAGGGAAGTGTCTGTGCAGCTTCGTTACAGCAGGGAATTTCTGATGATCCGGCTGAAAAACCGCTGCAGCGCGGAACTTTGTGTGGAAAAGGGAAAACTGCCGCCCAGTACCAAGGGAGGAGCGGAGCACGGATTTGGTCTTTACACCATTCAGGAAGCGGCCAAAAGACTGGGCGGAGAGATGGCTTGCTATACCCAGGAGGGATATTTCCTGTTGGATGTGATGATAAAAGCTGACAGAAAAGATGTGCAGGGACGTATTTAGCAGATAAGGGAAAGGGCAAGGCAAAGGAGGAAAATACATGGATTTATTTGAGTATATGCGGGAACAGAATCAGGAAAAAGAAGCTCCACTGGCAAGCCGTCTGCGCCCTGTCAGTTTGGACGAGGTGGCAGGACAGCGGCATATCATAGGAAAGGACAAGCTTCTGTACCGTGCAATTATGGCAGATAAACTCAGCTCCATTATTTTTTACGGTCCGCCGGGAACCGGGAAAACAACGCTTGCAAAAGTCATAGCCAATACCACCAGTGCAGAGTTTACTCAGATTAATGCCACCTCCGCAGGAAAAAAAGACATGGAGCTGGTGGTGCAGCAGGCCAAGAATAATCAGGGAATGTATGGGAAAAAAACCATACTGTTCATTGATGAGATTCACCGTTTCAACAAATCTCAGCAGGATTATCTTTTGCCCTTTGTGGAGGACGGCACAGTGATATTGATAGGCGCTACCACAGAAAATCCATATTTTGAAGTGAATGGGGCGCTTTTGTCCCGTTCTATTATTTTTGAATTAAAGCCTCTGGAGAAAGAAGAGATCAAAGAGATCCTGATGCGTGCAGTTACAGATCGGGAAAGAGGAATGGGAAGCTATGAGGCGCTGTTGGAAGATGAGGCGCTGGAATTTCTGGCAGATATGGCAAACGGAGACGCCCGGGCTGCCCTGACAGCCATTGAACTGGGGGTTCTTACAACGCCCCGGGGAGAGGATGGGAAAATCCATATTACCCTGGAGGCTGCCTCAGAGTGCATTCAGAAAAGAGTGGTACAATATGACAAAACCGGAGATAATCACTATGATGTGATTTCTGCTTTTATCAAGAGCATGCGGGGCTCTGATCCGGACGCGGCAGTTTATTATCTGGCTAAAATGCTCTATGCCGGGGAGGATATAAAGTTTATTGCCAGGCGGATTATGATCTGCGCTTCTGAGGATGTGGGAAATGCAGATCCCAATGCCCTTGTGGTGGCGGTCAGCGCGGCTCAGGCTGTGGAACGGGTGGGAATGCCTGAGGCTCAGCTGATTCTTTCCCAGGCTGCCATTTATGTGGCGAGCGCGCCTAAAAGCAACGCCGCCTGCCTGGCCATCGGCCGTGCCATGGACATCGTTAAAACAACAAAGACAGCGTCGGTTCCGGCGCATCTCAGGGATTCCCACTACCGGGGCGCACAGAAGCTGGGCCGGGGCCTGGGATATCTGTATGCCCATAATTTTCCTAATCATTATGTGGAACAGCAATATCTGCCCGACGGCCTCACCGAAGAAAAATTCTACGAGCCCACAGAAAACGGATATGAAAAACAGATAAAATCCCATCTTGATTTTTTGAAAAAGGGATAAGCGGGGGCCGTTTTTTCTGTTTTTCCAAATGGCGGACAGAATAATTGAAAAGTCCTCTGTTCGCGGACATATGTAAATTTCTGAAAGAAAATACTTTACAATCTGAACGGAATAGTGCATAATAGGAATGTTGAGAAAAGAGAGAAGAGAAAATAAGACTGTTGTGGACAGTTCAAAAATGGAAGTTCAGGAGGAATGAAAAATGCAGTCATATCAGGAAATGAGCAGGGAAGAATTGATGAAGGAGAAAACAGCTCTGGAAGCGGCTTACCGGAAATATGCCAAGAGCGGTTTAAAACTGGATATGTCCAGAGGAAAACCCTCTGCGGAACAGTTGGATTTGTCTATGGGAATGATGGATGTGCTGAACAGCAGTACAGATCTGAGCTGTGAAGATGGAACAGACTGCCGGAACTACGGCGTACTGGACGGGCTTTGGGAGGCAAAGGTACTTCTGGGAGATATGATTGAGTGCCATCCGGATAATATTATAATTTATGGAAATTCCAGTTTGAATATTATGTACGATACAGTTTCCAGATCCATGACCCACGGGGTAATGGGCAATACGCCCTGGTGCAAACTGGACAAAGTGAAGTTTTTGTGTCCGGTGCCGGGATATGACAGGCATTTTGCCATTACAGAATACTTTGGAATAGAAATGATTAATGTACCTATGCTTTCTACCGGCCCGGATATGGATATGGTGGAAGATTTAGTCAGCAAAGACGAGTCCATTAAGGCAATCTGGTGCGTGCCGAAATATTCCAATCCCCAGGGAATCACTTATTCCGATGAAACAGTCCGCCGTTTTGCCAGGCTGAAGCCGGCAGCGAAGGATTTCCGCATTTACTGGGATAATGCATACGGCGTGCATCATCTTTATGATATTGATCAGGATAATCTGGTGGAAATTCTGGCTGAGTGCAAGCGCGCAGGCAATCCGGATATGGTATACAAATTCTGCTCCACTTCCAAAATCAGTTTCCCGGGTTCCGGTGTGGCGGCTATTGCAGCATCAGCCAACAACCTGGTGGAAATCAAAGAACAGATGCAGATAGCAACCATAGGCCATGACAAAGTAAACCAGCTCCGCCACGTAAGATTTTTCAAAGATATTTACGGCATGACAGAGCATATGAGGAAACACGCAGATATTCTGCGTCCGAAATTTGAAATGATTATTGAGACCTTTGAGCGTGAATTGGAAGGAACAGGCGCCGGAAGCTGGATCGCGCCCAAGGGTGGATATTTTATTGCTTTTGAAGCGTTGGAAGGCTGTGCAAAGTCCATTGTGGCGAAAGCAAAGAAGGCCGGCGTGACAATGACGCCTGCCGGAGCGCCCTACCCTTACGGAAAAGACCCCAAAGACAGCACAATCCGTATTGCGCCTACGTATCCTACGTTGGAGGATCTGAAGATTGCAACGGATATTTTTGTGATATGCGTAAAATTAGTGACAATTGAGAAAGTTCTGGAGAGTAAGCCGGCGTCCTGAGAATAAACAGAAAGGATGGAAAGAAAAAGAAAATGGAAGTACCCGTTAAGTTTAATGAAGGGGTAACCAGTTGGGAAACGGTTATTTTCTTATACAATTCGGCTTTGAAAGAAGTGGGTACCAAAGTTGATATTTTAAATGACGAATTCCGACATGTACATAAGTATAACCCCATAGAATATGTAAAGTCCAGAATTAAGTCTCCGGAAAGCATTGTAAAGAAGCTGAAACGCCATGGATACGAAAGCACCATTGAAAATATGGTGAAGCATATCAATGATATTGCCGGAATCCGGGTGGTGTGCTCTTTTACCTCTGATATTTACCGGTTAGCAGAGATGATTGGAAGGCAGAATGATCTGACCGTAGTTTCAATTAAAGATTATATTAAGAATCCGAAGGACAGCGGATATAAGAGTTATCATATGTTAGTGACAGTCCCTATTTTTCTGACTGACGGGGTGGTGGATACAAAGGTTGAAATTCAGATCAGAACCATAGCCATGGATTTCTGGGCCAGCCTGGAGCATAAGATTTATTACAAATTTGAGGGAAATGCTCCGGAATATATCAGCCGGGACTTGCAGGAATGCGCCGGAATTGTGTCAATGCTGGATGCGAAAATGCTTTCTTTGAATGAAGCGATTATACAGGCAAAAGAGCAGCAGAGAGTGAAAGAAGAATGGACATAAAAATTCTTTCCATAGAATCTGTACAGTAAAAATGACAAGAGTGAAAGAAAATGGACGTAAAAATTCTGACGGAAAATACAGTGTATAAAAGAGGGTTTTTAGGGGAACACGGACTGTCTTTGTGGATTGAAACAGGAAAAAAGAGATATCTCTTTGATATGGGACAGTCCGGGGTGTTCCTTAAGAATGCCGGGAACATGAAGCTGGATATGGAATGCCTGGACGGGATCATTTTAAGCCATGGGCATTATGACCACTGCGGAGGAATGACGGAGTGGATAGGAAAGCAGAATTCCAATGGAAAACGGCTGAAAATCCCTGTGTATGTGAATGAAAGGGCTTTTGACAGGAAATATTCCAGGAATCCGGCCACAGGAGAACTGTTGTTTGGCGGGATTCATGAGAATGCTAAAAAGTGGATGAAAGAACAGGCAAATCTTATCTGCACTGGTGCAGGATGCACAGAAATTGCAGAAAATGTATATCTTTTGTCGAAAATTCCCTGTATCACAGAGTTTGAATCTGTGTCTGCCAGATTTCTGAAAGAAGTATCAGCAGAGATGCGGCAGTCCGGGGAAATAATTGCAGATACGATGGAAGATGAACAGCTTCTTGTGTTCCGGGAAAAACAGGGATTATGCGTATTTGCAGGGTGCGCACATCCTGGAATCATCAATTGCCTGTATTATGTGCAGGCTTCTTTTCCGGGGGAACACATACACAGCCTTGTGGCAGGAATGCATCTGAAAGGCTGCAGCGCCAAACAGTTGGAGCGAACTACAGCATCCCTGCAGGAATTAAAGATAGATGTGACAGTTCCGCTGCATTGCACCGGAATATTGGCAATTGCGGCAATCAGGGAAGCGCTGGGCGATAAATGTGTGTTGGCGGAAGTTGGGAAAACCATTACTTTGTAGCGGCATATAACGGTCTGTTGGGATTTTGAAAAAATTAATGCCCGCCCTGTCTGGCTTCCAACTCTGCAATGCGGGCTTTTAATCTGGCGTTTTCATCCGCATATCGAATAATTTCATCTGCAAATTTGGCATTTTCATCTGCAAATTTGGCGTTTTCATCCGCATATCTGGCATTTTCTTCTTTCAACTCTGCAATCTGGAATCTGTATTTGTCATTGGGAAGTTCAATGGTTCCTGGAAATAATGGTTTCATATCGATAGCGTCTCCTTTCCGTTTTTCACAAAAATGAGTTTGGATGTGTTCATATAAAAGGGAGGTTAAGTCTAAAAGCTGCCCGGCGTCGTCCGATAGAAGAACTTCCTTATTTAGTCGAACGTTTCATATTTGGATACGGACAGAACTGCCGGATTGCCCTTTGACACACAAACTGGGCAGCGCTCCAGCGAACTAACTGCGAACTGCGTCTAAGGAAGTCAGGAAAGCCTTCCTTCCTAAGTCTCCGTAAGCAGTGGATTTCGCCTCCGCGCAATACGCCCATAAAGCGTTTGTTTAGCCAAAGGGCAATCCGGCAGTTCCTGTGTATCGAAATATAGATTGTCCGTTGTAATACTGGGCGCATATGAAAAAGGGCGCTGTTGGGATTTTGAAAAAATCAATGATCGTTCTGCCTGGCTTCCAACTCTGCGATACGGGCTTTTAATCTGGCGTTTTCATCCGCAAATTTAGCGTTTTCTTTGGCATAACGGATTATCTCATCTGCAAATTTAGCGTTTTCATCCGCATACCGAATAATCTCATCCGCATATCTGGCATTTTCTTCTTTCAACTCCGCAATCTGGAATCTGTATTTGTCATTGGGAAGTTCAATGGTTCCTGGAAATAATGGTTTCATATCGAGTGCGTTTCCTTTCCGTTTTTTACAAAAATGAGTTTGGATGTGTTCATATAAAAGGGAGGTTAAGTCTAAAAGCTGCCCGGCGTCGTCCTCGGTAATGCTGCCAGTTTGAAGGTTTGTCGTTATGCTTTCGATTATATCATGGCGGATTTCATCCTGCAAGCGTGAGAATTCTTCAGAAGAGAAAGCCGGGGAACGGGCATTGGGCTGATTGGAGGGCGGGGCGGGGAACTGCCGCTCCAAGAGTCTGCGGAGGCGGAGGGCCTGAAAGGGGATCAGGATGGCCATGCCCATCCGATCCAGCTCCTTTACGGTATGCTTTAAGTAGATGAAGCTCTTCACCTGAAAGTCGAAGCTGCCCTGGCTGCCGAAAGAAATATGCAGAACATCTTTTTTGCGGAGGTCATTTTTACGGTTTAGGTAAATAACAGCGGCTTCCGGAAACTGGAGGGAGCGGGGATCGTCCCGGGAGGCCATGGCATAGAGGAAGCCGTATTCAAAGACCCTTAGGACAATCATTTCATTCCTGGTCATCTGGGCCTCCAGGTGAAAGGTTTCTGTTTCAGCGACAGTGATCAGAATATCCAGAGACCTGCGTTTCAAATCAGGCCGGATAAGTTCTTTGTTGGGATAGGAAACAGAGCTGTCCAGAGGAAAAGCACGTTCAAAGAGACCGTTGATGAGACGGATGACAGCAGGGCCGGAGAGGGCGAAGATACGCTTAAAGATGGTGTCATAGACCTGCCATGGGGGATAGGATTTTGTTTTGATAGAAGAACCTCCTTATTTAGTCGAACGTTTTATATTTGGATACGGACAGAACTGCCGGATTGCCCTTTGACACACAAACCAATCCGGCAGTTCCTGTGTATCGAAATATAGATTGTCCGCTGTAACACTGGGTGCATGTGAAAAAAGGGAGCCGTTGGGATTTTGAAAAAATCAATGCCCGCCCTGTCTGGCTTCCAACTCTGCGATACGGGCTTTTAATCTGGCGTTTTCATCCGCAAATTTAGCGTTTTCTTTGGCATAACGGATTATCTCATCTGCAAATTTGGCGTTTTCATCCGCATATCTGGCATTTTCTTCTTTTAACTCCGCAATCTGGAATCTGTATTTGTCATTGGGAAGTTCAATGGTTCCTGGAAATAATGGTTTCATATCGAGTGCGTTTCCTTTCCGTTTTTCACAAAAATGAGTTTGGATGTGTTCATATAAAAGGGAGGTTAAGTCTAAAAGCTGTCCGGCATCATCCTCGGTAATGCTGCCAGTTTGAAGGTTTGTCGTTATGCTTTCGATTATATCATGGCGGATTTCATCCTGCAAGCGTGAGAATTCTTCAGAAGAGAAAGCCGGGGAACGGGCATTGGGCTGATTGGAGGCCGGGGCGGGGAACTGCCGCTCCAAGAGTCTGCGGAGGCGGAGGGCCTGAAAGGGGATCAGGATGGCCATGCCCATCCGATCCAGCTCCTTTACGGTATGCTTTAAGTAGATGAAGCTCTTCACCTGAAAGTCGAAGCTGCCCTGGCTGCCGAAAGAAATATGCAGAACATCTTTTTTGCGGAGGTCATTTTTACGGTTCAGGTAAATAACAGCGGCTTCCGGAAACTGGAGGGAGCGGGGGTCGTTCCGGGAGGCCATGGCATAGAGGAAGCCGTATTCAAAGACCCTTAAGACAATCATTTCATCCCTGGTCATCTGGGCCTCCAGGTGAAAGGTTTCTGTTTCAGCGACAGTGATCAGAATGTCCAGAGACCTGCGTTTCAAATCAGGCCGGATAAGTTCTTTGTTGGGATAGGAAACAGAGCTGTCCAGAGGAAAAGCACGTTCAAAGAGACCGTTGATGAGACGGATAACAGCAGGGCCTGAAAGGGCGAAGATACGCTTAAAGATGGTGTCATAGACCTGCCATGGGGGATAGGATTTTGTTTTGATAGAGGGACCTCCTTATTTAGTTGAACGTTTTATATTTGGATACGGACAGAACTGCCGGATTGCCCTTTGACACACAAACTGGGCAGCGTTCCGGCGAACTAACTGTGAACTGCGTCTAAGGAAGTCAGGAAAGCCTTCCTTCCTAAGTCTCCGTAAGCAGTGGATTTCGCCTCCACGCAATACGCCCATAAAGCGTTTGTTTAGCCAAAGGGCAATCCGGCAGTTCCTGTGTATCGAAATATAGATTGTCTGCTGTAATACTGGGTACATATGAAAAAGGGTTTCAGAATACATTTTCTGGAAATGCTATCTTAACGAATACGAAATATGTAATGACAGAAACAGATTTTGTATTAGCCAGAATTATAAAGTGAAAAATTCAAATTGTCAATAAAATTTTGATAAATTTTCTATAAAATACGGAGAAATCTGAGAATACCAGAAAGTTCCAGGGGGAAAATTACTCGATAGAGTATATTAATATGTTCTATAGAATTGACAAACCTGAAAAAAAGTGGTATGTTAATAAACAAGACAGAAAACGAAGGATGTCTGAAAAACAACAATTTTAAAGGAGGATTTGTAATGACAGAATTACAGGTGAAAACCCAAAAAGGAAGCTTGAAAAAGTTCCTTGCAATGTTTTTGGCTTTCTGTGTATGCCTGACCACTGTTTTTGTGGATGGAGCATTTGCGCAGGCAGCTGAAGCAAAAGACGGAACTATTTCAATAAGCGGACCAGACAAAGTTACAGTAGGAGAGAGTGTTACTCTGGAGGCAAAAGTGACAGATTCAGTTGCTGGCGACAAACCAGGAACAACAGATGATGATTCAAACAAACCAGGAACAACAGATGATGATTCAAACAAACCAGGAACAACAGGTGATGATTCAAACAAACCAGGAACAACAGGTGATGATTCAAACAAACCAGGAACAACAGGTGATGACAGTGAGGAACAAGTTGCGAAAACATATAATAGCAGTGCAAGAGCAGTGTCAGCAGTAACTTGGTCAGCAACTAACAAAAATGTAGAATTAAAAGCAGCAGGAAACAAAGTAACAGTAAATGGTAAGACTGCAGGTTCTGTGAATGTTACAGCAACAGTAACATACAGCAATGGAAAAACAGGAACAGCAACACATGCAATAACTGTAAGTCCTGCACCAGCTAAAGTTGAAGTAAAATTAGATAAAACTGCTATTTCCCTTGAAAAAGGTAAGACACAGAAACTTACAGCAACAGTAACAGGAGCAACTAATGCAAAAGTAGCTTGGACTACAGATAAAGCTGCAGTTGCAACTGTAGCAACGGACGGAACAGTTACAGCAGTTGCAAAAGGTGAAGCAACTATTACAGTTACCAGCGATGCTGATAAGACTGTTAAAGCAACATGTAAAGTGACTGTAACAGAGCCTACTGCAACGACCACAGTAGTTCCGGTAAGCAAAGTAACACTTAATAGAAAATCAACAGTTTACATAGTAGCAGGTAAGAAAGTAACACTTGGGGCATCTGTTGCACCAAAGAATGCTACAGATAAGAAAGTAACTTGGAAGTCCAGTAAGTCAAGTGTTGCATCTGTTAATAACAAGGGTGTAGTTTCTACTAAGAAAAATAAGACTGGTAAAGCTACGATTACTGCAACAGCAGGCGGTAAGAAAGCAACTGTAAAAGTAGAAGTAGTAAAGAAGGCAAAGAAAGCAACAAAAGTTACATTGAAGAAGACTGCAAGCTTAAAGAAAGGTGAAACCCTTGCATTACAGGCGACCTTAAGCCCGAAGAAAGCTACAAGCACATTGAAATGGACTACTTCTAATAAGAAAGTAGCAACTGTAAAAGATGGTATTGTAACTGGAAAAGCAGCCGGTGTAGCAACTATCACTGTAAAAGCTGATAAGAAATCCGCTAAATGTGTAGTGACGGTATCTGAAGGAAAAGCTAGCCTTTCTAAAACTAAAGGAAATGTAAAGGTAGGAAAGACCCTTAAGATTACCTTAAAAGGTAAAGGAGATTCCATTAAGTCTTGTACATCATCTAATAAGAAGGTTGCAACTGTAACCAGCAAAGGTGTTGTTAAAGGAAAGAAAGCTGGTAAAGCAGATATTACTGTAGTTACTAAGAAAGGTAAAGTAGCAACCTTTAAAGTAACGGTAAAGAAGAAATAAGGTCTCTATAACATTATTGTTTGAGAAGTATGAATTGTAAGATGCACCTGAGCAGGAGACTGTTCAGGTGCTCTTTTATGCATAGGAGAGAAAATGAAAAAGAAAGCAAAGAAAAATCGAAGTTTGCAGGGTAGGAGTATTATCAACGAGTTTCAAAGAAGTATAGCAGGAATATTTGTTATTCTTATGTTAGGATTTTTTCCTTTATATTATCAGGATGCTTATTTTAATATATCAGATGCGAAAAAAAATTTCTTTGTAATTTCTGCTTGTGGTTTGATTGGTTTATCAATATTATTTACGTTTTTGGAAAGATTATTAAATTTGAAACAAAAAATGTTAGTAAAAGGTTTTTTTTCTATTATCGTAAAAGAATGGAGAAACTACTTTTCAAAGTTCTCTCTTTCCTCCTGGTTTGTAGCATTTTTTCTTTTGGCTGTGTTTATCTCCACTGTTTTTTCAGTTGAACCAATGGAGTCTTTTTGGGGAACTGATGGTAGAAAACTAGGTTCAGGGTTATTTTTGCTTTGTATTTGTGTTTACATTATTTTAGGGAAATATTTAAAACCAGGTATATGGATGGCCTGGACTGTATTAATTGCCAATAGTATTTTATTTGGATTATTGATTTTTCAGTTTTTTGGCAAAGATATTTTGCATATGTGGGATGGGATGCTGTCAAATGAGTATGGTGTGTATTTGACTACTATTGGGAATACAAATGCATGTGCAAGCTATTTTTGTATGATACTTCCTGTAGGGATGGTGTTGTATTACTGCTCAAAGACCATTTTTTCTAAAACGATTTATGGAGTATTTCTGATAGTAGGCTTTTATGCGTCTTATGCAACAAATACGGATAGTTGGATTGTAGGAATTGGGGTTGCTTTTTTGGTGTTGTTATGGTTTTCTTTGCATACACATAAATCTATAAAAATCTTTTTGGAATTATGTGGGTTATTTTGGGTCAGCAGTATGCTTTTAAAAATTACAATCTTCTTAAATCAAAATAATACAGATGCGTTTATGATGCAGATTTTTGGATGGTTACGGTTACAAAATATGATGCTCAATAGATATGTCTTGTTGTTGGAAGCAGTTTTGCTTGCGTTATGTATAGGTATAGTAGAAATTGCAGAGAAGAAAAAATTAGAAATACCATATCAGAAAATCAGAAAAATTTTTTTTGGTTTTTTACTAATTTTAGTTGGAGTTATCACATTGTTGTTTCTAATTGTTAATTCTTCAAAGGATAAACTTTGGGAAGGTTCTCTGCAGTGGATGAATTATTTAAAGTTACAGGATGCGTTTGGCAGTGGAAGAGGAATCATTTGGAAGCATACTATGTGGGTATGGATGAGATTACCTTTTTTGCAGAAGGTTTTAGGTTATGGTGTAAATTGTTTTCATCAGTTATATTATTCTCAAGGTGCAGAAGAACTTATCAAGGCAGCTACCAGAACAATAGATCCTCACAATGAAATTTTGTATTTCCTTTCTACAACAGGAATTTTAGGACTTATCAGTTATGTTGGTCTACTAGTAAGCACAGCAATATCAGCAGGAAAAATGTCCCGCCGTTATCCGGTAATGATGATGGGAACCGTTATGATATGCAGTTATTTAGCAAGGGGAATGGTTAATAGCCCTACAACTTTTATTATTCCTACATTCTTTATTTATCTGGGAATTCTAAAGAGTATGGAACGACATTATAGGGAGAAAGACCTTGAAATTGAAAATAAGGTATGATAGTCTTTAATCGGAATGGTAACAAGGCATATGAGCTTCACAGGGAGGAAAACCATAAATGAAACTTATAAATAAAATGGAAGCAGCCATAGCATCCCTCTTCGTCATCCTTATGTTGGGGTTCTTCCCTCTGTTTTTCCAGGACGGCTACTTCAATATTGCGGAGGCTAAAATGATGTTTTTCTATTTCTGCGGCGCCGGTTTAACGGTACTGACGGTGATACTTGCCGGAACCGGATATCTGCAGGAGCGAAAAACTGGAAAAACAGGAAAGAAAACAGCAAATGCAAAGAAAGATCTGAAAGAGACGCTGAAACAGATCCCCATAGATTCCTGGTTTGCCATTGGTCTGGCGGCGACGGTGATCATTGCCACTGTATGTTCTGTGAACCCCTCAGAATCTTTTTATGGCACAGACGGGAGACATTTGGGGGCAATTATGTTTGCGCTCTGCATTGCGGTATACGTGATTTTGGGAAAATATCTGCGGCCGGGGATTTGGATCGCCTGGATTTTCCTGATTTCCGGCGGACTGGTAAGCCTGATTTTAATTCTGCAGTTCTGGGGCATAAATGTATTCCATCTGTGGGATGATATGCAGCCGAATCAGATTGGAATGTTTGCAAGTACAATCGGGAATGTAAACGCCTGCGGTACGTATTTTTGTATGACGCTTCCGGTGGGAATGGTATTGTATTATCTTTCAGACGGCTTGCTTTCCAGGGGGCTCTATGGTATATTTTTGACATTGGGTTTCTATGGAGCCTATGCATCAAATACGGATGGTTGGATATTGGGCCTGGGCATGTCTTTTCTGGTAATGCTCTGGTTTTCACTGAAAAATCATGATTATGCCAGACGTTTTCTGGAAGTGTGCCTGATGTTCTGGGGCGCAAGCCTGATTTTGAAGCTGACGCTGGCTGCAGGCGCAGGAAACACGGATGCATTTATGAAACAGCTATTTTTAGGGCTGAAGTTACAGAATTTTATGATCAGCAGGACTGTGCTGCTGGCAGAGGGAGTTTTTCTGATTTTTCTTTTGATTCTTGTGATAACAGCGGAAAAGAAAAAATGGGAGATTCCTTATCGGAACATACGCAGAGTATTGTTCATATTGATAGCAGTTTTCTTTGGCCTTGCGGCTGCTGCAGTGTTGATCGCCAATCTGTCCGGGGAAAAGCAGTGGGATGGGATACTTCAGTGGATGAACCGGCTGAAGCTGCAGGATAATTTCGGAAGCGGCCGGGGCGTGATTTGGAAGCAGACCTGGATTGCCTGGAAAAAGCTGCCGGCGGGCAGAAAATTTTTCGGATACGGGCTGAATACCTTTCACTTGTTCCTGTATGAATACCAGGGGGCGGAACTGGCAAGTTACGGGGGACGGATTATAGATCCCCACAATGAATTGCTTCAGTTTTTGTCTATTACGGGAATATTTGGGACAGTCAGTTATTTCGGGCTTCTGATCAGCAGCGCCCTGCTGGCAGGAAAACCGTCCCGCCATGCTCCGGTACTGATGATGGGAACCGTTATGATATTCAGTTATATGGCCCAGAGTATGGTAAATAACCCCACTGCTTTTCTGATGCCGACGCTTTTCTTATATTTGGGAATATGGAAGAGCTTACAGAGGCATTATAAAGAAAAAACTTTTCTGAAAGGATAACAGCAACATGCCGGAAAGTAAAGTAACATTGAACCTTGCCATATCAGTGGGCGAGGTGCTGTTAAAAAGCGGCGGTGAAATTTACCGTGTGCAGGAGACGGTGAGCCGCATTCTGGAAGCCTATGGAATCGAAGATTACCATGTGTTTGTAATCACCAACGGAATCTTTGCCACAGTCTATGAACAGCGGGAGGATGCCGGAAGTATGGTGCGCTATGTGCCCATTGGCGAGGTGAATTTACAACGGGTGGCGGAAATTAACCAGCTGTCCCGGGAAATATGTGAAAAAAAATGCAGTATTTCAGAAGCCTTTGAGCGGTTGGAACAGTGCAGGAATTCATACAGTGAAGGAAAATTGGCAATGATTTTTGCCTGCGGCGTCGGCAGCGCAGGATTTTGCTATTTGTTGGGAGGGCGTCCCTATGACAGTATGGTATCTTTTTTTCTGGGAGTGTTTCTGGAGATTTTTCTGATTCTTGCAGCCAACTATCATGCTTCCAGATTTCTTATGAATATTCTGGGAAGTGCGCTGGTGACGGCGGGAAGTTTGCTGCTGTTTGCGGCCGGAGCCGGAATATTGTCAGATAAAGTAGTAATTGGCGGAATTATTCCCCTGGTGCCGGGAGTGGCGCTGACTACCGCTATCCGGGATTTATTTAACGGAGATTATCTGTCAGGAAGTATCCGGATGATTGACGCATTGCTGACCGGCATGTGTATTGCCATTGGGGTAGGCGGAGTAATTAAGATATTTCAATTGATGGGAGGAGGCGCATTTTTGCTATGACAGATCAGATTTTGATCTCTATGGCTGCTACCATTGCTTTTGCGGTGTTGTTTCATGTGCCTCGTTCTGAGTATCTGCTGTGCGGAATTAATGGGGCTGTCGGTTGGATGGTGTATCTGTTCTGCATATCTAAAGGGACAGGCACAGTTCTTGCCTCTATCTGGGCTGCTTTGGTGCTTACGTTGATTGCCAGGATTTTGTCGGCGGTTCGGAAAATGCCCAGTACGGTGTTTTTGATTACAGGAATATTTACACTGGTGCCTGGGTCCGGAATATATTATACCTCGTATTATCTGATTATGAATGAGTTGGAGCAATGCGCCGCAAAAGGAATGGAAACCTTTAAGATTGCAGGGGCGATTGTGCTGGGAATTATCTTTGGGCTGATGCTGCCTCAGAGCTGGTTTAACCGGTTGGGAAGGGTTTGCAGCAAAAAGTAGCGCTGCAGCTGTTTCATACAGGCCATGTACGTTGATATTGTCCAAATAAAAAGGCTGTCAGAAAATGGGATTCCCACACCATATATGACCATGATTATAAATCACAGCATATATTGCAGGAACCAGTCATTTTCCAACGGCCTTGATTTGTATTTTATTTCTCACATTTCCAGAAATATGCACTGTAAGGAGGCAATTCGCTTCCGCCCCCGAAGTCATGGGATTCTCCGGAAATTAAATCTTCTGCCATTCCGCATCCTGCGTCGAAATGGGCGGTGTAAGGTTCGCTGTCTGCGTTGATGGCAACCAGCACCCGTTCACTGTCTGTTTTCCGTTCAAAGATACACTGCTTATTAGTCAGTACCACAGAGCGGAAATCACCGTAATTCAGCGCGTTGGAGTTCTTTTTCGCAGCTGCAAGAAGGGCAATCCAGTCAGTCAGTTCATTCCACTTTGGCGCATCGAAGCTGGGCCGCAGGCTTGGATCGCCGTTTTTCTTATCTCCTTCAGTTCCCCATTCGCTGCCGTAGTAAACACAGGGAATGCCCGGCATACCGAAGGCCAGTGCATAAATCAGCGGAAGGTGGGAAGCATTGCCCAGTATTGTGGCAATTCTGGAAACATCGTGGTTGTCCACAAAGCTCAGGAGATGCTTTCCTTTGTACAATGTCCAGTTTTCCGGCCCAAACTGACGCAGCAGAGAATGATTGATCTCGAACATGTTCATGGAATTGAAGCTGGAGTGAAGTCCCTTATAGCATTCGTAATTGGTGGCTGAATGCAGCATGGCGTCATTGACAAGCTGGTTGTAATCTCCGTGAAGCATTTCTCCCACCAGGAAAAAATCTTCTTTCAGGCTGTCGCAGTGGCTGCGCAGTCTCCGGACAAAATCATGATCCAGGCAATAGGCAACATCCAGGCGAAGTCCGTCAATGTCCCATTCTTTCACCCACAGATCAATGCTTTCCAGAAGGTATTGAATGACTTCTTCATTTCTGAGGTTTAATTTGACCAGATCGTAATTGCCTTCCCATCCTTCATACCACAATCCGTCGTTATAGTTGGAATTGCCGTTGAAATCAATGTGGAACCAGTCGCGGTATCTGGAATTTTCCCGGTTCTGCACCACATCCTGGAATGCAAAAAATCCCCGTCCGGCATGGTTAAACACGCCGTCTAACACAACGCGGATACCGGCTTTGTGGAGCGCCGTGCACACCTCTTTAAAGTCCTCATTGGTGCCCAGACGCACGTCGATGCTGCGGTAATCCCTGGCATTGTAGCCATGGGTGTCTGATTCAAACAGCGGGGAAAAATAAATGGCGTTCACCCCTAATTGTTCCAGATGGGGAATCCATTCTTTCACCTTTAAAATCCGGCTTTCGCTGACGCCGTCATTTTCAAAGGGAGCGCCGCAGAATCCCAGGGGATAAATCTGATAAAACACACTTTCGTAAGCCCACATAATATAAGCTCCTTTCTATTTACTGCCTCCCTGCCAGGTTCCGTCAGGAGCCGCGGCATTCAGGCGGCATATCTCGTAACAATTCAGAATTTAGCAAGTGAAACAAGATAATTCCATTATAAAGAGAAATCCCTTGGATGACAATGGGAAAAATTACAAAATTTTCTTCTGAAACTGTGAAAAGTATTGTGAGACTTCCTGTGTTTTTGGAAATCAGGAAAAAAATTGTATTCTCAGGAGCGATACAGTATAATAGGTTCTAAGAGAGCAGAAAAGAGGTATGGTAATGGCAAGAAAAACAGGAATTGGGCACCAGAATTTTGAAACTGTAAGAATGAAAAATATTTTTTATGTAGATAAAACAGATTTTATTCGAGAGTGGTGGGAGGCGGATGATCCTGTGACCTTAATTGCACGCCCCAGAAGATTTGGCAAAACGTTGAATATGAGTATGACAGAACAGTTTTTCTCTGTGGAATATAACAATCGGGGAGATTTATTTGAAGGGCTTTCGATTTGGGAAAATGAACGGTTCCGTCAATTGCAGGGAACGTATCCGGTAATTTTTCTGAGTTTTGCAGATATCAAAGAAACCAGCTGCGGGCAGATGAGAAAAAAATTGTGCAGAATTATCAAGGCAGTATATAACCAATATGATTTTCTTTTGAAAAGCGATGCGCTGAATGAATGTGAGAAAAAAGAGTTTCAGAATATATCTGTAGCCATGGAAACCAATGAAATTTCCTATTCTTTGAAAGCTCTGGCAAATTATCTATATCGCTATTATGGAAAAAAAGTGATTATTCTTCTGGATGAATATGATACTCCCATGCAGGAAGCTTATGTCAGCGGTTATTGGGAAGAAGCAGTGGAATTAATCAGAGGCCTGTTCCATTCTACATTTAAAACAAATCCATATCTGGAACGGGCGATTATGACGGGGATTACCAGAGTCAGTAAAGAATCTGTTTTTTCAGACCTGAATAATCTGAAAGTAGTGACCACCACATCAAAAGAGTATGCGGAAAGTTTTGGATTCACAGAAGAAGAAGTTTTTGCGGCATTGGATGAATTCGGTTTATCTGATCGAAAACAGCAGGTGAAAACCTGGTATGATGGTTTTACATTTGGAGGTAAGAGTGATATTTACAATCCCTGGTCTGTGATTAATTATTTGGATAATCGGGAATTGGGGGCTTACTGGGTAAATACCAGTTCCAACAGCCTGCTTGGAAAACTGCTTCAGGAGGGAAGCAGGAAAGTAAAGCAGGATTTTGAAGAATTAATGCAAGGCAGAATTCTGAAAGTAGACATGGATGAACAGATTGTATATAATCAATTGAAGGTAAGAAAAAATGCCATTTGGAGCCTGCTGCTTGCCAGCGGATATTTAAAGGCGGTGGGAGTGGAATTTGATGAATTTACAGGACGCTGGAATTATAATTTGGCGCTGACGAATAAAGAGGTGCAGATTATGTTTGAGCAGATGATCCGTGATTGGTTTGGAGAATATGAAGAAGAATATAATGATTTTGTAAAAGCATTGCTGAAGGGCGATTTGACCGCAATGAATTATTATATGAATAAAGTAGCATTGGCTGTGTTCAGTTATTTTGATACGGGAAAGAGTCTTTCGGGAGGAGAACCTGAACGTTTTTACCATGGCTTTGTATTAGGACTGATGGTGGAATTAAACGGCAGATATGTGCTTACTTCCAATCGGGAGAGCGGGTTTGGCAGATATGATGTTATGCTGGAGCCGAAAGAAAAAAGTGATCCGGCAATGATACTGGAATTTAAAGTGCAAAGCAGCGAAGAGAAGGATCTGTCTGATACGGTGGATGCGGCGCTGCGGCAGATTGAACGGCAGCGTTACGAGGCCTCTCTGACTGCCAGAGGGATTCCAAAAGAAAATATTCGAAAATATGGATTTGCATTTTGCGGTAAAAAAGTACTGATTGGAGGAGAAATATGACAATACAAGATATTCGCTGCTGCATGCACAAGTTTGAGGAAGCTCTGTATCCGGGGATGGAACTGGAGATTTCCGGAGAATCGGCGCTTTTGGCAGTGATATTCCGGGAAGAAAACAGGCTGACCCTGTGCCTGTTTGCGGAAGATGAGGATGTTACGGAACTTCAGGAAGAGCGTGTGAAAATGGAAAAGAAACGCCGGCAGGGAACCCTTACGCTTTGGGAAGAAAAGATGATGGAACTGAACGAAGGGGAACGCAATCTTCTGGAAGTGATTCGGGGAATTCGGATCAATGGAAAAGAATACGGATTCCGTTCCGGAAGCGGAGGCAGAATGGAGGAATATAATCTGGAGGGAAGGGGGATTGTGTATCAGCTGATGTTTCACGGGGTTTCCTTTGGCTTTCTGGAAAAACGCCCCCTGTCCATGGTGCAGTATTTGCTGATGGAGCTGGAAGGGGAATATGAGAAGATGCCCTTTTCAGAAGAGGATTTAAAAACTCTGGAAATTATCACGGAGCCCCGGCATTACCATATTCCAGTGAATCAGAGTATAAAAGCGGCGGTGGGGCAGCAGGATGGAAAAATGCAGAAATTTTACTGTGAAAAGCTGCAGAGAGAAATTTCATATTGCATCAATTACATTGAACTTGCGGACACGCTTTCCGAAATGAAAGAAAAATATAATAAACTAAAGGCGGAACAGGCTTCGGAGGAGGGATTTTCCCAGGAGGATTATAAACTGCTGATGGATTATATACAGGAAATCTGTCCGCCGGGAATGCGGAATCTGCAGATTGAATATGAGTGCGAGGAAGCCTCTCTGGAATTTTATACCAAAAAGCAGCTGCAGGAAAAGGTGAAAATCCATACCGGGGCAACCGCTTTCTTCCTGGCAGGCAGATCTGCCAGAAAGGAGGGTATGCACGGCAAAAAGATGAAGGCCTGCTTCATCCAGTATCCGGTGGAAGCGGATATTTCAGAAGTTGAGTTAGAGTTGCTGCGTGCGTTTGTGCAGGAATGAATCTGCCAGAAAATGACCGGATATCAGGAATTCGCTTTTCCCAGTTCTCTGGATTTTTCCACACAGGCCCGTTGGGCTTTGATGACGGCGTTGCGCAGTCCCTGTTCTTCTAAGACAGCCACAGCCTCAATGGTAGTGCCGCCGGGAGAGCAGACAGCGTCTTTTAAGGGCCCTGGGTGGGTATTGGTTTCCAGAACCATTTTGGCAGAGCCAAGGACAGCCTGGGCAGCGAACTTGTAAGCCTGGGCTCTGGGCATTCCGTCCGCCACTGCGGCGTCTGCCATTGCTTCAATAAATAAATAGACATAGGCGGGAGAAGAACCGGAAACGCCTACTACTGTGTCCATCATGGTTTCAGGGACAACCTCGCAGGCTCCGAAGCTTTCAAAGATAGCAGTTACTTCCGCCAGATTTGCTTCGCTTACTTCTTTGTTGGGACTGAGGGCGCTCATGGCCGCCCCTACCAGAGCCGGAGTGTTTGGCATTGCGCGTACCAGACGGATGGCTTTGCCGAAGCGGTTTTCAATGGCTGAAATGGACTGGCCTGCAGCAATGGACACCAGAAGGGTATCGCTGCGGACACTGTCTTTGATTTCTGCAATTACGTCCGGGAAAAAATGCGGTTTTACCGCCAGAAATAAGATATCTGCTGTTTCTGCTGTTTTCCGGTTGTTTTCTGTGGCGCGGATGCCAAACTGCTCTTTTAATAAACTGCGGGCTCTTTCCAGTTTGTCACTGGCAATGATCTGGTCTTTTTCGGCAAGGCCGGATTGGAGGATTCCCCCGATGATGGCGCTTGCCATATTGCCGCCGCCGATAAATCCAATGATTTTATTCATAGTCTGTACCTCCCTGAATTCAAAATAATTGTGATTTTGATCTGCCTCTATGATAACAATAGAGCTGGGATTGTGCAAGGAGAGAATTTGAAAAATAAGGAGGAGCACATAATGATTTCTTTTGAAAATGATTATACCACAGGGGCGCATCCCCAAATACTGCAGCGTTTATCTGAGACAAATTTCCAGGCAGCCCCTGGATATGGGATGGACCCTTATTGTGAAAGCGCACGGGAGAAAATCAGAAATGCATGCGGCTGTCCCAGGGCCCAGGTATTTTTTCTGGTGGGAGGCACTCAGACCAATGCAGTAGTGATTTCTTCCATGCTGAAGGGGCATGAAGGAGTGGTTGCTGCCGAAACAGGCCATATCAATGTGCATGAAGCCGGAGCCATTGAGTGCACTGGCCATAAGGTGCTTGCGCTTCCGGAGCATTCCGGAAAAATAGATCCGGGGGAACTGGAAGAACTGCTCCGGAAATTTTACCAGGATGAATCTTATGAACATATGGTGTTCCCTGGGATGGTGTATGTATCCCATCCAACAGAGTATGGGACGCTGTACCAGAAAAAAGAATTGGCCCAGATTGGAGAAATCTGCAGAAAATACCGTATGCCGCTGTTTTTAGACGGCGCGCGGCTGGGATATGGGCTGATGAGTAAAGAAAGTGATATGACCTTGCAGGATATTGCCGCCATCTGCGATGTATTTTACATCGGAGGCACCAAGGTGGGGGCTCTGTGCGGGGAAGCAGTGGTATTTCCGAACCAAAATGCGCCCAGGCATTTTCTCACCGCGGTAAAGCAGCATGGGGCTCTGTTGGCGAAGGGGCGGCTGTTGGGAATACAGTTTGACACCCTGTTTACAGATGATCTGTATCTGGAAATCGGCCGTCATGGGATAGAGATGGCAGAACGGCTGAAAACGCTTTTGAAAGAGAAGGGGTGTCCGTTTTACCTGGAATCTCCCACCAATCAGCAGTTTCTGATACTGAAGGACAGTCAGGTGGAGGAATTGAAGAAGTATGTGAGCTTCAGCGTTTGGGAGAAACTGGAGGAAGGACATACTGTGATCCGACTTGTCACAAGCTGGTCTACCAGGCCGGAAGATATTGAAAGATTGGGGGAATTGCTGTAATATATTGACAGTATGAGAATAATATGACATAATAAATTAACCAAAAGGTTAATTTAAGTGAGGGGTCTTGAGTGAAAATAACGTATGCAAATGAGAAAGTAAAGAAATACTTTCAGGATTATAATAAGATGCAGAGAAAAATACCTTTTGAATGGGTGAGAACCATTAAGAAACATATGGTGCGGTTAGAAGCGGCAGAATGTTTTGGTGATTTTCTGAAATTGGGTTTGGGAAAACCGGAACAGTTAAAAGGATATAAACAAATTCGCTATTCTCTGCATGTGGCGCCCCATGTGAGACTGATTATTGAGCCAAACGCATCGCAGGATACCATTATGATTTGCAGTGAAATAGAAATAGAAGGGGTGAGTGATTATCATGGCAGTACAGAAAACTGGTATATCCCATAATTTATTGATCCATCCAGGAGAAACTCTTGCTGAAGTTTTGGAAGAAAGAGAAATATCCCAGGCAGAACTTGCCGCAGGAACCGGGGTTTCGGCAGCTTATGTGAATAGTGTTATAAAAGGAAAAAAGGGTATCTCCGCAAAGTTTGCTATGGGATTGGAATATGTGCTGAATGTTCCAAAATCCTTTTGGCTGAATCTGCAGGCGAATTATGATTCGGAATTATTGGAACTGAATGAAGGTCAGACAATTGCAGAAGAAGAAAGACATGCAAGAAATGAATTGGCAGAAGTGGTAAAGTATTTACGTTTAAGAGAACTCATCCCAATGCGGGAGAAAAAAGATGATTCTATTTTGTCTCTGCGGAAAGCCCTTCAGATCAGCAATATTGCCAATTTGAAGAATATGGTTCCTGCCGGAGCTTTTCGAATGCCGTCCGAACAATCGGTGAATCCATATGTTCTTGGGGCCTGGGTGCGATTATGCCAGATTAAAGAAAGCCGAAAACTTTCCGCTTGCTTTGATATAAAGCAGACGGGAAAACTAATTGGGGAAATGAAACAGATTATGCTGCAAAATAACACAGGATTTCAAGATGAATTGAAAGAAACAATGAAAAACTATGGTATAGATTTTGCAATTGTGAAGAATTTCAGAGGCGCTCCGGTGCAGGGATATATTTCGCAAAAAAATGATGGGGTATTTCAGATGTTTTTGACAATCAGAGGGTCTTTTGCCGATATTTTTTGGTTTTCTTTGTTTCATGAACTGGGGCATATTGTCAATGGAGATATTGGAAAAGTTTCCAGGTTTGTAGACGATGGCAGTGACGGGGAAAAGGAACTTGCGGCAGATCGCTTTGCAAGGGATGCGTTGTTGGAGCCCGTAAGTTACAGGAAGTTTATCGAGAAAGGAGATTTTTCAATTGAAGCGGTTGAACATTACGCATCATCGCAGAATGTTATGCCATATATTGTTATCGGCAGGCTTCAAAAAGAAGAATATTTGGATTACCGAAGCTTTAGCAGTTACAAATTAAGATATAAGTGGGCAAAGCCAACAGCATAGTCAGAGAAACACATGATGATACCTGCTACAAAAAGGGACTGCCATTTTTCCCCGCAGTCCCTTTTTATAATATAGAATTTAGAAATCAGTCAAATCAGCAGCTCTTCTTTCCAGGAAAGCAGTCATGCCTTCTGTTTTGTCATGGGTGGAGCAGGTAATACCGAACAGATTTGCTTCCATTTCCACTGCATTCTTGATATCCATGTCATAGCCGTTGTTGATGGCAGCCTTTGCAATAGAAACAGCGTAGCTTCCCTTGGAGATAATCTTGGAAGCCATTTTCTTAGCGGTATCCATCAGTTCTTCTTTGGCAACAACTTTGTTTACCAGGCCGATTCTGTATGCTTCTGCCGCGTCAATGTTGTCGCAGGTGAAAATCAGTTCTTTAGCGCGTCCCATACCAACCAGACGGGCAAGTCTCTGTGTTCCGCCAAAGCCCGGGATAATGCCGAGGCCGGTTTCCGGCTGAGCGAACGTAGCGTTTTCAGCAGCGATACGGATGTCGCATGCCATAGCGATTTCACATCCGCCGCCTAAAGCGAATCCGTTTACGGCAGCGATGGTTACCTGACGCATATTCATCAGCTTGAAGAACGGCTCAGCAGCTCTCATACCGAAAGCCCTTGCTTCAGCAGCAGAGAAATTCACCATTTCAGCGATATCAGCGCCGGCTACGAAAGATTTGTACGGGTTGTCCTTCTTGTCCGGGCCGCCGGTTAAGATTACAACTTTAACATCGTCTCTTGCTTCGATTTCCGTTAATGCAGCATTCAGTTCATCCAATGTTTCACTGTTTAAGGCGTTCAATGCGCCTGGTCTGTTGATGGTTAAAACCGCAATCTGATCCGCTACGTCTAACTTTAAATTGTTCATGTGTAGAACCCTCCTGAAAATATGTAATATAATGGTTTCTTTGTACTTTAAATATATTACTTTGACAAAAATTTGTCAATAAGGAAAGCGAATTAAACTGAAGTTCCGCTGCGGAATTCAGAGGGAGTGCAGCCGTATTTTTTCTTAAACCGCCGGTTAAAATAAGAAAGGTTTTCAAATCCCGTTTCCCCGGCAATTGCCGCAATCGAGTCGGAGGAGGATAAAAGCATCCGGGCCGCCATGGTCAGCCGGTACTCGTTCAGATAATCCGTAAAGGAAATTCCCATGCTGCTGCGGAAGAATTTCATAAAATGGGATTCGCTGAATCCGCAGATTCTTGCAGCGTCGGAAATGGGAATTTTCTCATTGTAGCGGCTTTCCACATATTTCAGTATCTCTTTCAGCCGATCCAGGGATTTGCTGCCGGTTCTGGGCGGCGGGACGTCCCCGGAAGAGATCAGGGCGTAAAAAAACAAAAATAATTGTCCCTTTACGGCAAGCTGATAGCCGTTGGGGAAGGTTTTGCAGATTTCATCCATGGCCCCCAGACAGGAGGACAGGGCGGGATACAGGGGAGAATCCGGGGAAAAATAATTGGGAAACAAAAGCTGCCCCTGCACCAGAGGCAGGAGAAACTGCTTGCTGCAGTCGTCATTTTGCCCGGGGATCAGCATGGAGGGCTGAAAAATAATATTTTCATATTCCATGGAGCAATCCTCAAACTGCTCAATGGAATGGAGCTGTCCCGGGGGAACGATGACAATATCTCCGCCTTGCACTGAAAAAGGCATCAGATCGACAGTAATCCGTCCCCGCCCCTTTTTAATATAGATGATTTCCATATCATTGTGCCAGTGAAGAGGTACCACACAAAAGTCCAGAGGAATGCTGCAGAGATAGATATTAAAGGGAAAATGGCCTTGTCCGTGGGATTTCAATTCCTGTGTGTTTTCATATTCCAATATATTCATGGCTGTGTCCTTTTTCTTTTTTGATAGTATTGTACTATATTTTGCCATCATACTGCAAGAAAAATCAGAAACAAGAGGTTATACTATGCCTTAAGGCACCGATGATAGCATGGATAGCCATGCGGCCCGCTGGAAGGCAGGCTGAGCATGATGTGGGTTTATTTGAGAACTCAGAAGAGTCAGGAGGAGATAACATGAGTGTCAATGTAAGAGAATTACTGGAACAGAAATGCTGCAACAACATTGCAGCCTGCACCGATGAACAGATTTATTACGGGCTTTTGGGAATCGTGAAAGATCTGGCTAAAGAGAAAGAAAGCAACGAAGGAAAGAAAAAAATTTACTATATTTCAGCAGAATTTCTGATTGGAAAGCTGCTTTCCAACAATTTAATTAACCTGGGAATTTATGACGAAGTGGCAGAACTGCTGAAACAGTGCGGCAAGGACATCAATCTGGTGGAGCAGGTGGAGCCGGAGCCGTCTCTTGGAAACGGCGGCCTGGGACGTCTGGCAGCATGTTTTCTGGATTCCATGGCTACTTTGGGAATGAACGGAGACGGAATCGGGTTAAATTACCATTTCGGCCTGTTTTTACAGACGTTTGAAAACCGTCTGCAGAAAGAAAATAAAAATCCCTGGCTGCAGCCTGAGAGCTGGCTTACCAGAACGGATGTTGTATATCCAATTCAGTTCGGCGGATTTACCGTCTGGTCCAGAATGTATGACCTGGATGTTACGGGATTTGAAAACAGAACCAATAAGCTGCATTTGTTCGATATTGAAACAGTGGATGAAAGTCTGGTGGGAGAGGGAATCAATTTTAACAAAGGGGATATTATGAAGAACCTGACGCTGTTCTTATATCCGGACGATTCCGACGACGCAGGAAGGCTGCTGCGGGTATATCAGCAGTATTTTATGGTGAGCAACGCGGCAAGGCTGATTCTGTCAGAGTGCGAGGCAAAGGGCTGCAAACTGTATGATCTGCCGGATTATGCGGCAATTCAGATTAACGACACCCATCCCAGTATGGTGATTCCTGAGTTGATCCGTCTGCTGATGGAACGGGGAATCCGTATGGGCGACGCCATTGACATTGTATCCAAAACCTGTGCATACACCAACCATACAATCTTGGCAGAAGCGTTGGAAAAATGGCCCATGGATTATCTGAATCAGGCAGTTCCCCAGCTTATGCCCATTATCCGCGAACTGGACACCATTGTAAAAGATAAATTCCAGGACAAATCCGTGGCAATTATCGACGACTCCAACCGTGTGCATATGGCGCATATGGACATTCACTACGGTTATAGCGTCAATGGCGTGGCATACCTGCACACAGAAATTTTAAAGAAAAACGAACTGAATCATTTCTATCGGATTTATCCGGAGAAATTCAATAATAAGACCAACGGAATTACCTTCCGCCGCTGGCTGATGCACTGCAACAAAGGGCTGAGCCGCTATCTGGATCAAATCATCGGAACAGGCTGGCATAAAAATGCAGAGGAACTGGAGAAGCTTCTGGCATTTGCAGACGACAAGGCGGTACTGGAACAATTCCTGAACATCAAACAGGAGAATAAGAAACATCTGGCTGCATACCTGAAAGAGTATCAGGGAGTGGAAATTGATGAAAATTCCATTTTCGACATTCAGATTAAGCGGCTTCATGAGTACAAACGCCAGCAGATGAATGCATTGTATGTAATTCACAAATATCTGGAGATTAAAAAAGGCAAAAAGCCTGCCACGCCCATTACCGTTATTTTCGGCGCAAAAGCAGCGCCGGCCTATGTAATAGCAAAAGATATTATTCATCTGATTTTGTGCCTGCAGGAGCTGATTAACCATGATCCGGAGGTAAGCCCTTACCTGAAAGTGGTTATGGTGGAAAACTATAATGTGACCAATGCGGAAAAACTGATTCCCGCCTGCGACATTTCCGAGCAGATTTCCTTAGCTTCCAAAGAAGCTTCCGGAACCGGAAATATGAAGTTTATGTTAAACGGCGCGGTAACTCTGGGCACCATGGACGGCGCCAATGTGGAAATTGCCGATTTGGTGGGCAAAGAGAATATCTATATTTTTGGCGAAAGCTCTGACACAGTCATTGAGCATTATGAGAAGGCAGACTATGTATCAAGGAAATTTTACGAGGAAAATAAAGACATTCAGGAAGCAATGGATTTTATGATCAGCGAAGAAATGATGAAGGTGGGACACAGAGAACACCTGGAGCGTCTGTATTATGAACTGCTGAACAAAGACTGGTTTATGACCTTGTTAGATTATGAAGATTATGCGGCGAAGAAAGAAGAAATGTACAAGGATTATGAAAACAGAACCGCATGGGCAAAGAAGATGCTTGTGAACACAGCAAAGGCAGGATTTTTCTCCTCCGATCGGACCATTGCGGAATATGACAAGGATATCTGGAAATTAAAATAACAAAACTCTAAAGTAAAAACGAATCCCCTGAATCGAAATATGATTTGGGGGATTTTTAGGTGGAAAAAACTCCCGGGATATGGTATCATTTTCCAAGATGAAAAGAAAGCAGAGGAGTCAATTATGAGAAAATTTAAGAAAAAACACAGGATATCTTATTCTGCATATTTTTTTGTACAGATTTTATGCGTACTTCTGGCTCTGTTTGATATAACGGTAACGTGTGTTTCCACCTATGAAATCCTGGAAGAAAATGTGGAGCACCAGCTTGAACTGACAGAAGGCAAAATTGCAGAATATATGAACAACGTATGGAATCTGGCAGGCTCCATTGCCAGTAATCATGAAATGTGGGATATGGATTATTCCCTGGAGGAAAATGTCAAGAAGCTGATTTCCTTTTCCAGGCAGTATGATTTGTATTCCGTGGGAATTGCCAAAACCAACGGCGAATTTGCAGATACCAACGGCGGCGGAATCATCGACATCAGCCATGAACCGCAGTTTCAGGAGGTTAAGACCCGGCAGCAGGATATGCTGACCGATATTTACCGGGCAGCCCAGAAGGGAAATCCGGAGGTGTTTACTATCTGGAAGTCCGCCTTTGACGAGGAGACAAAAGAGTGGGCCGGAGCGGTGGAAATTACCGTGTTTGCCGACTATATGCAGGAAATTGTGGAGGGAGATTCTCTGGATGGAAAATATTACTTCTGTATGTATGACAGTGAGCTGAATGCTTCCGCCCATGCGGATATTACAGCCAAGGGCCAGAGTCTGGAGGAGA
The DNA here is from genome assembly GCA_910575555.1 of Lachnospiraceae bacterium. Classification (GTDB taxonomy): domain Bacteria; phylum Bacillota; class Clostridia; order Lachnospirales; family Lachnospiraceae; genus Petralouisia. The sequence continues at coordinate 60,935 of CAJTFX010000007.1, read as the reverse complement.
ACTATCGGTCAAACGTCTGGGTCAGCAGGAATTTGGAGGAGATCCGCTCTGCCCTGATTCGTCAGCAGAAAATATCCTATTGGAAGTTTTATAAAGGAAAAATCCAATTCTGCATTCTGCTCCCTGTGGAGAATACCAACTGGAGTCTGTCGATCCGAACGGATGTGGTGAAATGTTACCAGGCGCCCCTGCTTGCGCTGTTAAGCAAAGTACTGGTGTATCTGGTGGCTGTTATTCTGTTTTGGTGGAAGGGAAGCCGGGAGGAGCGGCGGTTTCAGTCTACCTTCAGCTGGATGACAGATACTGTGAACGAGGTGTTTATTCTGCAGAATGCAGAAACCAGTGAAATGGAATATATCAGCAACAATATAGAGCGGGTGATGGGATATTCCCCCAAAGAAAACTGCGGAAAGCAGGAGTTTATGAACCAATGGCTGCTGAAGAATGACATAGATCTTGAGAAGCTGCTTCACAGCCAGGATTACCAGTTCCAACGGAAAATTGTCAATCCCTGTAGCAGAGAGGAACAGGAATTTGACATACATATCTATGTAAGAAACGGGAAAACCGGCAATTACCGGATTGTGGTGATTACAGATAATACCAGAGAATTAAAGCGGAAAGAAGCCTTGGAGACTTCTCTGATTCAGGTGAAAAATGCGAGCAAGGCCAAAAGTATGTTTTTGTCCAATATGAGCCATGACATCCGTACGCCCATGAACGCTATTGTGGGTATGACCACCATTGCCAAAATGAATCTGGATAATCCAAACCGGCTGAAAGACTGCATCCACAAGATAGAGCTGTCCTCCATGCATTTGAAGAGCCTGATTAATGATGTATTGGATATGTCCAGAATTGAGAGCGGCAAAGTTATGCTGAACGAAGAGCCCTTTAATCTGGTTGCCATGCTGCATGAGGTGGAGGCGGTGATCCAGGTGCAGGCGGAGGCCAAGAAACAGGAATGGTCGGTGAACCTGTCTGATATCTCCCATGAAATGGTAGTTTCGGATAAGCTGCGGATACAGCAGATTTTGACAAACGTACTGGGGAATGCTGTGAAATTTACCCCGGAAGGCGGCCAGATCAAGCTGTCTGTGGAGGAAAAGGAAAGTCAGAACAAAGAAGTGAGATATTATGAATTCTACTGTATGGATAACGGCATTGGAATGTCAAAGGAGATGCAGGAGAAGGTTTTTGTGCCCTTTGAGCGGGAAGAAGGGAAAAAAACAGACGGAATCGAAGGCACCGGGCTGGGTATGGCAATTACGAAAAATATTGTGGATATGATGCATGGAACCATTGATATTATCAGCAGTCCGGGCGCAGGAAGCACATTTATCATACGGATTCCCATGCAGAACGAGAAAGACGGCGCAGATTTGGAAGCTGAGGAAATTTCCGGTCCGGCAGAACCGGTTTGCTTCAAAGAAGGACAGGTGCGGATTCTTCTGGTGGAGGACAATGAGCTTAATATGGAAATTGCAAAAGAGCTGCTGGGGATTACCGGAGCGGAAATTGAAATGGCCTGGGACGGCAAAGAGGGACTGGAGCAATTTGCAGAGCATCCGGCAGATTATTACGATATCATTTTAACCGATGTGCAGATGCCGGAAATGAACGGATATGAGATGGCTCAGGCCATCCGGGCCATGAACCGGGAGGACGCAAAGAAAATTCCCGTAGTTGCGATGACTGCAAATGCTTTTTCCAGTGACGTGCTCAAAGCCCGTCAGGCAGGTATGAATGCCCATATTTCCAAACCCATTGATTTAAAGGATGTATACGGCGTACTGCGCAAATGGGTATCTTCGGAGAAGCAGGAAGAGGTATGAAATGAAATATAAACAGATTACACAGGGGCGTTTCTTAGAACGCCCCAACCGCTTTATTGCAATGGCAAAAATCAATGGAAGGATTGAGAAATGCCATGTGAAAAATACCGGAAGATGCCGGGAGCTTCTGATCCCGGGAGCTGAGATCTGGCTGGAGAGAAGCTCTAATCCCAACCGGAAAACGGCATATGATTTGGTGGCTGTCAGAAAGCAGGGACAGATGATTAATATGGATTCCCAGGCGCCCAATCAGGTAGTGCGGGAATGGTTGGAGCAGGAAATTGCAGGAGCCAATAAGCCGGGAGCTGCCTGCCCGATTTCCGATATTGTCTGTCTCATACCGGAATATAAGTACGGAGATTCCAGAATTGATTTTTACGGGGAAGCAGGCAGAGGCGGCGAGCGGAAATTTCTGATAGAAGTAAAGGGGGTCACTCTGGAAGAAGAAGGCATTGCCCGATTTCCGGACGCGCCTACAGAACGGGGGATTAAGCATATGCAGGAGTTGGAAAAAGCAGTCAGAGCAGGCTATGAAGCATGGATTCTGTTTGTGATTCAGATGAAAGGAATCCGGCAGTTTGAGCCGAATCAAAGCACACATCCCCAATTTGGTGAAACGCTGCGCCAGGTGCAGCAGGCCGGGGTGGGAGTTCTGGCTTATGACTGCCTGGTAACAGAAGATGAAATAAAACTGGATCAGCCGGTGGAGATCAGATTATAACAAACAGCCCCAGTCCTTTCTAAAATTCAAAAAGGACTGGGGCTGTTTGTTATTTTTCTTCTTCAGAAGGTTCCGGAAGCCGGATAAAAATCTTGTGAATCCGGTTCTTTTCCATATCCTCCACACGGAAATAAATGTTTTCTTCTGTGGTAATGGATTCTCCCACGGTAGGCAGGTGATCCAACAGTCCAATCAGATAACCTCCAATGGAATCATAGTCCTCGGAAACCAGCTCCAGATTCATTCTGTCATGCAGATCATTGAGATTGGTAGAGCCCTGCACCATATATTCCAGTTCGTTGATTTTCTGAATGGGATCTTCTTCATCCATGTCGTATTCGTCGCGGATTTCTCCCACAATTTCTTCCAACAGGTCCTCTAATGTGATTAATCCGGCAGTTGCGCCGTATTCATCCAGGACAATTGCGATATTAATAGAAGATTTGCGCATTTCCAGAAGAAGCTCGGCGGTATTCTTGTGTTCGTAGGTGTAGTAGGGCTTGCGGAGGATATTCCGGATGGAAAACTGATCCTTATCCTCGTATAACAGTAAATCCTTCATGTTGATAATGCCCACCACATTGTCTGTGGAATCTTCATAAACCGGAAGCCGGGTGAATTTGTCCTCCCGGAAGATTTCCAGAAGTTCATAATAGGTGCTGTTAATGTCAGCAAAAGTCATATCAATCCGGGGCACCATGACTTCTCTGGCCTGGGCGTCTCCGAAATCAAATACATTATTGATCATTTCCCGTTCTTCTGTTTCAATGACCCCTTCTTCATGGCTCACATCCACAATGGTGCGCAGTTCGTCCTCTGTCATGGTGTTCTGGGCGCCGGAGGCGTCCACACGCAGCAGAATCAGAAAGCCGAGAGCCAGTTTATTGATAATGTAAATTGCGGGAGTCAGTAATTTCATCAGCAAGCCAATCACTCCTGCATAAGCCAGTGAAATCTTGTCAGAATGAATGGTGGCAAAAGTTTTCGGCGAAATCTCACCGAAAATAAGCACCAGCAGCGTTAATATTCCGGTTGCAATTCCGGCTCCTGCATTTCCAAAAATCTTTGTAGCCAAAGTTGTAGCAAGCGAGGCTGATGACAAGTTCACAATATTGTTTCCAATCAGGATGGCGCTGAGCATTTTCCCTGAGTCATCGGTAATCTCCAGAACCTTTCTGGCCCGTTTATTGCCCTCCTCCGCCATGCTTCTCAAGCGGATTTTGTTGGAAGTTGTCAAAGCAGTCTCTGCGGAAGAAAAAAATGCAGATAACATGAGTAAAATAATAATAATAATTAATTGTATGACGTCACCTGAGTCCAAGTACATCTCTCCTTTCCCTTCCTTAATATAACGGAAACAGGAGAAATTTGCAAGAAGTTCCAAGAAGTTTAGGGAAATTTTAGAAAAAACTCTTGTAATAGTTTCAGGAATGGCAGAATAAAATGACAGTGAAAGGGACATCCACAGGAGGGAGGAAAAGGGATGGAAAAGAAATTGCGGAGGCCGCCCGTCAAAGGCCAGGGAGAAAGCAAACCGGCAGTTTCCCTGTTATCCATATTGAAAATTCTGCTTGCCATGTATATGGTTACGGGGATTATGCTGCTGATCCTGTCCGCCATGCTTTATAAGATGCAGCTCAGTGAAAGCGTGGTTTCCATAGGAATTGTGCTGATTTATGTGATATCCGGACTTTTGGGGGGCTTTTTAAGCGGAAAAGTGATGAAGCGGAAGCGTTTTGTCTGGGGAATGGCGATGGGCGCATGTTATTTTCTGATTCTGGCATTGGGTTCCATTGTATTTCACAGGGGAATCAATATGGAAATGTCCAGATTTGCAACTACGCTGATTCTGTGCACCGCATCGGGGATGATCGGCGGAATGGCAAGCTGAGGGGTTGTCGCACTAAGCAAAACATATACAAGATATAGTATAGAGGAATGTTTCAAACTAGCTATATCTTGTATCATTTTTCTTAATGCGGCAGCTTCTTTTTTTATTAATATTTTTTTAAGAAATTTATTGAGTTTTCCTTTTGAAATCATTATTATAATGTCTGTATCCTGAAACATAACACACTCTGGCAGGGACAAGGAGAAAAAGACATGGAACAGCAGACCATTCTGGTAGTAGACGACAACAAAGAGATTGTATTTTCTCTGGGAAAACTTCTGGAATATGAAGGATACCGGATATTGAAAGCATATGACGGACTGGAGGCATTGGAAATCTTAAGGGAACATCCGGTGGATTTAATTCTGCTGGATGTGATGATGCCAAGGCTGAACGGGCTGTCAGCGCTGATGAAGATAAGAGAAACCAATAAAATTCCAGTGATTATCCTGTCTGCAAAGACAGAAGAAAGCGACAAGGTTTCCGGTCTTGTGATGGGAGCGGACGACTACATCGCCAAGCCCTACAATCCGGCAGAACTGACGGCGCGTGTGGCGGCCCAGCTCAGGCGTTATCATACCTGGGGCGGCAGCGCGCCCAAAGTCCAGGACGACATGATTGTCAACGGCAGCCTGGTATTGGACAAGAAAAGCAAAAAAGCCATTGTGGACGGCACAGAAGTAAAGCTGACGGCCACGGAATATAAGATTGTGGAGCTTTTGATGGAGCATCCGGGCCAGGTATTTTCTGCAGAAAAGATTTATGAAAAGGTCTGGAAGGAGGCGGCAGCTTACACGGTAGAAAATACGGTGATGGTACATATCCGCCATATACGGGAAAAGATTGAGATAGACACAAAGAATCCAAAATATGTAAAGGTGGTGTGGGGCATTGGATATAAAATGGAAAAATACTGAGGCGGGCAGCAGAGTCCGGCAATGGATCAAAAAAATTCTGAAAAGAAATGAAATCTGGCTGGTTCCCGGAGCAGCGGGCTGTATCCTGGGATTTATGATGCTGTCGGATATTCTTTCCTACCGATATACGCCCACCAGTTACAATATTCAGGAAGGCTCCATAATGAACCTCTGCTTTGGGGCGGGCTTTGCAGGCTTTTTGAATTTTATTCTGATTTATGGGAACCGTAACTGGAACGTCCAGTCAAAGAATTTTTTCCGGGAATGGGAGCAAAAACAGAGAAGATGGAAACTGATACTGGGAGGGATTGCAGCTGCAGCGCTGATTGCAGCCATTGTAAATTTTAATTTCAGGCTGAAGGATACCTGGATGTACGGCAACTTAAGCAGCGCCTATATTCCCCTTGGAACCGTGGGGATTCAGTGGATTGTCTGCAGCCTTATCCTGGATTCTTATATGAAAACCCAGTTAAAGCGGCATATGGAGAACCTGGAGCAGATTAATCAGAGAAGCTTAGAGGCGGCGCTGCGCAGCGAGCAGATGAAGGTGGATTTGATTTCCAATGTGTCCCATGATTTAAAGACGCCCCTCACTTCCATGGTGGGTTATCTGGAATTGATGAAAAAAGAGGAATTAAGCGATATACTGTCTGACTATATTGAAGTTCTCTCCCGAAAAGCCCAGAAATTAAAAGAAATGATAGACAGTCTTTTTGAGCTGGCTAAAACCAGCAGCGGCAATGTGGAATTGAACATGGAGCCCATGGAGCTGAATCGGCTGATTGAGCAGGTGAAAGCCGATATGGAGGACAGGATTGCAGAAAGCGGCCGGGAATTCGTGGTGATGCTTACAAAAGAACCGACGGATTTTACAGCAGACAGCGGCTATATGTACCGGATCTGCCAGAATTTACTGGAAAATGCATTGAAATATTCCCAGGAGCATACGAGAGTTTTCCTGAAAACACTGGTAACAGAGGACGGGTCAAAAGTCCGTTTTGAGATCACCAATACCGCAGGATATCCAATGGAATTTACCAAGGAACAGATTGTGGAGCGTTTTGCCAGAGGCGACGAATCCAGAACCACAGAAGGCAACGGCCTGGGACTTGCCATCGTAAACACCTACACAGCGGCCCTGGGCGGACAGTTTGACGTGCTCATTGACTGCGATCAATTCCGGGCAACCGTGGAATTTTTGAAATAATGCTTTTCATTCCACAAAAATTGTGATATACTTTGCCAAGAGGATTTACAATGAGGATTTACCATGAGGAGGGACCCGGCTCTTACCATGAGGAGGGACCCGGCCCGAGATCTTGAAATAGCAAAAACAAAGAAAGCCGGGAGGAGCCCTGATGGTTATTCCCCCACAGCCTAAAACAAAGAAAGCCGGGAGGAGCCCTGATGGTTATTCCCCCACAGCCTAAAACAAAGGCCGACATAAGGAACCCAGATGGTTATTCCCCTCTCCCCCTCTACATTCTCTTCAATAAAGTAAAAATAGAAAGGAAGTAATTCAAAATGAAACACGTAAAGACATTAAATACAAAAAGATTACAGAACACAGTAAAAAAAGGCGGCTGCGGAGAATGCCAGACCTCCTGCCAGTCTGCATGCAAGACAAGCTGCACGGTAGGAAACCAGAGCTGTGAGAACAAATAAAGAGTATTGGAACAGCATAAGAATGATACCAGACCGTTCGCATCAAACGAGCGGTCATTTGTGCGTTGTGCATGAGAAAGGGCAAAACCAGCGCAAAAGGATGGAAAGCGAGGAAACCGGCAGTGGTTCACCAGTATAAAAATAATGGTTACAACATCGTTTTGGATGTAAACAGCGGAGCCATACATATTGTGGATGATGTGACTTATGATGTGATTCCCCTGTTTGAAAAAAATACTGGGAAAGAAGAGATTGTCTCCCTTCTTTCTAAACGGTATCCAAAACAGGAGATTGAGGAAAGCTATGAAGAGGTGAAAACTCTTTCAGAGACGCAGCAGCTTTTCACCGCTGATGAATATGAAAATTACATGGAGCAGTTTAAGGACAGGCCCACAGTGGTAAAAGCATTGTGCCTGCATATTGCCCATGACTGCAATCTGGCCTGCCGCTACTGCTTTGCCGAAGAAGGGGAATATCATGGAAGAAGAGCCATGATGTCTTATGAAGTGGGGAAGGCGGCACTGGATTTTCTGATTGCATCGTCGGGAAACCGGCGGAATCTGGAAGTGGATTTTTTCGGCGGAGAGCCGTTAATGAACTTTGATGTGGTAAAGAAGCTGGTTGCATATGGAAGGGAGCAGGAGAAGATTCACAATAAGAATTTCCGGTTTACCCTGACAACCAACGGCGTACTGCTGAATGATGAGATTATGGAATTTGCCAATCAGGAAATGGCAAATGTGGTGTTAAGTATTGATGGAAGAAAAGAAGTCAATGACAGAATGCGTCCCTTTCGCAAAGGCGCAGGCAGTTACGATTTGATTGTGCCGAAGTTTCAGAAGTTTGCCGGAAGCAGAAACCAGGAAAAATATTATGTGCGGGGAACGTTCACCCACAATAATCTGGATTTTTCCCGGGATGTGCTTCATCTGGCGGATTTGGGATTTCAGCAGATTTCCGTAGAGCCTGTGGTGGCGCCGCCTTCTGAGGAATATGCGCTGCGCACAGAAGATCTGCCTCAGCTGTTTGAAGAATACGACAGGCTGGCGGCAGAAATGCTCCGGCGGCACAAAGAAGGAAATGATTTTAATTTCTTTCATTTTATGATAGATTTGGAGGGCGGCCCCTGTGTGGCAAAACGGCTTTCCGGCTGCGGTTCCGGAACAGAATATCTGGCTGTGACTCCCTGGGGGGACTTATATCCCTGCCATCAGTTTGTGGGAAATGAAGAGTTTCTCATGGGAAATGTTCTGGAAGGCGTGAAAAATACAGAACTGCAGAAGGAATTTAAACAATGCAACGTCTATGCAAAAGAAAGCTGCAGGAACTGTTTTGCAAAATTTTACTGCAGCGGCGGCTGCGCGGCCAATTCCCATCATTTTCACGGAAGTATTACAGACACTTATGAAATTGGCTGTGAGCTTCAGAAAAAACGGATTGAATGCGCCATTATGATCAAAGCTGCGCTGGCAGAAGAGTAAAGTAAGAGAGGAAAAAATCATGAAGAAAAGTAAAGCTACAGGGATTTTGGCTCTGATTCTGGCAATCATGGTGGGCATGACCTGGTATGCAGGAACCATTATCTCAACGGTTGGCGTAGGAGAGAACCGTAATATTAAGTTGGGACTTGACCTTGCAGGCGGTGTCAGTATCACCTACAGGGCAGTGGACGAAAATCCCTCGGCAGAGGATATGAAGGATACGGTATACAAGCTGCAGAAGCGTGTGGAGGTGTACAGTACAGAGTCCACGGTATACCAGGAAGGAACAGACAGAATTAATATTGAAATTCCAGGCGTTTCTGATGCAAACGCCATATTGGAGGAACTGGGCAAGCCGGGTTCTCTGGAATTCCAGAATGAAGCCGGAGAGACTCTGGTGTCAGGAACGGATATTCAGAACGCCCAGGGCGGCACTTACACCGATAACATGGGAAACCGCCAGTTTGTGGTGGATCTGACCCTGACCGATGAAGGGGCGGAGAAATTCGCCAAAGCAACGGCCGACAATGTGGGAAAAACAATGCCTATCGTATATGACGGCCAGACCATCAGTGAACCTGGGGTGGATGAAGCCATTACCGGCGGAAAAGCCCAGATTACCCATATGGAAAGCTTTGAGGCTGCAGAAGAACTGGCTTCTATCATCCGCATCGGTTCTCTGTCTCTGGAGTTAGAGGAACTTCACTCCAAGGTAGTGGGGGCCCAGCTGGGAGAGGAAGCGATTTCCACCAGTTTGAAAGCGGCGCTTATCGGTCTGATTCTGGTTATGGTGTTTATGATTGTGATGTACCGTGCGCCGGGATTTACCGCCAGTCTTGCCCTTGTGCTTTATTCTGCGCTGACGGTATGGGCGCTGTGGATTTTTGATATTACACTGACCTTGCCGGGTATTGCAGGTATTATCCTGTCCATCGGTATGGCGGTGGATGCCAACGTCATTATTTTTGCCCGTATCCGGGAGGAAATCGGTGCAGGAAAGACCGTCAGCACGGCCATTAAGCTGGGATATGAAAAAGCCCTTTCTGCCATTGTGGACGGCAATATCACCACATTGATTGCAGCAGTGGTACTGGGCACCCGCGGCTCCGGTTCTGTCAAAGGCTTTGCCTACACATTGGGAATCGGTATTGTATTATCTATGTTTACCGCGTTGGTGGTGACACGCTGGCTGATGAAATGCTTCTATGCGCTGGGAGTGCAGGACGCTAAATTTTACGGTTCCACAACGGAACGCAAAACCATTCGTTTCCTGGGAAAACGCATGATATGCTTTGCTGTTTCAGGTCTGCTGATTCTGGCAGGAGTTGTGGGAATGGGCATCAATAATTCAAAAGACGGAAACATTCTCAACTACAGTCTGGACTTTGTAGGCGGAACCTCCACCACAGTGACGTTTAACGAAGATTATACCATCAATGAGATTGATGAAAACATTGTCCCGGTTGTGGAAGAGGTAACGGGAGATCCCAATGTCCAGACCCAGAAGATTGAGGGAACCAACCAGGTGGTAATCAAGACACGTTCTCTGGAGCTGGCAGAACGTGAAGCTCTGAACCAGGCGCTGATTGATAAATTCGGCGTCAGCGAGGACGGAATTACTGCTGAGAATATCAGCTCCACCGTAAGTAATGAGATGAAATCAGACGCAGTCTGGGCCGTAATTATAGCGACTATCTGTATGCTGATTTATATCTGGTTCCGGTTTAAGGATATCCGGTTTGCAGGCAGCGCGGTAATTGCCCTTCTGCACGACGTACTGGTGGTGCTTGCCTTTTATGCAGTGGCAAGGATTTCCGTGGGAAATACCTTTATTGCATGTATGCTGACCATTGTAGGTTACTCCATCAATGCCACCATCGTTATTTTTGACCGAATCCGGGAGAATCTGGGAGGAAGCAAGAAGAAAGATCCAGAAGCTCTGATGGAAATTGCAGACCGAAGCATTACCCAGACCTTGTCCAGAAGTATCAATACGTCACTGACCACATTTATTATGGTATTTGTGCTGTTTATTCTGGGAGTAAGCTCCATTCGGGAGTTTGCCCTGCCGTTGATGGCAGGCATTATCTGCGGCGGTTACTCTTCCGTATGCATTACAGGCGCGCTGTGGTATGTATTTAAAGTGAAATTTGCAAAAAAATAAAAACAGCAGATTCTCGGCACAGTCCAAATATCTGTAAAGGGAATCCTTAAAAGCTGTAAAAAGGCTCACAAGCCGAAAAAGAAAGCTGCCGGGAAATGAATTTACCTGCCCCATAGCGGGGGTTCATTTCCCGGCAGCTTTTTGCTGTAAGCCGGCTACTTATAAATAACAACCCTGTCCCCTGTGTAAATCCGGGTGCTTCCCTGAGGGATCAGGTTTTCCTCCTGCCGCTTGATCAGGGCAATCAGCAGATTTTCCGGAAGCTTTAGTTCCGCAATGGTTTTGCCGCACCAGGGATGACTGAGAGTAATCTGTATTTCCTTCAGCTTGCGGTCATTTTCACTGCGGTAGGCAGGCACGCTTAAGATGACGGTATCCTCTGCCAGAATTCTGGTGTTTCCTCTGGGAATGAGAGTTTCATTGTCCCGCTTAATCATCAGGGCCAGGGAGCCGGTGGGGAAGCAGACCTCCTGAACGATGCGGTTTTCCCAATTATGGCCCCTGGGGATGTACATCTGCATCAGCGTCAAATCTGAATCATCCTGATAGTCGTTGAAGGTTTTGCGGATATCGGAATTGCGGTCTACCATATCCAGCTTTTCAGCGGCAAAAGGAAGCAGAGAGCCCTGAATGGCCACAGAAAGCATGGAAATAAAAAATACGATATGGAACAGGTCATGCTCCAGGCTTATGCCGCCGGCAATTACCATAATGGCAAATACAATGGAAGCGGCGCCCCTGAGTCCCGACCAGGAGATCAGGATACACTGCCGCAGAGAAGGCTTAAAGGGCAGCATAAAAAGGAATACCGCTATGGGCCTGGCTGCAAAGGTAAGGAAAAGGGCAATGGCCAGGGATGGGAGAAAAATATCCGGCAGCCGGTGGGGGAAGGATAAAAGTCCAAGCAAAAAGAAAATCAATATCTGGGCCAGTCCCGTAATCCCGTCAAAAAAGTGCACCAGCGTGATTTTATTGCTGATGGGGCTGTTTCCAAGAATAATTCCAGTCAGGTATACGCTTAAGTAGCCGTTTCCGCCGATTATGGTAGGAAGAGCGTAGGATAATAACGCCAGGGCAATTACAAAAACCGTATCCATTCCTTCTGATACAATATCTCCTTTCTGAAGCACGGCAATGCCTATGTATGCACTGGCAACGCCCACGGCGGCGCCGAATGTGATTTGAGTGAACAGCATAACCGGGATGGAAGTGCCGGTGTCTCCGGAAAGCATGGCAAGGGCAATCATGGTAAGCATATAAGCCATGGGGTCGTTGCTGCCGCTTTCTATTTCCAGAAGCGGGGCGGTGGAGTTCTTTAAGCTCAGGTTTTTGGACCGGAGAATGGAGAATACGGAAGCTGCGTCTGTGGAACTTAAGACAGAGCCTATCAGAAAACTTTCTGAATAAGAAAAATGTAAAATTTTGTAGCAGAAGAAACAGGTGAGCAAGGCAGTGACAATAACGCCGAAGGTGGAAAGGATGCCTGCTTTTACCGCCACAGGCCGGGCAGTCTGCCAGTTTGTGCCGAAGCCGCCGTAAAACATAATAAAAATCAATGCGACGGTACAGAGCTGTTCTGTCATGGTGTAATTGTTGAAAGAGATCTTAAAAAGTCCGTCAGAGCCGAATATCATGCCCAGAGCCATGAAACAGAGCAGGGCAGGCATACCGAATTTATTGGAAAAGCGGTTGGCGATGATACAGGAGAGGATGACGGCGCAGCATAAAAGTAACAGAATCGCCATGGAAACTTCCTCCTTTTTATTGTATTTGCAGGTATTGTTGTGAAGATTTCATGAATTTTTCAGAAGAAATAAGAGAAGCCGGAAACTTCCGGCCCCTCCCGTTTGAGTTTTTTATGAGTGTGTTTGGTTCATGATTATTCGGTTTCTGTTTCAGCTTTCTTTACGCCGGCCCAGTCATCGAATTTGTCCATAACGGCTTGATATGTTTTCTGGGAAATATCCGGTAATTTGGAGCCCCATGCGCCGGTAGCGGCTTTAAAGCCTTTCTCAAAAGCGGCCCGCATTTCTTCTGCTTTGGAAGCGTCTCCGCCGGTTAAAGCCTTAGCGAATTCAAGGATACGATCAGAGGTCTGTTCTACGCCCCAGTATCCGTCCTCAGCGATGTCAGCCTGTGCCTGTGCTTTCACATCAGCGCTTACGGTAAACTTACCGCTGGCAAGGAATTTCCACATATCGTCAGCCTGGCCGATTTTCTGCCCCTGGCTGGTCATCATCTTTTCCACCAGGCTTCTCATCTGGGAAGTTCTGGCTTCTGCATCCTTCTTCAGACGGGCTACAATTTCATCTTTGGAATAGATGCCCTTGGTTGAAGAACTGGAGGATGTGCCTTTTTCGTATACAACGCCTTTGTTATCGGCGGTGTTCTTGGTAGTGTTTGTGTTCTCAGCAGCCTGTTTCTGCTGAACGGATGTACTGTTATAAGCGGCAGTACTGGTATTTACATTATTTACGCTGTTTACGCTCATAGTGTTGTCCCTCCTTGGCAAAAATTGATTTGGTTATCCGTAACCTGATGATACTACTTCGGCAGTTAAATATCACAGTATCTTACCTGCCGAAATCTTCATTTGCTGCGACATTTAACTGCCGGAATAATATTGTTACTCCTATCAATTATATCGGAAGATACAGGAAATAATTAACACTTTTTCTTATTATTTTGCATTCTGTACCTGGCGGATCAAATCATAATTGCTGTCTTTGGCCTCCACAAAGCCGGTGACCGGAGTGGTGATGCCGGAGAAATCTTTGAAATTCACAAAAGCATTCTGAATCTGCCTGATCCGCTCCGGGTCCATATTCCGGCCAAAAGCAATGGCGTCTTTCTGGATATTGCCGGTGGTGGAGATAATCTGAATGCCTGACATGTCGATTCCGGCGTTTCTGGCCTTGTCGTAGGCCTCGTTGTAAGTGGCGCCTGCGTCAAATTCACCGCTTAAAACGCCCTGAATGACCTGATCGTGGCTGCCGGCAAAAGCAACATTCAGGAAAATAGACTCCGGATCAAGGCCGGCTTCTTTGATGCTGTGTTTTGCATACAGATAGCCGGAAGCGCTGTTTTTGTCCACATAGGCGAAGGTTCTGCCGGGCAGATCCTCAAGAGTTTCAATTCCGGAGTCTTTTCTGGTAATAATATATCCATTGTAATAGTCCCTGCCGTTGATTAAAGGAGTGGCTACCGGAATCAGCGGGGTAAGCTCTGCCGCAGTAATGTAGGCAAAAGGAGAGAACCATCCCCCGTCTATGCTGCCTTTTTGAATCTGCTCTCCCAGGGAATTGTAATCCTTGACAATAATAATCTTTACTTTCAGTCCCAGGCTGTCAAAGATACGGGCCAGTACCGGCTGATACATATTTTTGATATCACTGGGGGAGGTAAAGGGATTGATGCCGATGACAATATCATTTTCGCCTCTGACAGCGCACATGCTGTACTGAAGTTTTTCACACATGGAGCTGATGCTGTCGCAGCAGGAAAACAGGGTGTCGGTTTTCTTCTGGTGCTGCGCAATCATTTCAATGGAATCCTGAGACTGTTCTGCGGAGGTGGAAATCGTGCCAGCCAAAAGGCCCAAAGCCTCCGTTACGTCGGAGGATACCTCCACGTTGGTCTGGGAAACGGCAGTGAGATTTCCCATATTTTTCTTGATATCCGTCAGGGAATTGTAAGCGCCTGTCAGAATGTCCACCGTGTTTTCCACAAATCCGCTGAGTTTTTCAATGGATTCTTCGGAATGTTTGGTGGATGCATGGCTGCTGTGGATATTTTCTTCTAATTCTTTCACGATATCTTCGATTTCATTGATAAAAGAATCTGTTTCATCTGAAAGCTTGCCCACTTCGCCGGCTACTATAGCAAATGCCTTGCCTGCTTCCCCGGCATGGGCGGCAGTGATGGAGGCGTTCAGCGCAAGCAGCGTGGTTTCTTCGGAAATGTTTTTGATATATTCTACAATTTTGTGGATACTCTGGGAAGATTCCAGTAATTTCAGATTGGTTTCCTGGGTAATCCGCAGAGTTTCCGTCAGGTCATGGAGCATGTGGTAAGTTTCTTTGATGGTATGGTTTTTGTCGGTAATATTTTTTAACACCAGGTCGGCTTTTTCTTCCGCAAGCCGGATCTGTTCATTCATAGCTCCGCTGTTTGTATTGACCTGCTGGATTTTTTCTTCCACAAAGGCGGCCTGCTCCAGATTCTCAGCAGAGGAATTGGCAATCATCTGGTTGTGGTTTACCAGGGTGGAAAAGGCTTCCTTATTCTGTTTGGCAATCCAGAGAAGGTGCTCGGTGTCAAAACCCAGCGTTTCCATCATGTCACTGATTTCTGAAAGGATCTTCTCGTGTTCTCCGGCAGGGCATGGATTTTTTTCAGAATCAGGGAGAACGGCGGGGGGCTGGTTTGATTTGGATAAAAATTTTTTAAACATAGATTTCCTTCCTTTCATCAGCGGCAGGGAAAAAGTTGAAATTTCAAGTCCAGTATAGCAGGAAGCAGCATTCGGTGCAAGATGACATATGGTAAAAAGTGTCAAAATGTGCCTGGAATCTTGACTTTTTTTGGAAAAAATGGTTAACTATTAATGAGAATGTATACAAAATACAGGAGAAAACATATGTTGGAATTAAGGTTAAAGGCCCTGGCGAAGATCAATCTGGGACTGGATGTTCTGAGACGCCGGGAAGATGGTTATCATGAAGTGCGGATGATTATGCAGACCGTAGGACTCTATGACCGAATCATTTTGAAAAAGACCAGGAAGCCGGGAATCCGGGTAAAGACCAATTTGTATTACCTTCCGGAGAATGAGAATAATCTGGTGTATCAGGCTGCCAAACTTCTGATGGACGAGTTCGGAATTAAAAGCGGCGTATTTATTGATCTGCAGAAATTTATTCCGGTGGCGGCAGGTATGGCAGGGGGCAGTTCTGACGCAGCCGCGGTATTATTTGGAATGAACCGGATGTTTTCTTTAAGGCTTTCCAAAGAGGAGCTGATGAAACGGGGCGTAAAAATTGGAGCGGACGTGCCCTACTGTGTCATGCGGGGAACAGCGTTGGCAGAAGGAATCGGGGAGCAGCTATCGCAGCTGCAGCCGATGCCTGAATGCAGGGTTTTGATTGCCAAGCCTCCGGTCAGCGTATCGACAAAGTTTGTATATGAGAATCTGAAACTGGATGAAGATACGCTGCATCCTGACATTGACGGCCTGATTGAACGGATCAATGACGGAGATTTGCCGGGCGCGGCGGCGCGTATGGGCAATGTGTTGGAAAGCGTAACCATTCCCGGTTATCCGGTGATTGCCCGAATCAAAGAGGAGATGATAAAAGGCGGCGCATTGAATGCCATGATGAGCGGAAGCGGCCCCACAGTGTTCGGGCTGTTTGATGAAGAAAGGCTGGCTCAGCAGGTATATCAGAAGCTGCGGAGAGGAGATTTGGCGAAACAGGTATATCTGACAGATATTTATAACAACACGGGAAAAATGAGTATGAAAAATAAAAAGTGAGGTAGAACATGACAGACAAGCTAGTATTGAATACAAACGCATATCTGCCCCTTAGGGACGTTGTATTTCATACCCTGCGGGAAGCAATTTTAAAAGGAGAACTGAAGCCGGGAGAGCGTCTGATGGAGCTGCAGCTTGCATCCAGGCTGGGGGTGAGCCGCACCCCTATCCGCGAGGCCATCCGTATGTTGGAATTAGAAGGACTGGCGGTGACCATGCCCAGAAAAGGCGCGGAAGTTGCAAAAATGACAGAAAAAGACATGGAAGATGTGCTCAAGATACGAAAAGCGCTGGATGAACTGGCAGTGGGGCTGGCCTGCGACAATATGACGGAAGAAGAGCTGAAACAGCTGTATGTGGCTCTGAAAAATTTTGAAGAGAGCATCAGAAGCGGTGACGTGAAGCAGATCGCCCAGGCCGATGTGGAATTCCATGATTCCATCTATCAGGCGGCGGATAATCCCAAACTGGTAACTATGCTGAATAATCTGCGGGAGCAGATGTACCGTTACCGGGTGGAATATCTGAAAAATGAGAGCATTTATCCCAGACTCATTGAAGAGCATCAGGGGATTTATGACGGGCTGAAGCGCAAGGACAAGGAGGCGGTGGTGGAAATTGTAAGCCATCATGTGGAAAATCAGGAGATTGTGGTGAAAAATATCATTCAGGAACAGGAATAAAAAGGAAAATTTGGGAAAAGATAATCATAAATGTAAGAAAAGGATAGGCAAAGATTGCTTATCCTTTTTTCGTGGAGAACTCAGACAGAAAATTTTGCTGAATGGAAAGGGGAAAAGCAATGGCAGTTCCAATTACTTCAGATCTGCAGGAAAATATCAGTCAGTTTGAAGCGCTGTTTTCTGATTGCGCAGATATAAAAAAGAGAAAAGTGAAGGTAGGGCAAAACCTGAAAAAGGAGTGTTATATCGCTTATATTGAAGTGTCTGTCAGCAGCATGGAATGGAAGGATTCGGCAGTGGGCAAAATTTTGCAGACCCTGCGGGAGCTGCCGGAGGACAGGCTGGCTTCGTATGTGGCGCAGAATGTGGAGGATATTTCAGACTCCCAGCCCTTTGCCACCATCGAGGATGCAGCCCAGGGAATGCTCACCGGAGATGTGCTTTTTTTCCTGGAGGGATATGACAAGGCTCTTAAGATTCCTGATAAGGGCTATCCGGGCCGGGGCGTATATGAGACAGAATCGGAGAAGGTGATCCGGGGGTCCAATGAAGGTTTTTCAGAATCCATCAAGCTGAATACCGCCCTGATCCGCAAAAGGCTCCGCAGTCCCCATGTAAAGGTGAAGGAAAGCTTTGCCGGAAAACGGACGCATACCAATGTGGATCTGGTGTATATGAAGGATTTGATCCATCCGGGGATGCTGGAAGAGATTGAAAAACGGCTGGGAGAATTCGAAATTGACGGCGCATTGGACAGCGGGATTATTGAGCAGCTTACGGAACAAAGAACTTATTCTCCCTTTCCTCAGTTTCAGACCACCCAGCGGCCGGATCGGGCGGCTATGGCTATTCTGGAGGGAAGGATTGTGCTGCTGTCGGATAATTCTCCGGTGGCGCTGATTCTGCCGGCCACGTACAACACGTTTATCCAGACCAGCGACGACTATTACAGCCGGTGGGAAATTGCGTCTTTTACAAGAATGCTCCGGTATCTGGCTTCTTTTCTTGCCATGACGTTTCCGGGGCTGTACCTTTCCATGACCAATTTCCATACTCAGATTCTTCCCACGGATCTTCTGCTGTCTCTGGCGGCGGCCAGACAGGGAGTTCCCTTTCCGGCAGTGGTGGAGATTATTCTGATGGAGGTGGCCTTTGAACTGCTGCGGGAGGCCGGCGTGAGGCTTCCGGGAGCCAACGGGAACACCATTGGAATTGTAGGCGGCCTGATTATCGGGCAGGCGGCTGTGGATGCGAATATTGTCAGTCCCATTGTGGTGATTGTGGTGGCTCTGACGGCATTGTGTTCTTTTGCGGTGCCCAATGAAGAATTTGCCACGGCTTTTCGGATTCTGAAATTTTTGTTTATATTCCTCTGCGGTTATCTGGGATTTTTCGGTTTTCTGGTGGGAACCCTGGGAATTCTGATTCATCTGTCCCATCTGGAAAGCTTCGGGATTCCCTATCTGTCGCCGTTTGTGGGGGCGGATTTAAACGGATACCGGGATGAGCGGGACACTTTTTTGCGGCTTCCCTTAGGCTTTCTGAGGAAGCGGCCCATCTATACCAGAGAAGGCGCCCGCACCAGATTGAAATTTAAGCAGCAGGATAAGGGGAAATCATAAGGAGGTTCAAGGTTATGTTTGCGGATAATTGGAAAATATCACTGCGTCAGGTCAGGCGGCTTCTGATTCTGGATCTGTTCGGGTTAAGCAGCCTGATGCTTCCTGGAATCCTGTCGTCCCTGACGGGGGCGGACGGCCTGTTTAGCCTGGGGTTAGGAGCGGCAGGCGGCTGGGTGTTTCTGTGGCTGATACAGAAGAATCTGCAGAATGCAGAAGGAGATTACTATCATTATATGAAGGATACGGCAGGCCAGATTGCCGGAGATGCTTTTATGGTATTTTACTATCTGTATTTTGTGACGCTCTGCGGATTTGTGCTGTATCAGGTCACCACCCTGGTTCTGACCTGGCTGCTGCCGGAGGGTTCCTACTTCTGGGTCAGCATTCTGCTGCTGCTTCTGGCAGCTTACGGCACCGTGCGGGGCATTGAGGGAAGGGCCAGAGTCTATGAAATTATTTTCTGGTTTCTGGGAATTCCGCTGCTTCTGATGCTGTTTCTTGCGCTGCGGGAGATTCGGACGGATTACTGGTATCCGCTGATGTATTCCGGAGGCGGAGATTTCTCACGGGGAACCGTGGCCGTGTGGGTGTTTTTTCTGCCTCTGACAGCAGTATTATTTCTAAAGCCTTTTTGCCGGAAGCCGGAAGGGCTTGCCGGCTGCGGCAGGTGGGCTCTGGGAGTGGCTGCGGCTTTAAACGGGGTGATTTATCTGATACTTCTGGGGGTGTTCGGAAGGAATACCCTGGGGGTTTTAAAACGTCCGGTGATTACTCTGATGAGCATGATTAACCTGCCGGGAGGATTTTTTACCAGACAGGATGTGATTATGACTTCTGTGTGGTTTCTGGCATTGTTTGCGCTGATGCATACCGGGGTGTTTCAAAGCACGCTGATTTTGAAAGAGCTGTTCCATGAGACGGGGAATCGTTGCAGTATGTGGATTTCACTGGTTCTGGCGTTTATTACCGGCATGGGGTTTTTCGGAAATACATTTCTGATGGAGGTGTATGAGATTTACCAGAAATGGATTGTGCTTCCGGGAATGACAGGAATTCTTCTGATTCTGCTTCTGGCATTCCGCATCAGACAGTCCGGCATGAAAAAGGAGGGGATGGAACGTGAAGAAAACAGAGAATAAAAGAAAGAGAAACCGGCAGAAAAAATCTGCGGCAGGGCGTTTATGGGCGCTGTGGCTGCTCATTGGCATATTCCATGTATCCGGCTGCGCGTCTACAGAACTGGAACAGCGCAGCTTTCCCCTGGCTGTGGGAATCGACTTGCAGGAGGAAGATTCTGAAATTGATGCAGGGAATTTCAAAGGAGGCGCAGAGGAAGAGCCAAAGGAGGATGTGTTCCGCAGAGAGGTTGGGAATTCGCCGGATCTTGCAGTAAGCTATGATTTTCCGGATCTTGCCCAGATTTCGGAAAAGGGAAAGACCGTGGACACTGCCATGGGCCTGTCGTTGGAGGGTGCGGACATGTATCATGTGGAAAAATCTTATGAAAATAATACCAACCGGGTACTGGATTACAATCATATGAAAGCGGTGGTGCTGGGGGAAAATGTTTTCTCAGATACGGTGCAGCTTCGGGGGATTCTCTCAGCCTGGGAGCAGCGGGAAGCCTCCGCAAGAAATACCAGTCTGTTGATTGGCAGCGGCTCAGCGGCGGAGATTTTAAGTCTTACGGAAGAGACGGAAGGGTCCATGGGAACTTATCTGGAGGAAATGCTGGAGAGCCAGAAGGACTTTAAGCAGAATAAGATTGCCACTGTGGGAAATCTTATGAACCAGTGGCACAATCAGGATGAACTTCTGCTGATTCCTGTGCTGACCGAGCAGGGAAAGCGGCCGGTGATCACCGGATATGGGGCGGTTTCCAACTTTAATTATCAGGGAATTCTTACCGTAGAGGACGCCATGAAATCCTTTCTCTGCCAGAACCTTTTGAAGAAATTCACCTGTGAGCCGGCAAAAAACCTGGTGGTGGAAATCTCAGATATCCGGGCCAAAAAGACGATCACACTCGAAGGAACACTGCCTGTTGTGACAGTCAGAATCACAGGAAAAGGCCGTCTGAAAACCGGACAGGTCAGTTCTGTCTCCGAACAGTATCAGCTGGAGAAAAAAATAGAAAAACAGCTTACGGCGGATCTGGCTGAAACGGCAGGACGGCTGCAGCAGGAGTATGGAATTGATGTGACAAACAGTTTTATTTCCCTGGGCAGCAAAAACCGCAGCCTGTACCGGATGTACCGGAATTATCCGGATGCCTATAACCAGGAGGCGCAGCATGTGTTTCAGGTGGAGATTGCTATGCTGAATTGGGAGTAGGGGGATGTTATTCTCCGGCGGTTAAATATCACAGCGTCTTACTTGCTCAAATCTTCATCTGCTGCGATATTTAACCGCCGGAGTAATAATTCCTGCAGCTTTTTCCTGCATAAGCAGGCTACTGCGGAGAACGGGGACAATAAAGCCTGCAGTTTCAGCGGTTTCAGAAAACATGTGGAATTCGGGGACAAAAATGCAGTCATTGGCGGACATACGGTGCATTTCTTTTTCATAAAATGTTACAATACATGTGGGAAGGGAGGCTGAGGATGTTACATAAAATTTCGTCAGAATTAGCGGAAAAATTGCTGAAACGGACAGAGACTGCGAATTACAGTCAGGATGTTTATATATATGGCATAGAACTTTTTATATCAACCTTGGCAGAGCTTATATTTATTTTGTGTATGTCTTTGGTATTTGCGTCTTTCTGGGAAGGAGCGGTGTTCCTGGTATGGTTCTTTACGCTACGTATTTTTTCCGGAGGCTATCATGCGGGAACATACAGGAACTGTTTTCTGGTAACAGCAGGGGCGTTTTTATCCATAGAGTTAATGACAGGCATTCTGGTGAGGGTGAACTATGGGAGTATTATTTATTGCATTCTCGTATTTGCAGGCGCCTATATTATGATTCATGCGCCATTGCTTCATAAAAATCACCCGCTGAGCCAGGAGAAGATGATAAAAAATGGAAAAATAGCGTCCGTGATTACCCTATTGCAGATTGCTGCGGCAGACAGGCTGTATGTTTATACTCATAGGTTGTTTTATATAGCAAGCCTTACCACATGTTTTGCAGCAGTATTAATGCTGATTGCAAATATTGAAAATGCAAAGGAAGGAGTGAGTAGACAATGGGATTCATTGTAAAGTTAATTGAATTATGCGCCCGCTTGGGGGCAGGCTGCGCTTCCTGCGGAGGATGTTATCAGCCTGAACTGCCCAAAGAATTAAAGTGAGAAGAAAGGGGATGACAGAGCATCATTGCTTTGGCATCTCCTTTGTACAATCGTCAGGAAAAAGGAGGGCCATGGCATGGAGAACAGAGAAACGCGCAGATATGTGGACGTAATTAAACTTGCAGCCGGCAGCCTGCAGTACAGAAATATTTCAGTGAAGCAGACATTTTATGACGCTGTATCGCAGTTATACTGGTATTATAAGAAATTGGGGAATAAAGAATATTTAAAAACAGCCATATTACATATCCAGGCTTATCTGGAAATGGGATTTGATTATGAGGAGGCAGGGGAACTGTTTAATAAAATACTGGGGGAGTTGGAAACGTCCAGGGAACTGATGTTTCCCAAAAAGTTCTATGTTTCAAAAAAGATCAGGCTGAATAAAACCCAGGTACGGAGCATGATTAAAAAATGGCCGGCTTCGCCCCGGCAGACAATGAAAATTGACGAGGTGATATCAGATATCATGAAGAAAATCTCAGAACGGGAAAATGGGATCTTTCATTATAAATGTGCGGTAACAGAAGATTTATACGAACTTGTCATAAGTCAACAGGAAATATTTTTCCATGATGTTCCGAGAGGTATTTTTTATACATTTGAGGATTGAGAAATACGGATTTTTTGGTATAATGAGAGAAAAGGCGGCGGTTTGGGGCGGGGTGCCCGAACAGCTGCGGTTAAGAACATTCAGGGGAGGTATCTATGATTTATATTGCAGTATGCGATGATGAAGAACGGTCATTGGCCGTATTAAAAGAACGGGTAAACGCGTTGCTGAAAGAATACGGCATTTACGCGGAAGTGACGGGGTATTCCCAAAGCAGGCTGTTACAATATGATATTGAGGAAGGAAAATATTTTGATTTGGTGTTAAGCGATATTGAAATGCCTTATATTGACGGCATGCAGTTGGCGGAATATATTAAGAAACATCTGCCGGAAGTGCTGATAATATTTATTACATCTCATATGAAATATGCGATAGATGCGTATGAACTGTCAATTTTCCGGTATGTTCCCAAAAACGACATGGATTCCAGGTTCAGCCATGCCCTGTTGGATGCAGTGAAAATGATTGAGTCCAGATCCAATCAGACATATTGTATCAGTACACCCACCAGAATGGAAAAAATACCATACCGGAAAATATTATATATAGAACGGGATGGTAAAAATTCAGTGATAAATCTGACAGACGGCAGCGCGACCAGGGTGAGGAAAAGCCTGAGCGCTGTGTTAAAGGAATTGAGTTCGGATGATTTTGTCTTTATTGATCGGGGAAATATTGTAAATATTCCATATATTATGAAAATTATAGACGGTTGTGTGGAACTGGAAAATGGCATCCGCCTGTTTGCAAGTCATGCAAGACTGGAACAACTGAAAAAGAAAGTCAGTGAATTTTGGGGAGAAAGAATATGATGCTGGTTTACGGAATGACGGAATTTCTGTCCACTTTTATAGAGTGCTTTATTGCCTATCTGGTTTTTTCGGATATTTTTTTGGATAAAAGAAGATACGGTGACAGAAGAATGGACATCAGACTGGCCATTGTCGGTACAGTCGTGGTTTTATTCTGTAATCAGTTTGTGCTGTTTTCTTATTTTACACTTATCTTAATTGAAATATATCTGAGTGTGTCTGTATGGAGAGTTTACCAGGTAAATTATATCACCGCTTTTTCTGTCACTAGTTTTTATTTCACATGCATGAATTTTTTTGATTTTTTTATTCTGATAGCAGTATCAGATTTTTTTGACGGTTCACAGACACTGGATCAGATTTTAAGCAGTTTTGGCCCGGTGCGTGCAATTGTAATCACGATTGTAAATGGTTTGTGGGCAGCGCTTTACCTGTTTCTGAGAAAATATTTAAAGAGATTGTCTGTGGAACTGAAGGCGGCTTATCTGATTACTGCATTGTCTCTGGGAGGCTTTATCGGATTTATATTTTTGTCGCAGCAGGCATTGAAAATGATTGATGATTCCATGCCTGCTTTGTGGTTTTTTGTGGTGTGTTTCCTGGCGTCTATGATATTTATCAGTTATTTTGCCGTGATGCAGAAGGAAGAGGAACATAAAGTGAGTTTTCTTGAAATGCGGCATGGCTTATTAAACCAAAACTATAATTCTTTAAATGAAATTTACAGAACCAATGCTAAACTGTACCACGATTTAAACAATCATTTAAATCTTCTGTATCAGCTTTTGCAGGAGGAAAAAGTAGAGGAGGCCCAAAGATACATAAAAGAAATTGCAGAACCTATTCTGGTTTTATCGAAAAAGCAATGGACAGGCACAGATGTGGTTGACGCCGTGCTCAACAGCAAGATTCAGGAAATGAAGGAATTAAACATTGTTCCGGATATCAATGTGGAATTTCCAGAAAACAGTACAATTTTGCCCAATGATCTGTGTACCATCCTGTCAAACCTTCTGGACAATGCAATTGAAGCAGTGGAAAAACTGGAAAATAACAGAATAATTAAACTGACCATGCGCAGGGCTAATTTTTTTCTGTTTGTCCGGGTGATTAACCCATGTGTTCAGAACAGGAAGTTTACGGCTTTTCCGGCTACCACAAAAGAGAATGCGGCATTACATGGCTGGGGGCTTCGGAGTGTGGAAGATGCTGTGAAACGGTATGCCGGCACGATGGAGTGTATCAATGACAACTATGAATTTATCGTAAATATTATGCTGCCCTTTGACAGAAAAAATTAGAATGCTGCAAGAGCGCTGACCGAAAGGAAGGGATGAAAAAGGGGAGCAGACTGAAAAAAGAATAATGCGGGATCTGAGAAAAGACTCCGTTCATATCGTAAACGATTCAATGATTGATATGGACGGGGTCTTTTTTGCAATAATAAAACATATGGACAGTAAATCAGTAATTGGCGGTCAATCTGAGCATAAAGGAAAAGGGGTATGGTATATTGACAATGCAGAGAATACCGGTAACTGCAATACAATAAAGGAGAATAAGTATTATGAAAAAACAAACTGTAAAGAGAACAATGTGTGCATTGCTGGCGGCAGTAAGTCTGGCAACTACAGGAACCACTGCTTTTGCAGGAACGATTCCATTTAACGTAACGGTTGGAGGAAGCGGAACACAGGACCCGTTGTCGAAAAGGGAAATTAAAACGGCAGACGGGGATAATTATGCTTACTTTACAGGACATACCTTCAGTAAACCGAATGTAGGAATTTACGTAAAATCCTGTCAGAGAGAAAACAGTAACATATACACAAGCGAGGCATATCTGTCAAGCAGTAATGCAGGAGTCACCCAGAAGCGTTTATATAACAAAACAGCAGAAGGCGGCCTGTATTATTATATGAAAGCGAGAGCAGCAACCGACAGAATTACGGTATCCGGGAATTATTGTCCGTAATGCAGAACGGAAATTATTATGGGGGAAGATGCATTCTTCTCCCATGATAAATTGTCTGGCTCGTCAATATATAAGATTTTTGCGGAATAAGTGAGGTGCAATTTAATATGAAAAATAATGGAAGTAAAATAATTATTATTATGATTTGCAGTCTGGTCATTGCAGGATGCGGACAAAAAGACAAGATGGCTGAATCAGCAGAAAATAATGTTTCAGCAGAAGCAGATGGGACAGAGATAATTGAAAAGAATTCTTTGCAGACAGCAGAACCGGCAGATATACCAGAACAATTCAATGAAACCATCAATGGCGTAAATTTTGCATTAAAGCCAGAAATCCCAGAAAATCTTGACCTGGCCGGGATAAAAAGAAGCACAGCAGAGAAACAGGTTCCAGATTTGGAGCAGGTTATCAGTATAACAGCAGAAAACAGGACTGTGGAAGAAGAATCAAAAGATAAAACAGAAGGTGAGAATGGAGTTATTTATGATTCCTATTATGCGAAATACAGCGATGGAAGCATGGTATCAGCCAATACAACGCTGACTTATGCCACGCCGTTTTTTGAAAAAATTCATAATGCCTTCCGTCTGGAGGAGGCCGGTAAATATTCAAAGTCAGAATTGGCGTTTCAGTCACCGGAAAATTGCTTTCAGGAAATTCAAAAGTCACTGAATCAGTTTGGATATGAATCAGACGGATTTCATTATGATTATTATGCTTTGGATTATCAAACCATGCAGCAGGAAGAGGTTCAGCTGGACAAATCGGGAGAGGTTCTTGGAACGAAAAGCGAATGGTCAGCCGATGACGACTGTTATTATTTTTATATGGAACAGATACAGGATGGAATACCGGTATTCTACGGCGAGCAGGATTTTCCGGCGGACAGTCTGGAAAACAGACCCATACAGGCAGTTTATTCCGGAGACGGATTAGAACGCCTGGATGTATATAAATTATATCAGTTCCAGACAGAAGATGAAAGGGTATCTCTGAAGGATTTTGGGGATATCGCGCAAAAAGTAGCGGATAAATACGGAAATATTTTAACCGGTGCGGAATATACCGTAAAAAGGGCCAAATTATATCAAATGCCGGTAAAAGCTGCAGACGGAACTTATGAAGTAAAAGTCATCTGGTTTTTTGAAACTTTAGAAAAAGGAGTTGACAGCGAGACAGGGGAAAATTTTGAATATTCCGTTTATACCTGTATAGATGCAGAAACGGGAGAGGAAGTAACAATCTGACATGAAAAAAAGAAAAACATTTTATTTTTTCACAGACCTGTACCGTCTCCTGACCAGGAAAGAAACATATCTCAGTGTGGCGGGCGTAGCCTTAACGCTGTTTTTTGCTGTGGGAAGCTGGGAGGAACTGGCGGAATCTGTGATTTATACCTTATTGCTTTCCACATACAGCGCAGGATTTATCCTGTCCTTTGTATTCTGCGCCCTGCCCTATGGTTCTGTTTACAGTGAAGAACTGGAAAACAATTATATCCGGTATGCGGTAAACAGGGGAGGGCTTATGAAGTATATTATATCGAAAAACCTGGTTATTTTCCTGTCCTCAGTTCTGGCAATGGGACTGGGATGCCTTCTGTTTGCGGTAATTGTCTCTTTTCATTTGCCCTGGATTGATGCGCAGACCTATGAGACATTTATCAGCTTTTGCGGTTACCGAGATGTTCTGGACAATGGAAATTATGTTCTGTGGGTAGCGTTGTATGGGATACAATGGGGGATATTCGGCGGATGTTTGTCGCTGATTTCTTCCTGGCTTTCCCTATATATTTCCAATAAATTATTCGTACTGGCTATGCCTGCCCTGCTTTATCAGATCATTGTGGAATTAGGAGCAAATACATTCCGGAAAAATTCATTGTTAGATCCTCGTATCATCTTTGATGCAAGAAACAATCTTTTTTCGGATGATGTAAAAATGTTTTTATGGGCAGGCGGAGCGGGAGTTTTGACTTTGACAGCTGTTACCGCGGCAGTGTATCAAAAGATGCAAAAAAGGATGTGAGCAGATGGAAACGGTAAGATATATCAGACAATTAATGATTATGAAAACAATGAGCGTAAGAACCTATTCCCTGCTGCTCATTCAGGGATTTGTCATGTATGTGTATGTAAAACCGGCAGTCAGATTTTCCCAGGCTGTCATGTATCCCTTGTCGCCTTGGGGATTTCCTTTTATTTTATCCAATATTTATTTTTTGTTTCTGTTTTTACTGGAGATTATTTATTATTTTTCCAATGTTCCATTTATGCAGTATGCGAATATGTACCAGATCATACGGATTGGGCGAAAAAAATGGGCTGCGGGACATATGGTTTCCATTTTTTTTCAATCTTTTCTGATAATGGCGGTCAACTTTGGGTTCAGTGTCCTTTGGATGGGTAAAAACTGCCAGTGGGGAACAGAATGGGGAAAGGCGCTGCATACTCTGGCATTGACCAATGCACAACAGTATTACGGTCTGCTGTTTCATATTTCTTATGATTCCTTACAGCAGTATTCTCCGGTGGAATTACTGGGATATACGATGCTGATAGGAACTTTAACCATTTCCTTTTTAGGGCTCTTTATGTTTATGTTCAGCATTGTTTGGAGCAGGACAGCGGCAGTGGTGGGGGCTGTGGTAATGACAGCCGGAATTTATCTGGTGGAAAACATACATCCTCTGCTGTCTCAGAAAGCAGCCATGTTTTTTCCGGCATGCTGGCTGCGGACGGCGAATATAGGCGTAAAAGTTCATGGCAGTTCTCTGATGCCCCCAATGTCATATATCTTGGCTGCGCTTGTCATCGGCCTTGCGCTCATGTGCGGAATTATCATTTGGAGAGTTGGAAAAATTGAGTTTCAATGGCAAAAAGAAGATGAGATGTAAGGAGGTCATTATGGGCAGACAGAAAATTGAAGTGTGCAATGTCAGCAAAAAATTTGGAGACTCTGTTGTGCTTGACAAAGTTTCACTGGAACTTAACGGCGGAAAAATATATGGGATTGTGGGATATAATGGTTCAGGAAAAACGGTTTTATTTAAATGCATCTGCGGATTTTACCGGACGGACAAAGGAGCAATCAAAATAAATGGTCAGGTGATGCACAAGGATATTGATATTCTGAAAGGCGCAGGAATTATCATTGAGGAACCCGGTTATATCAGGAATTTCAGCGGGATTAAAAATCTGGAATGTTTATATCGGATTTGCAATAAGCCCAATCGGAAATATCTGAAAACTGTAATGGCGAAGGTGGGCTTAAATCCAAATTCAAGAAAGCCGGTGTGCCATTATTCTCTGGGAATGCGCCAGAGGCTTGCAATTGCCCAGGCCACTATGGAAAATCAGGAAATTCTTATTCTGGATGAACCCATGAACGGCCTGGATAAAAGGAGCGTGTCGGATATGAGGAATTTTTTTGAAGAGTTAAAAGAACAGGGAAAGCTGATTCTTCTGGCAAGCCATAACAAGGATGATATCGAACTGTTGTGCGATGAAGTTTATGAAATGGATATGGGAAGGCTGAGCCGCCTTCGGTAAGCCCGGCGTTTCTAAAGTCCGTGACAAATTTCGGAAACCGTGCTAGACTGTAACCAGTAAAAAGATAAGGGAGCGATAAATTATGGAGAAAGAAGCTCTGAAAAAAATCTGGCTTCAGGAAGAAGAAGCGGCGCATATTCACGGATGGGATTTTTCCCATATCAATGGAAAATACGACGAGGAACGGGATTTGCCATGGAACTACAGAGAGACGGTAGGGCGGTATTTAAAGCCGGATATGAAGCTGTTGGATCTTGATACCGGAGGCGGTGAGTTTTTGCTGTCTCTGGGGCATCCCTGTGGGAGCCTGGCTGCAACAGAGAATTATCCGCCCAATGCTGCATTGTGCCGGGAAAAATTGCTGCCTCTGGGAATTGATTTCCGTCAGGCAGACAGCGGCGGCAGGCTGCCTTTTGACAGCGGCAGTTTTGATATGATTATAAACCGTCACGGGAATTTTAATCCGGATGAAATCAGCCGTACGCTGAAACCCGGCGGCATTTTTGTCACAGAACAGGTGGGAGCCGAAAATGACAGGGAGCTTGTGGCATTATTATTGAAGGACGTGCCGGAGCTTCCTTTTCCGGAGCAGTATTTGGAGAAGGCCCGGGCGGCTTTTGAAAAAAGCGGTTTCTGCGTGTTGGAAGCCCAGGAAGCCTTTCGGCCCATTAAGTTCTGGGATGTGGGGGCTCTTGTCTGGTTTGCCCGTATTATCGAATGGGAGTTTCCCGGTTTTCAGGTGGAAAGCTGCCTGGAAAATCTTTACCGTGCCCAGGAAATACTGGAGCGGGACGGTGTGATAGAAGGACAGATTCACCGATTTCTTCTGGCTGCAAAAAAGAGAGGGTAATGCGCCCTCTCTTACACGGCGTTTCTTATTTTCTTCTAACAAATTCTGTTCTTCTGTTTCCAGAACCGCAATCACATCTTCTATCAGATCTCTGTTTTACAAGACGACAAAATGATTTTTCCCAAATTGTATAAACTGGAAAATTCCGGCAATACTCTCTTTATACCCAAGAGCGTACGTATTATTTATATCATGGGTACAGCCGGCAGAAAATATCCCCTCGGGGGAAAATCCAGAAAGGGAAAAATCATGAAAAAAACGATACATAAGGGAATCCTTCTGACAGTTCTTGCAATTGTCCTGCTGGGATGCCGCCAATATAAAAGCCATGCCATGACAGAAGAAATCGCAGGGAAAATCATCCGTTTCCATATCCGGGCAAACAGCGACGCGAAACTGGATCAGGAATTGAAATTAAAGGTAAGAGACGCCATAGGAGCCTGTATGCAGCCCTTGCTTTCCGGCGTCAGTGATATTGAACAAAGCCGTCGGATCATAAAAGACAGCCTGCCGGAAATTGAAGCCAGGGCAGAGCAGGTAATTGCCGCGGAAGGATTTGATTATTCGGTAAAAGCAGACCTTGCCATTGTGGAATTTCCCTGGAAAACCTATGGGAATTACACCTTCCCGGCCGGAACCTATGAGGCCCTTGAGGTTGTGATCGGAGAAGGGAAGGGTCAGAACTGGTGGTGCGTCATGTATCCAAACCTGTGCTTTTACAACAGTGTGTTTGAGGTGGTGGAGGAAGAAGCAGAAAAATCTTTAGAACAGACATTAACAAAAGAAGAATATCAAAGCCTGATGGAGCATAAAAATTATGAAGTGAAATTTGCGTTTCTGGACTGGATGAAAGAAAAGCTGTCGGATTAAGTGTTTGCAGAAGCACTGGGAAAAAACTGAAAATTTTCTCCCCCTCTTGCATTTTCAACGCAAAACAGGTAATATACATGTGTATGACCTGTTTAGGGAGATAATCAAGATGAAAGAATCCTTTGAAGAGAAGAAATATGCTCCTGTAGGGGTGTTTGATTCCGGTGTGGGAGGGCTGACAGTGGCA
The DNA here is from genome assembly GCA_910575555.1 of Lachnospiraceae bacterium. Lineage (GTDB taxonomy): Bacteria > Bacillota > Clostridia > Lachnospirales > Lachnospiraceae > Petralouisia. Next base: position 30,261 of record CAJTFX010000007.1, on the reverse strand, counting down.
AGAGAAATCATGCGTCAGCTGCCCCGGGAAAATATCATTTATTTTGGGGACACAGCCCGGGTTCCCTACGGGAGCAAATCGAAAGAAACTATTATCCGTTATTCCAGGCAGATTATTCATTTTCTGGAAACCATGGGGGTAAAAGCAATTGTGGTGGCCTGCAATACGGCCAGCGCCTTTGCATTGGAGGAAATCAGACCGGAGATGAAAATGCCGATTATCGGCGTGGTAAAGCCGGGAGCGAAAGTGGCTGCGGAAACTACCAGAAATGGCAGAATAGGCATTATCGGAACGGAAGGGACGGTGGGCAGCCAGATTTATACGGAAATGATCCACAGGCATAATCCGGCCGCAGTGGTGTTAGGAAAGGCATGTCCTCTGTTTGTACCTCTGGTGGAAGAAGGCTGGCTGAAGGATTCTGTGACGATAGAGGTGGCAAGACGCTATCTTTTGTCTTTTCAGGAATCAAATATTGACACGCTGATTCTGGGATGCACCCATTATCCCCTGCTGCGGTCTACCATCCGGGACATTATGGGGGACGAAGTGAATCTGGTGAACCCTGCCTATGAGACGGCCCAGGGCCTGAAACGTCTGTTGAAGGAGCATCAGATTGCCAATGACGGAAAGCAGGAACTCTTTGCCGAGTACCAGTTTTATGTCAGCGATGCGGCGGAGAAATTCAAAAATTTTGCCAATTCCATTCTGCCCTGTGAGATCAAAGAAGCACAATTAATACATATTGAGGAGTAACATATGACAAAAGATGTACTGTTATCAATCAGCGGCCTGCAGTTTGCAGCCAGAGATGAAGAAGATGTTGAGCCGGTGGAAGTGATCACGGCCGGCGACTACTATAAGAAAAACGGCAAACATTATATTATGTACGATGAAGTCATGGAAGGATTTGATGGGAATACCAGGAATATCATCAAGCTTACGGATGAATCCCTGGACATTACCAAGAAAGGCGTTTCCAATGTCCACATGATTTTTGAAAAAAACAGAAAAAACGTTTCCTATTACAATACGCCTTTTGGAAGCCTTTTAATCGGAATTGACGCAAAAAGCGTGGATATTGCGGAAACAGAGGATAATATTGACGTAAAGGTGAAGTACAATCTGGAAGTGAATTATGAACATCTGGCAGACTGTTCTATTACCATGAGCATCAAATCAAAAGAAGCGGGGAATTTCACCCTTTCCTAAACCTGCAATGGCATAGAGAGAAGAAACCGTACAAGGAGAAGGCATATGAAAGTAAAAAAAGCGATTATACCGGCGGCCGGGCTTGGAACCAGGTTTCTGCCTGCAACCAAGGCACAGCCTAAAGAAATGCTTCCCATTGTGGACAAACCCACCATCCAGTATATCATCGAGGAGGCAGTGGAAGCCGGAATTCAGGATATTATTATTGTAACTGGCCGCAACAAACGTTCCATTGAGGACCATTTTGACCGCTCCATCGAACTGGAGCTGGAATTGGAACGGGGCGCCAAACTGGAAATGCTTGATATGGTAAAAGAAATTTCCGAAATGGCCAATATCCATTATATCCGTCAGAAAGAACCCAGAGGTCTGGGACACGCCATTCTTGCGGCCCGGCATTTTATAGGAGACGAACCCTTTGCCGTATTGTTAGGGGATGATGTGGTAGTGTCCAAACAGCCCTGCCTGGGGCAGATGCTGGATGTGTTCCGGGAATACCAGACGTCCATTTTAGGGGTGCAGACTGTGGCCCGGGAAGTGGTGGATAAATACGGAATCATTGCGGGAAAACAGGTGGATGACCGTGTTTATAAAGTTACCGATATGGTGGAGAAGCCCTCTTTGGAAGAAGCCCCGTCCAATGTGGCTGTTTTAGGACGGTATATTATTACGCCGGAGATTTTCCGTTTCCTGGAAACACAGGATGCAGGAAGGGGCGGTGAGATCCAGCTTACAGACGCCCTGAAGCGGCTGGCAAAAGAGCAGGCCATGTATGCCTATGATTTTAAAGGGCACCGGTACGATGTGGGAACCAAGGCAGGATTTATCCAGGCCAATATTGAGTTTGCCTTAAGAACCGATGAATTAAGAGAAGAAATGAAGGATTACCTGAAGCGGCTCCAGGAAAATATGGAAGAAATGCTTCAGTATGATTAAAGTGAGATAAATCCTGACGTTTTTATAAGGTGAGGAAGTAAAAAAGAGACTGCCGGAACATGAAATTTACACACAATATATTGCTGAAATGCGAAAAGAATATATTGCAGTAAACTGCGTGTTCCGGCAGTCTTTTTTATTCGTGTTCCGGCTGCGTTTATTTTTGGGCTTCTTTTTTGAACCTGTCCCAGAATTTCTTTTTCTTTGCAACTGGTTCGATGGGGCCCCGAAGTCCTTTGACGGAGGTAATGTAGAGGCCGCTGACTACAGCCTTCACTTCCTTTTTGGTGGGGATGCGGTCGAAAATTTCCCCTTCACAGATAAATGTCATAATTTTCGGCCCGACTTTTGCTTTTACAATGGGCATTTTAGAACCCCGCAGCATTTTAGGAGTCTGCTCCAACACTGCCGGGGGGAGCCCCGCGTCTTTTAGTTTCATCCGTTTTTTATCAATCACAAGCATTGATATGGTCTGTGAAGCGGCAGCAATCTGTGCGTCCTGCTCTTCTTTTTTCTTCTGTGATTTTTTGCCCATTATGTAAAGCGCAATGGTTGCTGCCAGCAAGAGAACGGTAATTACAATCAATACAATCTGCCATGTTGCCATGAAAAATCCTCCTTTTTTCAAAAAATGTTGCCGTCCTGTCTTAAAACGTCAGGGATTATTGTACCATTGATCAGCGTAAAAATCAATGGTACAATGTTTCTGGAAAAAGTTTATTTTGAGGAGTGATTGAATGAAAAGAAGTATCCGGGCCGCTGCAGTATCGCTGGCAGCGCTGACGGTTTTTGGAATATTTCTTTCGGAGTGCGGGTTGGGGCGTGAACCATCGCGGAAAACCTTTAAGGGGGTCTGAATCTGCCATTTTCCCTTGTTTGTGGTCATTGCTGTAAAAATTTTGTGTAATTTGGAATATATTGTAAAAAATGCTGAAAAAAGATAATAGAAATTTCAATGTTAAGTGAAAAATATTCTATGTTTTCTCCTGAAAAGATGTTCTATACTGTCAACATCAATAAAGTGCGGACAGCACAGGAGGAAAGGAGATATTCATTATGAAGAAGAAATTTGTTTCTGTAACTTTGGCATTAGCCCTTGGGCTTTCCCTCACAGCATGCGGCAACAACGGAGGCGGCAACGCTCCGGCGGCAGATAAAACCGACAAGAAAGAGGAGACCCAGGAGCCTGCAGCAGATGCAGAAGCTGATGCCGGTGAAGATGCTGGCTCAGATGCCGGCTCTACAGGAGATGTGGCAAATAAAGATAAACCGCTGGTATGGTTCAACCGTCAGCCTTCCAACAGCTCAACCGGTGAACTGGACACAGCAGCTTTGAACTTCAATGCCAATACATATTATGTAGGGTTTGACGCTAACCAGGGCGCAGAACTTCAGGGAACTATGGTAAAAGAATACATTGAAGCTCACATTGATGAGATTGACCGCAACGGCGACGGCACCATCGGTTATGTTCTGGCAATCGGTGATATCGGACATAATGACTCCATCGCACGTACCAGAGGCGTTCGTAAGGCTCTCGGAACCGGCGTGGACAAAGACGGCAATATCAACAGCGATCCTGCAGGTACCAATACAGACGGAACAGCAACCATGGTACAGGACGGCGAAATCGAAGTAGGCGGCAAGAAATATGTGGTACGCGAACTTGCTTCTCAGGAAATGAAGAACTCCGCAGGAGCTACCTGGGATGCAGCTACAGCAGGAAACGCAATCGGAACATGGTCCTCTTCTTTCGGCGATCAGATTGACGTTGTAGTTTCTAACAATGACGGTATGGGAATGTCCATGTTCAACGCATGGTCCAAAGACAACAAAGTTCCTACCTTCGGTTATGATGCAAACAGCGACGCAGTTGCAGCTATCGCAGAAGGATACGGCGGAACCATCAGCCAGCATGCAGACGTACAGGCATATCTGACTCTGAGAGTTCTTCGTAACGCATTAGACGGCGTTGACATTGACACAGGAATCGGAACTGCAGACGAAGCAGGCAATGTTCTGACAGATGATGTATATGTATACAGAGAGGAAGAACGTTCCTATTATGCATTGAACGTAGCAGTTACAGCTGACAATTATCAGGATTTCACAGATTCCACAAAGATCTATGAGCCTGTATCTAAACAGCTTGACGAAGGTTCTCATGCAACCAAGAAGATTTGGCTGAATATTTACAATGCTTCTGACAACTTCTTAAGCTCTACGTATCAGCCGTTGCTTCAGAATTATGACGATATTCTGAATCTTGAAGTTGAGTATATCGGCGGTGACGGACAGACAGAGTCCAACGTTACAAACCGTCTTGGAAATCCAGGCCAGTATGATGCGTTTGCAATCAACATGGTAAAGACAGATAATGCAGCTTCCTACACATCTTTGCTTAGCCAGTAAACAATAAGCAGTAATGTTTTTTAGCTGTGAAAGCGGGCTGCCAGGAAGGAAATCTTTCTGGCAGCCTTTTTGCATACCGGCGTCAGGGAAATCTGTCAGCAGGCTGACAGGCGCCGTTTTGCAGATAAGGGAATTATCTTCCCGGCTTGATTTTCGTAACTATCAATTACACATACAGGAGTGGCAAAATGGCAGATAAGAAAGATAATACCGTCTTATCGATACGGGGCATGAGCAAGTCTTTTGGCCGGAACCGTGTGTTGGATCACATTAATCTGGACATTAAGCGCGGCACGGTAATGGGACTGATGGGTGAGAACGGCGCAGGAAAGTCAACCATGATGAAATGCCTGTTCGGGACTTACCAGAAGGATGAGGGCAATATTTTTCTGGACGGCAAGGAAGTAAGTTTTTCTGGTCCCAAGGATGCATTAGAGAACGGAATTGCAATGGTGCATCAGGAGCTGAACCAGTGTTTAGAGAGAAATGTGATTGACAATCTGTTCCTTGGCCGGTATCCGGTGAATTCCATGGGAATTGTGGATGAAGGCAGAATGAAAAAAGAAGCCTCAGAGCTGTTCCGGAAGCTGGGGATGACGGTAAACCTTACCCAGCCCATGCGGAATATGTCAGTATCGCAGAGACAGATGTGTGAAATTGCAAAGGCAATTTCTTATAATTCAAAAGTAATTGTATTAGACGAGCCTACCTCTTCCCTGACGGTGCAGGAAGTGGATAAGCTGTTTGAAATGATGCGGATGTTAAAATCCCAGGGAATTTCCCTGATTTATATTTCTCACAAAATGGATGAGATTTTTGAGATTTGTGATGAAATATCGGTGCTTCGGGACGGTAACCTGGTTATGACAAAGGGCGCGAAGGAAACAGACATGAACGAGCTGATTGCAGCTATGGTTGGACGTTCCCTGGAGAACCGGTTCCCGCCGGTGGACAATCAGCCGGGAGAGGTGATTTTGTCCATTCAGAATTTGTCCACAAAATTCGAGCCTCATCTGCAGGATATCACCTTTGATGTGAAAGAGGGAGAAATCTTCGGGCTGTACGGTCTGGTAGGGGCCGGGCGGACAGAACTTCTGGAAACTATTTTCGGAATCCGTACCAGGGCTGCCGGCCGGGTGTATTTTAAAAACCGCCTGATGAACTTTAACAGTGCGTTAGAAGCCATGGAGCATGGATTTGCCCTGATTACAGAGGAACGGAAGGCCAACGGACTGTTTTTGAAAGGCAACCTGATTTTCAATACCACCATTGCAAACCTGCCTGAGTACAAATCCGGCATTGCTTTGGATCAGCAGAAAATGACCAAGGCAACCGCAAATGAGATTAAGGTAATGCATACAAAATGCATGGGGCCGGAGGACATGATTGCAAATCTTTCCGGCGGAAATCAGCAGAAAGTAATTTTTGGAAAATGGTTAGAGCGCGGCCCGCAGATTTTCATGATGGACGAACCCACAAGAGGAATTGATGTAGGCGCAAAATACGAGATTTACGAACTGATTATCAATATGGCAAAGCAGGGCAAGACCATCATTGTGGTTTCCTCTGAGATGCCGGAAATCCTGGGAATTACCAATCGGATCGGCGTAATGTCCAACGGGCATCTTTCCGGGATTGTCGATACGAAAGAAACGAATCAGGAAGAACTCTTAAGGCTCAGCGCCAAATACCTGTAGGGAGGCAGAATGAATATGGATAATAAAATTCTTACGGCTGAGCAGGAACTAAAGCTGCGTAAGCCAATTGACGATCGTGTCGGGGCAATTCAGAAAGAAATTGACGACTTAAGGGCGGACGGCACAAATAAGGTTCTTTTCATCCAGAATGAGATTGACAGCGTAAAAAGGGACCGCATTTATACAAAGGCAGAGAAGGACGCCAAGATTGCCAAATACCAGGCGGAGCTGGAACAGGCCAGGGCCGTGGAGGCAGGCAACAAAGATAAAATAGCAAAATTAATCAGTCAGGCGGAAGAATTTCTGAATGCAAATTATGACAAGGATTATTTTCAGCCGGTAAAGGAAAGCTGCGAGCGGGAAAAAGCGCTGGCCAAAGAGAAATACGCCAGAGAAGTGCAGAGACTGGAAAAAGAGCATAAAGAAGCTTTGGCAAAGCTTTCTGACCACAGTGAAATCAAAGACGAGAAGTATGTGCACAAGAACCGTCTGTTTGCGGCTAAGATGGAGCTTGAAAAAGATCTTCAGCAGGTGAAGGATAAGAAGCATGGGGCTTTTGCCCACAAATACCATCTGCTTGATATGCTGCGCATGTCCAAGTTCACGTTTATGGAAGCAAGGGCGCAGAAGTGGGAGAATTACAAATATACCTTTAACCGCAGGTCATTCTTCTTGCAGAATGGATTGTATATCGTGATTGTACTGATTTTTGTGGCATTGTGTATCATTACTCCGATTGTGAAGAATACGCCGCTGCTGACCTATAACAATGTTCTGAACATTCTGCAGCAGGCTTCGCCCCGAATGTTCCTTGCTTTGGGCGTTGCGGGACTGATTCTGCTTACGGGTACCGACCTTTCCATCGGACGTATGGTTGGTATGGGCATGACCACGGCTACCATTATTATGCATCAGGGAATTAATACGGGCGGAGTATTTGGACATATTTTTGACTTTACAGGGCTTCCGATTCCAGTGCGTGTTATTTTTGCATTGGTGGTATGTATTTTCTTATGTACCTGTTTTACATCCCTGGCCGGGTTCTTTACCGCAAAATTCAAGATGCACCCCTTTATTTCAACCATGGCTAACATGCTGATGATTTTCGGTATCATCACTTATGCCACCAAGGGAGTGTCCTTCGGTGCAATTGAACCGGCAATTCCGAATATGATTATTCCGAAAGTAAATGGTTTCCCAACCATTATTCTCTGGGCAGTTGCAGCCATTGCAATTATCTGGTTTATCTGGAATAAAACCACATTCGGCAAGAACCTGTATGCAGTAGGCGGGAACCCGGAAGCTGCATCTGTTTCCGGTATTTCCGTATTCAAGGTAACCATGGGAGCGTTTATGCTGGCAGGCGTTCTGTACGGCTTCGGTTCCTGGCTGGAATGCGCAAGAATGGTTGGTTCCGGTTCTGCAGCTTATGGACAGGGCTGGGATATGGACGCCATTGCAGCCTGCGTAGTGGGCGGCGTTTCCTTTACTGGTGGTATTGGTAAAATTTCAGGAGTAGTGGTTGGTGTGCTGATTTTTACCGCGCTTACCTATTCTCTTACCATTCTTGGTATTGACACAAACCTGCAGTTTGTATTTGAAGGAATTATCATTATTTCAGCGGTAACTCTTGACTGTCTGAAATATGTACAGAAAAAATAATTTTATATGGAACGAGAGAGCCGGACAGCGTGCCGGCTCTTTTGCTGTTTTGGAAAAATTACAGGACGGATCTTCAGAATGTAAGCGTATGACAATGGAAGCAGCCGTTCAGACAGGGCTGTGTATTTACTGCGCCGGCCAAAGGAACGTGATTCAGAAATGTAAAAATCAGGATTTTTCAGCAGCGTTTACTTTTTTTGCCCCTTTTGTTATAATTAGGTAAAATGTAGTTTTAAGACAGCAATACCGGATATGGGGGAAGATAAGGATATGTATACTGTACTGTTAGTGGACGATGAAGAAGAAGTGATACAGGTAATCATGCGTAAACTGAACTGGGAAGAACTGGGATTTTCCGTGATTGGCTCTGCCGGCAACGGCGTGAAGGCATTGGAGCTGATGGAGGAATATCAGCCGGACGTGTTGGTGACGGATATTAAGATGCCCTATATGGACGGCATGGAGCTGTCCAACCGGGTGAAAACGGAGTTTCCGGCCACGAAAATTCTGCTGTTTACAGGTTTTGACGAATTTGAATATGCCAAAGAGGCCATTCATCTGGAGGTGGAGGAGTATATTTTAAAACCGGTAAATTCTGCCGAACTGAAAGAAGTATTTTCTCATTTGAAAATAAAACTGGATCAGGAGATCAGCGAGAAGCGCAATGTGGAGATTCTGAAAAAGTATTATCTGGAATCCCTTCCTCTTCTGCGGGCTGATTTCTATACGGGGCTGATTGAGGGCAGAGTGCACGAGGATGAGATTTCCAAATATCTTTCAGACTGCCAGCTTTCATTTCCAGGGCCTTTTTTCTGCTGCCTGGTAATTCATATTTCTTCCAGTCAGGAAGCAGGAACCATTGATCCGCTGCTGCTTGCTGCCTCCGTCCGGGAGCATGCTAAGGAGAGACTTGGGAAAAAGTGGCAGGCAAAAAGTTTTGCTTATCTTGGAAATACCGTGCTTATCCTGCAGCTTGGAAGCGAGCATGAAGTCTGGGAGCTGACGGATGAATGCGACCGGTTCTGCAGGTATGCCAGGCGCATGCTTGGAGCTGTTGTCACGGTAGGAATCGGCCAGATATGCGGACATATCCTGGAACTGCCCCAGTCTTACAGCAGCGCAAGGGAGGCAGTTTCTTACCGGGCAGTTTACGGCGCGTCCAGGGCCATCAATATGAAAGAAATTGTTCCTCAGAAGATGGAGCGGCCTGCTGCTTCCAGTGAGGGGGAACTGTCAGATTTATTTCGGATGATACGGGTAGGTTCTGAGGAAGAGATTACAGAGACAGTGAACCGGTATTTTCTGCATCTTTCATTTACGGAAAAACCGCTGCAGCAGCACTATATGGAACGGATGGAGCTGCTGAGCATGCTGCTGCGGTTTTCTGCCAATAACAACATTGCAATGGGAGAGGATGCAGAGGATATGGGAAGGCTGTATGGCAGCCTGATGGACATGGACCCGGACGCGTTGAAAAACTGGCTGTTGGAGGTGAGTCTTTCTTTCCGGGAGCAGTTAATCCGTGTACGGAGCAGTTCCACGGAATCTCTGGTCACCGGGGCTGTGGAGTATGTGCAGAATCACTATGCGGACGCCAATCTTTCCCTGGATGATATCTGTGCGTCTCTGGGGGTGTCAAACTCCTATTTTTCCACAGTATTCAAAAAAGAGACAGGCAATTCATTTATCGGATATCTGACGGATTACCGTCTGGACCGGGCGGCCCGCCTTCTGATCGAAACCAGTGAGAAAAGCTATATGATTGCCAGTCAGGTGGGGTATTCTGATCCCAATTATTTCAGTTATGTGTTTAAAAAGCGGTTTGGGGCTTCCCCGTCAAAATACAGAACGGAGCATGCAAAGCGTGAGAAATAAGTATTTCAAATTTTTAAAAAAACCGGAATTGCGGGGAATCCAGTCTACGATTATGATTGTGTTTTCTGTGATCTCTTTTTCTATTTTGCTGATTTTAGGAGTGGTCATGTATCTCAGTTTCACCGCTTCAGCCCGGCAGGAGCTTATTTCCGGCACTCAGAAGCTGATTGAACAGGCGGGAGAGAACCTGGAGGATTACCTGGTCAGCATGCGGAGGGTGTCGGATTCCATCTACTATAATGTGATCAAGGAAAATGACTTTACCAGGGAGAATCAAAAAATTCAGCAGGGGATGAATCTTTTGTATGCAGCCAACCGGGAGAATCTGCGCAGTATCGCCGTTTACAATGAATACGGCAGCCTGATGGCGGCGGAGCCTGTGGTGCTGCAGAAAGAAGATCCCAATATTACCAGGCAGGGGTGGTACGAAAATGCCCGGGAAGAAGTGGAAAACATGCATTTTTCCACGCCCCATATCCAAAATCTGTTTGACGACGGGGCGCTCAGGTATTATTGGGTGATTTCTTTAAGCCGGATGGTGGAGCTGACGGATCATGGAGTGCCCCGGTGGGGCGTGCTTTTGGTGGATATGGATTATTCCGGCATTGAACGGATGATGAAGCAGATAAACGAAGCCGGCAACGGGCAGTATTTCTACCTGTGTGACGGCAGCGGGCAGATTATTTATCATACCCGCCAGATTCAGATCAGCAATGGCATTGGAAGCGAAAGCAGCAGGCAGGCCGCAGCCTGTAAGGATGGCGTATATGATGAATATTTTGAAGGGGAACGCCGGAAAGTGATTGTCAATACCATCAGCTATACGGGATGGAAACTGGTGGGGGTAATTCCCTATTCCGCTTTTACCTATGGAATGTTTAACATCCGGCACTTTTTCAGTATTTTCATGATTTTTATGGCAATGATGCTTGTGTTTGTCAACCGGGTGGTGTCAGTGAGAATTTCCAGTCCGATTTTAAAGCTGAATGCTTCGGTGGCGGAGTATGAAGCGGGGGAAACGCCGGAAATATATATTGGAGGCTCCCAGGAAATCAGGCATCTGGGGTATTCCATCCAGACTTCCTATGAACAGATTGACAAGCTGATGAAAGAGATTGTCTTAGAGCAAAATGAGCGCAGAAAAAGCGAACTGGACGCGCTGCAGAGCCAGATCAATCCGCATTTTCTCTATAATACCCTGGATTCCATTATCTGGATGGTGGAGGATGAGAGGAATGAGGAGGCTTCTTTTATGATTTCGGAACTGGCCAGGCTGTTTCGCATCAGCCTTTCCAAAGGCCGTACAATTATTAGAGTAAAAGATGAATTGCAGCATGCGAAAAGTTATATGAACATTCAAAAAATCCGATATAAAAATGCATTTTCCGTGGAGTTTGATCTGGAGCCGGCCATAGATTCCTGCTGTACGGTAAAACTGATTTTACAGCCCATTCTGGAAAATGCCATCAATTACGGAGTGGCCGGTATGGAGGACGCCGGCGAAATCCGGGTGACCGGAAGGCTTTCGGAGGGGATGGTGATTCTGACAGTTTCAGACAACGGCATGGGGATGACCAGAGAAACGGCAGATTCGCTGCTGACAGACAACAGCAAAAAGCAGGGATACGGGCCGGACAGCGGTGCGGCAGAAGAAGGAATGGCAGACGGCGGTGCAGAAGAAGGAATGGCAGACGGCGGTGCAGAAGAAGGAATGGCAGGCAGCGGCAAAAAACGGCAGCATGGGTCAGGGGTTGGCCTTGTCAATGTCAACAAACGCATTCAGATATTATTCGGAAAAGAATACGGACTGAAGGTGGTCAGTGAACTGGATGAAGGAACGAAAGTGTCCATCTGTATACCGGCGGTGGCTTTTACAGAAGAAAACAGGAAGATTCTGGAAAAGGGATATTTGCTTGGCAGAGAGGAATTGCGTCATGAAGGATAACAGGAAAATTTTTATTTTGGTGGAATCTGTACTGGCATTGATGCTGATTGGACTGGCGGCCCGCATGTTTTGGGAGAGAAACGGGGAAAGCCGCTACCAGGTGGCGGTGATTATCCAGAATTCCGACAGCAGCCAGTGGGCTTCCTTTAAATACGGCCTTAAGATGGCGGCGGAGGATAGGAACATGGAGCTGTCCATTGTCAGCACAGGAACTGTTCTGACTCCGGAAGAAGAAATGCAGCTGGTGGAAGCGGAAATCATCGGCGGGGCCGACGCCGTGATTGTGCAGCCGGTTCCGGGACAGGAAACCGAAGAAATGTTAAAGAGGATGGAGAAAAAAATCCCGGTTATGTTAGCCCTGTGCGCGGCCGCCTGGGAAGAAGAAAATTCCCTGCTTCCGGTGACGGGGCCGGATAATTATGAGGCCGGAAAGTTACTTGCAGAGGAAGTGTGCAGAGATTACGGCAAAAACATAGAAGGGAAAGTAGTTGGGATTCTATCAGAGGATGGAAATTCTGCGGCTGCAGTCAGCCGGGAACGGGGGTTTCGAAAGGCCCTGGAAGGCAGAGGGGCTAAGGTGCGCTGGTCTGTTTCCGGTTCCTTTGGGGAGGAAGAGGAAGATTCCCTGAAATCTCTTTCGAAGGTGGATGTTGTGGCTGCGCTGGATGACAGAAGCCTGACAGCCGCGGGAAAAGCTTCCGCTTCCAATGATCTCCACGGCGCACTGGTATACGGTATCGGAAACTCCACAGAGGCCGTCTATTATCTGGATACAGATGCAGTGCAGAGTTTGGTTGTGCCGGATGGATTTCATATGGGATATCAAAGCCTGATGGAACTGGCGGAGAAGCTGGAGCATTTCTTTTACCCGGTGCAGAGCCAGACGGTTTCCTGTACGGTGCTGCGCAGGGAGAATCTATTTTCAGAAGAAAATCAGGAGCTTCTGTTTACGATGAGCCAGTGAAAATTTGTGAATGGCTGCCGGATATTGGAATGGAGATTGGTTATGAAGAGCAAAGGATATTTTGCGGTAATTTTGTGCTGTATGTTTTTTCTTCTGTTTTGCGGCTGCGGCAGGAAGCAGCCGGAGGTTCCGGAGAAAATTCAGGTGGGAGTGGCCTGTTACAATCAGAGCGATATTTTCCTGGGGGAACTGGTTTCCTGTTTGAAGCAGCAGTTTGAACAACTGGAAAACAGCGGCATTGAGATTACTGTATTGGTAAGAGATGCGGCAGGCTCCCAGCGTACCCAGGACGATCAGGTCCGGGAGCTGATTGACATGAACTGCAATGTGCTCTGCGTAAATCTGGTGGATCGGGCAGATCCTTCAGAGATCATTGACCTGGCAAGAGAAAATGATGTGCCTATTATCTTTTTTAACCGGGAGCCGGTGGCGGAGGACATGATGCAGTGGGAAAAACTCTATTATGTTGGAGCTAAGGCTCAGCAGTCCGGGGAAATGCAGGGAGAACTGGCCGCGGATGCAATTGCAGAAAATGCCCAGGCAGACCGGAATCGGGATGGAAAGATTCAATATGTGGTGCTGGAGGGAGAGCCGGGGCATCAGGATGCCATTATCCGTACAGAAAGCGCTGCGGATACCCTGAAAAGCAAAGGGATCTCCCTGGATAAATTAGGCTCCGGGATTGCAAACTGGGACCGGGCCCAGGCTCAGAACCGGATGCAGCAGCTTCTCAGCCAGTATCCCAATCAGATTGAACTGGTACTGGCCAATAATGACGCCATGGTATTGGGGGCCATTGACGCATATGAGAAGCTGAATTATTCGGAGGCGGCTCTGCCTGTGTTTTTCGGTATTGACGGAACGGAGGCCGGACTGGAAGCGGTTATTGACGGAAAGGTGGAGGCCACCATCTACAATGACAAAGAAGGGCAGGCCCGGGCCATTGGAAATCTGGCGGTAGCGGCGGTGACCGGGACGGGTATGGATCAACTGGCCTTTGAGAATGAAAAATACATTTATCTGCCCTATCAGAAGGTTACGGAAGAAAATGTCAGGGAATTTTTGTATTAGCGTATATTTCAAACACTCTCTGAAATATGTTTGGCAGGAGGAATCATATGTTTGCAGATTATCATGTGCATACGGAATTCAGCAATGATTCTGTATATCCGTTGGAGGAGGTAATCAGAGACGCCATAGCAATGCAGATGGATGAAATCTGTTTTACCGATCATGTGGATTACGGCGTGAAAAAAGACAGGGAGCGCCCGCTGTCTTTACCAGAACAGAAGGATAAACAGTATTTGAATGTGGATTATCCTGCATATGCAGCCAGAATAAAGGAGCTGCGGCAGATTTACGGGACGCGGATTGACATCAGGATGGGGCTGGAATTCGGAATCCAAAGACATACCATTCCCCAGTTTGAAAAGCTGCTGCATTCTGCTCTTTTTGACGCAAATCCCCTGGATTTTATTATTTTATCTGTGCATCAGGTGGAAAACAAAGAATTCTGGACCCAGGAGTTTCAGAAGGGAAAAAGCCAGAGGGAATACAATGAGCTTTATTATCAGGAGCTTCTGAATGTGGTCAGGGAGTACAAGGAGTACAGCGTCCTGGGACATCTGGATCATATTTCCCGTTATGATCTGAAAGGGATCTATCCTTTTGAAAAGGTCAGGCCCATAGTTACTGAAATCCTGAAAACAGTAATCCAGGATGGAAAAGGACTGGAGCTGAATACTTCTTACCGCCGGTATGGGCTTATGGATACCACCCCGTCTGTGGAGATACTGAAATTGTACCGGGAGCTGGGCGGGGAGATTGTTACTGTTGGAAGCGACAGTCATCAGCCGGGGCATCTGGGGGCCTATATTGAAGAAGGGAAGGAGCTGTTAAAGTGCCTGGGATTCGGCTATTTCTGTACGTATGAAGAGATGTCGCCGATTTATCAGAAATTATAGAGGTATTATGTATGCAAAAGAATTAAGAAGGGCGCATTGTATTCTAATGCTTGATGTGCTATATTGTATATAACTTGAAATTTCCGTCAGAAATATGTCGAAGATGCCGAAAAACTGGCGGAAAACGCAGCTTGCAATTAATTTGTTGCGGCATCTTCAGAATAAGAGAAAATATGAAAAGAAACAGGAAGCGAGCGGTTGCGTTAGCAGCATCCTTTGCTCTTGCAGCCAGTTCTCTGAATTTGTGTGTGGGGGACAGTAACGTTCTCCAGGTACAGGCTTCAGAGATGGAAAAAGAAAACCAGGAAATTATACTGGAAGATTCGGTGCTCAATCAATGGGAGCAGCCGTTACAAAGAATGGAGTCCAATGAAATCAAGGCATTGGCGGAGTCAGACGGTGCAGTGCCGATTGATGAAAGTAATTTTCCGCGCCGCTTTAAAGAGATTGACATGTTCTGACAATAAATTGGAAACTCTGGACGTTACTCACAATACTGCGCTCCAGTCCCTGTATTGTGAACAAAACAAATTAGCCACCATAGATACAGGGAAAAACCCTGCTTTGAAATGGTTTTCATGTTCCGATAATCCGATCGTTTCTCTGGATTTGTCAAACAATAAGGCGATGCTTACGGATTTAACCTGCGTCAATGGTGCGCTGACAAGTTTAGATGCAGGGGAAAATGAAGTATTGGAGAATGTCCAGTTGGACAACCAGGTGCTTGAGGCATCCGCAGAGGATTTTCAACGAGAACCGGTAACGAGGACGAAGGGTGCGGATTTTCAGGAATTAAAGATTACAGAGAGTGTTCGTGGCGCAGCTTCTGGAAAGTATGTATTGAATCTGTCTCAATATGGTGGATTTGATCCTGTAAAAGTGAAAAACCTTTCCAGCGGAACAGCTGTTGCAAATGGCATTATGTGGGAAAATGCGGCAAGTATTCCAGAAGAAGTGACCTATGAATATGATATATCCAACCGTTATAAATTATCTGGGCGGACTATGCCTGTTAGAATTCAGTTGGGAAATAGCCGTCCAGGCGATTCTAACACAGAGCTTTCTGGGAAGGATATATCTTCATGTTCGGTGACTGTGAACGCAGCATCCTCTGTGTATAATGGAAAGCCTCAGGAGCCGGGAATTACGGTAAAAGATGGGAACTATGTGTTGAGGCCGGGCACAGATTATTCTGTAAGTTATGAAAATCATATTAATGCCGGGACAGCGTCAGCGGTGCTTACAGGAATTGGGAATTATACTGGAAGTGTAAAGAAAGGGTTTACCATTGGTAAAGCGTCCCAGATTATTTCCTGCGGTAAAAGTTATTCAAAAGTTTATGGAAGCAAGGCTTTTTCATTAAAGGCCAAGAGAACAGCAGGAAATGGGGCCTTAACTTATAGCAGCTCTAATAAAAAAGTTGCCATAGTGGATAAAAAAGGGAAGGTGGCTTTAAAGGGCACAGGCATTGCAGTAATCACTATTAAGGCTGCTTCTACCAGTAATTATAATGAGAAAAGTGTAAAAGTAACTATAACGGTAAAATCTAAAAAACAGACATTGAAATCTATTAAAATATTAAAAGGAAAAAAATTGTCGGTAAGTTGGAAAAAAGATACCAAAGCGACAGGTTATCAGATCCAGTACAGTACGAACAAAAACTTTAAAAAAGGCATTAAAACGATCAAGGTGAAAAAAATTAAAACCACAGCTGTAACAGTTAAAAAGCTGAAACCGGGAAAGAAGTATTATTTCCGCGTACGTTCTTACAAAACGGTGAAAACAGGAGGAAAGACGAAAATCTTGTATGGCTCATGGAGTAAAACAAAACAGAGCAAAAGCGTAAAGAAATAAAAAACGGTTAGAAATTATAGATTTGATTTTGGGTTAGATCAAATAATCTATAATTCTATACAAAGAAGGGGCTGTTGCAAAAGTAGATGAATAATCTACGGAGCAACAGCTCCATTTCTGTGCATAGAGCGAGGGTATCCCTCAATCATCTAATTTGATGGTTTTGCGGCGCCCACTTTTTCGCATTGCGTATGGAAGGGTTTTCCCAATTCAAATTGCCGCTGCAGGGAAATACCATGTATCGCGGCTGTAAGGGAGCATTTCGTCTGCCATGCACAGAATGATTCCTGGCTGAACATCCATTTTTAATTTGTTCAGTACGGAAAAATTTCTGTCCGCATGGTTTGGAGATTTTGCTTTTTTAATTTCGAAAGGATATAATTTATTTCCTATTGTGAACAGCAAATCCACCTCTTTTCCGTCAACATCCCGATAATAATAGAAATCTGGCCTTTTCCCGGCATTATAATAGTTTTTTATAATTTCACTGACTACATAGGTTTCAAAAAACGCCCCGTCCATAGCGCCGAATTCCAGTGTTTGGGCATCGGGCCATCTGCAAAGATACGCAGCAAGGCCGGTATCCAGAAAGTACAGTTTTGGCGTTTTCACCAACCGGCTTGTGATATTGCTAAAGTAGGGACGCAGGATAAAAATAATGCCGGAGCGTTCCAGAATGGATAACCATTCTTTTACCGTAGGGGAGGATATGCCGATAGCATTTGCAATTTCACTGTATTTCAGTTCCATGGAGGTTCTGGCTGCCAGAAATACCAGGAAATCGTAAAATTCACTGAGTTTTCCCACAGACGCCAGTTCTTTGATGTCGCGTTCTAAGTAGGTATTGACGTAATCCATATAATAGCGCTCCCTGTCTAGATCTGCGGAGATCAGCTTTGGCATGCCGCCTTGGAATATCCGCTGATAGATTTCGTGGATATTTTTAGGCTGAAAATGCTGCATTCTTTCGCAGAGATGTTCCATGGAGGGGTGGAAGAAACAGGCTTTCCTGCCGTCAAGTTCTGCAGCGGACAGGCTGGACATGTCAAATACAGCGATTCTGCCGGCCAGAGAATCTGATACGTTTTTCATCATATGAAATTTCTGAGAACCGGTAAGCCAGTACATTCCGCTGTTGTCTTCCCCGGCCAGTGCCTTTTGATCGACGATGCGTTTCATTTCCAGAAGAAGTGACGGTACGCGTTGGAATTCATCAATCAAAAGGGGGGAACCATAGGTTTCAAAAAAAAGCGCAGGATCTTTCTCTGCCAGTCTTCTTGCGGTTCCGTCGTCTAATGTGACATAACGGCGCTCCTTTTCTCTGATGCGGTTCAGCATCGTGGATTTTCCTACCTGCCGTTGGCCACATACCATGATTACAGGATAATATCCAGATGCTTTTTTGATTTGTTTTTCCAAATGCCGCTGAATGTACAAATAAATTCCCCCTTTGCTTATATGCCCGGTTAGCCCTTTGGCAAATGACACTGTAAATTCGGAAAATTTCTGTGTTCATGAACGAGTAATTTAAAGTGTAAATTTATTTTAATCATTTTTTATTGGAATGTCAAGAAATCAGTTTTTCTTTAAAATTTTGAAGAAAAGGTTTGAAATCCAGCTGACCTATAGTATAATGGGAACAGTTTATTTAATTTTACAGGAAGGGAGCGGGGGAATTTCCCCATAGAAGAAATGGAAAAAGAAAAAAACAGACATTCATTTTCAGGATCAATTGGTTTTGTGCTTGCGGCGGCGGGAAGCGCAGTAGGATTGGGAAACATCTGGCGGTTTCCGTATCTGGCGGCAAAGGACGGAGGCGGGCTGTTTCTGGTGATTTACCTGATACTGGCGCTGACCTTTGGATTTACGCTGCTTACCACTGAGATTGCCATAGGCAGGAAAACGAAACAGAGCCCTTTGACAGCTTATGGAAAGCTGAAGGAAAAGTGGGGATTTCTGGGTATACTGGCCTGTCTGGTGCCGGTGATTATTATGCCTTATTACAGCGTGATCGGCGGCTGGGTGGTGAAATACCTGCTGGCATATCTGACCGGGCAGGGCAGCAGCGCCTCGGCAGACGGATATTTTACGGGGTACATTACGGGAACGGCAGAGCCGCTGATATTTATGATTGCATTTCTGCTGGTTGTGGCGGTGATTATTTACCGGGGCGTGAACCACGGGATTGAATCTTTTTCAAAGGTGCTGATGCCGCTGCTGCTTCTGATGGTAGTTGGAATCTCTGCTTTTTCCCTGACGATTCATGCCACAGATGAATCAGGAGTTACCAGAACCGGACTGGAAGGATTCTGGATCTATGTGATTCCAAGTTTTGAAGGGCTGACCGTGAAAGGATTTTTTACAGTTCTCTTAGATGCGATGGGCCAGTTGTTTTTCAGCCTCAGCGTGGCTATGGGAATTATGATTGCCTATGGCTCTTATGTGAAAGATGATGCAAATCTGGTAAAATCCATCAACCAGATTGAGATTTTTGACACAGCGGTTGCATTTTTAGCAGGGGTTATGATTATTCCGGCTGTGTATACGTTTATGGGACAAGCGGGGATGGAGGCTTCCGGTCCCAGTCTGATGTTTGTGTCGCTGCCTAAAGTATTTTCCTCCATGGGCAGGATTGGAAATCTGATAGGCGCGCTGTTTTTTGCCATGGTATTATTCGCTGCCCTGACAAGCGCGGTATCAGTAATGGAAGCGGTTGTGTCCAGTTTTATGGATCAGTTCCATATGTCCAGAACCAAAGCCACAATCCTGGAAACGGTGATTGCGCTGGCAGGAGGCGTGCTGGTGTGCCTTGGCTATAACAAACTGTATTTTGACATTGTGCTGCCCAACGGGGCCCATGCCCAGGTATTGGATATTATGGACTATATCAGCAACAACTGTCTGATGCCGCTGGTGGCAATCGGAACATGTATCCTGATTGGCTGGGTGGTAATGCCTAAGACGATTATTGACGAAGTGGAAAAGACCGGGTGCAGATTCGGCAGGAAGCAGCTTTATATTGTGATGGTGCGTTTTATTGCGCCTGCGCTTCTGGTGATTCTGCTGCTGAAGTCTATTGGAATTTTGACAATTATTTAAAGAGAATGGTATGCCGGTACACAGGTGAACCATTGCTGATACTGGCAGGATGGAATGCTGCAAATGGAGATTGAATGAAAATTTTCTGTTTGCAGCTTTTAAAGATCACAGACAGATTTCCTCTGAATGGATATCCTGTTCTGGTGGAGCTGGCAGGGCAGATCAGCCGCTTACTGGTGGAGAAAGCCCTGGTTTTGATGAACCCACAAACGGCCTGGACCCTGCGGGACGAGACAGGGGTGGAAGCATGATATTATATAAAAGAAGTGAGGCGGCAGAAAAACAGCCATAGCGTTTCCAAATATAATGTGGTAGAATAATTTTGGAAAGGATGATAATATGACAGAACAGGTATTTCAGCATCCGGACATTTACCGGATCGATATTCCCCTGACAGGAAATCCTTTGAAAAATTTAAATTGTTATGTAATTATGGACGGCGGGGAAAGTCTGGTAATTGACACAGGCTTCCGCAATGAAGAGTGTCTGCAGGTATTGATGGAGGGATTGGAGGAACTGGGAATTTCCCCGGAGCATACCAGGCTTTTTGTGACGCATCTGCATTCGGATCATTCAGGACTGGCTCAGTATTTTGATTATCCGGACACCTGTATTTATATGGGAAAAACAGAGCATCGGTATCTTCAGAAGCTGATGTCGGGCGCCATCCGCCAGCTACGGGATTTGATGTATCTGGCAGAAGGATATCCGCCGGAAAAATATTATGAGGCGGAAAACAAAAATCCGGCCAAGATCTACATGCCCAATCGGGAATTTGCGGTGACAGAGCTTCAGGACGGAGATGAGATTTTGGTAGGGTCTGTGAAAGTGACCGCCCTTGAGATGCCGGGACATACACCGGGCCTGATGTGCTGCTATCTGGAAAAAGAAAAAATTATGTTTACCTCAGACCATGTGCTGTTTGACATTACTCCCAACATTACAAACTGGCCTGAAATGGAAAATCCTCTGGGGTGTTATCTGAAAAATCTGGACAGGATTCTGGAGTATGAAGTGAAAACTGCATTTCCGGCCCACCGGAATCTTTCAGATAAAACTTTGCGGCAGCGGGTAGAAGAAATCAAACTGCACCACAAAAAGCGTCTTGAGGAAATTCTGGAAATTATAAAAAAGCAGCCGGGAGGAGCTTACGAAATCGCAGCCGGGCTTACCTGGTCTCTGCGTGGAAAAAGCTGGGAGCAGGCGCCGGAGAAACAGAAATGGTTTGCAGTAGGAGAAACGTTGTCCCATCTGGAGTACCTGATAGAAAAAGGGAAAGTGGTAAGAAAACAGAGGGAAGCTTCGGGAAAAATGTATAATATTTACACATGTGAGCTTAATGGTTTGCCGGAAGATTCTTATAATTTCAGAAATAAGTAAGTGATTCAGGTCATTTTAACATACGTATGAAAAGGCAAGGGGCAAAATATGAATTTCACAGAATTTATCAGGAAAACAGATAAAATTACAGGGAATATGCCATCGGAAAATCTGGCGGCATTCCTGCACGATTGTGCACGCAGCGTTCCGGAGTATAAAAGGGAAGAGTTTCTGGAACGCTTAAATTCTTTTTCAGGTTTAAGTACGGACAGGGAAGAAATCAGCAGGCAGGATGCATCTGATAAGGAACAATTGAAGGCGGACATTCGAAAGAACATGGATAAGTTAGAACGAATCCATGATGGAGAGGTAATGCTGCAGGAAGTGCTGAATGAAGAATATGATGACTGGTACGGTGAAGGAGAAGAATTTTTCTACGAAGATCCGGAAAATATCTGCGGAGACATTGAGGAAGGGGTTAGCCTGGTACATAAATGCATAGACAGAGAACTGTATCAGGAATGTTATGAACTGGCAGATTTTCTTCTGACAATGGAAATCTGCGCAGAGGGAGATTACGCTGAAACAGATTTTTCCCTGAAAGATTTGGCCGAACAAAAGATCGCTTCTGTTGATTATGAGAAGTTTGTGCTGGAGGCGCTTTTGTCAGCTTATTGGGGAAATGATCTGGAAGAGAAGCCCAAGGCTCTTTACTGGATGTTTGTAAATACCGCCAGTGAGAAAGCCACTCTGGAACTGATGATGCAGAAAAGTCCGAAAGAACTGGAATTTTTTCAGGAATTTCTGGGATTATGGATTGGATATTTGGGCAATGTTTCCGGCAAAATGGCACAGCGGCTCATAAAGGAAGCCGTTTCATTGGCAGACAGCCCAAAGCTTCTGCTGGATGCGGCGAGAAAATATGCGGATAACCATCCCAAACTGTATTTACAGGTATTGGAACAGTACAAGGCAGGCGGACAGGCCAAAGAGGGAATGGAAATTGGAAAAGAAGCAGTATCACGCATTGGAACAGACCGGCAGGTAAGAAGCCAGGCAGCTCTTGTTACAGCGGAATTTGCCCTGGAACTGCAGGATCAGGAGGAAGCCGAGCGGTGCTGGCTGGAGGCCTTTCGCTCCGTCAGCAGTCCGGTGAATTATCTCCGTCTGGTATTGGAGTCAGAGGAATACGGAAAAAGTCAGAAAGGAGCAAAACAGGTTTTTATGGGTATTGTTTCTGACAATGTGCCAGGCGGCAGGACGAATGATTATGGCAGCCGCAATATGTATTTTACAATGCTGTTTTTCACCGGAAAAATCCGTGAGATGATAGATAGAGGAATGAATGAGAGAAAGGCGTTGGGCTGGTCATCTACTTTTATGAAAGAAGGCATGGCTCTCCTGTTTTTGTATTTTTATCAGGGAGAGAGTCTCCCGGCAGGCTGCGGGAGTATGTGCCGAAGAGCTTTAAATTCAATTCAGTTTGATAAAGAAAGTTACTTAAAGGGAACCGGTAAAAGCACAGATTTAGAGGAGCAGCAGTTTTTCTGGCAGAAGTTCTTAAAGTGGCGGGAGCATGTGCGGATGCCGGAGGAAGAAGCGGTGGAAATCATCCGAAAACTGGAACGTTGGGTGGAACTGCGGGTGACAGGAATTATGGAAAATAACCGCAGGAAGTATTACGGGGAGTGTGCGGCTTTCGCTGCGGCTCTGGGGGAAGTGAAGGAGTCCAGGGGCGAAGAGGGTGCGAAAGCTAAAACGTTGGAAGCATACCGGAGCAGATATTCCAGGCGAAGCGCATTTCATCAGGAGCTTTGGGGGTTTGGAATGCGGGATACCAGAAAAGGGAGGTATTAAAATGGAAACATGCAGTTATGAAATTATGCATGGTGAAAAAATAACTGCCAAGGTGGATACCCATGGGCATTGCAGGATATACGAGCCGGAGTTTCTGCCCTTTTCTCTGTAGCTGGAGGAGGGAGAGGACATTGAAGAGTTTGAAGGGCAAAAAGTTTCTGCCAGTCAGATTATGACTACAAAGGAATATAGTATTGTGTCCAGAGAAGCATTTCAAATCTATGCCTGCAACCATGAGATCAATGTGGAGGAGTATATTTTAAAACTGGACGGATATTCTTATGATATGATGAATCTTCTGGACTATCTGGTGGGAAATGCAGATCGGCATTGGGGAAACTGGGGATTTTTGGTGGACAACAGGACAAATCAGCCGGTGCGCCTGCATCCGCTGATGGATTTTAACCAGTTTTCTGGTTTGCAGGATGGGAAGCGGAATATGAGATGCCAAAGAAAAGGCTTCAGATTTTAGCGGGACTTGTGTGACAGGAGGAAAATATGATAATTTTACAACAGATGCTGGTATTATTTCTGATTATGCTGGCAGGTTTTTTTGCGGAAAAAAAAGAAGTTCTGGATGAGGATACCTGTAAAAAAGTATCATGGATTGTGGTGAATATTGCCAATCCCTCCATGATTTTGGCCAGTGTGTCCGGGGACAGCCGGATACAGCCGGGGGATCTGGCGCTTACGGTTCTGGTTGCGCTGATTATCTTTGCATGCCTGATTGGGCTTGCAGCAGTTCTTCCGTGGCTGCTTCGTGTGGATAAGTCCCAGTATGGAGTGTACCGGGTAATGACGGTATTTTCTAATATTGGATTTATGGGATTTCCTTTGCTGTCCGCATTGTATGGAAAAGAGTCGCTTTTGTATGCGGCGCTGTTTGTTTTGATCTACAATGTGCTGATCTATACCTACGGGATTTTGTGTTTGGATCAGAATTCGGCAGGTAATGAAAAACCTGGCAGAAAATTTCTGAACAGCATGAAGAAAATTGTAAATGTGGGAGTGCTGTCAGCTGTTGGGGCATTGATTCTGTACTTTGGAAATATACATCTGCCGGAAATTTTCACTCAGATTTTTGATATGTTTGCAGATTTAACAGCTCCTTTGAGTATGATGGTAATCGGAGCTTCCTTTGGCCAGATGTCATTCCGGGAGCTGGTGACGGATGTGCGGCTTCTGATATTTTCAGGAGTGAAGCTGCTGCTGATTCCCATCATCAGCATGTGGGCCCTTTCCTGGTTTGTGGATAACCCCATATTGCTGGGCGTCTGCCTGGTAGTCCTGGCAACTCCCGTGGGAAGCATGACTGCCATGCTGGCCCAGCAGTATGACTGCGACAGCGAACTGTCCTCCAGAGGCGTAGCAGTGACCACCCTCCTGTCAGTTGCAGCCATCCCAGCCGTGGCGGTAATTTGCCGGATGATGGGAATTAGCGTGATGTAATATGTGCACTTTCGAGTGAGAGGTATTTAGGCGGGCATGTTGTTGTTAGTTATAAACGAAAATATAGATTTTTACAAACAACGGCTTATGGAAATTTTCTAATCGTGTTTTTCAGATTTGTTCAGATTAGAAGAAGGGAACTCTGAATTGTCTGTGTACTGGAAATTTTGTTAAAAATAATTTACTGCCCGTGTTGTATAGAAAAAACTTTTCTATCAGTTGATTGATTATCTTAAAATTGAGTTTTGTTATTCCTGCATAATCGCTTATCTGCTCCGCAAACTGCTCTATGGAAGATAACAGCTCCTTGTCCGCTATGGCACTTTTTTCAAGTTCCTTTATCTTGGCCGTCAGTTCTTCCTGCTCGCTGTCATACCTTGCCGACAACATTTGGAAACGCTTTTCGGTTAACAGTTCCCTTGTCAAGTCCTCGTACAGTTTGGCATACAGGTTTTCAATCTCCGACACTCGCTGTTTATATTGCCTTGGTTCCTTTTTCTGCTGTGCCTTGTCCGCTGACATTTGGAGATTAAGACGCTCCGCAATTTCCGTTACCATTGCTTTCCTGTCCGTCAATGCCTGTCCTGCGTGTTTCTGAATATCCGCAAGCACAACTTCGTGAACCGTCCTCGCTTCAATGTTGTGTGATGAACACCCGTCTTTTCCAAACTTACGGTATTTGGTACAGCAGTAGAAAGTCTTGTCTAATAATATCTGACTGACATAGGCAGTATTGTTGCCCTTTATGAGAAGATGGCCGCTGAACAAGATACCTTCCGGGATTGGCTGAAAAGCCAGTCCCCGGAGGAGCTGGCTCTGATCGAGCAGAAAATGTCCCAGCTTGGGACAGTCAACCGGGAAGCCTATCTGCGGAAAATGGCGTTGGACGGTTATGTGGTAAAGCTGGATTTGCCGGAGCTGAAGGAGCTGGTGTCCCTCCTGCGCCGGAGCAGCAACAACCTGAACCAGCTGACTGTTGGGTTTGGAAAGGGCTTTACTGTCTGTAATCTTCGGGCGATGCGTCAGTTCTATTGCTTGTTTCCGATTCGGCACACACTGTGTGCCGAAATGTATATTTTCAATTTGCTTCACACTGTGGAGCGAAGTGAGTTAGTCCTATTATCGGCTTTTGATGCGTGTTCAGGATGAACTGGCAAGGACTTTTTATGCAGAAGAATGTGCAAAATCTGCGTGGCGTGTCCGGCAGCTGGAACGGCAGATCAACACCATGTACTACCAGCGCATTTTAGCAAGTCAGGATAAATCGCTGTGTATGAGGGCGAATTGGGGCAAGCCTTGATTGACCATTTTCAGCAATTCCTAATTTGATCTTTTTCGTATCCCTTGCTTTTGCCAGAATATCTGATACAATAAAGGGGTAAGTTAATGGGGGATGTTCCACATCTGTCAGGAGGTTATTATGGCACTGCCAATCAATGTATCAGATTTAATTAACCGGCGTGTGATTGAGAGCGCGCGTATTGAATATAAGGGCGACTGGAATCCTGAACCAATTTTGCACTCTATTTGTGCTTTCGCAAATGATATTGATAACTGGGGCGGCGGCTATATCATTATTGGAATTGAGGAAGAAGATGGAATGCCGAAGCTCCCGGTCAAAGGTTTAAGCAAAAGTTCCATTGACCGAATCAATAAAGAATTGCTACAAAAATGTAATCTGATTGAGCCGCGCTATATTCCGATTGTAGAGCAGGTTTCTTATGAAGGAAAAGAGATCATTGTTTTATGCAGCCTGATTTCGGAATTCCTTTATGCGGTAAAGAGTGATCTGTATGAACGCTCGCTTACCCAGCCAGTTACAGAAACCGCAGCTTCCATGCGCCTGATTGGTGGGCCTTCGGAATGGAAACGGCCATTGAATGTAGGGTTGATGTTCTTCCATGAGCGCCCGGATGATTTTTTCCCGTATGCCCGGATAGAGGTGGTTGATAAACCCGACCCGACCGGCATTGGAATGACAGAAAAGATTTTTGCGGGTTCTCTTGACCGCCAGCTGCGGGATGCGCTCAGTTATATTAAAAACTACATCATCAAGGAAAAAGTAATCACACTTCCCGACCAGGCAGAAGCAGTACGCATTTTTAACCTGCCGTATGCAGCGGTAGAAGAAAGCCTGTCCAATGCTATCTACCACAAGTCATATCAAATCGGGGAACCGATTACGGTTACTGTCACGCCGGACCGGATGGAAATTACCAGCCTGCCGGGACCGGACCGCACAATCAGTAATGATGATTTGATGAACCGACGCCTGATTTCCCGGCGTTATCGGAACCGGAGAATCGGAGATTTTCTAAAAGAGCTGAAACTGGTGGAGGGACGAAATACCGGAATCCCCACAATTCTCCATGCTATGGAAGCAAACGGTTCGGATATGCCATTATTTGAAACTGATGAAGAAAGGACATATTTTACGGTGATTCTGCCCATTCATAAGAATTTTCTTATGCCGGAAACTGCTGCTGCCCCAAAGAAAAAGCAACGCCGCAGTCTGCCGGATCTGAAAGAGCTTGTGGTGGCCACTTTGACAGAAAACAGAAATCTTTCCACTTCGGAGCTGGCGTCCGAACTTGGTTATACGAAAGTAACGTCCACCTTGTCAAAAGCATTAAAGGAACTGATGGCAGAAGGAATTGTTCAGTATTCAGAGCCGGAGAAAGTACGTTCCAGAAATCAAAAACTGTATCTTGTAAAGGAACACGGAAATATATGTATCGAAAGCAGAGAACACGGCATTCTAACGGCTATTTCTCTGCTTTCTTTTCATAACTACTTTCTCTACATAAGGATGCCCGAACTATTAGTTGGACAGGGCAAAAGGAAAACCAGAGGTCAATCCTCTGGCTGCTCTTTTGCCTTACATAGCCCTTTTACAGTTGCTTCCATAATCAACAGTTCTCTGTCATCCAGTCGGTCAAGCATAGCATCCAAACGTCTTCAGATAGAACTTTTCTTTGCTTTTTCTCCCGTATGTATATGTTCGTCAACTGATACATCAAACATTGTAATAAGTTGGAGAAACAGCTCTATGTTTGGATACTGCCCCTCATTTTCAACAGCTTGAAGATGTCTGGGATTATAATCAATAAGCTCTGCAAGCTGTTCTCTGGTTACACCTTGAGCTTTACGGGCTTTTTTGATTGCCAGCCCTAATGGTCTGAAATCAAAGTCAAAATCGTTGTTTCTTTTGTCCATAAGTTCACCACCTGTATTCTGAAATTTTTTACCTTTATATTTTACAGAGGTGTAGTATCCTATTAAACGATGTGAAATCTCTGGTTATAAGAGATGTTATCTCCTGTTACAAGAGAGGAAAAATCCTATTTACATAATTGCTGCTATTTATATAAGCGGTTATAATAGATGTAAATTAGTATATAAACGGATGTTCTTTCTAAAATTTCACATTCGCTCCATATTGGTGTGTTAAGCTGAAAAAGAGGTGATTTATATGGCGGCATTACTTATTGTTGAAGACGACCGAAAAACAAATGAAGCGATTTGCGAGTATCTGAAATTAGCGGGACACAAATTAATTCCTGCATATGATGGGGAATCTGCGCTGCAATGTTTTAGCAATAGCAGGATTGACTTAATTGTACTTGACATTATGCTTCCAAAAATATCGGGGCTTTCTGTTTTGCATGAAATCAGAGAAAAAAGTTCTGTCCCGATACTTATGCTAACAGCAATAGGGGACGAATATACACAAGTTTCCAGCTTTGACGGACAGGCAGATGACTATATCGTAAAACCCTTTTCCATGATTTTGTTAGGGCGGCGCATTACTGCACTTTTAAGAAGAAGCGGAAAGGGGATTTTACCAGATACAATCGAATTTGGAAATGTAATTGTAGATTTTTTAGGTTATACAGCAAAAGATGACAATGGAAAAATCGACGTTACTCCAAAAGAGATTGACTTGCTGAAATTGTTTGTGGAGCATAAAGGACTGGTTCTGACCCGTTCCCAGATACTTGACGATTTATGGGGCGACAGCCATCCTATTATTGACAGGACAGTAGATACTTATATAAAAAACCTGCGGAAAAAACTGCATCTTGACTGCATTGTTACGGTAAAAGGAATTGGGTATAAATATGAGGCGGACGAATATGGTACGAATAAAAATATTTCCTAAGACATTTTTATATACATTGAGCGTCTTGATATTTATTGTAATAACTGCACATGGCATCATGTATGTTCTTGCCCCGCAAATATCTTTAGGGCTTGTCGGCGAGAAAGGAATGGAACTGGACGGATTTTTCGTCAGTACGGACGTAGATGCCTCACAGTTTGTAACATTTACGATAAAACGTGCCCTGCCTGTTTCTGTTTCCTGTTGTATTGTGATTGCCATTGTCTGTGCTGCACTTTTTTCCAGAAGCATAACGCGAAATATTTGTCATTTATCAGAAACAGCGCAGCGCATGACAAAAATGGATAAATCTGCCATATGTTCTGTAACTTCGGGAGATGAAATTGAAGATTTGGCAGAGAATATCAATAGCCTTTACAGGAATTTGCTGAAGGCAATCCGTAATCTTGAATTAGAAAAAAAGTATGTGCAGGAAAGCGAGAAATTGAAAATAGATTTTTTACGTGCGGCTTCCCACGAATTAAAAACGCCTGTTACTGCTTTAAACGCCACTCTTGAAAATATGATACTTGGAGTAGGAAAATATCAAGACTATGACGTATATCTGCCAGAGTGCAAAGAAATAACAGAACAGCTTTCCGAGATGATACATGAAATTCTAGAAGCATCCAAAATGAATATCATAAATGAAGAAAAACCGACTGAAATAAATTTGCCAGAATTGCTCACAAACCTTTGTGAGCCATATAAACTGATTGCCGCTGCAAACGAGATAAATTTTTCTGTCTGCCTGCCACAGCATTTTGCAGTCAGTATACCCATTTCCTTATTTGAAAAGGCAGTTTCTAATATTCTTGCAAATGCAGTTGCATATACAGAAAGCGGAAAGCTGATTTCTGTTTATATGGATGGCAGAAATCTTGTTGTTGAGAATGAATGTATCCCTGTTAGGCAATCGGAAATCCCCCGCTTGTTTGAGCCATTTTACCGTCTTGATTATGCAAGGAGCAGAGAGAAAGGAGGAAATGGTTTAGGTTTATATATTGTGGATACTATTTTTTCTGCACTTTCTATTCCATATACGTTTCATGCGAAGAACAATCCGCAAAGAATGTGTTTTACCATATATTTTTGATGAAAAATCCTCCGATGTTTCGGAGGATTTTTTTCCGTTTATTTCCGCGAGCAATGAGCCAGGCAGCCGCGCTCGCGCGGATATTTGGCGAATGCCGCGAGGGTCAAATACCCCGTAGCTTGCTCTTAACTTGACCCACATTTATATAAGATAACTTCGATAAGCAAGCAATGCGCATAGCACCTCTAACCCTTGCCAAATAGAACGTGCTCCGGGCATACCATCGCTCGGAGCGCCTTTCATCCCTCCTAGAATTACCAAATCATAAATCGCTTCTTTGAGCGGATACGTTTCAGGAACTTCTTTGATTTTCCTTGCACAGCAGTATAATACTTTCCATTCCTCTTCATCAAATACAATCTCACTTGATATTTCTGGACATATTTTCCCTAGATAGGTCAAATTTAATATCTGCATTGCAATGACTGAATATAACAATGTCAAATAACTTAATCTTTCATATTCCCTTGCCTGATTCTTTTCTATTTTACACCCACTCTTTAATATAAAATGAAACCGCTCTATTTTCCATCTATGTGCATAACACTGTATCAGCTTTTCTATCTCTTTTTCATTTTTCACCTTTACTGTTGTCAGCAGAAACCATTCCATCCCCTTTTTCCCGGATTCATGCACATAGATTGCTGTCAGCGTCAGCTTTTCCCGTAAATGCTTCTCCCTTCTTCTTTGTGGACGGTGAATCACAACCTCTTTACAATGATAATCCATTTTTACATTTCTTGATGGGGTATGTTCTTTT
>CAJTFX010000006.1:1508-265041 GCA_910575555.1 Lachnospiraceae bacterium | reverse complement strand
CTTTTTGGCATATCTGTATCATAGTCCACCTCTGCTTTGGTATATAATGAAACTCCCCATTCATTATAGCAGATTTTTCAGGACTTAGCCAAAAGACTTATTGAAGTGAATTGAATTCTTCACTTGTCTTACGCATACTGTTGATGTAAAATAGAGAAGAAAGGATACGGGTCATAAGAAGTATCACACCAGGGTATGTAATATAACTCTGGTGCCGGGGATCTGGAATTTGCTTTAATAATGGCAAAAGGTCTGGAAAGCAGTGACGGATTAGCCTGGCTAATTCACAGGCAAGGTTAAACTGTTCCATGTGTTTCCGAGTCTCTTTTCTTGTGATTTTTATTCTTGCTTCATAGTAAAACCTCCTCTCTTTTATGGGTGTGCGAAGAAATAGTTTTTTGGTTAATTCTATTATCTCCTATTCCCCCGTAAAATGGGAGGTTTTTTTATTAAATTTTTTTAAGCGTCAGAGCTGTGGCTTATTATGATTCAGATATATCGGAAATATAAAGAAAAGGTTTACGAAGCATTACGTATAGGAAAAATAGATGCAGCAGAAGTGTCATTCCCTAGCCTGATTGATGCTATTCTCCTTACTTTGAAAAAGCGGGGACTGACAAATCGCAGGGAAAGCAGCCATATCCCTTTTGATATCCTGCTGTGCTTTGCTGTCGTAGCTAAACTCAAGCGCAAAACCAACCTTGCGGATGTCCCCTTTGCGGGCACGGAAGCGGAACTGCTAGCGAAACTGGGGTGGAACCTTTAGGCAATGAGTGGGATGTGAATGAAAGGCTTTTTTCTGAAAGCATCATGCGCAAGCTCCTTGCGAAATACAGCAGTGAGGAACGGGTCTCTTTTTACAACTATTATGTCCAGAAACATCTGGCCAAAAAACTGGATCTCCAACCATGCATCCACATACTGAACTGTACGAAGGTTCTTGTCAATCTGGATAATGACAATTATGAGGGGGCTTCTGTAGTTAAGATAGACGGGGAAACGATGCGTGGATACAAGCTTGGCGTTTTGAGGGGCATCCTGGACGATTCCGGGATTGCGGAAGAAATTATGTTTGGTACGCTCAAGACCCATGATATGGAGCAGTTTCAGAAGATGCTACGCAACACTTCTTGTTTCCATGAAAATGACATATTAATTAATGACAGGAGATTCCTGTCACGTAAAATGGCAAACTGCCTTAAGACGATCCGGAAAGTAGACGCCTACCTTCCTGCAAGGGAAAATATGGCAATCTACCAGGATGCTGTAAAACTGGCAGCTGCTAATAGGAAATGGCAGAAAAATCCCAACCGGAGACGGAAGAACCAGGAAATCCAGCTAGCGACAGACCTGGCCCATTATGGGAAAGTGGTGAACCACAAAAGGATGTGCCAATCAATGCCTGCGTAATACATGATAAGAAAACAAACAAGTATTTCGTATTTATAACGACAGATACCGGCAGGACAGCACGGCAGATCATAAATACCTACAAATTGCGCCCGGAAATCGAAAAAGATTTCCACCAAATGAAGGATTTTTGGAAACTGGAGGACTTCAAAAGCACGAAGTATAATTATATAACCTTCACGCACTGGTCAACAAAAATCGGACACTTAAATTATATTTTTTCACATGCAATCTGCCATTATTGTACAACCGCATATGTTTTCCTATACTGCCTGGGTGTAAGATATCCCAGTGAGTATGCAGGCCGTTCTTCATTGAAAAATTTTATATAGGCAGCCATTTCTTCCTCAATATTTTCTCCCTGCAGGTGAAAATCAGTAAACAGTTCCGATTTTATCCATCCGTTAATCAATTCCATTGCTGCATTGTCTGTTGGCGTTCCGGCACATGACATGGAGTGTATAATGCCGCATGGCCCAAGCAGGTCATTATAGTTTTTTGATGCATATACCGCACCCTGGTCTGAATGCAAAACCGTTTTATATTCCGGATAATCTTCCTTAAGTTTTATAAGGTCATTCAGACCGTTGGTATATGTCATCCAGTCTCCGCGTTTTGCCGAAAGCGAATGATTCAGGATTTCATTGTTCCACAAATCCATGTAAAGTGTCAGCCAATGAACGCTTTTTAAGCGGAATGCGTCATATCGCTTACAGTACACTGCATCGGCCCGTCAATTTTAAGCCCTGCAGGATGAGGTTCTGATACATTTTGTGCGGTTCGCCTGGTTTTTTATACCGGTAATGCTCAGATCTGCTTTTTATGCTAGCAATCTTACAGCATTTGTGCGCATATGGGTCTAAAACTTTATGCTCTGTGCCCAACCGGATTTTTACATTGAGCCACCGATAGCTGTATGACGAATATTTCATATGATATTCCCTGAATAAAATGACGTTGTCTACAAGCATTTTTATTTTCGCAGATGGATTCGAAAGGCGTTTCTTCCAATAATAAAAGCTGTTCTTCCAGATTCCCATAGATTCACATAACAGCCTGATAAGAAATTCTCCAGATAATTCCAGGATTATTTCATATTCCAGTTATCGAAGATCGTGACTGTCTTCGCTACACCATCCCCTTTCACTTCGTATCCTTTTTTACCTCGCTTCACTAATCCGTGATTTCACCAGTTCCCGAATCAGTTCTTCTCTCTTCATTGATTCATACGTAGACAGGCTTGCTTCAGAGGAATGTATGCTTATTTTAACGGTATTTCCCTCCTTGTGAATCCTGTTTTTTGGCGGCAGGCCGTTCACATCCCGTACAGCCTCATATAATCCCTGGCCGTGCCTTCACTTATGCCGTATTTCATATTCACAGTGATTTTGTTTATTTCATTGATATAAATTTGTTTTCCGATGTCTGGCCGTTCTTCTCTTGTGTAGCTCATTGTAAACCTCCTGTTCATGTAGCGGGAAATTAAGTCCATGTACAATATAGACAGTGTTTCATTTTACCCTTTGTCCTGTCCAATTTTAGTTTACCACTCCACTTCCGGTGAGGACGGGTGTCGGCCAGAGCCTGCTAATGGGGCAAGGAACAAGTCCTTTGTGTTGGGTGGGGCAACACCCCAAGGTCTTAAAACTATCAATATCTGCAATTTTCAAAGTTCGTTCGTGCCTATTTTTTGCACTCCGTTTTTTCATAGATTACTTGACACTACCTTCACTTTTTTTATAAATTCGTAAAGTGGAAGTATCAAGTATAATGATACAACATCACCGTCAGAATTACTAGAGCGTGTTTGAAAAATGCTTTCTGGCAGACCTGTCAACAATTTTTCCATTTTTCATTTCTCTGCTTTCATTAAAAGTAGTGCCAAATCTACCATCTCAAATACTACACAGAATATATTACTCCGGCGGTTAAATATCGCATCATCTTGCTTGCCAAAATCTCCATCTGCTGCGTTGTCATCAATCACTGCAGCACTTGCTACAGCTCAATCTTCCGTCTTGCATATGAAGATTTGCTCTGTGCAATCTGGTACGATATTCAATCGCCGGAGTAATAGTTCGACAGTACAATAGCCAAATTATACTTTATTTTCAAATCTTCCGACACTCCAAATGCATATTATATATAGAATAAAAAGGTCGCAATCCCAGAGAATTCCAAGTTCCCTGTACGATGAAATTATCAAACTGTGTACTCGTAATAAACGCTTTTCCTTTTAAATACGCATAATTTATAATATATGCAATCATTGACCTATATGCACCTAATTGACGCTTTTCACTAGAAACAGCAGACAATATCCCCTCCACTGAAAAATCATCTTCTCCAATGGTTACGAAGCCAATTGGTTGGTTCTCATATTCTGCTACAATAATTTTATCCTTTGATTCAACACTCAAACTATCTTTAATCCAGTTCTCATATATTTTTCCAGCCTGATATTCTGTCACACTTGAAATATGATATTGACCTTGGTAAGTCGCAAATGATTCATATGTCATATCAAGTAATAATTCTTTGTTTTCCTGTAAATACTTATACTCCGCTTCAAATATATTTAATTGACTTCCTCTACTCTGCATAACCCGTCTATCAAATATAAATTCTTCAACTGTTCCCCCACAAAAAATAGGCTTTTCAAATATCGCATTAAATGCCTTTACCATATCAACCATATGAGTTGGAATTCGCAAATTATAATATCCATCTTTCTTTTCCATTTCTTTTTTTAAACTCATCAACAAATCCCGATAAATCATTTCCTGGTGTTCATTATGCAATGTAGATACATTCGAAAAATAAAACCGGACTACATAGCAATCAAATCCATATATATTGCTTACAGAATCATTTTTTACAATTTTATATCCTACTAATAAATCATCTTTTTCCACATAAAAGGATAACATATTTTTTTCTTTCTTTATCTGCTCTGCCAAAGTACCATAATCTCTATTTATAAAATGCCTGATATATTTAAAATTATTATCCACAAATGACGTAACATTCATATCCGTTCTCTCCTATTCTGCCCTTAAATATGCATCTTTATTTCCTAAAAACTCATTCCCAACAACATACTGATTTTGCATATTATTCACCAATAACAAAATTCTATTTCAATCCACATCCTTTAAAAATGCCAAAGTGAGACATATTGTAAAATTGCTAAATCCCCACAGTCTCCCTTCTCTTTAAATCATTATATATTAATTGTTTCCTTAATCACATATTGAGGCGGTGAATTATTAAGACTAATATAAATACGCCCCACATACTCCCCAATCATCCCAAGTATCATCATCATAATTCCACTAGAAAAAATAATAACTGCCATAATTGAGCTGTATCCTACAAGCACATCTGGATTAACTAATTTTTGGATAACAATAACGACACCATAAACAAATCCTATAACAGCAAATAAAAACCCTATAACAGAGGCTATTCTAAGAGGCTTAGTTGAAAATGTTGTCAATCCATTTACAAACAACGATATTGATTTAATCATAGTAAATCCTGAAATATTGTCATCCGCTCGCTTCCGATTTTCCATAGGCACAGCAACTATTTGCTTAGAAACCCCCATTAAAAGCCCCTCTAAATAAGGATATGGATTTTTATAATTCTTAACTTCTTCACAAACAAACCTTTTCATAATACTAAAATTCTCAAGCCGAATGCCTTTAGGTTTATCCAACATCCGCTCTGAAAACCAAAGATTCACATTGCTGCCGAAACGTTTCCATACAGATTCTTTCTTTATTATATATTCCGCAGTAGCAATATCCGCCTCATTCCTCAAAAGAGGAGCAAGAAGATTCCATAACTCATATACAGGACATTGAAAATCGTCATCTAAATTAATAATATACTCGCCATTAACAAATGCGTATCCAGCCATAACTGCAGCATGCTTTCCAACATTTCTCGCTAAATTAATAATTTTAATTTGGGAGTTTTGCAACGCGCAACTCTTAAGCACTTCATATACATTGTCCGGCGAACAATCGTTTACTGCAATTATTTCATAATCATAATCTGCCCTTTCTCCGACAACAGAAATAATTTCATTAATTACTTTTTCAATCGTTTTTTCACTTCTGTAACAGGGTATAACAAAACTTAGTAATTCCATCCTTTTCTCCTATGATATATTAAAAATAAATATTCCTATTATTATTACTAATAAACCTAGCATTTTCTTCCCTTTGATATGCTCCTTTAAAAATATTGCACCTAAAATCGAAACCCATATATATCCTGTCGCTTCCAAAACAGGCCCCATGTTCAATGGAATTCCTCTATAAGCCAAAACGATAACAAACGACGAACAAAACAACAATCCATACGCTATTACAACAGGAACGTTTAGATACTCTTTTACCTTATTTTCATATTCTTGCTGTGCACTTTTCTTTAACAAGATTTGTGATATAGATGACATTAAAACTGCCGCCAGGAATATAAGCATATCCAACAAATCAACCCGCATCTTCCATCACCACCAGATATATCCCAACAACTATTATAATTGCTCCAATAATATTCCAAACAGTCACTTTCTCTTTAAAAATTAGCATTCCCCATAGTAATCCCCAAATAATTGTAACCGCCTTATTTGCATAAGCTGTCACTAATGGAAGCTTTTTCAATATCTGCTGCCAGACAATTGCGTATATAGCCAAATCAAGCAATACTAATCCATAATAAAATATAAACCCACCTGACAAAAACTCACTTTGCCCCGCATATTTCGAACATACTGCACCTAAAGAATATATTAAGAGTAGCATGTGCAGTTCGATGTACACTTTTATCCTCTCTTGTTTCATCACCTATTTATAAAAATCCTTCACTTTCTCACATACTTTCTGACAATCTTCTTTTTTTAATCCATAGTACATAGGTAATCTTACAAGACGTTCACTTTCTTTTGTAGTATACTTGTCCTCACCTATAAAACGTCCATATCGCTTACCAGCCGGCGATGTATGAAGCGGTATGTAATGAAATACGCATCCAACATTATTCTCTTTCATGAATGAAAGAAATTCAGAACGTTCTTTAAGATTTTTAGTTTTAATATAAAACATATGCCCATTATGTGTACACTCCTTAGGTATCACAGGAAGTTCTATTTTTCCTGCATCCGCCAGTGGCTTCAATTCATCATAATAATTGTTCCAGCTTGCAACACGGTCACTAATCATTTCATCTGCCCTTTCCAACTGGGCATAAAGATACGCTGCATTGAGTTCGCTCGGTAAATACGAAGATCCCTGTTCCACCCACGTATATTTATCAATTTGTCCCCGGAAAAATTTACTGCGATTTGTGCCTTTTTCGCGTATAATTTCCCCCATTTCAATATCTTTTTCATCTTTTATAAGCAATGCCCCACCTTCCCCCATAGAAAGATTTTTTGTTTCATGAAAGCTATAACAGCCAAAATCTCCTATAGCGCCAAGCATTTTCCCTTTATAAGTGCTCATAAGTCCCTGCGCAGCGTCTTCGATTACAAATAAATGGTATCGCTCTGCAATTTTCATAATTACATCCATCTCGCATGACACACCTGCATAATGAACTGGCACAATCGCCTTTGTTTTATCTGTAATGGCCGCTTCTATTAATGTTTCGTCAATATTCATCGTGTCTGGCCTGATATCCACAAAAACCACCGTTGCTCCCCGAAGAACAAACGCATCTGCCGTAGATACGAAGGTATATGACGGCATAATAACTTCATCTCCCGGCCCAATCTTACAGAGTAACGCAGCCATCTCCGTGGCATGGGTACAAGAAGTAGTAAGCAAAGCCTTTTTCGTCCCAACATGCTTCTCTAGCCATGCATTGCACTTTTTTGTATAAGCGCCATCCCCGCAAATCTTACGCTCCTTCACAACATCCTTTATATAATCTAATTCAGCCCCCAAATAGGGCGGTACATTAAATGGAACCATTCCTCTTTCTCCTTCTTTGTAAGATGGCAATATTTACAATCCGCCGAACTTTTTTATTTAATAATGATACATAGTAAGCGAAACCGTATGAAATATTAATACTGTACATGTTAAAAATGGAAAGAAATTACTCTCTCTTATTGCCCTTTTCTTTTCCTCATCATAAATACTTCCCGCAAAACAAAACGCGCACGCATAGCTTATATAAAAAAGATATCCAACTATCGCTTCTCTCCACTCCACCTTTGCCGCCAACAGAGGAGCTAACGGCCCTATTAGAATCACTCCCCAAAAAAGCAACTCTGCTTTTTTATACAATAGCTGTCTTAATCGTTTATCTAAAAAAGTAAATAACGCTGTCGCTATAAATACATAATTAATAGTGCTAAATATATAGTATTTTGTGTGCGCATACCAGCTTTCATCAGGTAAAAGTACATTAGTTTTAGCATCTGCCATTGCAAAAACTCTTTTTATTATAGCCGCCAAAGTATCTACTGGGCTTTTTGCATATGAATCAAAGCTTTGCGCCATCGTCATTTCTTTATCATCTCGATATCCTGCCCTCTGCCTGATGGAATGGATTTGTTTATCATTGATTGGAAAGGGCCAACCTGTTAAATATCCTCTTAAAGCATAATCCGCCGACTGCTCTAGCAATGTAGTAGACTGTGTTCCATATACCCCATCTTTGTCATAGGCAAAAAGCCCTCTATGACCCTGCAACCCATTGATGTATACTTGAGGAATACATACACACAAGAACGATATCATAAACGCAATAACAATCCCTGCCACACGTTTTGCCGGCATTTTATTCATCATATAAATATTATTTTCCTGCAATTTCCCCATAAAATTTAACGCTGCCACAATCACCATTAAAAATATAAGCAACACAACGCCAATTAAATAACTAGTTCGTATCGTTAAACATAGTGAAAAACACGCGCCGCTGGCAAAAGCATATCTCCTCTTTCCTGTTCTAAAAATCAATATTGCATATAACGCTCCTGCCAAATATAGAGTTAAACCATAAAAATCTCCCAATATGCCTACCAACTGCCCCTTATACAAGATCATAAACCCACAAAGTGCCATTAAAATCTGCCACCTAAAAACCTTTTTCCCATGAAAAATTTCATAGATCCTCGGCAGGATATAACCAAACAACACAGCATTTGTTAATGACAGGAACAGAAAATATACTATATACGCATCTACATGAAGTCTATTTCCAATAAACTGCGCAATAAAACTTGGCACAAAATTACCATACCCTCTATAACATGCAATTGATTTCAATCCCTCAACTATCGTTTCTCTGGTGAGCCCTATCTGTGCAAATGCTCCCCCCACTTCCCAATAATACGTTTGATCCCCAAAAGCATTAAAATTCACAATTCCTTTCCTATACCAAATAACATCAAATAGATATGTGCCAATGAATAACACCAAAACCACTGTCCAATACTCATATTGAGGCTCTTTAAAATTAACATATATATGCTGAAAAAAACTTAGCATCAAAAGCAATAAAATCATTACAAAGAATGCAAGAATTAAATAAACCACTATCGTAACCAATATGGAAATAAAACTGTCTTCAAAAGGCATAATCTGTATATATGCTCCCTCTTCTGAAAACAGATCATAATGCTTTACTTCTCCGTTCACATCAGTGTCTATTCCCCCTGAAGATGCCCGACACCAAACACTGATTCCACCATTGGAGGCTCTTACTATTGGTATCGTAATCGAACTCCCCTTATTTTTTCCCAAAATCACATTATTCCCATAATTCCACTCTTCCCTGCTCCTGAATTCCCAGCCCCCAGTCTTTTCCATAGCGTCAAACTGTTCCTTCGATATTTCCGTATTGTCAATTAAATAAATCCATACCTCGCTTCCCTGGGGATTAACACTGGGTTCATTGATTGTAACCACGAGTTCGTCTCTGGGCATTATTTTATTTATAAACGCATTTACATAGGTAAAAAAACAAGTGGACATTAACAAAGAAAATAGCATAAGCCAAACAATATTTTTCTTTGAGCCCCCCTTTAAAACATTTCTAAAATTCTCCCATTTAGTCTCCCTGACACTTGCTTTTCCTTTATTCATTAGTTTTTTCTTCACAACAGTCTCTTGTATAATGCCTCTTAAAATAAAAACATCATACTGCCTCCCTTGATTTTTTATTAGTTTACCCCCCCCCCTTACACTTTTGTCAAGAAAAACTAATAGCTTTGCGTAAACATAATTTTCAACATTCTGAGCTAAAACATAATTTTATTGATTTTTGGTATTACATCACCACTTTACAAATTCTTGATTTGTCTATTTGATTTAAACAAAATATTTCGCTTCTTAATCTAGGATGTTTGATTTTATATTGGTTTCGGCATTCTTATCAAATTGGCATAAAATACCTATTTGCAAATCTATCCACTAAAGACAAATCGGAATTTCTATATGTTACAGATGTCATATCTATATATGGATTTTCAAGGAACAATAACTGATGTTTTATAATGTTGACCAACATCTCAATCTCTTTGTGATTACACATCATATGATTGCACAACGCTCAGAGAAATAGGGCAGTACAAGAAACAGCATCATTTCTCTTTCTTTGACAAATAGCAATACTTATAATCAACCAAACTCTTTAATTTAATAATGGTACATGGTGAGCGAAACTGTATGAAATATTAATACTGTACATGTTAAAAATGGAAGGAAATTACTCTCTCTTATTACCCTTTTCTTTTCTTCATCATAAATACTTCCTGCAAAACAAAACGCAAACGCATAACCTATATAAAAAAGATATCCAACTATCGCTTCTCTCCACTCCATCCTTGCAGCCAGTAGAGGAGCTACAGGCCCTAACAGAACTGTTCCCCAAAAAAATACTTCCT
The DNA here is from genome assembly GCA_910575555.1 of Lachnospiraceae bacterium. Taxonomy (GTDB): domain Bacteria; phylum Bacillota; class Clostridia; order Lachnospirales; family Lachnospiraceae; genus Petralouisia. The sequence goes on along the minus strand of CAJTFX010000006.1, from coordinate 254,720 downwards.
CTTTTTTATATAACAACTGCCTTAATTGTTTATTTAAAAAAGTAAATAATGCTATTGAAATAAAAATATAGTTTATGGTGCTAAATAAATAGTATTTTGTATGCACATACCACCCTTCATCAACCAGTAGCATGTTGGTTTTTGTATCCACCAACGCAAAAGCCCTTTTTAATATAGTCGCCAATGTATCTACCGGACTTTTAGCATATGCGTCAAAACATTGTGCCATCGTCATTTCCTTATCATCTCTATATCCCGCTTCCTGTCTGATAGAATGAATTTGTTTATCATATAGCCAATAAGGCGTACCTATTACATATCCTCTTAAAGCAGAATCTGTTGACTGCTCTAACAATGTGGTAGACTGTGTTCCAAATGCCCCATCTTTGTCATAGGCAAAAAGCCCTCTATGACCCTGTAACTCATTAATGTACACTTGAGGAATACATACACACAAAAACGATATCATAAACGCAATGGCAATCCCTGCCACACCTTTTCCTGGCATTTTATTCATCATATAAATATTATTTTCCTGCAATTTCCCCATAAAATTTAACGCTACCAGAATCAACATTACAAGTATCAGCAACACAACACCAATTAAATAACTAGTCCGTATTGTTAAACATAATGAGAAACATCCACCGCTAGTTAAAGCATATCTCCTCTTTCCTGTTCTAAAAATCAATATTGCATATAACGTTCCTGCCAAATATAAAGTTAAACCATAAAAATCTCCCAATATTCCTACCAGCTGCCCCTTATACAAAAACATAAATCCACAAAGCGCCATTAAAATCTGCCACTTAAAAACCTTTTTCCCATGAAAAATTTCATAAATCCTCGGTAAGATATAACCAAACAACACAGCATTTGTTAAAGATGGAAATAAAAAATAAACAATATAAGCATCTACGTGGACTCTATTTCCAATATATTGTGCAATAAAACTTGGCAAATAATTGCCGTATCCTCTAAAACATGGAATTGATTTCAATTCTTCAATAATCGTTTCTCCAGTGATCCCTATCTGTGCAAATACCCCTCCCTTTCCCCAATAATGCTGCTGATCCCCAAAAGCATTAAAATTCACAATTCCTATCCTATACCAAATAACATCAAATAGATATGTACCAATAAATAATACCAGAACCAATGTCCAATACTCATATTGAGGTTCTTTATAATTATCACATATATACTGAAAAAAGCTTAGCATCAAAAGCAATAAAATCATTACAAAGAATGCAAGAATTAAATAAACCACTATCGTAACCAATACGGAAATAAAACTGTCTTCAAAAGGCATAATCTGTATATATGCTCCCTCTTCTGAAAACAGATCATAATGCTTTACTTCTCCGTTCACATCAGTGTCTATTCCTCCTGAAGATGCCCGACACCAAACACTGATCCCACCATTGGAGGCTCTTACTATTGGTATCGTAATCGAACTCCCCTTATTTTTTCCCAAAATCACATTATTCCCATAATTCCACTCTTCCCTGCTCCTGAATTCCCAGCCCCCAGTCTTTTCCATAGCGTCAAACTGTTCCTTCGATATTTCCGTATTGTCAATTAAATAAATCCATACCTCGCTTCCCTGAGGATTAACACTGGGCTCATTGATTGTAACCACGAGTTCGTCTCTGGGCATTGTTTTATTTATAAACGCATTTACATAGGTAAAAAAACAAGTGGACATTAACAAAGAAAATAGCATACGCCAAACAATATTTTTCTTTGACCCCCCCTTTAAAACATTTCTAAAATTCTCCCATTTAGTCTCCCTGACACTTGCTTTTCCTTTTTCATTCGCTTTTTTCTTCACAACAGTCTCTTGTATAATGCCTCTTAAAATAAAAACATCATACTGCCTCCCTTGATTTTTTATTAGTTTACCCCCCCCCCTTACACTTTTGTCAAGAAAAACCGTCAGCTCTGCGCAAACATAAATTCTAAAATTTTGAGATAAAGCATAATTTTATTGACTTTTGGCATTATATTTAAAAAACCATTTTGTATGATTCAAGTATTTAGCCTAAAATCACTTGATTTGTTCTATAGAAAATGGTAGTATTAAAAAATAATGGATTTCATTACATATAATCAATTTACTGGCTTTTGTGATTTAACCCAATTTAAGTAAGTATGAAAATCCAAACATTTAAAAATATTGCCGTGATTTCAAGAACTCAAATACAGAATAAAGGAGGTTCTAGATGAAAGGAATTATTTTAGCTGGTGGAGCAGGCACAAGATTATACCCATTGACAATGGTTACTTCAAAACAACTTTTACCAGTATATGATAAGCCAATGATATACTATCCTCTGTCAACACTAATGTTAGCAGGCATTAAAGATATTTTAATTATCTCAACACCAACAGATCTTCCTAATTTTCAAAATTTGTTAGGCAATGGCAATCAATACGGTATCTCTCTATCCTATAAGGTGCAGCCTTCTCCTGACGGTTTGGCGCAAGCATTCTTACTGGGAGAAGATTTCATAGGAAATGATACTTGTTCACTAATTTTAGGTGACAATATCTTCTATGGCAGCGGACTAAAAAACAGACTTCTAAAAGCCGTTCAAAATGCAGAAGAAGGAAATGCTACTATATTTGGTTATTATGTTAATGACCCAGAACGGTTTGGAATTATGGAATTTGATGAAAAAACAAATCAGGTTGTATCCGTGGAAGAGAAACCCAAATATCCTAAAAGCAACTATTGCATTACCGGGTTATATTTTTATGATAATCGAGTAACAAATTTTGCAAAACAAGTAAAACCATCTGCCCGCGGAGAATTAGAAATCACTACACTTAATGACTTATATTTACAACATGGAGCATTAAAAGGAATTGTTTTAGGGCGCGGATTTGCTTGGCTTGATACTGGAACAATGGATAGCCTAGTAGAAGCATCAAACTTTGTTCAAATGATCGAGAAACGTCAAGGAATCAAGATTTCCGCACCGGAAGAAATCGCCTACCAAAAAGGTTGGATTGATAAAGAAAATTTAATGTTATCGGCTCATAGATATGGAAACTCTCCATATGGCCAGCATTTACTAAATGTAGCTAATGGAAAACTTATATATTAATGAAAACTTTTACTAGGAGGAATAAAGATGGCAATTCAATTATTTAAAGCAAAATATGAGGTTGAGGAATGTTTAGAACAGATTAAAGAATGCTTAGAAGCCGGTTGGACTGGATTAGGGTTTAAAACAGTGGAATTCGAAAATGCATGGAAAGTATACACAGGGCTTCCTTTTTCTCATTATTTAAACTCTTCTACCATAGGACTATACATGGCAATAGATATTCTCAAAGAACAATATAACTGGGCAGACGAAGACGAGATCATTACTACGCCTATTACTTTTGTATCTTCCAACCATGCTATTCTGAAATCCCATATGAAAGCCGTATTTGCAGATATTGATGAAACAATGTGCTTAACCCCTGAATCTGTATCAGCCCATATTACAGATAGAACCCGCGCTGTAATGTACGTGGGCCTTGGGGGAAACATGGGACATTATCATGAAATTGTTAACATTTGTAAGGAACATAATTTAAAGTTAATTTTAGACGCTGCCCATATGGCTGGAACTCGTTATAAAGGAGAAATCCCGGGAGGCGATGCGGAAGTGGTGGTATATTCATTTCAGGCTGTAAAGAATCTTCCAACTGCAGATAGTGGGATGATTTGCTTTAAAAATGGAAAATTTGATGAGATTGTCCGCAAAAAAGCTTGGTTAGGAATTAATAAGGATACTTACGCACGAACACAGAATATGGGGAATTATAAATGGAAATATGATGTGGAATATGTCGGTGAAAAAGGCCATGGCAACTCAATTATGGCTGCCATTGGATTAGTACAACTAAAATATCTAGATCGTGACAATGCTTATAGACGACAGTTAGCGCATTGGTATACAGATAGATTTAAAAAATATGAAGACAAAATAAAATTAGTTCAAATTGAAAGCGGTTGTGAAAGTTCTTATCATCTATTTCAAATATGTGTAGAAAACCGTGATGAATTAATGCTTGCATTGAATGCGGCAGAAATATTCCCAGGAGTTCATTATGCAAGTAATATCAATTATGCTATGTATAGTTATGCAAAAGGAACATGTCCTTTTTCTGATTATGTAAGTGAACATACGCTTTCTTTACCAATGAATCTTTATTTAACATATGAAGATGTACAAAAAATTTGTGACGAAGTAATAAAATTTATTGAAAAGAATTAAAACAATAACCTAAATAAAAGGAGCAGAAAATGGAATTTCAAATAGGTCAATATTATGAAATGGAGAAAATAATAGATGCTGAAGATATTAAAAAGTTCGCTGAACTCTCTGGCGATTATAATCCCTTGCATATGGACAATGCATACGCAAAGGAAAGTATATTTGGACAAAGAATCGCTCATGGAATGTTAAGCGCTTCTTATATTTCAACAATTATCGGAACAAAATTTCCGGGAAATGGAACGATATATATACAACAAAACTTAAAATTTAAGCGACCAGTTTATATTGGAGAACATTTAATAATTCGTGTAGAATTAGATGAAATATTGGATAAAAATAAAGCAAAGTTATTAACAACTGTTAGAACTATCAAAGAAGAAACTGTCATTGAAGGCGAAGCACTTGTGAAGCTTCCATAAAAAGATAGAAAGGAAAAAAATGAAACATCAATATGAATTTGATTTCGGAAGGATTTGCTTGAAACCATTAGAAAAAGAGGATATTGAACCCCTTCGCTTACTTCGAAACCAGGAAAGAGAATATTTTGCAACCCAACATGAAATCTCAAAAGAAAATCAGGAAGCATGGTATAAATCTTATTTGAAAAAAGAAGATGATATTATGTTTAAAATTGTGAAAAAAGATAACTTACAAGAATTTATTGGAGCAATAGCATTATATGATATTGACTGGAAAAATAAAACTTCAGAATGTGGAAGAACTGTAGTGGATAAGGACAAAGCACCAGAAAAAGGAATTGGAATGGAAGCTACAAAAGCAGTTTGCCTGTTTGGCTTTGAAGTATTAAAGCTAGAAAAAATTGTAGGAGAAGTATTAAAATCAAATGAAAGGATTATTAAAGTAGATCAACGTGCTGGTTTCTACATCGTCGGCGAACAAGGGGATATGTACAATATAGAAATGACCCGAGACTCAATATGCTTAAATTAGGGAATAAGCTTTTAATTCAAAACATTTTTTATGAATTATTGAACTATTTCTGTTATCTTGACGGTACGCAAGAAATAGTTATCATAGACCAAACAGTAAAATTATTTCAATCACACAAATATTACTTTTCTTAATCAGAGAAGTAATATTTGTGTGATTAAGTATATAAACAATTATTAAATACAGATGCTACCTATAAAAACGTATGGAGGTAATATAAATGGAGACACATCCGATAAAAAATGATGAAATGAATCTAATAGAGCTTTTCTGGAATATCCTTTTTAGCTGGCGCCAAATAATATGCTTTGGCATAATATTTGCATTGTTGATCAGCGGTATAAAATATTTAAACGATTCACGAAAAAACCGACAATCTGAAAATCTAAATATAGAAGAAGACATAGAATTATCTGAAGTACAAATGCAACAAGTAAACAACGTAATAATTTTAATGGAACGCATAGAAGAATATAAAAATTACCTTTCATCCTCCTCTTTAATGCAAATGAACCTTTATGAAAAACCTGTGGCAGAATTACAGTACTATGTTGACTCTGACTATACCTTTGATTTCACCAAGGAAAACAAAAATGATTATACTAGCGACTTAATTACAATGTACTGTAATTATATCCAAAGCGGAGAATTGAGCAGTATAGTTATAGAAGAAACAAAATTACCAGTAAACCAGGCGGATCTTAACGAATTATGGTCTGTATCACAAAATCAAAATTCCATTTTAATCAGAGTAGCCTATCCGGAAGAAAAAAAAATAAGCTCCATAACAAAAAGCATTAAAAGACAGCTGCAAAAAAAAGAAACTGAATTTCAGGAAATAGGAGCACATAAACTAAAATTGTTAATGGAGTCCGAAAAAGTAATTGTAGATAATACAATGATAGATAGAAAAAGTCAGATTTCCGGAAATATTGCAACGTTTGCTACTCAGCTTAATAATTTAAAAGCTAGTTTGAATGAACAACAATTGGCTTATTTAGAGAAAGAACAGAAATCAGAGGACGATACGGATGATTTACAAATCTTAAAGCCAAGATTAAGTGTTAAATACGTAATTATTGGTGCCTTTTTTGGTATTATCATTATATGCACCTGGATAGCATGCAAAATGATATTTAGTTCCAAGCTCCAGAATTCAGAAGAAATTCGCACCATTTACAATGCACGTCTCTTCGGGGAAGTGTATATTCCCCCTAAGAAAAGAGCTTTTTTATCAATGATAGATGATAAATTATTATCCTTCAAAAATCGTAAAAGGAAACAATTAACATCAGGCCAACAAATAAGCATAGCAGTTGCAAATATTGCTCTTTCTTGCAAGCAACAGGGAATCGAAAGTATTTATATAACAGGCAGTGAATATGAAAAAGCAGATACCGAAACATTAAATATTTTGAAGCAAGAATTATCCAACCAAAATGTGAAGGTAAAAGACGGAGAAAGCATATATTACAATACGGAATCTCTGAAAGAAGGAACAAAAATTGGAAACCTGCTCTTTATAGAACAAAAAGGGCAATCTATTTATGACGAGATTGCCAATGAATTAACGACAGCCAAAGAACAAAATAGTAATGTATTAGGATTTATTGTTTTTGTATAACTATTTTTATGATTTTTTAATTCAAAAGTTGCTGCTTGCCCATTTTCTAGCAAACAGCAACTTTTGGATCATGGAGAAATTTTTTGATTAATTTTATTATCAAGTATATGCGATTTTACTTTTTGTATCAACCCGTTCCATCCCATTCGCGTCATATAAAATACCCCTAAATAAATAATATCTGCCAAATTATAAATATGATACAAAGCGTGCACTGAAAATAACGATGGGCATCCTCTCTCTTTTTTTCTTTTTTCCTTTAGTTCCGGAACATTCTTTAAAAGCTCCTCCCTAATTTTACTTTCATTAAACTCTGACTTTAATTGATATACCGCATTCTTTAAACATTGATTTCTTACTTTCTCTTGATCTATCGCTTTACATATTGCATTGAACCAGCTGTCTTCCGCAAAATCAGCCAAAAAACCATTTTCCCCATCTTTTATCACATACGTATAGGGTTCACAATTACTATAAACTCCTATGATACCAACCAATGTATACTCTATATATTTGTTGAAATATTTACATTTGCTAAAAGAATCATTTTTTATGGGAGACAGGCCTATATCAAAGTTCTTTTCCCGCATAAACTTTCTATATTCCATCAATGGCATACCCTTGTAAAAGTCTATATCAAAAGAAAATTTAGCTAAATCTATTTGCGGATGTACCCCAACAAAAGATAAGGATATCTCTCTGCCATATTTTTTATCTAAGAGCGATAAAATAGGAAAAATATATTTCATAAAAAATTCTTCATGACTGCCACCAGCCGCATAAACTAACTTTACACATCTGGAGCCTTGCTTCTTTTCGGGAACAAGCCCTAATTCTTCCTCAGAAACAACTGTATGAAGAACTCCGCTGCGATTTTGCGCTGTCATTCCTTTATATTTGGTACAAATACGCGGGCTAGAAGACAAAATTATGTCAGACAGGTTTAAACTCTTTCTTAATGCCTTTATTCTCCAAGGAATAGAGGGTAATGTTTCAGGTAATAAAAAAATGTCATCATCCATAAAAAAAATAATAAAACATCCGACTTTTTTCGCCTTTTCTGCAATTTTCAATGAAAGTACATCTTGAGGCCGTATTAACAATACAGTATCTGCCTTATCCACATCCTTCTGCGTCACTGCATTGTTCCTCTTAAATATACACTTCACCGAAGTTGATACAAATAACTTTTGAAACATACTCCGTAAAATGCCAACACTTGGCATTTCTCTTTTATAGATACATAACAAATTACCCATCTTTTATCCCTACCTTAGAGGTTAAAGCATTTTTAACCACAAAAGCAAATTCCTTTCACATTATTTTTTATTTACACTCTTGCACCCTTTTGAAAACACCAATTATCCCTATCCGTCTCAAATAAAATATAAATAGATAAATCGTATCAGCTAATCGATATAATTTATTTACGACATGAGCCCAAAACAGGGTATTGCATCTCCAACCGCTTTCCTTTTTTCTAAATACTTCCGGCATATTGCGTAAAAAATTTTCTCGAACCTCTAGGGGATTGAAGTCCGACCTCAATTGGTCCACAGCATTTACCAAACAACGATTTCTTAACTCTTCAGAATCTATGGCTTTACAAATTGCCTTGAACCAACTTTCCTCATTGTCATCAGCAAAAAAACCATTTTTCTCATCTTCAATCACGTAAGTATATGGCTTGCACTTGCTATAAATTCCTACAACCCCTACTAAGGAATATTCTATATACTTGTTAAAATACTTACATTTATTAAAAGAATTGTTTTCCAGAGGAGCAAGGCCAATATCATAATCCATTTTCCTCATAAATTGCCTGTATTTTTTCAAAGGCATACTTTTAATATAATTTACCTTAAATGCATAATCTTCCTGACACATTTCAGGATGTACCCCTACAAACGTTATTGATATTTGTTTCCCATATTTTCTATTCAACTCCGGAAGTATAGGATGAATATATTTCATAAAAAACTCTTCATGCCCCCCTCCCGCTGCATAAACTAATTTTACACAATCCTTTTCTTCACGTTTCCTTATAGCAAGAGAAAGTTCATCTTCTGATACGATCGTCGAAATACTTGCACCTCGCTTTTGCCTTGTTTTTCCTTCATATAATTTGCATATATACGGGCTAGAAGATACTAGCATATCTGCACTTCGCAAATTTCTCTGCAAAACCGTCTTTCTCCAAGGTATAGACGGCATATCCTTGGGCAGGGAAAACAGGTTATCATCAATAAATAACACAACAAAACAACCACTCTTTTGGGCTTTCTTCACTAATCTATGTGAAAGAAAATCTTGAGAACGGATCAAAAATAGTACATTTGCCTCGTCTATATCATTTGGCAAAATGGATTTGTCAGCCTTAAAATCATATTTTATAGAAGTTCCAAAAAACATTTTTTCAAATATTTCTCTCAAAATACTAACAGTTATAGTTTCTCCCTCATATACACATAAAATATTACTCATTTTTTCTCCTTTTTACATCATCAAATATATGTTTCACTTCAACAAATCCATTCATTTTACAAACAATAGAAAGGAGTAAATAAATTATGCCCCCACATGACACTTTAAGTAACAAAGATAGAATATTTGACTCAAACGAAAATCTCGCTATAATTCCTCTGTCGAGCACTATTATTGCCATTCCCATTCCAATCGCTGCTAAAATCGGCAGATATATATCCTTTAAACACTCAACTATTTTATATCCAATCATTGATCTAACTTCTAAAAAAGTAACTATAGCTGATAATACAGCTACAATCGCAATAACCCACGCCAATTGCCCAATATTACAGCCGATTACAAGTCCAAAAACTGTCACTCCAACTACCTGAAATACCATTCGTACCAATTCAGTTTTCACTCTAGATCTGCTATACCCTAAGGCATAAAAAACCTGAACACTAATCAGCATAAACGGTGTCGCTAAATAGTACAAACAATTCGCCTGCATAATCGGAACCGCCGGAAGCCAATTATCTGTAAATAAAATCACAATTACTTCCTCTGAAACAAGTGCAAGACCTATCATCATTGGAGCTATCAAATAGCTTGTCATTTGAAACACTTTTCGTACTACTTTTTTTACCATGGGAATATCTGATTGATAAGATGCCAGAGTTGGCAGCAATACACTGGACATCGCCCCAAATGTATAAAGAGACACCTGTGTCGGTAATTGAGCCCCTTTATCGGAATACCCTAAATCAATTACGGAATACTTTTTTCCAACTAACAAACTATAAAAGCTACTGCTTAAATAATTAATTAACGACGCTCCCACTACCCCTATACTAAATTTCATTATTTCCTTCAAGCGTATAAAATCAAAATGAAAATTTATTTTAAAATTCATTTTCAGGGCTAAAAATAATATTGATAAAGCCAGTTGCAATAACCGTTGCAATACCAAAGCCCAAACACCCCATCCAAGACTAGCTGCAATCACACCAATAATTCCCGATACTACAGTACCAAGAAGATTGCAACGAAAGAGCAATTTGAACTGCATATTACGGTTCACTATTGCTGTTCTTACTGCAGAGAACGCCTGAATAAAAAGCATTAAACCTATGATTCTCAACACGGATGTAAGCTGCGGTTCCCTATAGTATACAGAAATTGCCGGCGCTAAAATAAACATTACAATATATAAAATTGTAGCGATTGAGAGGCTGACAACTAAAACACATGAAAAATCACAATCATCCACTTCTTTTTTTCTAATCAAAGCAGTGCTAAATCCACCATCTATTAAAATATCTGAAAGATTTGTAAATACAGCCGTTAACGCTATCAACCCATAGGAACTAGGCGATAACATCCTGGTAAGAATAATAGAAAAGAGTAATGATATCCCTTTTGTAGAAAACTGTTCCACTATCTTCCATAAAGAACTATTAATAAATTCTTTTTTAGTAACTTTCACCATACTCTAACCTCTTAATGTTTAAATTAAATGAAATAGATTATTCCTAAATAACTCTAACAATGAATTTTCTGTTCCTACTGGCCCAATGATATAAAAAAATAACCCAATTACCCATTCAACAGATATAAGCCCAATAATTGATACAACCCTTTTCTTTTTTTCTTTTCTATTCTCTTCTAACAATTTAATTGCATTTACTGCCGTTACGATATTGATACCCTGCAACTCCCATATAAATCTAAGAACCACATTTCGATAAAATAAAAATGGTGCTAACAGCAACATTAAAAGATTAGCGTTATATGCAAATTTAGATACCCATAGATCTCTAGACTCACAACCATCCATTTGTTTTATATTATTTTCTTTAATTATCCTGGAAAAATAAATATTTCCAAAAACTATTAGGAAATTACTTAAGACTCCCTTTACATTCAACATATTGTTTACATAATTCTGCTGAGCAAACCAGTCTAATGTTTTCTCCCTATCGATAAAAATGGCAAGAATGCTTTGGATATCTAACCGATTCCACAAAAAGATTACAAAAAACTCTATTCCCAGCAAACAACCTATTTTTTTTGCATCAATCTCTTTCCTTGCAAATAAAAGAACTAGATAAAATACGGAAGTATAATGAAATAATGCTGCAATCATCACTCCCAATACAAACTTAAAGGCACCTCGTCTCTGATTCTCTTCTCGCAAAAAATCAATTGAATATAAAATTATTAACGATGCCACTCCTCCACGCAACACTGAAATAAAATAAGGAAATGGAAATATTAAATAAATTGCTAATGCCAATGCACTATATTGTGTATACTTTTTTATCGCATTATATAAAAGATAAACAAAAATAAATGCCAATGCAACTCTAAACATGATAAACGACATGCCAAAACTTCTGCAAAAAGCCATTATCATTGAAAATCCTGGTTCATAATGCATTAATCCAATATCCCAAAGATTATTATAGACATTCTCATACGCTATAAAATCTCCTGAATACGTATTAAATCCATATAGAACCCAAATAAATGCCAAAATCATAAATGAAACAATTTTAGATCTCGGATTCAAATATGCTAAAACACACAGAAAAAGTATTATTAAAAAGCCCATAATTATCCCTTACTTACTAAAATCTTTAGTTAACTTGTCTCCTCATTCAAAAATTGCGCAACCATTGCATCGAACTTATATTCCTCTAACTTTTCCTCTTCTACTGGCATGAATTCTTTTTTAAAAAATTCTTGGATTGTTTTCATATCATCAATTCCTAAAATAAAATACCTACTGGGATGATATAATTCAAATTCTCTAATAGCAGGATTGTTTGTAATACATTTTACATTATTAAACACTGCTTCATACTCTCTCATTGTAATACTAGTCTGACCCGGTTGAACTATATTTAATATTGACCTGCTTTTTCTCATTAATCTAAGATAATCCTGATACGGCAAAATTGGTTTATAATATGGCTTTTTATATCTCTGAAATTTTCTATCCGCACAAATATGAAAATATGTTTTCAATCCCATATGTTCAAGTTGACGCTTTAAATCAAATAGCATATTTGCGCGCCCTTTATCTCTTCCTAAATATAAAACATCTATAACTGGGCGCCCTAATTTCTTTATTCTATATATATCCATATATGATCCATGTTTTAATTTCATATTATATTTTTCACAGTCATCTTTATCGTAAGACCATTTTTCAGCTACTTTATTACTAACTTTATCTGGATTAATTGACATAGCCGCCCTATTATTATAATTTAAAATAATCCGGCTTTGAGGATGATTCTTTCTCATCCAGCCTAAAAATTCTGGTACTATAAGAGGATCCTTAACTATAAACATATCCGCATGAACTTTTGAGATTTTTGAATTATACCATATTGATCTTTTAGGCAACTTCAATCTAAACCAAGCCTCACGTAAACAACGCATTATGATATTCCAATCTTTATAAGGAATAAGTATCCGATATCCCATTTTAGCTATTCCATCAAAATACTCATCGTTTTTTGCCTTAGCACTGACAAAACATATTCTACTCTTGTCGATTTTCATATATATCCGCCTTTCAGAATTTTCTGTTTTTAAAATTCCCTAATATATCCACCAAACCTTCTCATTAATAATTTTAACAAAAATAATCTTTAAAATTCTCATTAAAATTTTAAAGATTTTTCTTATACCAATCAATTGCCAACTGTAGACCTTCCGCAAAATTATACTGTGGATCATACCCCAAAAACTCTCTGGCTTTTGAAATATCCGCATTAGAATGTTTGATATCTCCTGCCCGGTCAGGTCCAAATTGGGGTTCTATCTTTTTTCCCAGTATCTCGCACATTTCATAATATAAATCAATCAGATATTCTCTTCCCCCATAAGCAATATTATATGCCTGGCCGCCTGCCTCATGTGATGCTTTACAAGCCTTTAGATTCGCCTCTATTACATTATCAATATACGTAAAATCTCTGGACTGTTTTCCATCTCCATTTATGGTGGGTGCCTCATCATTTAACAATAACTTTAAAAATTTAGGAATAACAGCCGCATAGGCTCCATTGGGATCCTGTCTTCTTCCAAATACATTAAAGTAGCGTAATCCATAGGTATCCAAACCATATAAACTGTAATAAAGCTTCCCATACTCCTCGTCTACGCGCTTTGTCAATGCATATGGGGAAAGTAAATTACCTTCTTGTCCTTCCTTTTTTGGTAACACAGGATGATCGCCATAAACTGAAGAACTGGACGCATAAACAAATTTCTTAACTCCATTTTGTCTGGCAGCCTCCATCATATTAAGAGTGCCCCTTATATTTACTTCTTCATAATAAAGAGGCATCTCAATACTTCTCGGAACGCTTCCCCAAGCCGCCTGATTCAATACAAAGTCCACATCTTTGCATGCATTCACGCAAGTCTCAAGCTCTGTAATATCCCCTTTTATAAAAGAATACTTTGGGTTGTCCAAAAATAAATCTATATTCTCCTGCCTTCCGGTTGAAAGATTGTCCAGGCACCTTACATTATAGCCCATAGACAAAATCGCTTCACAAAGATTAGATCCAATAAATCCCGCACCGCCTGTAACTAAAAATAAACTTCCCTTTGGAAATTCTATATCACAATAACCCATTTTATAACCTCCAATAAACATAGCCTGCTTGTTCAAATTTCTTGCGATCCAAAATTCCTTTTATATCTAAAAGAATTCTTTTTTCATTTGTATAAAGACTATTCAGTTTATCTATAGACAATTTCCTAAATTCATTATGCCCAACCGCCAAAACAACAGCATCCAAGTTCTGCAAATTTTCCATTTCTTCAAACTGAATGCCATATAAACTGTCCGCCTCCGCTGCGTCTGCCTGTGGGTCTACTATAAGGGGCCCTATTCCATATTCTTTCAACTCATTTACAATATCTATCACTTTAGTATTTCTTGTATCTGGACAATTCTCTTTAAATGTAAATCCTAAAATTGCAACTTTTGCATCTTTTACATTCTTGTCTTGTTTAATCAGATTTTTCACCAAGTTCTCAGCAACATATTTTCCCATATCATCATTAATTCGGCGTCCAGAAAGAATAATTTGACTGTGATATCCCAGTTGTTCCGCTTTATATGTCAAATAATAAGGATCTACACCAATACAATGTCCTCCTACCAATCCCGGCTGAAAGTTTAGAAAATTCCATTTTGTACTAGCAGCCTTCAAAACAGCCTGGGTATCAATTCCCATTTTATTAAAAATAATGGATAATTCATTCATAAAAGCAATATTAATATCTCTCTGACTGTTTTCAATTACTTTAGCGGCTTCCGCAACCTTGATATTTTCAGCCTCATATACCCCTGCTTCTACCACTATTCGGTAAACATTAGCAATCTCCTCTAAAGTTTCTACGTCCATCCCAGAAACAATCTTTGTAATAGTCTCTAACCTATGAATCTTGTCCCCCGGATTAATCCGCTCTGGAGAATAACCGATTTTAAAGTCTTTTCCACATACTAATCCTGATTCTTTTTCCAATATTGGAACGCAAATTTCTTCCGTCACACCCGGATATACTGTCGATTCATACACCACAATAGAACCCTTCCTAAGATTCCTACCTAAAATCCTACTTGCTCCTTCAACTGGAGATAAATCTGGTGTATGATCTTTTTTCACTGGCGTAGGAACAGCAACAATATGGAACTTAGCCTCCTGTAGTTTTTCCTCATTTGCAGTGAACGTCACGGTACACTGTTTTATCGCTTCATCTCCCACTTCTTTTGTTGGATCGATTCCTTCCTGATAAAGTTTTATTTTTTCTTCATTTAAATCAAACCCTATAACATCCGCTTTTTTTGAAAATGCTACTGCAATGGGCATACCTACATATCCTAGCCCTATCAAAGATATCTTTTCCTGCCTCTTGATAATTTGTCTATATAATGACACAACCATTCCTCCATTCACACATTAATGAGCAATCTTTCCAAGTTCTTTCTCATACATTTTAACTACAATATCACGGCTAAATTTCTTTTCCATTCGTTCTCTTCCTGCCTTGCCCATTTGCACTTTTTTTTCATAATCAAGCTGAATAAACCTTTTCATTGCTTCTTCTAACTCTTTTACATTTTTTGCCGCAAATCCAAAGCCCGAAACTCCTTCTTCAAAAGTCTCTTTGCACCCTGGTACATTTGTAGTTAAGACCGGTCTTCCACAGGCTGCCGCTTCTAATAATACATTTGACATTCCTTCATGATAGCTAGGTAAAACAACTGCATGGCATTTTTTTATAAAAGAATGAACATCTTTCTGAACTCCCAACAGATTTACACACTTTTGTACATTCATACCAATAAATTCTTCTTCAAAATCTGCTTCGCAAGGCCCCATTAACTGAACCTCTACATTATCATATTGAGATATTACATGTTTGGACGCTTCCACTAACTCAATTACACCTTTATCCCGCATAATCCTCCCAATAAATAGAAATATAATCTTATCTTCTATCGGAGGATACTCTTCATAACAATGTTCCGTAAGGTTAACCCCTGATCCTGGCAGACATTTCACATTTGGATGCTTTAATCCACGCTTCATAAAAAATCTTCTATTACTATGATTTTGGAAAAATATACACTCTGCTTTCTTCAGAGCCTGTTTATAACAAATTATCAATATTTTACTTAATATACTTTTTTCTTCTATTGCTGTACCCAAGCCTGTAATATTTGCAATATATGGTTTATGGCATAATCGACAAATTATTCCTCCATAAATATTCGGTTTAACTGTATAAGTTAAAACAACATCTGGCTTAATCTTTCGAATTATCTTGAAATACTCATGAAACAACTTTGCTTCCTGAAATATATTTTTTCCTCTACGATTAATATCCACTGCCTGAAAAGAAACTCCCATTTGACACATATCATTAATATACTCTCCATTTGGCAATACTATATAGACCTTATGATTTATTAAAAATTTTTCTAAAAGTTCTTTGCGGAATTTATATAAGCCACCATCATCATTTGCTAACACTAATATTTTCATTCACTATCTCCATTACAAATCACTATGACAAATCATAATTGTATACCCATATCTCTTTATTACTAAACTGCCTATTATATCTGAATCCCAACAAAACATAAAACTTATAAAATAGTATTCCTCAAAAAATAATCCTTACTACATATGAAAAAGAAATAATCATTTAGCTAACTCATCTTTTTTTCTAAATACCACACCATCATACATCATCATAATTATATCTTCCTCATACTCTCCAAATTCTACTTCATTCGCCTCTCCATTCAAATTCTTCTGAATGTATTTAATGAAGTCTATTCCGCACTCATATGCATGCAGATATGCTCCGCCAAAACGCGGATTAATTTCTGATACATAATACTCTCCATTTATACAAAAAAAGTCAATATCTATTGGTCCATTGAATTTAAATATTTTGACAATTTCAGAAATAAATTGAAACAATTTATCATCTTTGAATGAAATTGTCTTACTAGCTCCTCCAATACGGGTTTCTATTTTCTTTTTAGAAAAAGCTGCCACTGCCTCATGATTAATCATATCAACATATACATCTGCGTCTAAATCTATGCCATCCATATACTCTTGAATAATCAAGGATGGTTCTTCTTCCAGTGCTTCTTTAAGTAACTCATGACTATATACTTTTCTAGCGCCTACGCTTCCACTCCCTGTCCTTGGTTTTACAAACACGGGAAAACTTACTTCATTATTTCTCCACGCATCCTCAAACTCATCTAAAGTGCCCCACGTCGTTACTGTAGGAATACCATTTTTTTTGAAATATTGAAATGCTAGATATTTATCAAAACAAATTTCTGCTGTTTCCTCATACGGTGCCAACACTGTTACTCCAAGTTCTTCAAATTTATCTCTATTTTGAGCCAACAGTTTTATCTCTGGGTCAATAAATGTTGTAACAGCAGAAATTGATTCCTTTTTACAAATGTCTAACAATACATCTATATAATTTGGACTTTCAATAGGCGGAACTATATACTGCTTATCTGCGTAATACAATGCCGGAGCATAAGGACTTAAATCTGTTGCAACAACTTTTCCCTTCCCCATCATTGTTCTGTGAAAATCTTTCAATAATTCTCCTCTTCTGCCAACACTGCACATTAATATATTCATCAATATCTTTTCCTTCCATCAATTACACATTCGCTCCATATAATTCATCATAATATTTGCCACTGCCCCAAAGTTCTTTAAATGGCTCTTCTTCCATTTCAGTTTTTAAATCTTTTAACATTTCTAAATACGAATACTCAGGGTCATATCCTAAGTCACGTTTCGTCTTAGACCAATCTAACATTGATTGGAGAGTATCTGGTTTTGTAGGATCATAAAGTATTTTTGACTTATTTCCTACCGGAGAAAATACTTCTACAATCCCATGAATCATCTCATCCAAAGACACCCTATGAGGCGAACCAATATTATAAAAACCTCCCTCTAACTCTGATTTAGCTGTCGCAACAACAACTTTTGTGAAATCTTTAATATAAACCATCTCTTTAACTCTCTCCGGATTACCATATATAGAAATGGTTTCTCCTTGCTGTGCTCTCCTAATTAAACTCCTATATGGCATCATACGCATTTTTCCATCCGCATAATGATACGCATTAGGGTGATATTGATAGATGGTAAAAAACCTCAGGATAAAACGCGATATACCATATTCAAGATGATAATGTTCCATTAAATCAACTGCTGCATTTTTTGCAATTGCATATATACTATGATCTCCTACTCCCGGAAATTCCCTTTGTGCATCTGGAGCAATCGGAAGACCCGTTTCATGAAGATGAAATAAATCATATGGCGTTGTTGGAAAAACTATTTTTTTTGCTCCAGATTTACGCATAAATTCCAATACATTTACAGTTGCCTCAGTTATTGTAGAGATTAGCGCCTGTGGATTAAATGCACATCGTGACGGCAACTCTCCTGCAAAATTAACGACAGTCTCTATGTCTTTATCCAAAAAGACATCAAAAGCTTCAGCAGAGGTAATATCAACTGAATAATAAGGAATCCCCATTTTCCTAAAAAAGCCATTATCCGATTTTCTTTTACCTGTTGCAATTACATCGAACCCTGCCCTTTTAAGCTCTACTGCTGAATATGCTCCCAAGTTTCCTGTCGCGCCTAACACTAAAACTTTCTTTTCCATCCTTCATTATTCCTTCCTGCTTTTTCGAAAACTCACGAATTTATTTTATAATAATCCTCTACTGAAACTCGGTTTCTAACCTTATGAATTCCATTGTTTAATTTTACGTACACATCAGGATAATATCTTATAAACATTCCACCGAACGTCATGGAATATGCGCCAATTCGATGATAAATAATTTTGTCTTCTACATGCAGTTCAGTTTCATTTTTAATTATCATAATTCTATCATGATCCATACATGTATACCCACAAACAATTTGCTTATCCAATGGAACACGATTAAAATCAGCAGACTGTAGTGAATACATATAGCGCGTTTTTGCCCATAACGGATCAACATACACGCGACTGCCATCTGTGGTCACAATTCTACTACAATTCGTATCTTTCACATCTAAAACAGACGTATATAAATCGACAGCTGAGCCTATAATAGCTGATCCTGGCTCGACAATCAACCTTGTTTCATTTGGATTAATCTCCTTCATCAATTCATTTTTAATTGCGGATATATAGTCATAGGGCGTTGGCTTTCCCTCAACACCTCCAAAATATCCTCCTCCCATATCAATAAAGGATAACTTAATGCCATACTTCCTCACTAATTCCACTGCATATTTCGCAAGCGCAATATAAACATTTACACTTCTGGTAATACTATTGCAATGCAAATGTATCCCTATATTAGGGCTAGAGTATAAATTCTGAATACAATTTAACGCTTTCGCAAAGTCGCCTGCCTCCTCCGAAAAACCAAATCTAAATCCGTCCTCTTCATATCCAATATCTTTCGAATCAAAAACTTTCGGGTTGACATTCACCCTAATTCCTACACAAGCCTCTGTATCTTTTCCATATTTTTTTAAATATTCTAAATCCTTTACGGAATCTAAATTTATTACAGCCTTTCCAAGAAGCGCTTGTTGAAACGTTTCTTCTCCCTTTATCGGCCCATTAAACACAATACGATCATCTGAATAACCGCATAATCTTGCTAACTGGTATTCCTCATCAGAAACGACTTCTGCAAAAACATCTGTATCTCTCAAATATTGCAATAACCATGGCAAAGAATTCGTTTTAACAGAATATGCCAATGTTGAATTTGGCCACAAATCCTGTAATGCTTTTTTAAAGTCCTCTACGTTAGCATTTAACTTTTCCTCAGAAATAAGAAAATATGGTGTTTTCATGCCCTATCCCTCTCTGTGCCTTTGAACTCTTCCATTGTCACTGCTTTTGTTTCTGGAGAATCTATCCCTTCTCGCTTTATTACTGATAATATAGTATCTATAATTATTTTTATATCTCCCCAAAAAGTGATATGTTCAACGTAATACAAATCCATCTCAAAACGTTCTTCCCAAGACATAGCATTCCTACCATGAGCCTGTGCATATCCAGATATTCCAGGTCGTACTTCATGGCGCCTACGCTGTCTCTTATTATATAAAGGCAGATATTTAACCAACAGCGGCCTCGGCCCAATTAAACTCATATCGCCTCTGATAATATTGAATATTTCCGGAAGCTCATCTAAACTTGACTTGCGTAAAAACATACCAAATTTTGTAAGACGCTGCATATCCGGCAATAAATTTCCTTTTTTATCTTTTTTCTCCGTCATAGTTCTAAATTTATATAATTTAAAGATCTTTTCATCTTTGCCTGGACGCTCCTGCGCAAATAAGACAGGTTTTCCTATTTTAATCCTCACTAAAATTGCAATAATAATATATGCCCACCAAAATAGCAAAATAACCATAAAACTACACAATATGTCAATTGGCCTCTTTAAATATTTTTCATAAATTCCATACGGTTTGTGATAATTCTTCATAGCATCTCCAAATTACAATTTTTAATAAATATTCAATTATCTATCACAATATCACTCTTTTTTTCCAACCATATTCCTCTTTTCCCTCTCTTCATCAAAGTTTAGCATTATCTTTTCATTTCCAACCAAAATACCTTCTTTCTTCAAAACTTTTTCAACTGTTTTTTTGAGAATATAAACATCTAAGCCAAAAGAAACATTTTCTATATACTGTAAATCAAATTCAAACCGCTTTTCCCAAGACAAAGCATTTCTTCCATTAATTTGCGCCAGTCCCGTCAAGCCTGGCCTAACATCATGCCTATGACTTTCCCTTTCTGTATAATAAGGCAAATACCTTTCTAACAGCGGCCTTGGCCCTACAAAGCTCATATCACCTTTTAAAATATTAAAGACTTCTGGAAGTTCATCCAGACTCGTACGCCTTAATTTTCTTCCAAATGACGTGAGCCGTTCTTCATCTGACAAAAGATTTCCACTACTATCTTTCTCATCTGTCATTGTGCGGAATTTATACATCTCGAATATTTTTTGTTCCTTACCAGGACGTTTTTGTTTAAATATAATCGGCTTACCTAATTTAATCCTTACAACAATACTTATAATAATAAGAACCGGGCTTAATATAGTAATTACAAACAATGATAATATAATGTCTATCCAACGTTTTAAAATTTTTCTATACATATGCTTTTCCTGCAATTCATTCTGCTTTAATTCTTTTCGCAGGCACTCCCACATATGTACCGCTTTCTATAATATCTTCTACTACAACCGCCCCTGCCCCTACCACCACATCATTACAAATAGATACATTATTGCTGATCACTGCGCCAATCCCAATCCATGTACCATCTCCAACTTCCACATTTCCTGCCAAATGGCTTCCCACTGAAATATGAGCATAATTACCTATTTTACATTCATGATCAATAGATGATGACGTATTAATAATTACACCCTTTCCGATTTCCGTCTCCGCCTGAATAACAGCGCCAGCCATAATCACAGAGCCGCTCCCGATTTGAACAACTTTTTCTGAAACCACCGATTCTGGATGAATCAAAGTGACAATATTTATTCCGCTTTGTTCATAATTATCCTGAATACATCTTCTGTGAATCGGATTTCCAATCGCGATTATAGCATCACATTCTTCTTTATGTTCAAAAGCAAGGCCGCTTGAACCTATTACCAGTTTATTTTCTCTAACTAATTTACTGTCATCATCCAAAAAATAAATATTCTCGTAAACACCAATTCGTTGGGCTACATCAAAAACCACTTTTCCATGGCCATTCGCCCCCACTATAAAGAGTGTTTTATTACCCCCCCCCTAAAATCTCTGACGTTCGGGAACTTAATGGCATTTCCATTGCATGCTTTTCAAATAAAAAGTTCTTCACACCCATCCATCCTTTTTTCAAATCTGTTCTAAACCATATATCAATCATTTACATTCTAGCGTTCTTTCTCGTAATGCTCCTAAAACATTTTATACTAACTCTTTTTCAGAATACAACATGCCCAATAGCTTATTCTAAGTTAAAATCCTTAATAGTTATTCCCACAATTTTCCAATCACACCGCACACCCGTTCCAAATCCTCATCCGTCATCTTACTGTCACTAGGCATACAAACTCCATGTTCGAAAATCTGCCCGCTAACACTATTATCTGCCCCCGTATCGTCATCTACCACATGCAATCCTTCCACCGTGGTAACAAAATCACAATCCGCAAACACCGGCTGCAAATGCATCGGCTTCCAAATCGGCCGGCTCTCCACATCATCTTCTTCTAAAGCCAACATAATATCCAATGGTTTCACCTTGCAATCCGCATCCAACTGAACAGACGTAAGCCAACAGTTACTTCTGGTATCTTCCATCATGGGCATAAAATGAATTCCCGGCAAATCCCCCAGATATTTCTTGTAATATTCATAAATATAACGTTTCTTTTCCACACGCTGATCCAAGACTTTCAGCTGCCCTCTACCGATTCCCGCCACAATATTGCTCATACGATAGTTATATCCAATTTCCGTATGTTGATACCAACGGGCAGGCTCCCGCGCCTGGGTAGCCCAATAGAGGACTTTCTTCGCTTTCTCTTCTGCATCCGGCGTATTCACCAATAACATACCTCCGCCAGAACTTGTTATAATTTTATTCCCATTAAAGCTGATAATTCCATAATCTCCGAAAGTTCCTGTATATTTTCCGTGATAAGTGGTTCCAAGGCTTTCCGCTGCGTCTTCTATAAGGGGAACCCGATACCTTTTGCATATCTCAGCGATTTCATCAATATGGGCGCAAATACCATAGAGATGCACCACCATCACCGCTTTGGGCAGTTTTCCCTGTTTCTCATATTTTTCAAAGGCAAGCTCCAGGGCTTTCGGATCCATATTCCAGGTCTCCATGTCACTGTCTATAAATACCGGGGTCGCTTTCTCGTAAACAATAGGATTTGCGGTAGCAGAAAAAGTCAGGGACTGGCAAAATACGATATCCCCCTGACTTACTCCAATTGCTTTTAACGCCATATGTATAGCAGCTGTTCCTGCGGAAAGGGCTACTGCCTTTCCTGCCCCCAGCTTCGCTGTCATTTCTTGTTCAAATTCTGTTACATTCTTGCCAAGAGGCGCAATCCAGTTGGTGTCAAATGCCTCCTTGATATATTCCTGTTCATACCCTTCTTCGCTCATATGGGGCGAGGAAAGAAAAATATGCTGTTTCATATTCTCCTCCTGTGATGCAAGATACTCTATAGACTTATACATTGTTTCTTATTGTACTACAATTTTAAAGGAAATGCAAATCATAAATCCTATTTTTCCTTTCTCTATTGTGTGAATATTGGCCACAATTATAATAAAAATTTCTCTTTTTTATAATTGTATATCTATTCACGATACAATTATAGTTGAGCACCTTCCAAAATTTAACATTATGTTGTGATTTGAAATACCGTAACATTTGAACCAGTATTTGACTTTCCGCCCATAATATGCTGAACCTTCTTAATATTTTGCCCGGCTAAATCTAATAAATCACCGCCACTGACAGACAATCCCCTTGCAGTACCAAAATAGTTCCTTCCTAACTGCGCAATCAAAGCCTAAATACTAGAAACGTGATAGCGATTCGCTGCTTTGCAAATTCAATTGCTTTGTTATGTATAAAATCAGCAACATCCATGTTAAAGGGACAAATAAAAGTAGAGAGGATTTCTTTGTATGAACCCTCTCCATACATTTCTATTATATCTAAAATATTAATCTGCTTTATCATCAAGCTCACCCGTCTGCACCCCGAACCAGACATTCTTTCCGATAAAAGCACACTCCATATCCCACAATATCCTGGTACCCTTCCTGCTGCAGTTCCTCTTTATACTTTTTCTTTTCTATCTGCGCGAGGGCCTCACGGCAGCCCTTCTCCATTTCTTGAAATTTTTTCACCGTTTTCAATTCCAGTATCATTGCACGGCCTTTGCGGATTCGGGGCGTTTTCAAAATCAGATCCGCACGGCCCAGCCCTGTCTCCCGATTTGACTGAATCCGATATTTTCCGTTTCGCTGCAGCAAGCCTGCCAGAAATCCGTGGTAGTAGCTTTCTCCATAGTCGAAATAGCTGATCGTCTGTTCCAGGAATCCGGAAATTTCTTCTTCCATCTTGTCCGTATCCCCTTCTTCCAACGCTGTATAGAAAGGCTGCATGTCAAACCCTTTCTGTTTCTTGTCAAACCAGATGCGAATGGTATGCCGGTAAATGTAAGCCACCTCCCGATTAGGAATTGCCAGCGTAACATACTGTTCATTCTCTTCCTGACGCGCCGACACTTTTTTCAGATATCCGGTAAAAAACAGAAAATTCCACAGATTATCCTCATGATCGTATACAGCGTCGTATGTGATGTCCTCATGAACTGCCTTTTCAATGGTTCCTCCATTCATCAGACATTCCAACTGTTCCTGAAGCATTCCTTTGTCATCATCTAATTTGTCCACCAGATCCCGCACCACACTGTTGGAACTGGTATTGGCCCAATAGGGTACGGGAAAGGCCTCCCGGTTTGTAATAATATCTTCCATATGATTCAGGATACTCCAGGGATTATAGACCTCCGCGTTTCCAAAACAATATCCGTCATACCACTCCCGGATCACCGAAAGATTCCCCTCCCGGCCATAATATTTCAGCATATCCTGAACCTCTGCCTCTGTAAAACCAAAATACTCTTCATAATTCTCATTTAAAATAGAGTATACTCTCAGGTTATTCAGCCCGGTAAAAATGGATTCCCTGGACACTCTCAGGCATCCGGTGACCACCGCAAATCCAAGATATGGGTTGGTTTTTAAGGCTGATTCAAACAAAGAGCGGATAAAGCTCACCATTTCCTCATAAAATCCCTCAAAATACGCATTTTCCAAAGGAACGTCATACTCGTCAATTAATATAATGCTTTCCTTCTGGCAGGCACGGTACAGACATTCTGACAGAAACGCAAGGCTGGTCAGATAATCAGTATCTTCCCCCCGCCGTTCACGGATGCGCATAAACTTTTCCCAGTCTTCCTGGCTCCCCAGCTTTCCTTTCACCTGTTCCTCATGCCGGGCATACTCTCTCGCCAATGTTTCTTTCAGGCAGGCCATGGCTTCTTGATAAGTCCTCTGCTTCGCAGATTTCAGCGTTACCATGATAACAGGATACTGGCACATTTCTTTTGTGTATTCTTCACCAGCCTTTCCAATGGCAAGATTCGAAAACAATTCTCGCTTTTGATGATTTCTATCCTCATCTTCTGTATATTCGAAATAGCAGTGCACCATGCTTAAATTCAATGTTTTCCCAAATCGGCGGGGACGGGTAAACAAATTTACTGCTCCTTTTTTATCTAACAATTCTTTTATGAACATTGTCTTATCGATATAATAATAACCTTTTTCGAGAAGCTTTTCAAAATCATCTACCCCAATTGGCAATGGCTTCATATTCTTTCCTGCCTTCCACAATTCAACCTATTCCTTCGGATGATACGTAAGCACAATCTCCTGCACCCACTTGCGGATATCATCCGGCTCCTGCACCACATAATCCTTCAGATTCTCCAACTGCATCAGAAAATGCTCCTCATCCATCCTGATAGGCTTCCCAATATGAATCAGCTTATTGGCCGTATCCTGCAGCCCTTCCTCATGCATCAGCATTTCCTCATAGAGCTTCTCCCCCGGCCGCAGTCCTGTATAAACAATCTGAATATCTTCTCCTGGCTTATGGCCCGACAAAAGAATCAGGTTCCGAGCCAAATCTGCAATCTTTACAGGCTCTCCCATATCCAGTACAAAAATCTCTCCGCCTTTGGCGTAAGCTCCCGCCTGAAGCACCAGGGAAACTGCTTCCGGAATGGTCATAAAATACCGGATAATGTCAGGATGCGTCACTGTAACAGGCCCGCCCTGTTCAATCTGCTTTTTGAAAAGGGGGATTACGCTGCCGTTGCTGCCTAAGACATTTCCAAACCGGACTGCCACAAATTCTGTGCGGGATCGGTTATTATAAGTCTGAATGATCATCTCACAGATCCGCTTGGTAGCCCCCATAATATTGGTGGGATTTACCGCTTTATCTGTGGAAATCATCACAAACCGTTTTACTTTCCATTTGTCGGCCGCCTGCACGACCTTCCAAGTGCCCAGGACATTATTTTTCACCGCCTCATTGGGGCTGTCCTCCATCAGCGGCACATGTTTATGGGCTGCGGCATGGTATACGATATCCGGCCGGTAAGTCTCGAAAATCATGTCCATTCGCTTGGTATTGCGGACAGAAGCGATTAAGACTACCAGATTTAATTCCGGATATTTATTTCTCAGTTCGTTTTGGATATCGTAAGTAGTATTCTCATAAATATCCACCAGTACCAGCATTTTCGGGTGATGCTCCGCTACCTGACGGCAGATCTCGCTTCCTATGGAACCGCCTCCGCCGGTTACCAGCACTACTTTGCCGGACACATAATCCATAATTGTGGACAAATTCACTTTCACAGGCTCCCGGCCCAGTAAATCGTTCACATCCACTTCTTTTAATTTGCTGACGCCTACTTCACCGTTTACCAATTGATAGACGCCTGGCAAACGTTTTAACTCACAGCCGGTTTCCTTACAGACGTCTAACACGGTTTTAATTGATTTTGCAGGTGCGGAAGGCATAGCAATGATAATCTCGTCTATTCGGTATCGTTTTACCAGTTCCGGGATATTCTGCCGGTTTCCCATGACTTTTACACCGTGCAGATAGCTCCCTTCCTTGGATTTATCATCATCTACAATACATATGACGCGCTTTCTTACATGATTGCTGTTGTGAATCTCTTTTACCAACAGATTACCGGCCGCTCCGGCGCCTACAATCATTACCCTGGAGGTTGCGGCCCCGCTTGCCTGCCGTTTGATCAAGGTCCGGATTCCCCGATAGGAAAACCGGCTTAAAAATACCAGAATCCACAAAGATACCCCATAGAGAAAATAATAACTTCTGGGCATATTCACAGAAAAAAGCACCACAACCGTCATCTGAGCCACTGCGGACAATCCGCAGGCAAAGGTAATATTGATAAGCTCCGGCGCCCCGGCAAAAGTCCACAAACTGCTGTACAGACGGAAACAGTAAAAAATAAGAATTGTCGCCACAATCACTGCCGGAACATATTTTAAGCTCTGGGTAATATAATTCCTGGGAATTGCACCGTAATTTCCTTCAAAACGAATAAACAATGCCATCAAGCTGGCGGCCACTACCGCTATGATATCATAAAGAATCAGAAATACCCTTTTTATCAGAATCTGATTGCTGTCTACTATTGTTTTCACGCTTTTGTCCTCTTTCTAATCCCGTCCCCACAAATCCCGGGTGTATACCTTTTCTTTCACATCTTCCAGTTTATCGTCCCAGCGGTTTACAATAATCACATCGCTCTTCTGTTTAAATTCCCGCAAATCCCGGTACACCTTGCTGCGGAAGAATTCTTCTTCTTTCATAGTGGGTTCATAAACAATTACTTCCACCCCTTTCGCTTTCAGCCGTTTCATAACGCCCTGAATGGAAGACTGGCGGAAATTATCGGAGTCTGATTTCATTGTCAAACGGTATACTCCCACGGTTCTGGGATTGCGCTCTATAATACGTTCCGAAATAAAGTCTTTCCTGGTCCGGTTGGCGTCTACAATTGCGCCTATAATATTATTGGGCACATGATCATAATTGGCCAGAAGCTGTTTCGTGTCTTTGGGCAGACAGTAGCCGCCGTATCCGAAAGACGGATTATTATAGTGGTTTCCGATTCTCGGATCCAGTCCTACGCCTTCGATAATCTGTTTGGAATCCAACCCTCTCATTTCCGCATAAGTATCTAACTCGTTGAAGTAAGCCACACGCAGCGCCAGATAGGTGTTGGCGAACAGTTTAATGGCTTCCGCTTCCGTCAGATTGGTAAAAAGGGTAGGAATATCTTCTTTTATGGCGCCCTCTTTTAGCAGGCCTGCAAAAGTCCGGGCTTTTTCTGCCATGGCTTCATCGTCCGCCGGAGAACCTACGATAATCCTGGAAGGGTACAGATTGTCATACAGGGCTCTGCCTTCCCGCAGAAATTCCGGGGAAAACAGGATGTTTTTGGTCTGGTATCTTTCCTGCATGGATTTTGTAAATCCCACGGGAACAGTGGACTTCACCACCATGGTGCAGTCCTTGTTTACTTTTAATACCAGTTCTATCACTTTCTCTACCGAAGAGGTGTCAAAATAATTTTTTTTGGGATCATAATTGGTGGGAGTGGAAATAATTACGAATTCCGCCTTGCGGTAGGCTTCCTCTCCGTCCAATGTCGCTGTCAGATTCAGCTCTTTCTCTGACAGATATTCTTCTATCTCTTTGTCCACGATGGGAGATTTTTTATGATTCAGCATCTCTACTTTTTCCGGCACAATATCCACTGCATAGACCTCATGGCGCTGGGACAGCAGTACTGCCATGGACAATCCTACGTAACCGGTTCCTGCTACTGCAATCTTCATTATTTTTCCTCCAATTGTATTTTACATTTATTTCGCCGTGTTTTTTACTATTTCACAAATTCTGCAAAACCTTGCATACTTTTCACATTATAGCCCAAATAATAAGAATTCGCAAGCAATCCTGCCTAAAAACTCAGCAGCACCCGAATAAAGCACATATAATAATAAATAAACCAGGACGGCAATTTCGCTAATTTTTCCGGCTTCTCCACAGAGAATTTCCGATTCTTTTCCGCAAGGAAATAGGCCAGTTTATGGTTCCACTTCCGTTTCGCGGATGTGTCTGCGCAGCGGTATTTAAAGACCAGGGCGCGTTTCTGGCTTCTGACCATATCTTTTCCGCTGATATGAGAAGCCTCCAGGACTCCGTCGGCTACGGCCTGGTTAAAGTAATCCAGCGCTTTCTGATTGCGGATCACGCAGCTGGTATGCTTAATGCTCACCTTTTTCATTTCTTTCAGCCAGATATCGCCAAAGCTGATATCTGCGCTCTTTGCAAAATGGTCACGGCAACTCATACAGCTGGCTTTTTCAAAGAAATAGGCGTTTTTATAGGCGCAGACCAGTTTGGCATAAGAAAATGTTTTTTCTTCTCCGTTTTTATATAAGACGGAGGACATGCCCCGCCAGTGGCCTCTCCGATAATACAGGCGTTCTGCGTCTTTGGGGCTGATTCCCGCTTTTTCCATGGACAGGGTAGTGGCCCGGATATCGTGGCCGCCGCTGCAGTACAGGCCCAGTTTTAAAACCACCTTTTCTTTCAGCTCCGGCCGTTTCTCCAGAATCCGCTCCAGGCCATGCATCATGCAGGGCGTCATCACAACTGCGGCTTTTCCCGGGAACTGCTCCAGCAAATCAATATGCTTTAACAGAGGAATAGACATGTAAACGCTGGAGGACGCTTCCCGGATTTCCTGCTCCGTGGTGGCAATATAAGTTTTATAAGTCAGTTCATCATTGACAAAATCTGTCCGAGTCACCCAGGCCCCGTCGATATCTCCTCGGCGCAGCATATTGCACAGCAGCGCCGTCACCATTCCCCCGGAAGCTGCATAATCACGGATTTCCTGTTCTTTGGCATAGCCTTTGCGAAGTGCAAGATAATCGCCCACATAATACTCTGGATTGTCATAATCCAAAAGCTTTGCTTTTCGTCCGGGCTGTTTTAGAATCTCATCGATCACTTCTCCGATATACTGAATATTCCGATAAGAGCTTTTCATAACCTGGGCATGGTTTTTTTCCAGTTTTTCGCGGATGATTCCTTCATCTTTTTCAAATTTTTCAAAGCTCTCCTGCAGGCTGTCCATATTCAGATTGGAAAAGTCTGCCGCATACTGGCCCAGTTCAAACATATCAAGCACTTCCTGATATTTATGGCTCCATCCAATCAGAAGCACCGGAACTTTTTTCTCCAAAGCTCCAATCATGGCATGAAACCGGGAAGCCACCAGATATTTACAATGGCTGATATATTCCCGAATCTCCTCGGCGTCCATCTCTTCATGATACCACCGGACTTTGCTCTGATCCGAAAGACTCTCATAAATAGCGTCTCCGATCATCAGATCATTATTCCTGGGCTTTTCGCTGTGGATTCTGGCTGCATTGGCGATCATCAGCACCCCGTAGCCTTTCTGATTCAGACAGGAAATAAAATCTGCCATAATTTTCTGGTAATCAATCCCCATCTTGCCGCATTTTTTCTGAACAACGGAACTGATGGACAGGCCCACCACATCTTTCTTAAAAAATGCATCTTTTTCACAGCGTTCCTGGACTTTTGCCTGCCATGCTGGGTCATCTTTCATGGTAAATGCGCCGTCTGCGCACAATTTTACATTTTCTGTAATTCCGATTTCTTTCAGATTATCATAGGTGCCCTGGCCCCGGGCGCAAATCAGCTTCAGCTTCGGCAATATCCACTTTGCCAGGAATCGGTTCCAGGGATTACGGAAAGTTCCCATGGCCTGGGAATATTTTACCACCGGAGTTCCCACCAGAAGCGGCACCGCTGCGCAGATAAATGCATACGTATTCATGACAAATCCCCGGCTGTCCACAAAGGATATTCCCGCTTCGTCAATAACCAGATCCGTATTCCGGTAGGCTTTGATGATTTTATTCTTTTCCAGCAGCTTGCGGACTGGGCCGCACCAACGGAAAACCCGGTGCAGAATTGCCATGGGAAACGCAAAAAACACCAGCTGCTCCGGCTTCGCAGGCACAATTTTCACAAAATCATAGGGAACCTGTTTTCTGTCCTCCCCCGGATACACTGACATCAAATTTATATTCAGCCGTTCTCCATATCTTTCCTGCAATTGGCTGATGGAGCTTTGCAGCATGGCAGCCGCGCCTTTATTTCCGCTGTAACTTGCTGCTGTGATAGCAACTACTAAATCCTTCATACTTTTCACTCCCTGTTCTTCCGTATTATAAGCATAACCAAATATGCCAGAAAATCTCCCACAATCGTAATTAATCGGTGAATCACAGATAATGTCAAAACCGTCTCTGGTCCCACCACACTGCCCAGAAGCACTGTAATCACAAGCTCCCGGACGCCGATTCCGCCGGAAGCTCCCGGTATCACAAATCCCAGCACCCAGGCAATCACATAGCCGGATACAATCAAAGAACCATTATTCCAGGTAATCTCCCCGCCCATGTAGGCATAAAGGGCTGCCATAATCAGGCCCAGAGCAATCAGCACGATTCCATACAATGCCATTGTCTCTGCCAGGGTTTTTCCAAATTCTTTCAGACTGTATTCTTTGAGCTGCGCTGTGAGCTTTTTCCGCAGGAGAAAAGCTGCCGCCAAAACCGCCGCCAGTCCAACTGCAATGACACCCAGAATGATCCGGACATAAGACTCCCCGAAAATCAGCCGGATGGACTGCACCAGCTGCCCTGCAGATACACTGACCGCCAGCAAAAAGGCCACCAACACCAGACCTATCACTTCGCATATGGTACTGACTGCCAGTTTTTTCTGACTGATGCCCAGGTTCGTGGCAAAAAGATTCCGCTCCACATAATGCATCACATTGCCCGGAAGGTATTTTCCGATATTTGCCTTGGCATAGACGCAGACAGCCTCCCGCCGATCAATTTTTTTCCCGGCAAAAAAATGCAGCCAACAGGCCCAGGCCATGCCGGAGAGGTACACAGTGACACATTTTACTATCACGCAGACCAAAGACACTGCCAGAAACAAATACCAGTTGTGAATGGATTGAAAGTCAAATCCCAGTTTCCAGATGGCGTAAATAATAAAGATAATTGACAGAATTGAAATCATTTTTCCAATGATTTTTCCCGCTTTTTTCAGTTGTTCCATTGATTGTTTCCGCATATCTGCTTCCCTTTCACTTTTCCCGATTCTGTCTGCCCGTCGTTTCGGAGTAACAAAGCTTTTGCAATGATCCGGGTATTCTCTGTATGTTTCCCAGTACTGCCAAACCAATATCCTATTCCTATATAATAGCAGAACCACAGAGGATGCCCGGCGGGCACATCTGCGTCTGTCACAAAACAAAAACAGAGTAAAACGGCTCCTGTCATAAACACCCAGAGTTCTTCCCGGGTTCCCTTTTTTATCCGTTGAATCCCTTTTCCCATCAGGCTAATCTGCAAAACCAGAAAGGGAATCAAAATAAAAATTCCATACCGATACATCATCTGAATGTAGGTATTATTCGAAGGAATAGGCTCCCGGCGCAGTTTCATCTCCTGATTGCTTCCGGTAAGTCCCAGACGCCGGATATAATTCTTCCAGTACATGCCGTAATCTGTCTCTTTTACAGAATGAACTCCTTCCATCAGCCCAGGTTTTAGCATATCAAATTCTGCCATCTGTTCCGGCTCCAGGCTGCTGACCAGATATTCCTGCTCAAAATTCCATTCTGTTCCCAATGTACCCGGCAGAAATTTCGTGGACACATGTACAATGCACACGCACAAAACGGCAATGATTCCTGCCTTACAGCAGCAGGCTATTAAAATTTTCCATTGGCTGAGCCAGTTTTTCCGATGATAAATATTCCAGATTATAAAAATACTCAGCAAAACTCCCGCCGCTGCATAACCGCTTCTGCTGCCTGCCCGCTGCAGGAAAAACAGAGAGAGGACAGCTCCCGTTACCGGCCAAATGCTTTTCTTAAAAAGATTCTTCTGCCCCGGCAGATTTCCCATTTCCACCAGAAAAACTGCAAGCATCAATGCCGCATACATGGCAAACTGCTGAGCATCCGGAAAAATTCCGTTATATCGGACAGCCAGTTTTTTCGTGCGGAATATCATGCAAATCACCACTGCAAGCCCGAAATCCAGTTCCAGAGCCCAAAGCATTTCATGTATTAACTTCTTCGGATTTTTCCCGTTATTCCAGATAAAAATCAAAATTCCGCCGGCCAACAGCATGGGAATTCCATGCCATTTATAATCAGAAACCACAAACACATCGGAAAGCAGGGTACCCAGCCACAGCCAGATCCAGGCCAGGCACAGGGGATTTTTCCAGTTCCGATAACAGAGGGGGCGTTCCCAGGACAGAACTGCTATCATCAGAAAAATCAGGCTCAGTGACAGCATGTAATAACGGTGCGCCTGTCCGTCCGTACACCATCCCAGGACATTGGCCGCTGTCATCCACTGAAACAGGAAACACCACAGCAGTTTCCGGCTGACGGTACGCCCTTTGGAAGAAGTTCTTTTGTGCACCCATCTGCAAATATCTTCGATTAGGATTTGATAGACCTCCTGCAGCATTTCTAAAGGACTGCCTCCCAATGTTCTCTTCCTGACCCGTTTCCAGAACTGCCAAAAAACTGCCAAAGCCGCCAGAAATCCCAGATACGAAACTGCCATCAGCTTCCCAAATCTCCGAACAGAAAAACCCCGTGCATTCTCCCGAAGCTGCATGGACTGGATGGACAGAAACTGACCTTTGGCACCGTAAATCCGGATTCCCATTCGGTACAGCTCTTCCCCGGGATATTGAAGAATCACGATATTCTCTCCCTTTGTCAGCACATGGGGCTGCTCTATTACCTTTTCACCGGCTTTATTATAATAAATAATCCGGATATCCATGGATTCTGCAGACATTTCTTTCACAGTCAGATAGAGAAAACTCCAGCCTGTGGCTTTTTTCTCAATTTTCCACTTCTTTAACGCTTTATTTTTCTGAATCCAATATCCCTGTTCTTCCTCACTGTACTGCCAATTTGAACTGGAAGACTGCAGCTCTTCTCTGGTAAAATCGTAAACCCTGCCGGATGACAGCAGTTCCCGAATATTGAAAGAGCCGCCGATATGCATCATCACTGCCGAATAGCAAATAAGCAGGCCCAACAGCAGTATGGTAACCAGCTTTATTCTCTTGTAGCGGGTAGTTCCGTAGTTTTCTTCCTGCATTTCGTTTCCTCGTTCCATTGCTGCCCTGATAGAAACACACCGGGAAGCAGGTAAAAGGCCAGACAGCTGACCGAATAGAAGGGCCGTTCCACATTTTCCACCAACAGTATGCACAGCATGCCCACTGTGATTCCAATGGGATAGAACCGGTAAATCTGCTCTTTTCCTTTATATCTTAGATATTTCCAGGCATACCAAAGCGTCAGCCCAAGATAAAGTAAATAGGGCACAAGGGTAAATACACCATAGCGGTAAGCAATGATAATAAATCCGCTGTGTTCCAATCTTCCTTTTCCCCAGATCTCTAATTGATATGGGTGTCCCCACAAATTCATATTTCGGAGGTACGCATTCCAATACAAATTTCTGCTAGATGTAAACATCTCCATGTCACTGGTTGGCAAGATTTTCTGAGCAGTCAAATTTTCTTTTATATTCTTTAATAATCCGGCGGCTTCCGCATTCAAGGTCAGTGAAGGCATTCCCACTTCTATTTGATATTCATCCCTCGGGAAAATTACCTGTGTCCCCAACTTCTGTGGAATGTTTTGTATACACCAACCACAAAAAAAAGATACCGGAATTATCAAAACAGTACACGTAACAATAGCTTTCCAGCAGTTTTTTCTGTATTTCTTCTGTCCCGTTAAAAGCAAAAATGCACCGATAAAAATCAGAAAAATCAACGCAAGCGTTAACAGGCCTGTGCGGGATTCAGATATCCAGTTCATATAAAAAGCTACAATTATCATAATCAGGTGAAAAATCCACCCTGTTCCCCGCTTCTCTTTCTCAATCCACTCAAGAAGCTCTGCAAAAGCTGCCACACACATAGGCATCAAATACTGAATATAAATATTCGGATTCCAGGTAATTCCACAATATCCATACCATTCTAATTTCGGCCTGGCAATAAAGCAGAAAATGAGGTTAATGAATGAAAAATATTCAATGGATTTTAGCAAATCCCGAAACAATTCTCCGGGTTTTCCCATATTCTGCCAGATAAACAATAAGAATCCAACCACCAAAAGCATTAGCCAGCCCCATCCGGTGAAACGTTTTTTTACAATAAAATCCGCTGTGCAAATAACAATCCAGAGAATTGCCCAAATCTTCATATAAGGCAAATGCCAATTCTGTTTTTTCAGCTCTCCTTCCTTGGACAATACAGCAATCCCAAAGAGAAATAATCCGAATACAAGAATATGCCTGGGATAATAAGCTGTTGTAAAATATGTGTCTTTATTATTAATGACCAACATATAATACAGCATACCCAAAAACAGCAATCTGCGTCCAACAGAACGGTATTTTCCAGTAACTTGCTCTAAACTCGGTAATATGTTTCCAACGCTAAGATAAATATCCTGCAATTTAGAAAAAAGATAACAAAAGTCTAATTTCCTTGTTCTAAACTTTTTGAACAATCTCCCGGCTGCTCCAACTGCTATAATATAAACCAGAAAAAAAAGCAGCGCTGCTCTCCAATACTGGCTAACTTCTGTCACCTGCGTGCCTTCCAGCAACTGCATTTTCTGAATAGCGAACGTACTCCCCACACTATGGTTGATTATATATTTCATCTGGCTGAATGTCTGACCTTCAAGAAATATTATATTTTTTCCAGATGTTACAGCAATTTGCCGTGATCCTGTCAAAACGCCTGCCCTGTCATAGAATTCCAACTGCCATTCCATACTCTCCTGATTCATATCATCCAATTCCAGCACTAATGTATTCCAGGTACGCATCTCTCCTTCTAATACAATTGTCTTGCCCGCAGTATCTTCCGTAACACTCATTTTCCGGCCCGTGCCCAGATACATCATACCTTGATCTGCAGTAATGCAAGACATATATCCAATATCATATACCTTCCCAATATCATAAAAACAATCCAGATTAAAGGACTTACTAACCCACATTGCGCCGCAGGACAGAGAAAAGATGATTCCGCACAGCAGGATTGTGACAGCTTTCAGGGAAAGATGCTTTTTTAATATTTTCATCCAATTCATGGTATTTTCCTCACAAACATATTTTGGATTATAGCACGAAATATTATACTTGGCAACCAAAGGGAATAAAGTAAAAAAAGAGACTTTCAGAAAATAACGGATTTTTCACAATATATGGTTGTGATTCTTTTGGCGTCACAGCCATATATTGTGCATAAATCCCATTTTCCAAACATCTCTTCGTTCTTGAAACTATTTCACTTTTATCTCCTTCTCCATCTGATTCTTCTGCTTATCCATCATAATTACGGTTACCACCGTACCTTTTTTCTGCTTTTTAATCTTGATGCTGTAAGTCTCATCCTGATTCACCGTTCCCCTGCCGATATTTTTTTCCTTAGCTTTTACGATAATCTTAAAGTCTTTGGTTCCTTTCCCCACCAATTCTGTTACTTTGGAGGTAAGGCTTCCCACAGTCAGGTGCCCCATGTCTTTTACCGGCGCCTTGCTGCCTGCTTCAATCTGGATATTGAGGCCTTTATTAGATGTAAAATCATTTTTCTTCAGAACGCTTGCCCTGGATTTTCCGCAGATATAAATACCGTTTTTCCCATTCTTTCGAAGGGTATTTTCCATAATTTTAGCCTTCAGGGATTTGTCATACAGCATAATTCCATGCTCTTTATTG
This sequence comes from Lachnospiraceae bacterium, assembly GCA_910575555.1. Classification (GTDB taxonomy): domain Bacteria; phylum Bacillota; class Clostridia; order Lachnospirales; family Lachnospiraceae; genus Petralouisia. Next base: position 218,133 of record CAJTFX010000006.1, on the reverse strand, counting down.
ACGGAAACAATATTTTTACTGATTTCCGCATGGTTGGATTTGCTGTTTATGAGGATTCCATGGCCCTGATTATGGCTTACGGCAGCATTCTCTGTAATTTTCGTTTTATTGGAATCACTTACGGCAATTCCATGGCCTTTATTGTATTTTACCGTATTTTTCGCAACCTGATTACTGCTGCATTTTCCGGCAATCAGAACGCCGCCCTTTTTATTCTTGTTGATGGTATTGCCGGTAATCTGGCATTTCGCGCTTTTTTCACTGATGCTGACGCCGTACTTCTTATTGCTGCCAATGGAATTTCCGGCAGCCTGCACGGTGGACGCTCCGCTTACCGCAAGCCCGTGAATTCCGCTGGAAGATATTTTATTACCTGAAATTACAATATTTTTGACACTTTTGCCTGTTACGGAAATTCCCATCCGTTTGTTGCTTTTAATTTTCTTATTCCCGCTGATCTCAATGTCAGAGCTTTTGCTGATGGTGATCCCGTTTTCCTGGTTGCTGCTGATACCGGCATTGGATGAAACCTTGCCTCCCGTTACGCCAGTCAGAATAATTCCGCTTTCCTTATTGCTGCTGACAGAAGAATTGGACTCCACTCTTCCGCCTGTAACCTTTGACATAACAATGCCGCTTTTTTTATTGGAAGTCACCTTATTCCTCACGGCTTCCACATTAGAACATCCGGAAAAATAGATTCCGTGTCTGCCGTTTTCAGAAATTTTACCGTTGTCCGCAACTGAATACCCGGTTCCTTTTCCAATGGAAATCCCATACTTGCTGTTCTTTTCCACGGTATTTTTGCTGACTGCCACAGGTGTGGAGCTTCCGCTGACGGAGATACCGGTTCCCTTGTTGCTGCTGACCCGGTTGCCGCTGATACCAGAGGAGCCTCCTCCAGACACGGAAATCCCGTTTTTCTTATTGCTGCTGATCTGATTTCCGCTGATACTGCAGGCGGTGCTTCTGGTAACAGAGATTCCGGTTCCCTTATTGCTGCTGATCTGGTTCCCGCTGATATTACAGCTGTCACTCTCTGTAACAGAAATCCCATTTTCCTGGTTGCTGCTGCTCTGATTTCCGCTGATACTGCATCCTTTACTGCCTTCCGTAACAATAATTCCTGTTCCTTTGCTGCCTGACACATTATTTTTTGAAATCGGACAGCTTTGGCTCTTATCGGTAACTGTGATTCCGTGATCCGACATATTTTTAACGGTGTTTCCGCTGATTGGAACATTTGCGGAATAAGTAAGACGGATTCCCTTGTATGCTTTAGACAGCGTATTTTTACCGGTCACTGCATTGCCGCTGATGGTGCAGTCCTTGATATAATTTCCAAGAATCCCTTGGCCCCCGGTGGCTGCATTGATGGTATTGCCGGTTATGGTAAGGTTCCGGATTATATAATTTCCCTCATCTCCCTCTGCGCGGATTCCGCATCGGTTGACTGTCTGATTCACTGCTTTTAAGGTAATGGTATTTTTCTCTATTCTGGACTGGGAATCCGTATTAAATTTCAGCGCCGGCGCAGGCGTTACCATCCGGCCCAGGGTCTGCACATTGCAGAAATAAATCCCGGCTCCCACATTGACCATGGTATTTCCCGCTATGGAGCTGTTGCGGTAATTTGTGGCCAGTACCGCATAATCCGCAATATTTTCAAACCGGTTATTCTGAACCTTTATATTTTCAAAATAACTGCCCCGTACCAGGGAATGGGTTCCCACGCCCCGGAACAGGTTCTTGAACACATTGTTGGATACGGTAACATTTGTCATGGGCGTATAATCATAATTCTCATAACCCGGGAAAAATTTTTCCCCGCCCAGAATATCAATTTCCAGCGCCTCCATCAGCAGCTCGTCGCTTTCAATGGTTTTTACATAACCGCTGAAGGTGCAGCCTGTTACGGTAAATCCGTCTATTCCCGCCGCTTCAATATGATGCTCGTTTTTCACATCCTGAAACACTGCGTTTTTAATCACAATATTTTTGCCGTGGGCCATACGAAGCAGGGAAGAACCGTCCCGAAATTCCGCCGTCCAGGCGCCGCCTTCAATGGTAATATTCCGAAATCCGCTGGTTCCGGAATAAACTTCCCCATTTCTTCCCAGACGAAGCAGGGAAGTGCCGATTCCGGTATTTTTCATCACTGCTCCCGGCGCAAGAACAAGATGGGTATTACTGTAGAGATATAACGGGGAATCTATGCTGTATGTACCGGCGGGAACAGACACCGTATAAATAGCCTGATTCCCTTTCTTATTCTGCTCCTGAATAAAATCAAAGGCTTTCTGAAATCCTGCCCTGTTTGCCTCGTATCCATTGGCGCCGATGGTAATTACAGTGGGAGAAGCCGCTTTTTCATCACTCAATTCCAGAGTTATTTCCTCTGTTTTTTCCAACATCTCCGTATGCTTTGACGTCTCTGCATCCTCCGATATCTCTGCATCTTCTCTGTCAGGCAATTTTAAGCTTCTGACATCTTCCATATCGTCTCTGCCCGTCTCTCCCCAGGCTCCCCCTGCATTCGTTTCATTCTGAATGTTCTTTTTCTGTAAAAATTCTTTTTCTATGAGTCCCTCCGCCTGTATTTCAGCCCCGAAACTGACCAGGGACGGCTCTATGGCGCCCGTCCCCATAAAAACTGCGAGCAAAAGCAGCGCCACTTTCCTTTTCATAGCTGTTCTCCTTTCGTAACTCATATATATCTTATCAGTCTGCTTCTAATTTCACTAATTCAAGACCCATTTCTTCCAGTTCCCGGCGCAGTTTTTCTCCCTTTGCATAGATCACATAATACTGGGCATTGGGATAATCAAAATCTGCAAACTGATAGCAGTCGCTTCTGTCTATTTTCTTATGGATTTCACCCGGCATGGAAATAATAAAATAATTGCCCGGGTTCTCTTCCGGAACGCTGCCGCGGACATACACCTGAAATTCCTTAAAAATCAACTGCAGAGGCTTCATCCTTTTTGCGCTCTTATCCACATACACATACCGGAATTCCTCGGATATCCCCCGGATCTTCGGCGCATAATCCTGCAAATCCTGAACCTTTTCCCTTTTATTGATATCGCAGGCCAGGCGCATTTTTCCATAATTCACACCAAGGCTTAAAGCAAACACCCCGCACATCCCCGCCAGAGCCAGCTCCCGCCAGGACAGGTATGCCGCAAAGAGAAACAGTATCAATACTGCCGCTGCAAACAGGCCGCCGTAAAACAGGCCCCCCGACATATTTTCAAATTTGGATGCGTCATTCCCGGGAAAGCCGTTGTCCACAAAAAGATTGGATGCAATGCTGTTGCGGATGGAAAATTCTTTATGATCCAGATAAATGCTGATAAATTTCTTATAGAAAATTAAAATAAACAGCGCCAGTACGGCCAAAACAATGCGGCTCGCTTTCTGAAAGATATCTCTTCGGTACACAAAGAAATAAATGCCCGTCAAAACCGCAACCCCAATGCTTCCGGCCAGATATCTGTCATAAACCAGACGATCCACCCTGGATGCGGAGCCTTCATAATAATTCAGAAAAACATGGGGAAAGAAAAAGAGCATTCCCAGCGCCATGGAACCTGCAAAGATTAAAAATCCATAGCCGCACAGAATCGCCTCCTCCGGCCTGATTTCTTTTTTCCTGCGTACAAACAGCAGAATAACCACCAGCGCCGCAAAAATTCCTGCAATTGCCAGGCCCATGGAACTGGTCATAAAATTAAAGATCCATCCCATTCCCAGTTTTATCATGGTTTTCATGCCGTCGGCTGTAAAAATCCCTCCCAGTTTCTCAAAGTCGAAGCTTTCTGCCGTAGCATGCCTGATATTATCTCCCCAGATATTTGACTTGAAAAATCTGGTTAAAATCCGGTCAATTTCCATCAGGCCAATCAGAGAACCGCCGTAAACCCAGTAATTCACCATTTTTTCCCTGGTAAATACATGCATCACCACAACTACCATTGTAACGGCAATCACCCACACAATGCCTCTGCTGTGGCACATGGAAATATACACCGTGCACAGTACGGCCAGAAAGGTATTAACTGCATGTTTCTTTTGTTCTCCCCGGCTGCTCCAGGCTTCCATCAAAAAATACAGTACATAGACAGAAAACGCCACCAGCACCACATCCGCCCGGGCAAAAAGGCTGTACAGCACTGCCGCAGGAGTGACAGCCGTAATCCCGGATGCGATCAGGCATTGAAATCCGCTCTCTACTTTCAGATGTTTTCGAAGAATCTGATAGACACACACGCCTTCCAGGCTGAGAAAAACGGCATTCTCCGCCATAATCAATTTGTATATGAGAAAAGAATCCTTCACCAGGGCAAAAATAGGATACCAGAACAGCGCCTGGCCGTATTTGTAATAGTACCCCCCTGTTTTATCAATAAACACAGACCAGTCCATTCCGGCCAGAAAAGCGGCATTGGCCATCGTTCCTGTTTCATCCGTAATGTAGGTCACCGTCAGCGGAAGGCCCAAAACCAGAAATCCCAGCAGCAGCGCCGCAAATACAATGATTCTGTTATATTTATCGGAAGAAAAAATTTCTCTCACACGTTCCATGGTTCATATCCTCCATCGGCCTAAGACTGAATCAGGCCATAAATTAATTTCACTACTCTCTCGGTGGATTTTCCGTCTAAATCATCGAAAAACCTTGTCCGAAACTGCGACAGCTTCTCCGCCTCGTAATCTTCACTGCGCACTGCTTCCACCAGGGCCGGAAAACTTTCCACAATTTTGCCCGGCACGAAAAATTCATAATCGTAATAAAAATCCCTGCCTGCAATATACTGCCTTAAATCAAAGGCATACATCAGCATTGGAATATTCAGCAGAGCCGCCTCAAACACCACTGAAGAATAATCGGTAATCAGAAGGTCTGTCACAAACAGCAGATCGTTAATTTCCGACTCTGCGGACAAATCCAGAATCCGGTTCTGCCACGCTTCTCCAATTTCATATTCCATCGTCACAAAGGGATGGTGCTTGATAATCAGCACATACTCCTCCGGGATCTGCTTCATAAATTCCACCGGATCAAACTGGCTTTTGGGATAGTCGGCTGACAGTTTGCCGTACCCCCGGAAGGTGGGCGCAAATAAAATTACTTTTTTGCCTTTTATCACAGGATACTGCTGCTGCAGCTGCTCCACAATCTCTTTTTTATATTTTTTGTCAAAAAACACGTCCGTACGGGGAACTCCGGTGGCAGCCACTTTATCCAGGGCAATTCCAAAACCTTCTGCATAGAACTGCCGGATTTCTGAAGAGCTTACAATGGCGTAATCATAGTCCCTGTGATCCAGGCTGTCCTGTTTGGGACCGCCCCGCTTGCCGGTACGGGAGAACCCAAAGGTCTTAAAAGCCCCGCAGGCATGCCAGAGCTGAATCAGCCTGGTGTTTTTCCGAAGCTTCAGCCTGGAAATTACCGGTGTGTAGTCGTCAATGAGAATCACTCGGGAGGTGGCTGCATAATAGCCGATTCTGGCCATGCTTTTTAAGGGCATAGCCGCAATTTCCTTAGGCTCCAGTACCCATTTCATGTCCGCCACAGGCTCCTGCTTCATCTTGTCATAAAGAAAAGAAAAATTTCCCGTCATATCATCCCGCCGGCTGGATAAAAAGAACACCCGGTTTCTTTTGACAGGCAGCAGGCGCCCCAGCAGGAAGAAACATTTCACAAATCCCATCTTGATTCCGGTCACTCCAAATTCATATTTGCAAAATCTGGAATGATACCAACTGACATGGGCAAAAAAACGGTGCAGCTGGCTTCCCATATTCCTGGGATATGTTTTACTGACATCAAACAAAATCGAAGCTACCGCATCCAGGAAAAACCAGGGAAGCAGAAGCACTGCCAACACATGGGTCAATAACTGGTGAACCGGCCCAAGAATGGCCTGGCAGGTTTTCCACGCGTTCTGCCAGTACACATGTCCGTTTCCCTTGCCCCGCAGAATCAGTTCTGAGGTCTCTGTTCGGAAGGACAATCCCTGAGCCTCCAATGCTTCCGGCGCACGGGACAGCTCCAGGGGAATATTGCAGATATGTGTGTCCCCGTAAATAAAATCAAAGCTTATCACAATATCTTCCCTGGTTCCGCCTACAAATATGCTTCTTATGTTCACCGGATATTCTGCATACACCATACAGGTATCCATATCTTCCAATGGAAAATAGGAATTCACACCGATGGGAAACCTGCGGTTATCTCCTGTTTTCCTAAGAACTGCCACCACTTTGGGCGAGCGTACCTTTACATCGTAAGGGCCTTCTGCCGCCACTCCCAGCACCAGCATATAATCCTCAATTCTTGCTTCTTCTAACCTAAATTTCCAATCCATATTTTTTCCTCTGTCTTGCTAATCCTTCTCTGTTTCCGGGTGACGTTACTGCTTCCCTTTTAATTTCAGCACCCGCTCCGCCGCATGGCCGTCACAGGCCCCTAAATATTGCTCACAGAACTGTTCCAGATATCTGTAATCATACGTTTCCAGATGGTGAAGCTGCCAGATTAATTCTTCTGCATCCCCAATCACAGGCGCCGATATGATGTCTTTATAAGCAAAATTATAGTCACGCTCCCTGGTGTATTCCTCATAGTCATCGGCAGTCAGAAATACCGGCTTCCTCCGCAGAAAGGCTTCAAAGAACGTATTTCTGTAGTCTCCCACAAATACATCTCCTGCTGCAATCAGCCGCCGGATGCTTATCTGATTGGTTGCGTCGCAGAAAAAGTCCCGCAAATCCTCTGACATGAGATAACTGTCCATTCCTGAGGGCACCCGGTAATCCGTCACCATCACGTACTCTGTTCCCAGGGCCTTCTGCAGTTTCCGGATATCCAGAAATTCCAGCACCCGGCATCCCTTCACCCGATGCCGGTACTGGGGCAGATACACAATGATTTTTTTGCCTCTGGCTGCCGGGAATAGTTCCTCCAGGCTTTTTCTGGCCTCGTCCCGGAATTTTTCTGAAAAATAAATGTCGGTACAGCAGCTTCCCACAGCCTGAACTGTTCCCTTTCTTCTCACAGAAAAAGAAGTCTCATAAATATTCTTCATATCTTCGGAAGCGGCGCAGATCAGATCGTAATCATTTCTCATTAACCTGTCATTCCAGTCTCTGGAATCCTTCAGATAGCCCGGAAACTGCATGCCTTTTCCAAAACAGTCCAGAGAAAATGCATATTCTCCCAGCTGAACCACATAGGTGCCCTTTCGAAACCGCAGCAGGCTCATCAGTTCAATATGGCGGTTGATAAAAATATACTCCGCCGTGGCCATTTCTTTGATGACTTTTCCATAGAAAGTATTCTTCTTATATCGGAGAATTCTCAGATTCCCCATCTTCTTCCATTCCTGTTCCAGACTCCAGTACTCATCCCGATCTGCAGGGGAATCATTGGTAAACAGAATCACTTTTCCCTTTTCTATGGGATGCAGGGCATGTTTCTGGTAAGTCGCCTGAAAATACAGAGATTTCCACTTATGCCTCTGCAGTTTATAGGGCGCCAACAGATTTTCTTCCTTTCTGGCCAGGATTTTCGCTGTCTTTTTATCTCCCTCTCTCCGAAGCTCCGGTACGTCCTCCACAATGTATCTCACCTTGTCCGCCAGACGCTTCTCGGATCTTGCCAGGCTCATTTCCAGAGAACTGGTGTAATCTGACCTGGGATTTTCCCGGATCAGCCCGTCTGCCATCTCATCGGTAAACGCCGGGGCATATTCCCGTTTGGCGTCATACATGGTATAGGAATCCATCAGCGGGGCAAGGCATCTGGTAAACACCTCATCCTCCTGATGCTCTTCAAAATATTCAACCGAAATTTTCTGAAGCATTTTCTCCAGATTGTCCGTATCCTCCAGTCCCAGTCCGTAAAAATCATCCACAAACTGCAGCAGCCTCTGTTCCATGGCATGAAACAACTCCATATCGCAGTCTGCAGGCTCAAGCGCCGGCAGAATTTTTCCATTTTCTCCCCGCTGATAGCCCTCTACGCTTTTATAGGGAATATTGGCAAACACCGCCTCCACAAAAATCAGGGAGTTGGACGCCGTGGTAAAATTATACCGAATCCGGTTTTCCTCACTGCTGTAAATGCTTCTCATATAATAAAAGGGAACCGGACATTTCTCTTTGCAGGCCGCCTCCAACAGACGGGCCGTACAGTCCTGAGTGTATCCTCTGCCCCAATATTCCACAAAGGAAAATCTCTCGTCAAAATTGATTTCCTGCCGCAGATATTCCAGTACAATTTCCCGATCCCTGGCTGATTTATCCAGAATATACTGCCGGTAAGGCTCTGAGTTGGAAAATGTAATAATCAAAGATTCCCGGATTTCCTTTGTAATTTCGCCCACGTCTTTTAAATAGGCCAGGTCAGGGAAAATCCGCTGAAAATCATTTTCTTCCATATTAAGGGCATTCAGCATCTTATCATAAGACTTTACATTGACAAAATTACCGAATTTCGAGAAAAATTCCTTATCCAGTTCTGTAATCAGCGAAGGAATCCGCCAGGCCCTTCTGGAGCCGTAGATATATTTTGTCCGGATGGGCAGGTTCTTCTTCTCTATGATTCTGTCCGCAATCCGTTTCAGCTGATAACCGTCCCTGGAAATAAAATACAGACATTTCGTTTTATGCTCTATGGCATGTTTAAGCACCCAGCTGATATAGGGCACAAAATACATGGAAATATGGCCGTAAGCATAATAATCTTTCTGTTTTCCGTTGCTTTCCCGGAACCTTGCCAGAAGGGCAGCTGTCTTAAAAGCATCGCCGGTGCCAATCTCAGAGGCTATCTTCCATTCATACTCATTAAATTCCGGACGTTCCCTGAGCACCGTGGTGATATTTAATTTCCTGGCAAACGTTCCGTCCGCCTTCCGGTTGTCCCCGTGGTGAATCCACGCGCCGAACATATAAGTTTCAAAGCTTTTGTATACCTCCAGGTACAACAGCCCCGTGCTTTTCTGCACGCCGTATTCACTGGACAAAAACAGCGGAAGCTCTCCCAGGGCCGGATCGGCTTTGGCCAGAAGTTTCCGTATAAATTCCCGGCTCAGGTACATATCGCTGATCAGACAGACCGTTTCCCCCTTCTGCATCAGATCTTTTACATAGGAAACAGCCCTTGGAATGGGAATGGCACTTTCATATTCCGCTTCCAGTTCCCACTGCATCAGGGCATTTTTCTGCTCCCCGGTCAGATGGTACACTTTAGCCATCCGCTCAAAAATTTCTTCAAAATGAATTTCCCTTCGGGCGTCCGGGCGAAGCTCCAGTGTTTTGCGGTACCATTCCCGGACATTTGCCTCTGCTTCCTTCCTTTTCTGGGGATAATTTTCCTGGAAAAAGGGCGGAAACGCCAGTTGGGAGACTTCCATTCTCTCTTTTACCTGATAGAAAATCCCTTCCGGCTCCAACACTTTTCTGGAAATTAAAGTATCAAAAATATCAAAGGTGTACAGCACAGGCAGAGGTTTCGGCTCCGGTTCAAATTCCAGCGTATGATTGATGATTTCGTCCATGGAGCCTTTGTGGTCATACTCCCAGAATAATTTTTCAATTCTCTCTCTGTCCTGTTTGTCATCCTCCTGGTAGGAATCCAGAGCATTTAGCAGAGCTTCAAAATTCCTGCACATTTTTCCGCAGGTCATTTCTTCTAAATCATATACCATATCCCGGGAGGATTCTGCAAAAAAGTACCGGATAAAGTATTTGGTTCCTCCTGCCAGCATATCATAAAAAATAGAGGAATAATCGATAATCCCCACTTCAATATCGTCAAATATCTCATAGAAATCTTCCTGGTTATTCCAAAAGAGAAGTCTCGGATGATTCTGATATTTTTCTTTCAGCTTCAAATATTCGTAATCTTCCTCAATCAGCGGATGCATCTTAAAAATCATCAGCATATTTTTCTCTTCCAGCTTCTGAATCAGACGCTCCATATCCGGTATGGCAAGGCTCATAAATCCCTGGGGAGCATCATCCCGGAACGTAGGGACATATGCTGCAATCCTGGTATCCATCCCCAGTCCCTTCCTGCCCCGTATATCATGGTTATAGGTCGTTACCTTCTCAAAATATTTCTGATACATGCACCTGGGATATCCTCCTCGGATCACCCGGTCGTTCCGCAGTCCGCACTGATAAATAAAATGCTTTTCCATCAGGGGAGACGTTACAAGAAATAACTGTCTGTCATAATAAAACTGGTTATACCGAATATATTTTCCGGCAACCCGCTCCGTCAAAAATCCGGTATGCGCCCGCCGTTCAATGGACTTGCACCCCACCCCATGGTACAGATTCAGATATTTTACCTCTGCCATCCGCTCCGGAATATTTTCCTTCACCTGTTCCACCACATAAACACCGGTCTGGGTTTCCAGCCGATGTGCTTCCCGGTCTACAAAGGTATAGGCTTTATAGCCCAGCTTCCGGATATATTCCACAGTTTCTTCCTTGTCGCACAGCCAATAGGCGTCAATATCCTTCCGGTATTTGTTGATGTAGATAAACAGATATTTGGGATTTCCCGCAAAAGTCTTTCCTGCGTTAAAGGCCCATCTGTTGTTTTTCGGAAAGGACTCCAGATCCTCCGCCTCCAAAGTTCCTGACTTCATTTTTTTCATCATGGAAAGGGTGGGAATCCGGCCCGGTTTCTTCTTTACATCCTCTGACATTTTCTCCTCCTGCGTCTCAGCCGCCGTTTCTGCGATTCTGGTGTGCAGCTGTTCCTTCTCCTGTTATTTCATTCTGCATATCTGTGATGTAATCCGCAATCCGCCTGGTGGCATGTCCATCACACATCTGCAGCTGATTTTCTATAAATTTTTCATATCTCTCAGATGCCGTCTGGTATTCTCCCTCTTCAATTACCTTTATCAGTTCTTCCCCGGTAGTGACCACCTGAGCCGGAAGCTCCTCCAGCTTCAGGTAAAACCCCCGTTCTTGTTCATATTCGATCCGATCCGGCGCATAAATCAAAATCGGCTTTTTCGTCAGCGCAAAGTCAAAAATCACCGAAGAATAATCGGTAATCAGTAAATCTGCCGCCGCATAAAGCTGTTCTGTAGGAATTTTGCAGTTAGACGCTTCCATCTTTTTCTCCAGATGGGGATGCACTTTCCGGATCACAAACCATTCTCCGGAGAGTTTTTCGCAAAGGCTGTCAATGGCTTCTGCGTTTATCAGCGTTCCCTCTCCCGCATTCTTACGAAAGGTGGGAGCCCACAAAATAATTTTCTTTCCGGCCGCTTCAGGATATTCTTTGAAAAAACGGGTTCTGCAGCCCTCCATAAATGGTTCTGAAAAATACCGGTCTGTCCGGCTGACCCCCAAAGCCTGAACCTTTTCCAATGGAAGGTGAAACGCCTTCGCATACACGCTTCTGCATTGCTCGGAGCTGACAGAAACTAAATCGAAATTACAAAACATATTCTGATCTTTTACGGACAGCAAATCGTCTCTGGCGTCATAGCCGAATTTCTTGTATGCGCCGCAGGCGTGCCAGAGCTGAATTACTTTTGTTTCTTTCCGTTTTTTTACAGAAATCACAGGCAGGTAATAATCGCAGAGCACCACCATGCCTGCCTGGGCATAATAGTTCAGAAAAGACAGCATGGCCTTTACGCTGCTTCCGAAGCTTACCTCCGAAAAGTCATGCACCAGTTCCCGGGTTTTGTAGCCCCGCCGCTGCAGTTCCTCTTTCAAAAGACGCATATCTTCGGGAAAGGCCTGATGGTGGGCGTCGGCAAATACAATCAGCTGCCGATCCGGTTTCCCATACTTAAGACAGCAGAGCCGGTATGCCGCGGGCAATATGAATTTTCTCAGGCATTCCTTTAACGCCTGTCTTATTTTCAGCTGATTCCCCATGCTTTCTAACCTGCCTTATTCTCAGTTTTCCGGATCTTCACTGTCGCAGCTGATTCGGCTTATTCCTCGGCCTGCTTTACAATCTCCTGCCAGATTCTCTCCGTGGCATGTCCGTCGCAGGAATACATGAATTTCTGCCGGAATGCCGCGGCTTTCTCCCTGGCTTCTTCCTGGCGTCCTTCTATGCTTCTGACTGCCGCCGCAAGCTCTGCGCTGTTTCTAACCACAGGCCCCGGCGCAAATTCCTGATAATCGTAGTAAAATCCCCGGTTGTCGAAATATTCTTCCAAATCATAGGCCAGAAATATCATAGGCCGCTCCATCAGGGAATATTCGAACACCACAGAAGAGTAATCTGTTACGCAGATATCTGCGGCACAGAGCAATTCTGCGATTTCCATGTTACAGTCCCCGACGGCAAAATCCTTCAGGGGTTCCTCCACTTCCAGAGGTTCTTTCACAAACGGATGGCGTTTCTCAATGATTATATAGTCCTGTCCCAGTTTTTCCTTCAGAAATCCATAATCCAGAATCCCGGGACTGTCTGCTTTCCCGCCGGTTCCCCGGAATGTGGGCACATACAGGATACATTTCTTCCCTTTTCCCTGGGGAACCTGTATGGAATAGTTCCGGGCAGCCGCCTGGCGGAAGGAATCCCGGAAATAAACATCCGTCCGGCTGACCCCTAAGGGCTGCACGACCGCCTCCGGCGCCTGGAACGCCTCCTGATAAGCCCAAATCACCTCCGGGCTGCTGACTGTCACCAGGGTATAATTCCGGTGGTAAGGATATTTCATAAGTTCTCTGCGGCTTTCGCCGTATTCCTGATCCGCCGCGCTGAATCCCCATTTCTTAAAAGCTCCGCAGGCATGCCAGGTCTGAATCATCCGGCTGCCCTTTCTCATGCGGAAGGAACCCAGCACATTGCAGGAATCATTGAGGAACATATACCGGGCATCCGACACTTCCCACAGAAGCCCCAGGCATCTGCGGTAATAAGCCAGAGAATCCTTCTGAAAATCCAGATAGTATTCCAGGATCTGAAACCCTGATTTTTGCTCCGCCGCTTCTTTTAAAAGCCGGAAATTATCACTTAAAATCCTGCCGTGCAGTTCCACAAATACCGTCTTTCCCGGTTTTATTTTCCGAAGTCTGCCAAAGGCATATACGCCCGGAAAAAGAATCTTGTACACCAGATATTTGACAATTCCTCGAATTACATTTTTAATCATATTCTCCCTGCCGTCTGCTCCATAATCTTCCTGAATGCCTGGAACCAAAGGTTATTTTAAAAACACGAATCTGCACTAGTTCTTCCAGACCATCACAGTTTTTCCAAAAGCCCTGCGGATATCTGTTTCAAAGGCTTCTTTCATATCGGAAATGGAGCCCACTTCGATCACGCTTCCTATCAGATTCTGCAGATTGCCCACAAGCTCCCTGTTTTTTTCAAACAGCGACACCGTCTGTTGGAAATCTTCCCGTCCGCTTCTGCTGCTTCCAAAGAGACGCAGACCCTTCTCCAGCACCATTCTGGTATTGATGGGCACATGATTTTCGGACACGCCCAAAAGGGACATGGTTCCCTCCGGCGCAATATGATCGATCATCTGGTCAATGGCCATCTGGGCGCCGTTTCCGCCTACGCATTCAAAGGCATGGTCTACTTCCAGATCTTTTGGAATATCTTTCACCAGAATGGTTTCTTCTGCAAAGGCAAAATCCGCCAGTTTATTTTCATCCACTCCGAAAATAAACAGCTTTACCTCCGGAAACATGGTATGGAACAGCAGCGCTGTAATATAACCCAGGTTGCCGTCTCCCCAGATACCTATTTTCCTGCGTCGTTCATGGGCAATCCGGTCAAATCTGCTGATGGCATGGACGCTGACGGTAATCAGCTCCGTAAAAGCCGCCACCCGCAGATCAATATCTGACGGAAGGCACACCAGCCTGTCCCGCCCCAGTTCCACATAATCCTGCATAAATCCGTCAAACCCGCTGGCCCGAAACCGGCTGCTGCGCAGATAATTTTCCGCAATAACAGAATCCGGTTCTGTGGGGGTATTGGGAATCATCACCACCCGCTGACCCGGCTGATATTCTCCGGTCTCATCATAGACCACCTGGCCGATTCCCTCATGAATCAGCGCCATAGGCAGTTTCTGTGCCAGAACCTCCGCCGGACGGGTGCCCTGATAATATCTCTGATCGGCCCGGCAGATAGACAGGTGGGTGGGCCGCACAATCACATTTCTCAATTCTATTTCCGTAAATTCCACTTCAAATCTTCTTGGCGCCACTAAGCGATACACTGCATTTAACATTATTTTCTGTCCTCTTTGATCAATGCCTCCGCTACCCGCAGATCATACGGATAGGTGATTTTAATATTGGAAACTTCCCCCTGAACCAGATAAACTTTTTCCCCTTTAATGGCAAAAATTTTGGCTGCGTCCGTCAAAATTTTCTTTTCCTCTTCACTGAGGCTCTCGTATAAATGTTTCAGTTTGACTGCGCAGAAGCTCTGGGGGGTCTGCCCCTGGTACATCTTGGAGCGATCCGGAATATCGCTGATCACTGCTCCGTCAAGGCTTTCCACAATCGTGTCCGTAGCGGCAATCACGGTATCGCAAGCCCCGTATTTCCGGGCATATAACACATTTTCTGAGATGATCCGGTGGGTGATAAAGGGCCTGACCGAATCATGGGTAACAATAATCGTCTCATCCGTTAAATCGCCCTGTTCCTCAATATAGGAAATGGCGTTCATTATGGTTCCGTTTCTGGTGGAGCCGCCTTTTAACACTGCAATCTCCTCCGTGGGAAGCCTGTATTTTTTCAACAGGGTTTTTGTATAGGATACCCACTGCTCGGGACATAATACCAGAACTTTTTCAATCTCCGGATGCACATACATTTTCTCCACCGTGTGGATAATAATCGGTTTTTCGCCGATCTGGAGATACTGTTTGGGCTTTTCTGCATTCCCCATGCGGCTGCCCACGCCGCCTGCTAAAATTACGCCGTATACCATATTTCAGCCCTCCTGACTGTTCTCTTCATTCTTTTTCTCCGTTTCCCTGTCAAAATCCAGTTTCCGGACATGGTACTGGACATCTTCCAATATCTTCCGGTTTGCCGAGATAATATCTGCTAAAAGCCCTACAATAAAGGTCTGGAATCCCAGCAGCATCAGCGTACTGGCCAGAATCAAAGACTGCATATGGCCTGCGCCGCTTCCGCCGAAATAGTACACTAAAAACCGTACGCCGATGGCAAGCCCGATGGCAAAAATAATACTGCCGATCACGGAAAATACCATCAGGGGACGGTACATCATAAATGCCCGCAAAATTGTGAGCATGGATTTCTTCACATAGCCGAACATACTGCTGAACAGCCGGGACGGCCTGAGCTCCGCATTGGTGCGGATGGGCACGGATTCCATGGCAATCTTGCTTCTTCCGGCCTGGACAATGGTCTCTAACGTATACGTATATTCGTTGACTACATTCAGGCGCATGGCCGCTTCTCTGCTGTATGCCCGAAATCCGCTGGGCGCGTCCGGAATATCGCTGCGGGAGGCTTTGCGCACCACCCAGCTTCCGAAATGCTGCAGTTTTTTCTTCAAGGGAGACCAGTGCTCCGTATCATCCACCGGCCTTGCGCCGATGACGATATCTGTTTTTCCCTCCAGGATGGGACGGACAATTTTCTCAATATCATCTGCGCAGTACTGGTTATCGGCGTCTGTATTGACGATAATGTCCGCCCCGTTTCTGAGACAGGCGTCCAGCCCCGCCATAAATCCCTTGGCCAGTCCTTTGTTCCGCTTCAGATCCACTACATAATTTACGCCCCAGTTTTTTGCCACCTCCACGGTGTTGTCTTTACTGCCGTCATTGATAATCAAATATTCAATCTTATCGATTCCGTCTATCTGTTTGGGCAGATCATTTAAGGCGATTTCCAGTGTTTCTGCCTCATTGTAGCATGGTATCTGTATGATCAGCTTCAATTTTTCTTCCTCCGTAATTGTCAGTTTATAATTTTTACCAATATATCACAATTTATGCCCCATTGCAACTTTGCCGGAATTTACGGCCTCTTCCGGCGGCCTGATGATGCTGCAAAGCAGCTTGTTCCATCGGCCTGTGCTTCCTATTCCAGCATCTTCCGGTAAACGTCCGCCACTTCCTCAATGGCGCCGAAGGCTTTTATTTTTCCATGATCCAGAATCACCGCCTTGTTGCAGAGCCGGCACACCTGTTCTAAAGAGTGGGATACAAAAAGCACCGTCACGCCTTTGTCAAACATGCTCATAATCTTGCCTTCGCTTTTCTTCCGAAACTTGGCGTCCCCCACAGACAGCACTTCATCCAGAATCAGAATCTCCGGCGCCACCACCGTGGCAATGGAAAATCCAAGTCTGGATTTCATACCGGAGGAATAATTTTTCAGGGGAACGTCAATGAATTTATTCAGTTCTGAAAAAGCCACGATTTCATCAAATTTCTCGTCGATAAATTTCTTGCTGTAACCAAGCACCGCTCCGTAGAGATAAATATTTTCCGCGCCGGTATACTGCATGTCAAATCCTGCTCCCAGCTCCAGAAGCGGGGCGATTTTCCCTTTTTTGTATACTTTTCCTTCGGTGGGCTTAAATACCCCTGCGATGACTTTCAAAAGAGTGCTTTTCCCGGCCCCGTTCAGGCCCAGAATCCCCAGCCGGTCTCCCTTCTCCAACGTGAAGCTGATATCCTTAAGGGCCCAGAATTCGTTGTATTCCAACTGACGTTTTAAGGACTTTATCACATATTCCTTGAGACTGTCCACTTTTTCCTTGCTGAGATTGAATTTCATGCCCACATGGTCTGCCCGGATTATTTCTTTTGCCATTTTCCTCTCCTTTTCCCGCTATATCTGCAATATAAATTCATCCTGTTTCCTGTAAAAGACAATCAGCCCCAGAACCAGGGAGCCTATACTGAAAGCGGCCGCATACAGAAACATTTTTAGGTGCACCGGCTCTCCGAACACGGCATGCCGGAAATTGGCGATAATGCAGTACAGGGGATTCCATTTTAAAATCCAGCCGTAGCCGCTTTTTAACAATTTCTCCGGATAGTAGAAAATTGCGCAGGTATACATCACAAGCATAAGCAATACGTTCCAAAGATATTCCATGTCCCGGAAAAATACGCCGATGGTGGCCAGAATCATCCCAACTCCGTAAGAAAGCAGCAGCAACAGCGCCAGACAGGGAATCGTCCATAAAATATACAACGTTGGAAATACCCGAAAGACCATGGCCAGAACGATCAATACCGCCAGCGATATCAGAAATATAATATAGTTAAACAATACGCTGGACAGCGGATAAAGATATTTGGGCACATAGACCTTCTTAATCATAGAAGCATTGGCCCGTATGGATTTCAGCGCCCCGGTGGTTCCCTGGGAAAAGAAGGTATACAACAGCCGCCCGCTTAAAATATAAACCGGAAACGTAGCATCATCATTGCCGAAAAGCGTTCCGAACACAATGGTCAGCACTGCAGTTGTCAGAAGAGGCTCTAACAGGGACCATAAAATTCCCAGATAAGATCTTCTGTATTTCAGCTTAATTCCCTTTTTCACCAGTTCTCCCAGCAGAAAACGGTAGCGGAAAAAATTCTTCATTCTCTCTCTCATAAATCTACTACTCCTCACCTTTCCATCTGCAGTTCTGTCCGCGTCTTTTTTGCGGAGCGCATCTGCATCTTTTTGCTCACTGCATCTAAAGCTTCACATATATTTGCGGATGCCGTGAAACATATACATCAGAAAATAGTAACAGGACGCAATCCGCCCAATCCCCATCAGACGGTACACGCCGAAATGCATCCGGGCCGATTTCAGTTTATTTCTGGATTTGCCCCCTTCGCTCATTCTGGATTTCAGCATGGGCTCGGCAATTCCGCAGGCATTGCCATATTTTTTCAATACGTTCAGCCATAAAATATAATCCTCGTGCAGCTCGTCATGGCTCATATAGAATTCCCTGGCGGCTTCGGTCCGCATTACAACTGAAGAACATGCAATGCTGTTGGTTCGAAGCAGCATCTTATAAGTGATCACCTGAGGCGCGGTTATAATTTTCCCTTTGGGCGAGCCGTCTGCGTTCATCAGCTCCCGTCCGGTGCAGCACAGCGCCAGGCCCGTTTCCTGAAGCTTCCTGCACTGAATCTCTAATTTGCCTGGCTGCCACCAGTCGTCTGCATCCAGAAAGGCCAGATACGTTCCCCTGGCGCGGCGGATTCCTATGTTCCGGCTCTCTGCCACTCCCTGATTTCTGGTATTCCGGATTAAGATCACCCTTTCATCCTGCTGGGTATACCGGGTGACAATTTCGGCCGTGCTGTCAGCGGAACAGTCGTCAATCACCAGAAGCTCCAGGGATACCTTTTGGCATAGCGCCGATTCAATGGCCTGCGCGATATATGCTCCGGCATTATAGGCCGGCATAATGACAGATACAGATATTTTGTCATCCATTCTGATTCTCCTTATTTTACCGCTGTTCTCTGCTGCTTATCAATGCCTTCTGTGTTTTCCTTCTGGAAAATAATTTTAAACGTCATCAGCATCAGCTTCAAATCCATCCAGAAAGAATAGTTTTCAATATAAGTTAAATCTAATTTTAACTTATCATAGGGTGTGGTGTTGTATTTTCCATAAATCTGCGCATACCCGGTAAGGCCCGCCTTGACTTTCAGCCGGAAGCTGAATTCCGGGATCACCGTCTCATACTCCCTGGCAATGCTTTCCCGTTCCGGCCGGGGCCCCACAAAGGACATTTCCCCTTTCAGTATGTTAAATATCTGGGGCAGCTCATCAAAATGGGTCTGCCGGATAATTCTTCCCACCGGCGTAATCCTGTCGTCATCTTTTCTGGCTAGCTGGGCGCCGTCCCGCTCAGAGTCCATCCGCATACTGCGGAATTTGATAATCTGAAACACCTCCCCGCCTCTGGTCAGCCGCTCCTGGGTATAAAATACCGGCCCTTTGTCGTAGAGTTTAATGCACAGTCCGATAAACAAAAGCACCGGCGACGAAATAACAATGGCGATAAGCGACAGCACAATGTCCATGGCGCGTTTGATAAACCGCTGTTCAATGGTAAGGCCGTGGTTTCTGGACAGCATCAGGGGAGAATCAAACAGATGGATGGATTCGGTTCCTGTCAGTATAATATCTGAAATTTTCGGCGTAATATAAGTCCGTTTATTCTGGTCAAAACAGAATTTTAAAATGGGATTGCGCATACTGGTGGGCAGATCGCAGAGGACCACCGCCTCATATTCCAAAATCCTGGTGTACAGTTCTTCATAGCCCAGATAAACGCTGGCTGTGGCGCAGACATTATACTTGTCCTTACGGGAATTGATTTTCTCAATCAAATCATCCGGGGAATGCTCCCCGTATATGACAATCATTTTCCTGGGGGGATACAGTCTGGTATAGATAAACCGCACCAGATACACTCCGGGCAGGATCACCAGATACTGGGCAAAGGTCAGCATAGCCAGAGGATGCACCGGCATATAGTCGTTTGCCACCAGACATACCTGAAGATATCCCACCCCGTTGGCGCAGAAAATTGATAAAATCTGGGACAGACAGATATCGGTAATCCGCAGATACCCAATCCGGTAGCCGCCGAAGGTTCTGGTGAAAAAATACATAATCAGCGCATAAATGCCGATGACCGCCCAGTTTCCTCTGTGCCAGGGACGGTTGGCCTTTGCCAGCATCGGATAATAGATCACATACCAGGTATAGGCAAACATCGCCGTTTCCATCGCCAGCATCATATAATTTGCAGTCAGATTCAATAAATGCTTATACTGTTCTCGTTTTCTCATATTTTATCCCTTTATCCTGCCCCGGTACAGTGATTCCTACCCTTTGAGCAGGCCCCGGACCTTCTTTTTCATCCGTCCTTTGGTATTTACCCTGTCCATCAAAAGCCGCGCCGTTTCCTCCTCTAAGATACTGATGCGGTAGGAAATGTCAATCTGACGTTTTCCCTCAGGGATTTCTTCTATTATAATCTTTGGGTCAGAATTGTCAAATACAAAGCAGTTTTTTTCCATTTCATATCCTGTAGTGGTATAGGCTGCGGGAAGTTTCTGTTCCCCGTCCCTTCCGCTCCAGCACAGTGTCAAATCTTTCAAAATACAGGGAGCCAATGCCGGATCGATCCATACCCCTCTGCTCCCTTCTGGAATCGTAACGGTGCATTGAATGACAGACTCACAGCCGTGATCCACAAACCAGGAGCGCTCCTCGCAGAATCCTTCTCCATCGTCCACATACACCTGCATTCTTCTCCTGTCTTTCTCCGCCAAAAGTTCTCCCAGAGGAAGAGCCTTCTTGCCCATGCTGCGGTACAGTTCCCCGGCCGGAACATAATCTCCCCGGATATACCGTTGGAAATTCCGTTCCATTTCTTCATACTTAAGCCGCTTATCCCCGGTAATTCCAAATTCTTCATATAAATTTAAATCTTCTTTTAATATTTTTCGCTTTGCGGCGGTTTCAAAATAGTAGTGAATCGCCCGGTAAGCCAGAAATCCTGCCGGAACCGGAAACTCAAAGGTCCATTCATAATCCAGGACATGACGTTTCCCATCCTCTGTCAGCAGGATGTTGGAAAAAATCAGGTCAATATCCGCTGTTTCCACCGCAGCTTCCTCCCGGGGAAAGGATACGTTCCCAAAAACTTTCTGAAATTCCAGCGTCATGACAAATTCCACAAAAGGGGCGGCTTCCAGAATATGCTTCACTTCTTCCCGGAGCAATTCCCTCATTTCGTCTTTTTTGCCCTCCTCTAACAGCAGATCCAGTTTTTCTTCCAGGGTAACGCCTGATAGAAATTCAAAGAAAATCTTATCTTCCTCTAATCTGCACTGGTTGACCTGAAACAGGCCTTTTGCCAAAAAGAGCTGCTCCAGTTTGTCTCTGGCTCCTGCAATGGACTGAATGTGGGGAACGCCGGCAGGATATTCCGGCATTTTATAGAGGGAAATCTCTCCCTGCTCTCTCACAATACAGGTGCGGATGGCAAATTCCGGGGAACGGCCGTTGGAATATTTGGTATATAAGACCCGGCTCTTCTCCCGTTTTGCTCCTTCGTTCATTTCAGGGTTTTCCGGCGCTTTGGTAATTTCCACAAAGAAAGAATTGGAATACAGCGGAAACAGGCCGTCTTTTATAATCTGATCAAAAACCTTCTCTTCATCCATCAGTACCAGCCGGTCTCTGTCAAAATTACAGATATTCTGAGTCAGTTCTCCCTGTCTTGGAAGATAATCCTCCGAATAAATCACTGTGGGAAACTTGTAATCCGGATAAGGATAATAAAACCGGTAATTTCTGTACCCGCATTCCTCAAACAGCTGTACCAGCTCCGGCCGGGTAAAAGTCCGGACGCCTTCGGTATTCTGATAGCCTTCCAGGCCCTCAAAGAAAGTTCCCACGTGATCTTCCCGGCAGCCTGCCCAATACTTTAATCCAAATTTATTTTCTATGGCAATCAGCAGTTTTCCGCCTGGCCTGATATGCTCCATAATTGTATTCAGGAACCCGTGGTAAGGTTTTTCCCCGCCGATATATCCCCTGCCGTATTCAAACACGCCGATCAATGTGGCGTAATCGTAGTCACATTCCAGTTCTTTCTCAATATCCTGGAAATTTCCCACACAGATTTTGATATTCTCCCGCTCCTGATTTCTCAGTCCGTTGATGGTGCTGCGCCGCAGAGAAAGGTCAATGCAGGTGACTGATGCTGCCTGAGCCGCAGCCGCCGCTGTGACAGCTCCGCATCCGGAACCCACTTCCAGAACCTTTGCCCCGCTCTCAAAGGGATACCAGCTTAATATATGCTCTCTTTCCCGGGCCAGATGGTACATCACTGCCCAGTCCTGCTCTTTGGCAATGATTTGATTGTACGATTCCTGGGGATATGTTTTTGCCAGCTCCAGAATTCTCTCTTCTACCTTTCCGTCGCTGTACAAATCTTCTCCCGGATAACAAGATGTATCTAAGGTAACATTTCCGATTTTTTTCATTGTAACCTCTTTCCCTACTGCAATCTCTTCTGCTGTGATATAAAGCTGCGCCGTCCTGCCCTGTCTCCCCAACGCGTCACACCTGCCGCAGTGAAAAATCCGCCTTGGACAATGTCAGGTTGGGATTATAATAAGGATCGCCCTGATCCATAAATGCCTGCCATTTCGTTACAAAATATTTCATTTCCTTATAATAGCGTTCCTGTTTCTGGGGGGAATCCTCCAGTCCCCGGGATTTTGATTCATAATGATATAATTCTGCATAAGGATTGTATACTATCAGCTTTCCAAATTTCTTCACTTTCATACAGTAATCAATATCATTAAATGCAACCACCAGCTCTTCGGTCAATCCGCCCACCTGCTGATACACGGATTTCTTCGTCATCATGCAGGCCGCTGTCACTGCGCTGTAATTCTGGGCGCAGATAATTCTGGAAAAATACCCGTTTGATTTCCCGTCAAACCCGATAAAGGTATGCCCGGCAATTCCTCCGAAGCCAATCACTACGCCGGCATGCTGTATGGTGCCGTCCTCGTAATACAGTCTGGCTCCTGTAATTCCCACGTCCTCCCGCATACAGGGGCCAAGCAGTTCCCAGAGACAGTCTTTTCCGATCATTTCCGTATCGTTGTTCAGCAAAAGCAGATATTCTCCCTGGGCAAATTCTGCGCCGAAATTGTTAATGGCCGCAAAATTAAATTCTTTTTCCCAGTGCACCACACGGACTTTTTCGTTTTCCCTTTCCAGTTTTTTGTAATACTCAAAGGTTTCCGGCAGTTCGCTGTTATTTTCTATAATAATATACTCATAATTCCGGTAAGAGGACTGTTCCTCAATGGAACGGATGCATTTGTCCAAATCCTCTGTGTGATCTTTATTGGGAATCAGAATTGAAACCAAAGGCTGTTCTTTCCACTGATAATACACCCGGTAAAGGCCGGGATATTCCCCCATTTCCACCCTGGCCGGAATCTGAAGCCTGTCCAGATGAGCCTGCACCGCCCGTTTGCCTGCCTCAAAGGCATACCGCTTGCTCTCCGGATTCTCAGAGGTGGAATTCTCGTGGGCCCGCCAATGATACAGCACCTTGGGAATATGGTAAATTTCTCTGGTCTGTTCGCAGCAGCGCAGCACGAAATCATAATCCTGGGCGCCGTTATATTCGCCGTTCAGTTTTCCTGCCCGCTCCAGTAAATCTTTCTTCACCACCACCAGATGGCAGAAATAATTCATGCTGCAGAGCAAATCCGGGTTGTAGTCAGACTTGAAATGAGGTTGGAAATAATGTTTTCCATTCATGGAAACCTTGTCCTCATCTGAATAAATCAATTCCGTATCCGGTTTTTCCTGCAGAACCTTCACGCATTCATACAATGCGTCCTCTGACAGCAAATCATCATGATCGGCAAAGGCGATATATTCCCCCGCCGCCGCGTTTAAGGCTGCATTGGTATTCTCTGAAATCTTAAGAGACGCGTCGTTTCGCACCACCCTGACCCGGCTCTCCTGCTTTTCTAATTTCCGCAGATATTTATCAATGGGAGAAGGTTGGCCGCTGCCGTCGGACAGACACAGCTCCCAGTTGGCATAAGTCTGCTTCTGCACCGATTCCACCAGTTTTTCCAGATATTTTTCCGGCGTCTTATATAAGGGCACCACCACAGAAATCAGCGGAGCATAGGCAAACTGCTCCCGCCGCTGACGGTCCAGCTCTTCCCGGGAGGGCGCCACTGCCTGACGGTATTTCTCGTAATCTCCCTGAGGGGTGGATTTCTGGGCAAGCACCTGCATGGTACGGGCGCAAAACTGCTTCCATCCATGATGCTGCAGAAACCTGGCTCCTTTTCCAAGGTAACTGTTTCCCAGCATATTTTCGAAAAAAAAGGTAGACACAACGGGCACTTTCACCTGACTGACCCGGGTTCCGTTGGTAATCTCCAAAGTTACGGCTGACAAGCCTTTATGGGGCAGCGCCACCTCAAACCCGCTTTCCGGCATCTGCCGGATCTCCCGGTACACCTGGCTGACGTCTCTGCGCTCATGAAAGGACACACGGCTCTCGATTTCCTTTCCGCCGGCCCCTTTGACCCGGATGTCCACCGGAACAGCGGAAGCCGCCCACCCCTTGAGATAACATTGATCTTTCTTAAGGGTTACCTGCTCTAAGAAGAAATCCACCTGGCCCTGAAGCTTCTGCAGATTGGAAACCTTCTCCCGGTATACGAAACGCCCCTCCTGCTCCGGCCGGGACTCTGTGCGCACCCGCAAAGCCAGCTCCCTGCGCGTTCCGAAATCCTCCGGCAAGGTTACGTAGAGATAATATTCTTCTTCAATTCCCAGATCATAAATCATGTAACGCTGCCGCACTTCCATGCCGTCGTAAGTTTCCATCGTAAAGGAAAGGGGAACTCCGTCCAGCGTTACTTCCAGCGTATCTTCCGGCTTCATGCCGTGCTTCCATCCCTGAAGCACCAGAATTTGTTCTTCTTCTATATGAAATCTGACTCTTACTACATTAAATTTCTCAATCATATTCTGTCCCTTTGCCCTGTCTTTTTATTCTAGTTCCACCGCTGATTCCATGTCAAAATAGCCCACGGTATTTTTCTGCGAAACCACGGCAATGCTGCACACGTCATACAGCCGGTGGTGCACCCTGAAATCTTCCTGTTCATATCCGGTGCATCCCAAGGACAGCAGATATTCTCCGCCCTGCAGGGTCATTTTCTGGGTAAAGCTGACGCTCTGCTCCTCCCCCGGCTGCTTTGGCTCCACCGGCTGCTGCTCCAACATGGTATTTGTTCCTGTCAGCTCAATTCCCATAAGATTTTTCAGGGTAAAGGCAAAAATCGGCTCCGCCACAGCCTCCAGGAAGGCCACCTTCATCTTTATGGTAAAAGGCTCTCCTTTCTGAATGACATTTGTGATTTTGCCGGTTTTATCGACCACTGCAAAATCTGTAATTTCCGCTTTCTTATCCCCGTATTCCAGCGTTTCCGGATTCACCGACAATGCGTTCCTCCATTTGTCCCCGGAAGCTCCCGGTTTCCACAGGGAAGAATTCTCCCGCCGTTTTTCTTCCTCCTGGGCCACCAGGGCCATCTTAAACCGATCCACCGCTTCTTTGGGCGTTCCTTCCATCACTTTCACACCCTTATTCAGCAGAATTGCCCGGTCGCAATACTTGGTAATGCTGCTCAGATCGTGGCTGACAAAAAGAATGGTTTTTCCCATTTCCTTAAATTCTTCGAATTTCCGGTAACATTTCGACTGGAAAAACACATCTCCCACAGACAGCGCCTCGTCCACAATCAAAATCTCCGGCTCAATGTTGATTGCCACTGCAAATGCCAGACGGACAAACATGCCGCTGGAGTAGGTTTTCACCGGCTGATGTACAAAGTCACCGATATCTGCAAATTCCAGTATTGCCTCCATTTTCCCCTGGATTTCTTCTCTGGTAAATCCCATCATCGTTCCCTGGAGATACACATTTTCAATTCCTGTATACTCCTGGTTAAATCCTGCGCCAAGCTCCAGTAAGGCGGAAATTCTTCCGGCCACCTCTACTTCTCCCCGGCTCTGGCTGATCACGCCCGTAATAATTTTCAGCAGCGTGGACTTTCCGGAACCGTTGGTACCGATAATTCCCACCGTCTCTCCCTTTTTTATCTCCAGCGTAATATCATGCAAAGCCGCATGCTCCCGATATGCCTGTTTCCTGGACAGGCCCAGAGCGTCCTTCAGCCGTGCGGCAGGGGTATCGTACAATTTATAGATTTTACTGACATTTGTCACTTTAATCGCTGTCTCAGACATAATATCTCCTTTATTCCGGCTGCTTAAGTATTGCGGAACATGCAAATTCCGCCGTTTCTATCAGGCATTCCGCCAAAGGATTACAGCACATCTGCAAAATGCACTTTCAGCCGTTTGAACACCTTGACCCCCAACAGGCAGACTGTCAGGGTAAATCCCCAGAAGTACAGCGTCATTCCCGGATGCTCCCAGAACCACACCTTGTCAATAAATGCCTCCCGGTATCCCAGAACAATGTAATACAGGGGGTTGCACTTCATAATAATAAGAACCGCTTCCGGAATCTTTTCTTTCATATCGTTGATATCCCACATAATCGGCGTGGCCCAGACTCCGATCTGCAGCCCGATATTTACAATCTGCCGGACATCCGGAAAAAACACGGACACCGCACTGGTGAAATAACTCATGCCTAAGGCTAACAGCAGCACTCCTGCACTGTAATACAGGGCCTGCAGCACATACAAATCCGGAAAATATCCGTAAAGCAAAAACAGCAGCACTGCAACGGCCACAAAAAACACGTGTACAAATATAGAAGAAAATATTTTCACCACCGGAAGAATATCAATGTGAAATACGACTTTTTTTACCAGATAATTGTATTCGTTCAACACGGAGGTCCCTGCGCTGAGGCAGTCGGAAAAGAAAAACCAGGGCACGATTCCCGCCACCAGCCACAGTACATAGGGCAGCGGCAGTTCTCCCCTGATTTGGGCCCGGGCGCCGATTGCCATATCAAAGACAAACCAGTAGATTAATACGGTAATGACCGGCTGCACAAAGGCCCAGACGGTTCCAAGGTAGGAACCGGAAAATTTCGTTTTGAAATCATTTTTGGCCAGGGTCCTGATCAGGCGGCGGTTTTGGATGATTTCTGAAATAAGGTTTTCTGATTTCTGATTCATAGGTATATTGGCTTCCTTTTTATTTAATAGCTTGTGCCATTATAACATTTTTTACCATAATACGCAAATTTCGGAATATTTAGAAAAAATTATAAATTTCTTAACAATTCCATGGGAAATCTTCCATTGTTTTTTTTCTTAAGTTATGGTAACTTTATTATTAGCTTTTATGAACATTTTCACTCAAACTAAATCATGGGAGGTCTTAGTATTGAAAAAGTCGTTGAAAAAAATTTCTTCTCTGGTACTCACCTTTGCTGTTCTGCTGACGGGAATTCTCTTTGTTCCCCAGGCTGGCAGTGCAGCGGAAGCGGCTGCTGTGTATTATCTGCCCAGTTCTTATAAGAATATGGTATTTTACGCCGCGCCGGACGACCTGCCGGCTACCTTTGTAACGCTGAGGGTCTGCCGGAAAGGTTCCAGCAAAAAACCGCGGCCATCCTCCATTCAGGCGCTGACAAGCAGTGATTCTTCCATCGCAAGGCCCTATATTAATAAGGATGGAGATATCCGGGTTTATTTTTTCAAAAAAGCCGGTACTGCCGACATTACCTTTCAGATCGGGAGCCAAAAGCTGAAATCCACCATTACGGTGAAAAATTACAGTAATCCGCTGAGAAGTTTTAAAGTGGGAAAGAAAAATTTCACTTCCCGGTTTCAGTCCGCTACCGAGTGCAATTATTTTCACTCTTCCACGCTGAAAAACCAATTGGTTTCTGCAAAAGCGGCAAAGG
The DNA here is from genome assembly GCA_910575555.1 of Lachnospiraceae bacterium. Taxonomy (GTDB): domain Bacteria; phylum Bacillota; class Clostridia; order Lachnospirales; family Lachnospiraceae; genus Petralouisia. The sequence continues at coordinate 190,628 of CAJTFX010000006.1, read as the reverse complement.
GATGGAAAATCACTTCCATGAAACTGCAGTACGGTTCCGGTTCTTACGAGATTAGTTCCTGCAGCAAATCTTCTTTTGCAAAAAAAGTTACGTTTGACGGGGATCTGGACTATGTTACATTTACCATGCGCAACACCAAAACAAAAGCCTATGTGACTTTAACCTGGAACTGCATTAAAGAATAGTCGGCGGCATTCCCTTAAAAGGGCTGTGGGAAAATTATTTCTTTCTCCACAGCCCTTTTTCTTTTCTATTTCTTTATCTTTACGCTTTTCTTTCCGCTCCAGGAACCGTAAATCTTCTTGCCTTTGGAATCTGTCTTATAGGCCCGGGCCTGAACATAATAGGTCTTGCCTTTCTTCAGACTTCCGATGGTCCTGCTGGTGGATTTCCCGGTGACGCGTTTTGCCGATTTCATCTTCGAATTGGAGGCATAACGGAACTCATATCCCTTGGCCCCGCTGACTTTCTTCAGGGTAACTTTCATTTTCTTTCCTGAAACATTGGTCACCTTCTTAATGGACGCCTTCCCTGTGGTAACTTTTTTCCACTTGGCAGTCAGCGTCATATCCTTCGTTACCTTTGAACTAAAATCCCACTTTTCTCCGGAACTGGTATACCAGCCCGCAAAAGAATAATTACTGCGCTTGGGGTTGGCCGGTTTTTTCACTTTATTGCCGTAAAGAACCTTCCTGGAAGATATTTTATTGCCGCCTTTGGTATTGAATTTTACCGTGTGAGTGGATTTAGTCAGTTTTGCTGAGGTAACTTTACTGTCCCACATGGTATCTTTGACTGCAATTGCTTTTACCGTGTCATTATGATCCACTTCGAAATAATCACCGGTGTAATAATAGCTTCTGGTAGCCGAGGAAGAAGGTTCGCTGCCGTCAGTGGTATAATAAATATCTGCCCCGGAGGTATCTGTGCTTAAGTTTACCAGAAGCTTCCCGCTTGCCTGAACTTTCTTAATTTGGGGCTCCGCCGCTGTTTTTGTGGGAGTTCCTATGGTTCCGATGGAAGTTGGGGTGGCTCCGGAATCCTGGGTGGCAGTTGGCAGCAGTCCTGTATAACAGCTTTCTTTCTGATGATAATTGTTCTGATCCAGTTTCCCGGTAATCATTGCTGTGCTGCGGTTAAAATAACCATACATCACTTCCATATCGTACTGCCCGTCCAGATCATCCCAGGTAAGATCTATATTATACCAGGAATCGTTGATGCAAATCATATTCCAGGCATGTTCTTTACTGGTTACGCTTAAGGTATCCACTCCGGCTCCATTCATCAAAATGGTAAAGGCCTTCGTGTACCCTGCGCATACTGTATAATCATCACAAAATACACTGTAAGCCGTCTGATGGTAAGGGGTCTTTGATACAGGCTTCATATAATCATGATCATACTTTATTTTCTTACAGATTAAGTCATGGGCAATTCTGGCTTTCTCCACCTCTGTGGTTCCCGCTGCAATCTGGGCTTCCATGGCGTCAATCTGAGCCTTCACCTTGGCAGTCTCCGCCGCTCTTGTGGCCCCGTTGGCAAAGCCGTCGTAAATCATGGGGAACATTGAACTGCCATTGGACAGAAAACCGTTTCCTATAAAATAATATTGAGGATTGGAATAGGAAAACATGGTAAACAGATCTGCCGCTCTGTCATAGGTCACGCCCATGAAAGTAAAAGATACACCCTTTTGCGCTGCATAATAATATTCTCCCTGTACCGCCACTCTAACCGCATTCTCGGTTCCATGCAAATATCCCCTGGCAACCAGATCCAATGCATCCCAGAGTTTCCGCTCATTTTCATTCAGACGGTTATAGATATAATTGCTGGAATACACATCCCAGGAAGAATCGTACTGTTTGGAGCCAAGCACAGAAGAACGGTATTCCAGTGTCCCGTCTGCTGTTTCCTGAGGTTCTATAATCTCCAGAGATTCCGCTGTCTCTTCCGATATCTCAACCACCTTAGGCTGCTCCACGCCGCCCATGGGAGGCGTCCAGTTCTTCAGAATATCCTCTTCCATGGACGGTTCATCCAGAGAGAGAGGTTCCTCTGATTCCTGCTCCTCCTCTGTCTGTGCGGCATTTCCGCCGTTTTCCGGTTCCTCCTGCTGATTCCAGAGCTCATTCAAAGGCTCTGTGTCTGAAAGAGTGTCCTCTGCATCAGAAACACGGCCCTCTGCCCTCCCGTTCTCTTCTGTGTTGGCTGCTGCAAACGTTTCTGTGGGAGCCATGGAAAATGCCATCATTCCCGCCAGGAAAAATGCTAAAATCCTTTTCTTCATGCTGCAAATCCTACCTTTCTTTCCGGCTCTGTCTGCTCACGGGACTGCCTGCGGCGATCCCGCAACGCAGCTCTTATTTTTCTCTCCGGCTGCTTACATATTCTCCGATTCCTCCCCAGACCTTATCTTTGTCTGAAAGAATCAAATCATCCTCTGTCATTCCCTCCGGCATGGGCCACTGAACGCCGATTTCAGGATCTTTCCACAGCAGGCCCCCCTCATCGTTGGGATGGTAAAAATCTGTCACTTTATAACAAAATTCTGCATATTCAGACAATACCACAAATCCATGGGCAAATCCTTTGGGAATAAAAAACTGCTTCTTATTCTCGGCAGAAAGTATCACTCCAAACCATTTGCCAAAGGTCTCAGAGCCTTCCCGCAAATCCACCGCAACGTCAAATACTTCTCCGTTTACCACCCGGACCAGTTTATCCTGGGGATAATTAATCTGGAAATGGAGCCCTCTTAAAACCCCTTTCTTAGAAGCCGACTGATTATCCTGCACAAATGTACAGTCTATCCCCGCCCGGGCAAAATCATTGTAATTATATGTCTCCATAAAATAACCCCGCTCGTCTCCGAACACCGCAGGCTCTATCACTTTTAATCCCTGAATTCCGCTGCAATTGTCTGTTACCTGAATCTTTCCCATATTATCCTCCATGCTATAATCCAGCCGCCACATCCATCAAATACTGTCCATACTCTGTCTTTAACAAAGGCTCCGCCAGCTTCTTCAGCTGCTCCACATCAATAAAGCCCCGTTTGTAGGCAATCTCTTCAATGCAGGAAATATACAATCCCTGACGCTTCTGAAAGGCAGATACAAAATCCGCCGCCGCAAGCAGCATATCATGATTTCCGGTATCCAGCCATGCAAAACCGCGGCCTAAGGTTTCCACCTTGAGAGTTCCCCGCTTCAGATATTCATTATTCACGCTGGTGATCTCAATTTCTCCCCGGGCAGAGGGCTTCACGTTCCTGGCAATCTCCACCACGTCATTATCATAGAAATACAGCCCCGGCACCGCATAGTTGGATTTGGGATGCTCCGGCTTCTCCTCAATGGAAATGGCCGTCCCTTCCTCATCAAACTCCACAACGCCGTACTCTCTGGGATTCTTCACATAATACCCGAAAATTGTGGCTCCCGGCCGTCCTTCTGTCCGGTCTGCCGCTTCCTTCAATACTCTGGAAAAGCTCTGACCGTAAAAAATATTATCGCCCAGCACCAGCGCCACCGCATCTTCGCCGATAAATTCTGCGCCGATAATAAATGCGTCTGCAAGTCCTCTGGGTTCTTCCTGAACGGCATAGGCAAACCGCATGCCAAGCTGGCTGCCGTCTCCCAACAGATTTTCAAATACCGGAAGATCTCTGGGAGTGGAGATAATCAATATCTCACGGATTCCCGCAAGCATCAGGGTAGACAGGGGATAATAAATCATCGGCTTGTCATACACCGGCATAATCTGCTTGGAAATCGCTTTCGTCAATGGGTATAATCTGGTTCCGGAACCTCCGGCTAAAATAATTCCTTTCATGGCCTCCTCCAACGTACACTTTCATTTTCTGGATATTATTCCAATATTTTCACTTTTTCATCCCTTTCAATGCTTTTTCTATTCTACCATCTTTCCTGCCAGGATACAAGCCCGGGCATCAGGTTTTCCGGTACATGCCCTTGATTCTGGATGTTTTATAGCCGGATACAATCTTTTTCCAGGATTTAACCCCCAGCATTCCCCTGTATTTCTTGGTATATTTGCTGGCCTGAGAAGTGTCCATGTATTTGAAAGCATTAAACGCCTCTTTTCCTGCAATTCCCATTCGAAGTCCCTGAGCCGTCTCATTGGCGTTATCGGAAAAGCTCCGGATAATAAAAGCGTCTATCATGGGATTGCAGGCCGCAATATAATAACTGTAAACAAGCGCCGCCGCCTGGTTGGCTTCTCCCCAGGGACTGGAAGAGGTGTAACCCTGCTCCGAAAGGATAATCCGCACGGAAGAACCGTAGTTTTTCTTGATATAATCCGTCAATATTTTAATATTCTTCATGGTGATGTAAGGAGTGTTCACATCATCTGTAATGCCGAACCCTTCCCAGAAATTGGTATAAGTCAGCGGGAATGAGTAGGCATGATAAGCCAGGTTCCAGTCCAGGCCCTTCTCGATTTTATTCAGCTGTTTTAAAAAGGCTGAGATCACATATTTCGCACTGTAGCCGCCGCTTTGGGTGGTATTCCAGAAATTGTCGGTGCAGATGAAAATATGGGCGTTGGAATACTGGGTTTTTACCGCATAATACAAGGCCCGGAAGGCATAGGCATAGGATTTAAAATATGCTGTGGTTGTCATTCCGCCTTTGTAATGCCATCCTGCCGGATTGTTTACTTCATTTCCCAGAATCCAGTTGGATACATAGCAGTTCTTCTTTCCAAACAAGCCGCCCAGGTAACAGAAAATGGCCTCCATCTTTTCTCTGGAGCTGTTGGTGGTCACATTCCAGCTGTAATAGGGAGCCGCCCCCTTCACCCTGGCTTTCACCGGAATCAAATCCGTATGTCCGGTTGTCCAGTCCAGCATCACCTGCATGGTCACATTAATATTTCTCTTATTACACTCTGTCACCACCTGCTGATAGTAGGTCATGGGATTAAAATAATAAGTTTTGCCATTATAGTTGTAGGGAACTGTCCCATTATCACATACCATAGACACAGTAACATTCAAAAAGTTCTGTCTTGCCCCGCAGTCAATAATTTCTTCCATGCTCTTGTCGAACTGCATGCCCTTTTTGGTGGTTCCCGGCTTGTATTTGGACTTGTTGGAAGCCGCCTTCCGGGCATTTTTTACAAAAGATGTGGTGCTGATCAACTGATAAGAGCTGCCCTTTTTAACGGCAATGCCGAACATGGAGGTGGCATACCCCCGGTTTTCCGCTGTTTTCAGGCTGAAGGTAATATTTTTCTTCTTATAAACCTTGGCCGCCTCTTTATACATTTTTTTATTCAGCGGATTAATATACATCAGATAATAGTAATCGTCTGAACTTGCCACTCGTTTCTTAATGGTGGCTTTTACGCTTACTTTCCCGGTTCCTGTGGCTTTGCAGGCGGTCAGTTTTGCCGAATCTGACTTGGGCTTCTGGGTGCACTTCACCCATTTGGCATAAACAGTCAGATTGCCGGTATTGCCTTCTTTGATTTCGCCTACACGCTTCTTGAAATTAAAAGTTTTGTACCATCCGTCAAAATCGTAGCCTTTTTTGGTGGGCCTTGGCAGAACAAAGGGTTTATCCGTCGTATAAACTTTTTTGGCTGAAGCCGCTAATTTTCCGCCGTTGGTATGATATGTAATTTTGTACTGAATGGCTGTCCATTTGGCATACAATGTCACCGTACCATTTTTAACAGCCGTTAAATTGCTGACCTGGGACCCCTCCCGATACGTAGTTCCGGTACCGTCCGCTTTGGTATTCCATCCTGCAAAGGTAAATCCCTTCCGCTTAAAGGCATTTTTTTTCAAAGTAAAAGGCACGCCGTAAATCTGGCTGCTGCCGGCCACGCTTCCGCTGTCGGCCTTGTTGCCGTCATATTTTACAGTATAGGGATTCCCTTCCCACATAGCATAGAGGATCACGATCTCTCCTAACCCTCCTAAAGACTTGATTTTTCCTTTATCCGCATAAGCAGTTCCGGTACCGTCCGGTTTGGTATTCCAGCCTGTAAAGGTATACCCGGTGCGTTCAAATTGATTTTTCTTAAGCGTCCTGTTTTTATTATAGGTGCAGGGCATATCATCCATTGTGCCGGTTCCGCCGTTGGCATTGTACCGGACGGTGTACAGGCCCACTTCCCAAACAGCGGTAAATGTAAGCGTCTCGCCGTCTGTTTCTGTCAGGTTGCTGTTTAATTCTGCTTCGTCCTGAAACGTATGCTTCACACCGGCAATCGTAACCGTCCATCCTGTAAAAGCATATCCCCGTTTCTCAAAACCGTTCTCCGGCAGCTTCTTGGGCTGATCGTAAACAACCGTAATCGGAACCATCGTGCCGGTTCCGCCGCCGGCGTCAAACTGAATGGTATAGGAAATGGGCTCCCAATATGCTTTCAGGGTCAGGTTTCCCTCTACCGGCCGTTCTGCAAACTTATACTCTGCGCCTGTCTCATCCATCCAGTACTGCAGCTTATATCCTTTTCTTACAGGCGCAGGAATCTGTTCTGCAGCAATCAGTTCTCCTCCCTTTACAGCAATCTGCCTGGTAGGCTCCCCGGTATCCGGCAGGTTTCCTCCGTTAAAATCAAAGACCACTGTGTATTCTTCCACCGGCGCCCAATATGCTTTCAGGGTAAGATTTCCCTCTACCGGCTGTTCTTCGAATTTAAATTCTGTTCCGGATTCGTCTGTCCAGTACTGCAAAAGATATCCTTCTTTCACTGGCGCAGGAATGTTTTCTGCTGCAATCAGCTCGCCTTTTTTTACCAGAATCTGCTTTTGGGTCTCTTCGGTATCCAAAAGCTTTCCTCCGTCAAAATCAAACGTTACCGTATATTCCTCTGACTCTTCCGGAGCACCCGGTCCTTCGCCGCCGGTTCCGTCTCCTGTATCCGGCTTATTTTCGCCATCTCCTGTCCCCGGCTCATTTTCCGAGTCTCCTGTTCCCGGCTTATTTTCGCCGTCTCCTGTCCCCGGCTCATTTGAACCAGCATCCCCTGTATCATTATTATCCCCCGTTAATGCTTCTGTGCCGGCCGCAGACGCCCCGGGCGCATACTCTGCAGCATAGAATGTTTCTGCTCCCGTCTGAAACAGAAGCAGCATTGCCAGAAGCAGTGTCGTGATACGTTTTCTCATTTCATGTCCTTCTTTCTTCGTTGTGTTAATAAACTCTCATCATGCTCAGCCTGCCGTCCGGCGGGCCGCATGGCCATCCATACTATGGAAGCCAGGGGCTTTCATAATTGGCACTTTTCAATTGCTGACGTTCCGTATATAATATAATAAAATTATTTGATATTTTCAAGGTTCGCCTAATTAATTTATCAAAACAATGTGATATAAATATGATAGCTTCGGAAAGGAGAATTACGCTTGCACACTACACCATCCGTTCATATTTTACTGGCTTCTTACAACGGCGGCAAATATATCCGGGAGCAGCTTGACAGCCTTCTGGCCCAGACATATCCAAACATTTCCATCTATATCCGGGACGACGGCTCTACAGACGACACCGTTTCCATTATCCAGGATTATATTGCCGGCAATACTTCATCGAAAAAAATTGTGCTGTTGGAAAACGGAGGCGTCAACCTGGGCTGTCCCGCTTCCTTTTATCAGATTTTAAAAGAGTGTCCCCCGGCGGATTATTATGCCTTCTGCGATCAGGACGACATCTGGTATCCCGATAAAATCAAACGGGCCGTCAAAAAGCTGGCCTCCGTGCCGCAGCCGGAGCGCCCCTGCGTCTATTTCTGCGGCTACGAATATTATACGGACACCGGAGAATTTCTGCGGCATTCCCCGCCTCAGAAAGCATCTGTCAGTCTGACAGATGTGCTGTACTATACGCCGGCCTCCGGCTTCGTGATTGTATTTAACGAAACCGCCAGACAGGAATTGATTTTACAGGTAGATCCCGGAAGGGAGCTTCATGACCGCTGGCTTCTTCGGGGGGCCGCCTGCTTCGGAACCATCATTTCCGATCCCCGCCGCCTGGCCACCCATATCCGCCACTCTGACGCTGTTACCGCAGAAGATTCCAGTGATTCCAATCTGCTTTGCAGTTTCCTGAAAAATGAAATCGGCGGAACAGCCATGACAGACAGCAAAGAAGATTTGGCTTATTTTCAAAATGTGTTTCGCCATAAGCTCTCCGCCTCCCAGCAAAAGACCCTGTCGCTGTTTACCGCGAAAAACAGCTTTCTGCGGCAAATTCAAAAGCTGTTTTATCCCAGACGGTTGCGGGCGCGGCTTGCGGGGGAACTTGCGATTCGGATATTGTTTTTGATTGGGAAGATTTAGCGTTTCAATACTGTATATATTCCTGGATACGGGCAGAATTACCGGGTATCAAAACATACGTTGTTATCCCCTTACCCCGCAGCATTCCCCTTCACGATACCCAGAAGCTTCTGAAGCTGCCGCCAGAAGCACAGCAGGGAAAGTCCGCATACTGCGGCAAAATACAGGAAAAATCCCGGGATGGGGTCTGCATCCGCCAACAGATAAAAGATCAGCAGTCCTGCCAGAATATAGCCGTATCTGCGCAGGCAGCCTGCCAGGGGAATCTGCAGATACCGGATAAAAATCCGCTCTGTCACCAGATACCAGATCACAAAGGACAGCAGGCTTGCCCCTGCAATATAGCGGTAATCGCGGAACATCACATAAGCCGCCGCGTTTAACAAAAAGGAAATCCCAATGGCAAAAATATTGTTCCAGGTATATTCCTTAATCAGCTTCAGCACTTTAAAATAATTGCCGCAGACCAGGGTAATCACAGCCCGAAACACCACCGTACCGAATAAAATCGCCACCACGGACAGGCTTGGGATAAACTTTTCCAGCCAGCGCAGGATAATAAATTCCGCCGCATAAAATGCCAGCATGGAAACCATGGAAACCATGGAAAGCACATCGCTCATCAGTCCGTAATATTCCGCATATTTTTCCTCTTCCACCCGCACAAGATACGGATACACCAGATTGGACACAGCGCTTATAGCAGTAAAAATCACGGAAATCACCGAAACTGCAAAGGAATACATGGCAAATTCCGTCTGGGAAAACAGATTGTCCACAAACATGCTGTCAATTCCCAGAATAATAATCCCCACAAATTCACTGAGCATCAGAAAGAATCCGTTTTTGATCAGTTCAGGGATTCCCGTATCCCCAAGCCTGGCTTTTTCTCCCCACAAAAGAACTTTATTCTGGCCCATGACAATCACCATGCAGACCAGATTGCATATGGTAAGAATCACCAGAATCCATTTAAAATCATACCACCGAAACAGAATGACCAGCAGAACCATAACCAGGTTCAGGATGTTCTGCAGATACGTCACAAAGCTGTCAATGACAAACCTTTTGGTAAACTGGTTGATGGAAGAATAGAACCATTTGATATTAATCAGCGGAATATTGATGATAACAAACCCAAAAGCAATGACCTTGTCCTGTTCCATCGCAGATGCGCCCCCAGAGAGAAGCAGGGACAGAACTGCAACAACCGCCGCCTGGGACAGCAGCATAAAAAAACTGTAGGCCCGAAACACTTTTTTGGGAATCTGTTCCAAATCCATATTTCCGTATTTCAGATAAATGCCGTTTACAATTCCAAAATGAAAGAAACCTGCATAGGAAATATACAGCAGATACACTCTGTAATAGGCATAATCCGGAATGCTCAGTTCTTTCGGCAGAATAAAACCTGAAAACAATGCAACTAATATTGTGAAAATATTGCTGCTTACCACCATAATGACATTGATTAGATTTTCTTTCTTTGCTTTTTCCATTTTATTTCCCTGCTTTTCTTTCACGTTATTGTATGCTAATATAATCTGAGAGAATAAACTACTGTATCTTTTCTAATATAAAGAGGAATAACTGCCATGAAACAGACGACTGCAATTTTACTTGCCGCCTATAACGGCGAAAAATATTTAAAAGAACAATTGGATTCCATTGTGGGTCAGACTTTTACAGACTGGGCCCTGTTTATCAACGATGACGGCTCCACCGACAGCACCCCGGAAATCTTAAGACAATATCAGAACATGTATCCGGATCAGATTTTTCTTTCCGAAAACACTTCGGGAACTCATGGAGCCACCGGCAATTTTGCCGATCTGTTTGCCAAAGTGTCCGGATATGAATATTATGCGTTCTGTGACCAGGACGACCGGTGGGAACCGGAAAAATTATCTGAAATGATTCATTTTCTGAAAAACTGCCAAAAAAAATATAACGGCCCTCTGCTGGCCTATTGTACCCTTCGGATTACCGATCAGGATATGAATCCCATCAGCGATTCCCTGGAAACATACACCCATGCCGCACTGGGCCAAAAACAGCATTACCGAAAACTGCTGCTGGCCAACTACGTTCCGGGCTGCGCCATGGTTTTCAATGATAAATTAAAAAATTTGGTCTCTTCTTACCCCAAGGAAATTGACCTTCATGACTGGTGGATTCTGCTGCTGTGCGCCGCTTTCGGGCGAATTGTCCGCAAAAACGACACCCCGCTTTCCAATTACCGGCAGCATTCCTGCAACACTTTAGGCGTAACCAATACGCGCTCCACCCTTGATCGGATTCTGGATAACCTGCGGCCCTCGGTGTTTCGAAAACACCTGCGCTCCTTAACCAACTGCCGGAGACAGGCTGCTACCCAGACCCAGACTTTACTGCAGGTCTACGGAGACAGGCTTTCCCCGGAGCAGCGAAGGCTGGCTCAGAATGTTCTGGCTCTGCTTCGTTCCGGAAACCGGCTCAAAAGCGTAATTCTGGGAATGAAATATCCCTATCTGGGAAATACGCTTTATGAGCGGTTTACCTTCTGGTGGTTTACAATCCCCAAAGAGAACAGATAAATTCTATTGGAATGCCATGCCTGTTTCTTTTTTCTGCACCAGCCTCATTACAACGGCCGCGCACCCTGCCAGAGACAGCATTGCCGCCAGATTAAGCATGGGATAAGCTGCGCTTAAATACATGTAGCTGATGGCCGGACATTTTTCCAGGTGGGTGACAGCTACGCCCAAAAATAAAATCAGCAGGCTTAAACCGATTCCGGTGATAATCAGCCAGAGGTTTACCGTGTCATACTGCCGCTTTCTCCATTCCAGTACGGATAAAACCGTAAACACTGCGTAGGCCGCCGCTCCCGCCAAAGCCAGGATAGGGCAGAAAAAGTGATAGATATTATATACTATATTGCACCGGTCCGCCGCTTTTTGGGCCTCCTGGCGGATCATCTGCTGCCCTCCCTGCTGAAAGAATCCGTCTATGGAGCCCACACATTCCTCTTCACTGACGTCTGCCAGTCCAGTTTGGGTAATTCTGGCTTTGACCACCTGCTGCTCTTTCTCATAGGCCACAAGGAAAAAGTCGGTATTTTCCTTTCCGCCGCCGTCCCATTCGGCAACATAGCGGCACTTTTCAGCCCCCTCTGCCTGGGGGTATTTTTCTTTTACATCCGGGCTTTCTTCAAAATCCAAGTGTACAAACTGATGGCCCTCTGCATCTTCAATATAAACCTTCAGTTCCTTCAAATCATACTGGGGAAACGCTGCCCACCCCACGCAGTAATAATCCGTATCAAACATGCCATAATAGGCATGATTGCGGGTCAGCAGTTCAAATCTCTGACTGCCTGCAATGTCGTCCCCCTCCAGGGAACAGATATCGGAAAACAGATATTGATGGCCGGCCACATACTGAAAACACTGCCCAATGGCTGACAGCAGTTCTTTCCGCTCTTTCCCGTCAGCTATATGGTAAGCATCTGAAAAAGACCGTTTTGCCAGCTTCAGTTCCCCTTGTTCTGCTGCCTCATGTAATTCTTCATACACATTTTCAAAAAATTTATTGGCTGTCCGGCAGTCCTTATAGCATCCTGCTCCGTCAAATCCCCGAAGCAGGGCCCAGCCAATCCAGCCGTCCTCCACATTGCCGTCCTTTGGATGGGTGTCCGCCTCATCATACCGGTCCATGGCGTCCTCGATTTCATCCTTTGCCGAAGCCAGCGTGGGCGAAAGCTCATACAGCCGCTGAAGGGTTTCTCTGGGCAGACTTACATTTTCTATGGGATTTTCTGATTCCACTCCTGTTAAAATCCCCATGGCCGGGCCATAATAAGGAATGCCGGTATCCCCGTAAGCGATCGTATTCAGTAAATCTATGGTTTTGGAAAAAAACAGAATTCCAAGAAAGGGCATACACAGCAGAATCAATTTGGGAAAGGGCCTGGCTTCCTTTCGGTTTTTGATTAAAATCCCGGCGGCAACCGCCAGAATTACCAGGGTAAAGGGCAGAATCCAGATGGTGTCGCTTTTGGTTTCCCACAGAAAACCAAGGCTTCCCGCAGCCAATACCGCCCAGATACAGTTTCTTCGGAAAGATTCTTCCCGGATTTCAAAATAAAGGTTCAAAAGACTGCCAAAAAGCCAGAGCAGCAGTGTCACGGCAAAACCGTTCCGGTACACTCTCTGCCCGGTTTCTACCGCCGTCATAATCGGATGGAACAGCGTAACTGTATAAATCACGCATAACAGCCATTTTCTCTGAACCACATGGCTGATTCCGTACAGTAAAATCATACATCCTGCGATATACAGGAGAGTGGTTCCTGTAATGTAAGACAAATGCAGCCGATGGAGCACTGCCAGATAAATGGCAAATCCCACTTCCTTCATAAAAATATAGTTGTTAAAGGGGCCCGTCCATTTTCCACCTGCAATATTCAGCGCCCAGTCCGCCATCAGGGCGTCATCGCAGGCTGCAGCCGGTATGGGATAAATCACCAACCCCTGCACCATCCATATTTTTATCAGCGACAGCGCCGCAATCACTGCCAGAAACCAGTTAATCCTTTTTATCCCCTGTTTCGCATTCATCTGTCAAATTCCTCTCTATTTGTGCCTGATATGCAGAATGCCAATGAAAAAACTTCCGAAAATAACTTCGATTCCCACCACAATCAGCAGCATGGCAGGAATGGTAATCCGCATCATATTCTCTGGTGACAGTCCCCCGAATCCTGTATTTCCCCAAATGCAAAAAGCAATAATTGTAATAATAATTCCTGCAAAAAACAGCAGCAGGCCAATAACCACGCCTCTTTCCGTGGAAATATCCTCCAGCCACCGATCCAGCTTGCTTTCTGTGGGAATAAATCCGGTCACGCTTGCATAAGAACGGACAAACAAAGAAAACATTACCAGATTAAAGCCCACCATCATAGCGGCGGCAGAATACATCAGGGTATGAACCCCCAGTCCCACAGATCCAATCCGGATGTTTCCAAGACTTAAAATCACAGTCAGAACCAGTCCCAGAAGAAACAGAATCAATCCCGGATACATAAACAGCCAGTTGGGGCTGTGCATCAGAAGGAATTTCAGATGCCGCCATCCGTCAGACCAGCTTCGCAGATGGGGCGCATGGGAACGGCCGTCTTTTTTCAAGGTGGTGGGCACCTCCGCGATTTTCAGATGATTCAGCGTGGATTTTACCACCATCTCACTGGCGTATTCCATTCCGGTTGTCACCAGACCAAGCTTCAGAATAGATTCCCGGTTATATCCCCTGAGCCCGCAGTGATAATCTCCGATTTTGCAGGGAAAAAACAGCCTTGCAATAAATGAAAGCACCGGATTGCCCAGATATCGGTGAAGCGGCGGCATGGCCCCCGGCTCAATGCCTCCCTTAAAGCGGTTCCCCATCACCAGATCATATCCCTCCCGCAGTTTTTCCACAAAAGGCCCCAGATGAAGGAAATCATAACTGTCGTCTGCATCGCCCATAATCACATATTTTCCGAGAGCTCCGTTGCATCCGCCGATCAAAGCCGCGCCGTATCCTTTTTCCGGTACGTTTACAACTCTCGCGCCGTTGTCTCTGGCAATCTGCTGAGAACCGTCGGTGCTTCCGTTGTCCGCAATCAGAATCTCTCCGTTGACGCCGCTTTCCTCCAGATATTTCTTTGCTTTTCCAATACAGACAGCCAGCGTTTCCGCCTCATTGAGACAGGGCATCAGTATGGTAAGTTCGTACTGTTCACTCATTTTATTTCTCCTTATGTTCCATGGAATTGGATTCTTCCCCTTTGATATAGAAACGCATAATAAATTTTGCCATCCATCCGGGCCAGAATTTCAAAAACATGGCATAGTCTTCCTGGGCCCGGATATTTCCATTGTTAATGGTAACAGAAGTCTCCGATTCCAGGTGAATTCTGTGCCAGGTCAAAGGCCGCCTGTCATAGACAAACTCTCCCTTTTGCTTAGACAGCAGTTCCCATGCCTGCCAGTCGATGTTGCTTTTAAATCCGGGAATAAACACCGTAGCCGGCAGATGTTCTCTTATGTAAGTCACAGAAGGGCAGGAAATGGGATTTCCCATGGACAAAATTCTCCTGCGCACAAAAATATTCCCATGAAACGCCCGGATTCTCAAAGGCAGCAGCATGAGACGTTTAATTTTCAATAATTTATTTCCGGAAACCTCCTGTCCGTCCCGCAGCTCATTGTAATCCGTAAAATAAATCAGCGGATGTTTTGCGCGGTTTACGCCGTTTAACATATGCTTTACGTAATCGGGATGATACATATCATCCTGATGGGCCAGGGTGATCAGCCTGGTCCTGCAGTGATGATATGCAAAATTCCAGTCATTGGCAATTCCCGCTGCTCCGTGATTGACAAACAGCGGTATGCCGTATTCTTCTGCCAGGCTGCGGATATAAGCATTCTCCGTAGAGGTTGTCATAATCATCCTGACTGGCACTGTCTGCTTCTTTAACGATTCGATGCATTCCCGCAAAAATGGGCTTTCTTTATAAGCGCAGATTGCAAAGGTATGATCCTTTGGTTCATATTTCATCGTCTGTTTTCCTATCGGTTCTGATACATTTCTTCGTAATATTTCTGATAATCGCCGCTGGTTACGTTCTTCATCCATTCCTCATGTTCAAAAAACCAGGCGATTGTCTTGCGGATTCCCTCTTTGAACATGGTCTCCGGCTCCCAGCCGATTTCCGCCTTAATCTTATCCGGGGCAATGGCGTATCTTCTGTCATGGCCCTTCCGGTCCTCCACATAGGTAATCAAATCTTTGGTCACCAGTTCTCTTCTGGGGTCGCCTTCCGGCAGCATTTCCTGCAAGGTTTCCAGAATAATATGAATAATCTCTATATTCTGTTTCTCATTATGGCCGCCGATATTGTAAGTTTCTCCCAGTTTTCCCTGCTCCTGCACCATGTCAATTCCCTTGGCATGGTCATCCACATACAGCCAGTCCCGGACATTTTTCCCGTCGCCGTATACCGGCAGCTTCTTTCCCTGCAGCGCATTGTTGATAATCAGCGGAATCAGCTTCTCCGGGAACTGATAGGGGCCGTAATTGTTGGAGCAGTTGGTAATATTGGCCGGAAAATGATAGGTGTCAATATAGGATTTTACCAAAAAGTCTGAACTTGCTTTGCTTGCGGAATACGGGCTGTGGGGATCGTAAGGGGTAGTCTCATAGAAATAACCGCCTTCTTCTTCCAGAGAGCCGTATACTTCATCGGTGGAAACATGGAGGAATTTCTTCCCCTCCAAAAATGTTCCGTCCTCTTTCTCCCAGGCTTCTTTGGCACAGTTCAGCATCACTGCCGTTCCCAGCACATTGGTCTGGATAAAGACCTCCGGATTGCGGATGCTTCGGTCCACATGGCTCTCCGCTGCAAAATGCACCACCCGGTCAATGTCATTTTCCTTAAAAATTTTACGGATTGCCTCTTTGTCACAGATATCCGCTTTCACAAACGTATAGTTCTCTCTGGATTCCACATCCTTCAGATTCTCCAGGTTGCCGGCATAGGTGAGCTTGTCCACATTGATAATTCTGATTTCATTGTCATATTTGCGGAACATGTACTGAATATAATTTGAGCCGATAAAGCCCGCCCCGCCTGTTACCAGATAAGTTCTCATAATGATTTCTCCTCTTCCATCATATTTGCATCACATTTGCTTTTTATAATATTGTTATCTTAAAGAATCCATATAAGTCTTTAACGCATCTTTCCAGTCTGCCATCTGGTAGTCACTGGTTAATTTTATCATATAATTTTCTAAAATGGAATAGGCAGGACGAGGCGCCTGATTGGGATTGCGCCGGCAGTATTCTTCTGTTGTCACCCGCTCCACCTGTGTGGATTTTCCTGCCAGACGGAAAGTCTCCTCCGCCAGATCCGCCCAACTGCAGCTTCCCTCGCAGGTAGCGTGAAACAGCCCGTAATTCTCCGTAGGCTCCAGGAAATGAATCATTTTGGCCAGTTCCACCGCACTGGTAGGACTGCCCAGCTGATCCATTACCACACTGACCTGATCATGAGTTTCAGACAGTCGCAGCATAGTTTTGATAAAATTTTTGCCGTCCCCAAAAAGCCAAGCTGACCTTAAGATAAAATAATGCCCTGCAAATTCCCGAACAAAGTTCTCGCCTTCCAGTTTGGTTTTCCCATAAGCACTGACAGGCCCCACCAGATCAAACTCTGTGTAAGGTCTGGTTCCGTTTCCGTCAAATACATAGTCGGTAGACACATGAACCAGTTTCGCCTTCACCTCAGAAGCAGCGATACTTAAATTCCTTGGGCCGATGGCGTTGATCCTGTATGCGCTGTCCCACTGCTGTTCGCACAAATCCACCGCCGTATGGGCGGCGCAGTTGATAATCACATCCGGCCTGGTTTCCCGAACCAGTTCCATCACCTGGGAAATATTTGTAATATCCAGGGCTGTGATTCCCTCTCCCGCCTGCACATCCGTATTGATAAATTCCACATTGTCTGCTTGGTACTCTTGATTGATTGCTCTTCCAAGCTGCCCGTTACAGCCTGTCACCAGTATTTTCTTCATGCTTTCCTCCATTTTTATAACATTCTGTCAATCAGAAATAAGATTCTCATTATAACTTCATCCAGTGCGCTCTGCCGGTATATGCCGCGGTTCCAGAGAATCTGCAGCCTGCCGGGAAATTTCTCCGCCGCCAGAATCTGCCGCACCAGCCGGTCTTTTTCGCCGTCTCCCTGATACCGCCTGGCAAACTCACCCAGCTGTCTCTTTAATTTGCCCCGGCTTTTCTTCAGATAAGCCGCTTTGGACTGCAATTCACCCCAGAATCCGCCTTTGGCGCCCACCACATTGCCCTCATGCTGCCGGTAAAGAATATAGGGATGGGGGTCAAAAATCACCGTTCCGGTATAGGACGCCGCTAAATACGTCCACCAGTCGTGGAGAATAGCGTATTCCGGCAGCCTGGCTGTCAGAATATCCGCCAGTTCCCGGTTCATCACCGCGGTGCACCCGGTACAGATGCATTCCACCGCTGCATTCCCGAATCCCGGCTTCAGCCTGCGTCTGCTCTGCTTTTTCATAGGAGTAAGGCTTCGGTCCACCAGAATCTTATTGCCGCAGTAAAGGGCAGGGCCCGTCTCTTTTGCAAGTTTACGAACCGCTGCTTCTACTTTATGCTCCAGCCATACGTCATCCTGATCACAAAATGCCACATATTCTGCATCCGATTGCCTTAAAAGTTCAAAAAAACTTTGGGTTACACCTATATTTTCCCCTGGAAAATATTTTATATGTTCATATCTGCCACTGTAATCTTCCAATATTTTCCTGGTGCCGTCCTGTGATCCGTCGTCGCGGATCAGAATTTCCAGATTCTTCCAGCTCTGCTTTAACAGACTGTCCAGCTGCTCTTCCAAAAACGCTTCTCCCTGGTACGCGGACAGTAAAATCTGTACTTTTTCCTTCCCCGTCATATTCCTGTTATTCTCCCAAACCGCTTTCCACTGCTGTTACAACCGCATGGAGCGCTTCTTCTTCATCTTCGCCTTCACAGACAAACTCAATGGAATCTCCGGATTTGATACATGCGCCAAGTACGCTTAACACGCTTTTGGCATTGGCGGTTCCGCCTTTAAAATTAAACGTAATTAATGATTTGAATTTTACCGCTTCTTTACATAAAATTCCTGCAGGCCGCAGGTGCAGGCCCGTAGGGTTTTTTATTGTTACTTTCTGACTAACCATCCTCGTTCCTCCAATTACATTTCTCCATTAACCTCATGGTAAATTAAAGCATATTCCTCATAATCAGGTTTGCAAGTTCTTTTGCGTCCTGGTTGATCTCATTCTGGTTCTTTCCTTCAATCATTACGCGGACCAAAGGCTCGGTTCCGGAAGGCCGGATCAGCACTCTGCCTTCTCCTGCAAATTTCTGTTCCAGCTTCTGAACTGCCTGGGCGATTTCCGGATAATCCATAAAGTGCTCTTTCTTGTGGTTTGGCACTTTGGCATTCACCAGCGCCTGGGGCAGTACTTCCATAATCTGGGAAAGCTGTGACAGGGGCTCTTTCGTCTCCACCATGACTTCCAGCAAATGCAGCGCGCTGAGCAGACCGTCTCCTGTAGTATTTTCATCCAGAAATATAATATGGCCTGACTGCTCTCCTCCGATATTATATCCATTTTCTCTCATATTTTCCAATACATAGCGGTCTCCTACCTTGGTCTGTTCAATATGGATGCCACGCTCTTTGCCCATCAGGGTAAAGCCCAGATTGCTCATTACTGTCCCTACGATGGTGTCCTTTTTCAGTTTGCCGTGATCTTTCATGTAGTTTCCGATTATCGCCATAATCTGATCGCCGTCTACCACATCGCCGTTTTCATCCACAGCAAGCATACGGTCTGCATCTCCGTCAAAGGCAAGGCCCACATGGGCTTTCTCATAAACCACCCTTGCCCGCAGCTCATCCATATGGGTGGAGCCGCAGTTGGCGTTGATATTGGTGCCGTCAGGATTGGTATGAATTGCTACCAGATTGGCGCCAAGCCCTTTCAGAGTCTCCACTGCAGTATAATGGGAAGCACCTTCCGCACAGTCCACTACAATCTTCAGGCCGCTTAAATCCAGAGGCATGGTTTTCTTCATGAAAAATACATATTCTTCCCTGGCGTCAAAGCGGTAACTGATATTTCCAATTCCTGATCCAAGAGGCATAGCCACATCCCGCATACCGTTTTTAATCAGGGCTTCAATTTCGTCTTCCAGTTCATCGGATAATTTATACCCGTCTCCGTTAAAAAACTTGATTCCGTTAAATTCCATCGGATTATGGGAGGCAGAAATTACAACTCCCGCTTCTACTTTATGCTTTCGAACCAGATATGCAATGGCCGGCGTGGGCATTACTCCCATGTACACCGCATTTGCTCCTACGGAACAGATTCCTGCCATCAGCGCATTTGCCAGCATTCCGCCGGAAATACGCGTATCACATCCTACGATTATCGTAGGCTGATAAGATCTCTCTTTCGTCAGCACATAGGCTCCTGCCTGCCCCAGCTTCATAGCCAGTTCGATGGTAAGCTCTGTGCCTGCCACTCCTCTCACTCCGTCTGTTCCAAACATTCTTGCCATAATTTCCTCCATTCTGCGTCTGCTTCCATTCTTCTGCAGACACACATCCTTTATCACCGTCCCCGGCGCTTTATGCCTGTTTCGGCGCATACTTTCTAATCGCTGTCTCTGACGCTTCTGTCTGCACTGTCTCTATTATTCCCATTTCCGGCATTTCCATTACCATTATCTTCCTCATCTTCAGAATCTCCGGCGCTCTCCTGGGTTTCATCCTGCTCCGGTTCCGGTTCTGCGTTCTTGTCTTCAATGGTAATCTGAACTCTCACCGTCTCCTGGGCTTCAAACTGCTCGCCCGGCAGCGTAATCGTCGCCTCTACCGTGTGGCTGCCCGGCTCCAAATCTGTAACATCAATGGAAGCATTGATATTTCCGGCTTCCAGTGTATCCATATGTTCCTTCAATGCCCTGACGGAAACCGGTAAGGAATTGCCGCTGAAGGTCAGTTCATAATCCTGCTTCAGGCCGGTAATCTGAATCCGTTCCACCGGAATATTGAAAACCTTGCTTTCTTTCTGTTCAATCAAAATCCGTACTACAATCTGATTGGCCGTATCGTCCACCAGAGATACGCCTGCCTCTGTCAGATAAGGCATCAGATCAATGGAAACCTCGCTCTCTTCCTTGGCTCCGTCTATATTAATCACATCTCCCGGTATATTGATGGCGGTGATATGGTTCAAAATCTCCGCTTCTCCCTTAATCAGCACGGAGTCCGGCACATACTCCAGTCCACGGTATTCGAAACCTTCTGCCGGCGTTCCGCTGACCTGGCACCGGACAGGCACGCTCTTCGTGCCAAGTATTTTGGCCCGGATTGTCACTGCACTCTGGTTCATCTCCAGAAGGTCTGACGTTATGGGCTGATTGTCTTCATCATACAGCACCGGAATCACATTATCTGATACGTCGTTGGATACACCGTCCACATTAATGGCGGCAGATACCCGGCTGATTCTGGACACAATAGACTCAGGCCCCGAAATATTCAGCAGATTGGGCGTCACCTCCACTTCCCCGATGGCGCAGCCTTCTGCCGGCGTTCCCGATGTTTCCGGAGTAATTACAAACTTCTGCTCTGACAAATCTTCCAGAGTTATCTGCAGATTCACCGTTCTCTGATTGATGGTGATATATCTGTCATATTTCCGTGCGCTGATTTCTATGGGAACCAGTTTGCTATCCCCGTCCTGCCTTAAATCCAGCTGGCTTAAATCTGCAGTTACTATAAAATCATCCCCGCCCATTTTCTCCACATAGCTTCTGGGGCCGGTAATATAAAACACTGCAATGTCTGTCTCTCCCACCACGTCCGGTACCTTTCCCATCTCGGCCACCACGTCTTTGTTGAGAATCTCCACAGATACGGAAAAAGTCTTTGTCATATCCGGATCAGCCAGCTTCACCACAACCATCCACAGAACAACGGACAACAGAATGGACAGAACCTTCAGTCCGGCATTATTCACCAGATGTTTTATCATTTTTCTGAACATTCTTCATCCTCCTTTTCCACAGTTTGAATCTCGCCACATCCATTGCGCCTTTTCGGATGAAATTCAATTTTCCTTTCAGATACTCCGCATCCACATTCCGGTATAATTCTCCGCCGATGGCAATCGAAACATTTCCGGTTTCCTCCGACACTACAATCGTTAAGGCGTCGCAAACTTCACTGATTCCCACCGCCGCCCGGTGCCTGGTTCCCAGTTCCTTGCTCAGCCCCATATTATCAGAAAGGGGCAGATAGCAGGTGGCTGACACAATCCTGTCCCCCCGGACAATAATAGCTCCGTCATGCAGCGGCGTATTGTGTTCAAATATATTAATCAGAAGCTGACTGGAAACAAGGGAATCCAGGGCAATTCCGGTTCTCTCAAATTCCCCCAGAACCACATCCTGCTCCACCACAATCAAAGCTCCTGTCTTTACCTTCGCCATCTCGTAGGTTGCTTTCACAATCTCATTGGTCACACGCTCGCTGAACCGCTCCTGATTCTTCTGGGAATCAAAGGAAAACAGCGAGGTAAGAAAATTCTTCTGTCCCAACTGCTCTAAAGCTCTGCGCAGCTCCGGCTGAAACACAATGATAATTGCAATCGCAATAACATTGATTGTTTTTCCTGCAATCCATAAAATATTGTTCATCTGGAAAATTGCGCAGATCAGCACAAAAACCAGGACCACAATAATTCCCTTCAGCAGGTTCCATGCTCTGGTCTGCTTAAACCACACCAAAATACTATAAATCAGGAATGAAATTATGATAATTTCCGCAATATCCGTCTTGGTAATATTATATCTGTCTACCCAAAACAGATATTTTGATGCAAAAGAACTTAACGCTCCCAACAAATCCTGTACCATACTTTCATCCCCTTCCTGCTTTCAAATATTCCGTCATATTATTTTCATCTACTTTTTATTTATTTTCTTCATCTTTCCTGATTTCTCAGGTTCTTAATCCAGTAAATCCTGGTCTATATCCAGTTCCTCCGCCAGTTCCCTGCGTCCTACTGTGGTCCGTTTTCTGGCTGTAATCCTCTTCACCCGCTTTTCCTTCTTGGCCACAAAAACTTTGGGAACCGCTTTCACAAAATAGTAATACTCATCATCCTCAAATTGTACCCGTTCCACTCTGGAATAATCCAGATTATAGAGAAAGAACTCTAAAACCAGGCATACAGCCATGGAAATCAGAATACCCGCAAATACCCACAGAATCCTGTCGGTCAAATCCAACAGGATATAGCCCAGCAAAAAGATAATCAGCTGCAGTACGTTTCCCACAACCATGGCAGCTCTCCAGGCATGGCTGATGGCCTGACGGCGAATCAGATATACCGTCAGAGACGTCACCAGAAACGCGGCCAATACCAGGTACATTTCTTTGTTTCCAGTAAATATCTTAAGCGCCGCCGTAAATTTGGCCAGCCCTTCTGTCTCTTCTGTGGAAGTGAAATTCACCAGGTTATCCTGCACCCCCCTGAGATAATAATAGGTAACTGTTCCGCACAATACTGAAAAATATGCAGAAGGCCCCTTCAACATTCCTACTGCTGCCGGCATTACCTGGGGCACCCGGAAAAAAAAGAGCACTGTGGTCAAAATTGCGCTGTATCCATTTCTGGGCGCAAACTTTCCATACAGAAACAGCAGCAGTAAAAACAGGCACAGCCCAATGGCGCAGGCCTCCATGGAAACTGCAAACAAATGCAGCAATATCAGGCCGCAGGCCAGTACCACCATAGCATTGATTGGAAAAAATGCGCACAGTAAAGACAGAAGCAATACTGCCGCCGGCTGATTTAACCGCTCCATATAACCAATATTACCATTAATAACGGAAAAAACCACCAATCCCAAAACAAATTTAAGTCCTGCCGTCACATACAGCTCATATTTCCCATAAAAAGTCCGCAGCTTCTCCCTCATTTCCAACAAACCTGTCATTTCCACTCCTCCAAAGGCTGTAATCTCTCTTCTTTCTCCTGAAGCTTCTCTACTTTCTTCAGGGTGGCATAATATCTCCTCATACTGGCAGTGGCTTTTTTATAACGCCTGGTATACACAGCATAGGCGATCACCTGATAGACACAGACAAATACCGCATATTTAATCAGAATGGAAACACCCAGTTCCGGCAGATCCCTGCCTTTTAAAAATTCTGTTATTTCATCCATTTTGTATACAATCCAGCACAAAAACAAAATGCCAAAAGATATTGTGGAAGTAATAAATGTTTTCATCATTTCATAGCTTACATAATCCTTCCGGTAAAACTGCCTGATGGGCATATACTCTTTGCCCTCGCCCGCCTCATAAGAGGCCATCTTTGTCATAAGGCGAATTCTTTCTTCGTTCAACATATGTGCACCGTCCATTTTCCGAAATTAATCAGCCTTATTATAGCACACATTTACCGTCAAGGAAAGTCTTTCCCACTATTAATAACAAGGCAGAATACCTGCCCGGAACAAAGATACTTTTTGATACTTCCTGTCCACAAACAGCATATTCTGCCCACTGTTTTAATTATCCAAAAACCTCATTTTGTCCTTTGTGCTCGTATTTTTCTTGGGAGCCACACTGCCGGTTGGACGCTTAATGGCGCCGGCAAACTCATTCTGAAGGTTTGATCTGCACTTATCACAGAATCTTCCAGTCAGCACCTTTCCCCCACAGGCTTCGCATTCCAGGGTAATCTGAGATTCCTCTGTAAACGTGAGACGTTCCTCCCTCACCCACTGCTTAATCTGCTTGACAGAAACGTCATTCGTCTCAGCAATTACATTCAGCGGCGCCTTGGGATTCTCTCTCAGAAATTCTTTTACCTGCTGAAACTTATCCTCCAGGTCTGTTACGCATCCCGGACACAGCTGCGGTCCCTGCAGATAGTTAAAAAGTCTTCCACAACCTTTGCAATTCTTTACTTCCATATCCTTTTCCTCCTAATATCCTCTGCCGATGCTGATACTCAGGCAGTATATCCTGTCTGCCCCGGCCTGCTTTAATTCCTTTGCCGCCTCGTTCATCGTACTTCCGGTCGTATAAATATCATCTATTAGTAAGATATGGTCTAATTGTACCTTATTTGCTCTGGTTTTAAAAGCCCTTTTCAGATTATTTTTCCGTTCTTCGTCATTTAATTCTTTCTGAGCTCTGGTGTCTCTGATACGAAACAGCAAATGACTGTAAACAGGAATCCCCATTTCTTTTCCTACCTGTTCCGCAATCAGCTCTGCCTGGTTAAATCCCCGCTGTCTCAGCCGTTTTCGGGAAAGGGGAATGGGAACGATTGCCTGAATCCCGCAGCGCCTGATCCAACCGCCATACACACGCGCCAGTTCTCTGCCGTAATACCCGGCATATTCCCGGCGGCCGCAATACTTAAACCGATACAGGGAATCTCTCACTGCGCCCTTATAAACCCAAAGCGCCTTTCCCTGAACATACTCGCAGTCTTTCCGGCTGCAGTCGTAACAGTATTCTTCCCGTTCATCCTCTAAGGGCTTGCCGCACTTCTGGCACACCGGCTCTCTGGCATACTCCTGCCTGCCCAGACACCTGCTGCATACCGGTTCTGCCGGAAGAAATATGGAATAAAACAAGATTCCGTCGCAAAAAGGGCATCTTGGTGGAAATAACAGATGTAGCAAACTTTCTTTTTCTATTTTCAATTTTGTATGCGCGAAAAAATTCTCTCAGCAGGTCTTATACTATCACACTTCCTGACTGGTTTCCATAAATTTTTTCTTAAGAATTCCTAAAATGTATTATTTTTCCGGAAAACGGCGACTGCTTCTGAACTGAGAAAAGAGGTGTTTTGATATCTCTGAAAACGGCAGGCATTGTCCTTTCATGCCGCACCCCCTGCTATAGCAAAGCATTTATCAGCAGATACACAGGAACTGCCGGAACGCTGCCCGGTTTGTATGTCAAAGGGCAACCCGGCAGTTCCATCCGTATCCAAATATTACTCCTGCCGCAAATACGGTGCAGGGAAAACTATAAATTTAAGAAAGCATCATACGGTCATTGGAGAACTCTCCGCCGCTGGCTTCTTCAAACTTCGCCAACAGGTCTGATACCTTAAGGCCTTTCTTTTCCTCCCCTGACACATCATAGATGATCCGGCCCTCATGCATCATAATCAGCCGGTTGCCCAGACGGATGGCGTCTTTCATGTTATGGGTAATCATCAATGTGGTCAGACGATCTTTATTTACAATTTCTTCCGTCAAATCCAGGACTTTTTTCGCTGTTTTCGGGTCCAGGGCCGCTGTATGCTCGTCCAGCAAAAGAAGTTTCGGCTTCTCCAGAGACGCCATCAGCAAGGTTAACGCCTGTCTCTGTCCGCCGGACAAAAGCCCCACCTTGGAGGTCATTCTGGTTTCCAGGCCAAGTTCCAGCGCTTTTAATTTCTCCTGGTAAACTTCTCTTTCTTTTCCGGTAATCCCCCACCCCAGAAAACGTTTCCTGCCCCGGCGGGCTGCAATGGCCAGATTTTCCTCAATATTCATATCGGCCGCTGTGCCTGTCATTGGGTCCTGGAATACCCTGCCCAGATATTTCGCCCGCTTGTGCTCCGGAAGTTTTGTCACGTCAATATCGTCAATGAGAATTTTCCCCTGATCCACCGGATATACGCCGGCAATCATATTCAGAATGGTGGATTTTCCGGCGCCGTTTCCGCCGATGACTGTAACAAAATCTCCTTCATTCAGGATCAGGTCTATACCGTTTAAGGCTCTTTTTTCATTGATGGTTCCCGGATTGAATGTTTTATATACTTTTTCAACTTTAAGCATCTGCCTTTCCTCCCTTTCTGCCTGCCTGAGCAAAATACCTGCTCTTCAAATGAGGAATTGCAAGGAACAGCGCCACAATCAAAGCGGAAAACAGTTTCAGGTCATTGGTGGAAAGGCCAAGCTGCAGCACAATAGCAATCACAATGTAATAAGCGATTGCGCCTAAAACTGCCGCAAGCATCCGCAGGGCAAAATTATGGAAAATTTTACCGAATACCACTTCACCGATGATCACCGCCGCCAGGCCGATTACAATGGCTCCGCGGCCCATATTTACGTCTGCGCTTCCCTGATACTGGGCATACAGCGCGCCGGAAATGCCCGCCAGGCCGTTGGAAATTACCAGTCCCAGCACTTTCTGGGTACTGGTATTGATGCCCTGGGCCCTTGCCATATTCTGATTGCAGCCCGTGGCCCGGACTGCCGCGCCAAGCTCTGTTCCGAAAAACCAGTACAGAATCAATGTCAATACCAGACAGCAGATTCCTGCGGTAATGCATGCTTCCTGAATATAACGGAGGCTTACCAAAAGTTCAAACTGATCCACACTGACCGCCTGGTTGGATTTTCCAAGAATCCGCATGTTAATCGAATACAGCCCTAACTGTGTCAGAATACCGGACAGAATGGGAGGAATACCGAATACCGTATGGAACAGGCCGGTGGCAAGACCCGCAAGCATTCCGGCGCCGAAGGCCATTACCATTGCCAGATAAGGATTCATACCTCCCACAATACACATAACCGCCACCGCCCCGCCGGTGGCAAGGCTGCCGTCCACCGTCAGGTCAGCATAATCCAATACTTTATAGGTGATATATACGCCAATTGCCAGTATTCCCCATATCAATCCCTGAGCTACAGAGCCGGGGAGTGCATTTAACAGTGCTTCCATTTTATTCCTCTCCGATTACTTTCATGTCGGACGGCATTTCCATCTTAAGGGCTTCTGCCACTTCCGCATTGTATTTTTCCACCACTTCATCTGCATACTGAATGGGCATTTCTGCAGGTTTCTTACCCTCTGTGAGAATTTCATATGCCATGATTCCTGCATTGTAGCCAATGTTGTAGTAAGAGATGCTCAAAGTTGCCAGTCCGCCTCCCGCGCACATATTTTCTTCCCCGCAGATAACAGGAATGCCTGCGGGAAGGGCAACGTTTTTCACGCCTTCAATATTATTTGCAATGGTATTGTCTGTCGGAATATAAATTACATCGCATTCTCCCACGGCTTTGGTAATGACCTGCTGAATATCATTGGAATCAGCCACCGTATATCTGTCATGGGAAATTCCTTTGGCGTCCAAAGCCTCTTCTGCTTTCTCTGCCTGGAATACAGAATTAGCTTCTGCAGAACAATACATAATTCCAACTTTATCTGCCTCCGGAACAAGCTTTGTCAGAAGTTCAATCTGCTGATCGATGGGAGCTAAATCAGATGTTCCCGTTACATTTCTTCCCGGAGCTTCATTGCTGTCCACCACGCCTGCTTCCACAAAATCTGTCACGGATGTTCCAACTACGGGAATGTCGGCAGTAGCCGCCGCGCATGCCTGAAGGGCTGTGGTAGCGTTTGCCATAATCAAATCCACATTGTCATTGACGAATTTTGTTGCAATGGTTGCACAGTTGGGCTGTTCTCCCTGGGCGTTCTGGTAATCAAATTCCACATTTCCTTCCCCCAGTTTTTCTGTCAATGCTGCCTGAAATCCTTCTGTTGCAGCGTCTAATGCCTGATGCTCCAACTGCTGGCAGATACCGATTTTGTAAACTTTGCCGTCTGTGTTTTCAGCTTCCTGGGCATTCTCTTCTTTGTCAGCTGAATCAGTCTCTTCCTTGTCCTCTGAATTAGTCTCTTCCTTGCTTTCGCCGGCCTCCTGGCTTTCCGACTTTTTAGAGGCATCGCCTCCTACGGTACCGCAGCCTGCCAGAACGGAAGCTGCCATTGCCATGGATAATACAAGCGCCATTATTTTTCTTTTCATGAATCTTTCCTCCCTGTACTTTAGTGCATAAACGCGTTGATACCCTACAGTATAGCATTGAATATCAAAAAAGGCAAGAGCTGATTTTTACTCCTGCCTGTTTCATCTGAATCAATCTGTTTTTCACTCCAGTCTGGCTTTCAAACCGGTATACCGTTTCTGTTCACTGACATTTGCAATCATTTCCTGAAAGGTCAAATCATTTCCCACGATTGTAACGCATTTCTTTGCCCTGGTCACTGCCGTGTACAAAAGATTGCGGTTCATCAGCATTCTGGGGCCTGTCAGCAGCGGAATCACCACAGCCGGATATTCACTGCCCTGGGATTTATGTATGGTAATGGCATAGGCAAGCTCCAGTTCATCCAGCTGTTTAAAGGAATATTCCACCATTCTCCCTTCATCAAATTCCACGGTAACCGTTTCCTGATAAAGGCTGATGCTTCGAATGATGCCTGTATCGCCATTAAAAATGCCTGTCCCCTTGTCAATGGCCAATCCGTACTTGCTGCGTATCTCCCATTCCAGCTGGTAATTATTCTTAATCTGCATTACTTTATCGCCTTCACGAAAGGTAATGCCGCCGTGTTCCCTCTCTGCTTTGCCGTGTTCCGGCGGGTTCAGATATTGCTGCAGAATTCCGTTCAGCCGTTCCACTCCCAGAAGCCCCTTGCGCATAGGCGTCAGCACCTGAATGTCAAACGGCTCCGCATCTACAAATTTAGGCAGCTTCTGCTGAATCAGCTGAATCACAACGCTGATAATCACATTGGCGTCAAACCGTTTCAGAAAAAAGAAATCCATGCTCTTATTGTCCAGGAGCACCTCTTCCCCACGGTTAATTTTATGGGCATTTACAATAATATCGCTCTGGGCAGCCTGACGGAAAATCTTATTCAGCCGCACCACATGAAACTGGCCGGATTCAATCATATCCTTCAGAACGCTTCCCGGCCCCACGCTTGGAAGCTGGTTCACGTCTCCCACCAGAATCAGCCTTGTGCCTGCCGCCACTGCCTTCAGCAGCGCATACATTAAAGAAATGTCCACCATGGACATCTCATCAATAATAATCACATCTGTCTCTAAGGGATTCTGTTCATTCCGCTCAAATCCTGCATTTCCTTCCATTCCGCCGTTTAGCTCCAGCATCCGGTGAATGGTGCGGGCTTCAAATCCGGTGGTTTCACTCATCCGCTTGGCCGCCCGTCCTGTGGGAGCCGCCAGAAAAATATCCATGCCTTCCAGTTCAAAATACCGGATAATGGTATTGATGGTGGTGGTTTTTCCGGTTCCCGGGCCTCCGGTAATCACCATAAGCCCGTTGGTTACCGCTTCCTTCACCGCCTCCGCCTGAAGCTCATCCAATTCCATGCCGGTATCCTGCTCAATTCTCCGGATACGCTCCCGTATTTCCAGTTCCGGCACATCATAGGACAAATCAAGCTGTTTCAGCATGGCCGCCGTATTTGCCTCCATATAATAGTAAGAAGATGCATAGATATACTGACCTTCCTCTGTGGTTTCATCCTCCGGATTACACGGATGCTCCGTTTCTCCTGAAAAAGCGGCCGTCTGCCTGCAGGCCATTTGGCTTGCAGACTTAATCACCAGTTTTTTATCAATGGCCAGGTTCATATAATGCTTTTCAATATGTTCTGCATCCACCCCCAGCAATTCGCCGGCTCTCTGCGTCAGCAGTTCTGCCGGCAGGCAGGTATGTCCTTCCTGGGCAGACTGCATTAAGGTATACAAAATTCCGCTTCGAATGCGGAAATCAGAATCGGTGTGGATTCCAATTCTGGATGCAATCTCATCCGCAATCCGAAAACCCACACCTCGAATATCATCTGCCAGCCGGTAGGGATTTTCCCTTAAAATCCCGTACAGCTCCTGGCCGTATGTTTTATGAATTTTAGCTGCAAGTGTCTGTGAAATGCCGTACTGCTGCAAAAAAATCATTGCCTGGCGCAGTTCCCGCTTTCCTTCCACCTGCTCTGCAATCTCCATTGCTTTCCGCTGACTGATTCCCTTCACCTCTGCCAGACGCTCCGGTTCCTCCTCAATAATCCGAAAGGTATCTTCTTTAAATTTCCTGACAATCCGGGCTGCTAACGCGGCGCCGATTCCCTTCACAGCCCCGGAGCCTAAATACCGTTCCATAGCATCCACATCTTCCGGCGGCTTGATCTGGAAAGAACTCATCTTAAGCTGCTGTCCGTAAGAAGGATGTGTGGCGTATTCTCCGGTCACCTCCAGAAATTCTCCTTCGCTGACTCCATGAAACATTCCCACACAGGTAATCTCTTCTCCTTCACAGGACAGATTCAGCACAGTATATCCATTTTCTGTATTCTGAAAAACGATATGTTCCACATATCCTGTCAATGTTTCCACTGCATTACTCCATACCGTAATTGCGTTTCATCTGCTCATAGAGAACCTGAGCTATCCCAAGTCCGCCATTCTCTGAAGCCTGCTCCGCAAAGGACTGGTTCATCTGTTCTTTGTAGTAATCCCTGAGCTGTTTCGTAGAAGCGGAAGTATTATCCTCTGATTCCGGAACCATTCTCTGCATAGCCTTAAACATCTGTTCAATAAAGTATGCTTCAAAATCCTTACAGACTCCCATCAGCTCCTCTTCTGTGGCCTCAGATAAATCAGATTTCAATGTTTCTTCCAATTTACCGGCAGAAGTGGAGGCAGTATCCGTATTATAATTACTGTAATTTGAATTAATTGCATTTAAATCAAGGCTCATATCCATCCCTCTTTCTCATTGCTTCCGCTGATTTACTGTGTTATGTCAACTACCGTTTCAATTGGTTTGCCTGACCCAGCATATCGTCGGCTGCCTGAATTGCCTTGGAGTTCATCTCATAAGCCCGCTGCGCCACAATCAGGTTTACCATCTCGTCTGCAACCTGCACATTGGAGCCTTCCACATATTTCTGCCGCACTTCGCTTCGGATCAGATTGGCAGTGTTGGCTTCATTCAACGCCGCTCCGGAAGCGTCTGTCACCGCCAGAAGGCTGTTTGACAGTTTCTCAAGCCCTGCCGGATTGCTGAACTGATACAGTCCGATATTGGCCACATTTACAAAATTCCCGTTGCCGTCCAGATATCCGAATGCGCCTTCGGTAGACACCTGTATCTTGCTGCTGCTTACATCTCCCGGCATGGTGATGGGATTTCCCTCTGCATCCAGCACCGGATAACCGTCCGCTGTTACCAGAGTCAAATCGCCGTTGTCTCCTACGCTCAGTTTAAAATCTCCGTTTCTGGTATAGTATGTATTTCCGTCGGCTCCTCTTACGGAAAAGAATCCGTCTCCCGCAATTGCCATGGAGGTAAAGCTTTCACTGGAAAGCATGGAACCCTGGGTAAAGTTAGAGGTAATGGACGCTACCCGGGTGCCCAGTCCCACCTGCGCCGAAATCGGCTTGTTCTCTCCGTTTGCAGTGGTGGTTCTGGTCTGTAATGTTTGATATAACAGAGATTTGAACTCTGTTTTTTCTGTTTTATATCCTGTTGTATTTACATTGGACAGGTTATGGGCAATGGTGTCCACGGCTGTCTGTTGGGAAATCATGCCGGACGCTGCCGACCACAATGATCGCATCATAACTTATTCCGCTCCTTCCTATGCTTTGCCGATGTTATTCACGGCCTTTTCAAGTGTTTCATCTATAGACTGAATGATCTTCTGATTTGTCTCATACGCTCTGGAAATTGTGATCATTTCCACCATTTCCGAAACCACATTTACATTGGACATTTCAAGCGTTCCCTGGATCACCTGTGCGTCAGAGGCCTGTACCTGGCCGCCTTCCACCAAATCATACATATTCTCGCCGTATTTTGCCAGATAATTGTAATCTGCAAAATCCACAACTCCAACCTGGCCTACCAGCGCATTATTCTGATAGAGGTTTCCGTTTTCATCTACCTTCAGCTCCAAATTGGGATCAATCCGTATGTATCCGGCCTGCCCCGGATTGCCCGCCTGGGCCGCCGCCTGATTCAGTACAAAATCTCCGTCCTTGGTCATCAGATATCCTTCTCTGTTAACCGTAAACGCGCCGTCCCTGGTATATTTCACGGAAGTTTCCCCCGCCTTGTTTGTGAAAGAAATTGCGAAAAATCCATCTCCATCCAGCGCAAAATCATAGGTATTATCTGTTACGCGGAAAGAACCCTGGCCGTAATCCGTATAACATTCCCCAATCTTAACTCCCAGGCTTACATCTCCCAACCCTTTGGGGAGACTCATTGCTGAGGTATCCTTAATCTTAATTGCCAAAGTCTCGTCGAAGGACTGCGAAGTTGACCCTTCTTTTTTGAATCCGTTCGTTGCAGAGTTCGCCAGATTGTTTGTCAGCACATCCAATCTGTTCTGCTGGTTCAACATCCCTGTATACGCAGTATATAATCCCTTTACCATAAATCCTGCTCCTTTACTGCTGCATCCTCTTATGCTTCCCCTGTTATTATATTCTCCCGTCCGAAACGCTGTTCCGAAATATCTCTGAATAAAACTTAATCTTCCATCGGTTTACCGGATAAAAATTCCACATATTTGCCTGTGCCTATGGCAACACAGGTCATCGGCTCCTCGGCTGTCATGGTATTGATTCCAGTCCTGTCCTCAATCAGCTCCTCCAGTCCCCGAAGCAGCGCCCCGCCTCCGGTGAGGATAATTCCCCGGTCCGCCACGTCTGCCGCCAGCTCCGGCGGAGTCTTCTCCAGTACGCTGTGCACAGCCTCTACAATCTGAAGGGTTGCTTCTCTCAGCGCTTCTTCTGTTTCCTCTGAAGAAACGGAAACTGTCTTGGGAAGTCCTGTGACAAGATTACGCCCCCGCACGTCCATGGTATCATTCTGGGCCAGGGGGAAACAGGTTCCTA
Organism: Lachnospiraceae bacterium; assembly: GCA_910575555.1. Taxonomy (GTDB): domain Bacteria; phylum Bacillota; class Clostridia; order Lachnospirales; family Lachnospiraceae; genus Petralouisia. Next base: position 157,917 of record CAJTFX010000006.1, on the reverse strand, counting down.
TCTTAATCTTAATATCTTCAGCCGTTCTCTCACCAATCAGAAGATTATGCTTCTTTCTCATATATCGGACAATTGCCTCGTCAAAATCATCCCCGGCAATCTTAATGGAAGTACTTACCACAGTTCCGCCCAGAGAAATCACTGCAATATCAGCAGTTCCGCCTCCGATATCCACGATCATGTTGCCGCATGGCTTGGAAATATCCACGCCGGCGCCGATGGCCGCTGCAATGGGTTCTTCAATAATGGAAACCTCCCTTGCGCCCGCCTGATAGGTAGCGTCCTCCACTGCCTTCTTCTCAACCTCTGTTACGCCGCTGGGCACACATACGCTGATTCTGGGTTTGCGGAAGCTTTTCTTTCCAAGGGCTTTCTGAATAAAGTACTTTAACATTTTTTCGGTCACTGTGTAGTCAGAAATAACCCCTTGACGCAAAGGTCTTACTGCAACTATGTTTCCAGGTGTCCTGCCAAGCATCAAACGGGCCTCTTCGCCAATTGCTTTTATTTTGTTGGTATCCCGGTCAAATGCTACCACAGAGGGCTCTTTCAGCACTACGCCCTTTCCTTTTATATATACAAGGATACTTGCGGTTCCAAGATCAATTCCAATATCTGTCGCCATCGTTTGGTTCCCCTTTCATTTCTCTATCTGAATATTATAAAACATAATAACTCTATTTTTCCATATACATTTACATTATATACAATCGCGGGGAATTTTCAAAGCATTTTTTTGTAAAAACTAAAAAAACGTCTATTATTAACCTTTTCCATGTTTTTCCTTATCAAAGTTTATGAAATTTTTATAATTTTTTTAAAGTTTTCCCGGTTTTTTCACATATCCGTCACATTCTGCGGATATACTAATACCTGTACTAGCTAATAAGCTAATATAATTTTTCATAACTCATGCTTCCTGAATTCTTAGAATTCAGGAAGTACTCCCCGAAATTTAAGGCTGTCCAACGGACAGCCTCTTTTTTATTCTTTACTGCATGTCAGGTTTATTTCTCCAAATACTTCTTAATATACTGTCCGGTATAGGAGGCTTCCACCAGAGCCACTTCCTCCGGCGTTCCCTGGGCAACTACCATTCCGCCTCCGTCACCGCCTTCCGGCCCCATATCAATAATATAATCGGCGGTCTTAATCACATCCAGATTATGTTCAATGACCACAACTGTGTTGCCGCCTTCTGCCAGACGCTGCAGAATCTCCGTCAGTTTATGCACATCGGCAAAATGCAGGCCGGTGGTGGGCTCGTCCAGAATGTAAATGGTTTTCCCGGTGCTGCGTTTGCTCAGCTCCGTGGCCAGTTTAATTCTCTGGGCCTCTCCGCCGGATAAAGTGGTAGACGGCTGCCCCAGTTTAATATAGGAAAGTCCCACATCGTATAGTGTTTCAATTTTGCGGCGGATGGTAGGAACATTTTCAAAAAATGTCAGCGCTTCTTCCACTGTCATATCAAGCACATCATAGATGTTTTTTCCTTTGTATTTCACCTCCAGAGTTTCCCGGTTGTACCGTTTGCCTCCGCAGACTTCGCAGGGCACATACACATCCGGCAGAAAATGCATCTCAATTTTCAGGATACCGTCGCCAGAGCATGCCTCACAGCGGCCTCCCTTTACATTGAAGCTGAACCTTCCCTTGGCATAGCCCTTTGCCTTAGCGTCCGGCGTCGCCGCAAATAAATCACGAATCTGGTCAAATACTCCTGTATAAGTGGCCGGATTGGATCTGGGCGTCCGCCCAATGGGCGACTGATCAATATCAATCACTTTATCCAGCTGTTCAAGGCCCTGGATGGATTTGTGCTTTCCCGGAATGGTTCTGGCCCGGTTCAAATCTCTGGCCAGACGCTTATATAAAATCTCATTGGTCAGGGAAGACTTGCCGGAGCCTGAAACGCCGGTGACACAGGTCATAACTCCCAGAGGAATCTCCACATTGATATTCTGCAGATTATTCTCCCGGGCTCCCTTGATTTTCAGAAAACCTGTGGGTTTCCTTCTGGTTTCCGGAACCGGAATCTTAATCCTGCCGCTTAAATACGCTCCGGTAATGGACTTCTTATTTTTCATAATCTCTTTGGCTGTTCCCTGAGCCACCAGGCAGCCTCCGTGCTCCCCGGCCCCCGGCCCGATATCCACAATGTGATCTGCCGCAATCATGGTATCCTCGTCATGCTCCACCACAATCAGCGTGTTGCCCAGATTCTTCAGATTCCTCAATGTGTTCAGAAGCTTGTCATTGTCCCTTTGGTGCAGGCCGATGCTTGGCTCATCCAGAATGTAGGCCACACCCACCAGTCCGGAACCAATCTGGGTGGCCAGCCGGATTCTCTGGGCCTCTCCGCCGGAAAGCGTTCCGGTGGCCCGGGACAGGGTCAGATATTCCAGTCCCACATCCACCAGAAATCCCACCCTTGCGCGGATTTCCTTCAATATCTGAGCGCCGATCATCTCCTGCTGACTGGTCAGCTTCAGTTCTGAAAGAAACTGCTGCAGATTCCGAATGGACATGGAGGTAACTTCAAAAATATTTTTTCCGGAAACGGTAACTGCCAGTGCTTCTTTTTTCAAACGCTGACCGCCGCAGGTCTTGCAGGGCGTCACCCGCATAAAGGATTCATATTCCTGTTTCATGGTATCTGATCCGGTTTCCCGGTAGCGGCGTTCCACATTCCGTACCAGGCCCTCAAAGGCCACATCATACGTTCCCTCTCCCCGCTGTCCCTTATAATGTACCTTTACCTCTTTTCCCCCGGTGCCGTTAATCAGAATATTCTGCACTTTTTTCGGCAATTCCTCATAGGGCGTATCCAAATCAAACTGATACTCCTTTGCCAGAGCATTTAAAATGGCATTGGTAAAACTGCCCTTATCGGTACTGGACTGCCATCCCGTGACCTGTATAGCGCCTTTGGCAATACTCAAAGATTTGTCCGGTATCATCAAATCCACATCAAATTCCATCTTATAACCCAGTCCGAAACAATCGGGACAGGCGCCGAAAGGATTATTAAAGGAAAAACTTCTGGGTTCAATCTCATCAATGCTGACGCCGCAGTCGGGACAGGAAAAGCTCTGGGAAAAATTCACCGGTTCTTTGCCGATCACATCCACCGTCATCAGCCCCTCCGCCAGTTCCAGTACATTTTCTACTGAATCTGTCAGACGCTTCTCAATTCCCGGCTTCACCACCAGACGGTCTACTACAATTTCTATATTGTGCTTGATATTTTTATCCATGGGAATCTCTTCTGTGAGATCATAAATATTTCCGTCCACCTGCACCCTGACATAACCGCTGCGCTTGGCCTGCTCAAATAATTTCTGATGGGTTCCCTTCCGTCCCCGGACTACCGGCGCCAACAGCTGGATCTTCGTCCCCTCTTCCATGGACAAAATCTGATCCACCATCTGATCTACTGACTGCTTTTTGATCTCTTTTCCGCAGACAGGACAGTGGGGAATTCCAATTCTGGCATACAGCAGACGGAAGTAATCATATATTTCCGTTACAGTCCCCACGGTAGACCTTGGATTGCGGTTGGTAGATTTCTGATCAATGGATATGGCGGGAGACAGTCCTTCAATCTTCTCCACATCCGGTTTTTCCATCTGTCCCAAAAACTGTCTCGCATAAGAGGACAAAGACTCCATATACCTGCGCTGCCCCTCTGCATAAATGGTGTCAAAGGCCAGGGAAGATTTCCCGGAACCGCTTAATCCGGTCAAAACAACAAATTCATTTCTGGGAATGTCCACATCCAGATTCTTCAGATTATGTTCATTGGCCCCTCTGATTTTAATATATTGCTTTTCTGCTTTTGCCATTTTGCGTAAACTCCTTTATCTTCTTAATCAATTCTTCTGTGCAGGCTGCGGGGCTGATTTTCATCACGCTCCTTCAGGCTGCCTGTTACATATCGCGCAGGTTCTTTTTCAGTTCTATCATCTTGTCACGCAGCTCTGCCGCTGCCTCGAAGTTCAGTTCTGCCGCCGCTGACTGCATCTTCTTTTGAATTTCCCCAATCAGTTTCTCCAGTTCTTTCTTACTCATAGATTCCGGATCTTTCTGGAATTTATACTCTTCCTTGGCAACTTTCTTAGAGATGCTGATCAAGTCGCGCACTGATTTGCGGATGGTTGCCGGCGTAATTCCATGCTCCTGGTTGTATGCCTGCTGAATAGTTCTCCTTCGGTTGGTTTCATCAATGGCCACCCGCATGGAATCGGTAATGCTGTCCGCGTACATAATTACATGGCCCTCGGAATTCCTTGCGGCGCGGCCGATGGTCTGAATCAGGGACGTCTCCGACCTTAAAAATCCTTCCTTATCCGCGTCCAGAATCGCCACCAGAGTAATCTCAGGAATATCCAGTCCTTCCCGCAGCAGGTTAATGCCCACCAGTACGTCAAACACATCCAGGCGCAAATCCCTTATAATTTCCGCCCGTTCCAGAGTGTCAATATCCGAATGAAGGTACTTCACACGAATTCCCACTTCGCGCATATAATCTGTCAAATCCTCTGCCATCCGTTTGGTCAGGGTGGTAATCAATACCTTATTTTTCCTGGAAATTTCTTTATTTACTTCTCCAATTAAATCGTCAATCTGGCCTTCCACCGGACGAACATCAATCTCTGGGTCTAAAAGCCCTGTGGGGCGGATAATCTGCTCTGTCCGAAGCAGTTCATGCTCTTTCTCATACACATTAGGCGTGGCTGACACAAACAGCATCTGGTCTATCTTGCCCTCAAACTCTCCAAAATTCAAAGGCCGGTTATCCTTAGCAGAGGGCAGGCGGAACCCATAATCCACCAGAGTGGATTTCCTGGACTGATCCCCGGCATACATGCCCCGCACCTGGGGGATGGTAATATGGGATTCATCCACAATAATCAGAAATTCTTCCGGAAAATAGTCGATCAGCGTATGCGGCGGCGCTCCCGGCTCCAATCCGGACAGAAAACGGGAATAATTCTCAATGCCGCTGCAGAACCCTGTTTCTTTCAGCATCTCAATATCGAAATTGGTACGCTCTGCAATCCGCTGGGCTTCCAGCAGCTTGTCCTCTCCCTTAAAATATTTCACCCGTTCTTCCATTTCCTTCTCAATCTCTGCTGCTGCATGCAGAATCTTCTCTGGTGCAACCACATAATGAGAAGCGGGAAAAACTGCCATATGCTCTAACTGCGTCTTGATTTCTCCAGTTAAAATATCAATCTCTGTAATGCGGTCTACTTCATCTCCGAAAAATTCCACCCGGATTGCGGTTTCGCCATAATTGGCAGGAAAGATTTCCACCACATCTCCCCGCACCCGGAACGTTCCCCTGTGGAAATCCATATCGTTTCTTGTATATTGTATGTCGATTAATTTCCGGATAACCTCGTCTCTGTCCTTCACCATGCCGGGCCGCAGAGAAAGCATCATGTTTTTGTAGTCCACCGGGCTGCCCAGTCCGTAAATACAGGATACACTGGAAATGATAATCACATCCTCCCGTTCCGCCAGGGCTGCGGTGGCTGAAAGACGGAGTTTGTCAATTTCTTCGTTGATGGCGGAATCTTTGGCAATGTAGGTGTCGGTGGATGGGACGTAGGCTTCGGGCTGGTAGTAGTCGTAGTAGGAGACAAAATACTCCACTGCATTCTCAGGGAACATCTCCTTGAATTCTCCATAAAGCTGCGCCGCAAGCGTTTTGTTATGGGCGATGACCAGCGTCGGCTTCTGCAATTCCTGAATGACATTCGCCATCGTAAATGTCTTGCCGGAACCCGTAACCCCTAGTAAAGTCTGGAATTGATTGCCCTCCTTGAAGCCTTTGACCAACTCGGCGATGGCCTGCGGCTGGTCGCCTGTAGGCTTGTAGGGGGCTTGTAATTTGAACTCTGGCATATGAAAATCCTTTCTTTCATGATATTGTTATGACTACTATAAGCCACATAATTTGTGTGATTCCTTGTTTTTCAGTTGGTTAATAGGAGAACTTTTCGGATTACACGAATGAAAGTCACAAATTCATTTTTTGCAACACCGTAGCACCAAATAGCACAAGGTATCACGGTATATAATAAAGGTCACAAATTTCTTATAAATTTTGCTTTTATAGTATATCACTATATATAAAAAAAGTATACACAGAATTGAACATTTGTTCGCGCTTTTTCTCTCTTGTCATCTGCAAACTCAGATTATTACATTTTGGGGCCTATTTCTCAATCATAAATTGACGTTTACAATTTACAAAAACATTTTCAAGTTAGGATGTATTCTAAAAAACCCAGAACTCACATATCCTAGCTTTTGGTGATATATTTATTTTTCACATAACAAATTAAGTAACTCCTCATTTTCCAAAACACCTCTATATAAACAAACCTCCCAAAAATTATTTCCATATATCTTCTCTACTATTTGAATTCGCAATTCTATTACTTCTTTTAAATTCTTTGTGATTTCACTGTTTTTATCATAATCATAGCTACATTGTTCAAATATATCCGTGATTTTTTGATAGGCTCTACGCTCACTTGCCCTGATCTCCCGGATACGTTCCAATAGTTCATCAAAATAGTCTTTTCCAAAGGGTTTGCCATTTTTCAACATATCATCATTTAATACAAAGCCCTTAATAATATATTCTTTTAATGTTTTTGTTGCCCACTGCCGAAATCGAGTAGCTTTTTTGGAATTCACACGATACCCTACAGCAATAATCGCATCCAAATTGAAGCATTTTACTTTTCGGCTGACATTTCTTCCACCTTCATTTTGAACTACCGAGAAAAACTCGGTAGTTGCTTCTGCGTCCAATTCTTCTTCTTTATAAATATTTTTCAAATGCAACGAAATATTATCTGTTGTACAATCAAATAATTCTGCCATTACTCTTTGCGTCATCCAAAATGTTTCTTCTTTAAAAATGACGTTCACATAAACATTTGTATTCTCTAACTGATATAATATAATCTCATGCTCCTGCATAGCTCCCACCTCTCCAAATTGTACGACATATTATTTCTATCATATAAACAATGAATTTTATCTATATGGTGTTGTATAATCTATTACACGAATCCAGGTCACAAACTCCCCCGTCCGCCTAGTGTTATTTCGTCCATAATCCCCCATCTTGTCCACAAAATACGGTACAATCAACACTAAATAATGCGGTTTTCACCCTGTCCACAAATTAGGACACAAAATACTCCACTGCATTCTCAGGAAACATCTCCTTGAATTCTCCGTAGAGCTGCACCGCAAACGTTTTGTTGTGGGCAATAACCAGCGTCGGCTTCTGCAATTCCTGAATGACATTCGCCATCGTAAATGTCTTGCCGGAACCCGTAACCCCTGGTAAAGTCTGGAATTGATTGCCCTCCTTGAAGCCTTTGACCAGCTCGGCGACAGCCTGCGGCTGGTTGCCGGTGGACTTGTAATCACTGTGAAGCTTGAATCTATTTTGTGCAGTCTGCACAAATACCGCCTCCAAAAGTCATAGTCAAAAGTTCGATATTTCGCCCGCAATCCATACAGTTTCGGTATTCCATTTTTTAATACCTGTTACACGAATTTGGGTTACTCATTTATGTTTACCATATCAGACGGAATTCATAGAACAAAATAAACAATCTATTCCGCATTGCAGCCTTCCTGTCAAATTTTATCCAGACCGGTTCTTTCTCAGTTTGCATATTATAATAGCACATATCCCCTCTCTTGTCTACAAAAATACAAACATTTGTTTGTATTTTTGACAGGACCTGACCCCTGAATCCAAATATTTGTTTGGTTTCAGCGCACAGCCTGAATATATTCCTTGACTTTCTCATCTCCGATGATATAATTGTTCTAAAAAGAACAAAAGAAGGGTTATTATGCGTTTTTGGGAAAATCAAAAGGTACTTACCTCTTTTTATTCACAATGTATCAAGCCGGTATGCGACAGATATCATGTGACGCAGATGGAATTGAATATTTTAATGTTTCTCACAAATAATCCGGAGTATGATACTGCATCTGAAATCATACGGATTCGTATGCTGACCAAATCCCATGTGTCCAGTGCACTGAAGAAACTGGAAAGCCGCGGATTCATTCAGACATACTTTCGGGGCAAGAACCGAAAGACCCAGCATATTTCCATTCAGGAAAGTGCATATCCATTGATTGAAGCCGGAAAACATGCCCAGAGAGAATTTGCCCGGAAACTGTTTCTGGATTTTACAGAAGAAGAAATAAAACTGTTTTCTGAACTTTTTCAGAAAACATGCAGAAATGCCCGTAAAGGAATGGAGGTTACTGAATGGAACTTTTGATTGTATTTTTCGTATGTTTTATTGCCGGTATGGGAGCAGGGCTCGGAACCGGTTTTGCCGGAATGAGCGCAGCTGCTGTGATCAGTCCCATGCTGATCACATTTCTCGGCATGCCGGCATATCAGGCGGTAGGCATTGCGCTTGCCAGTGATGTGTTAGCAAGCGCTGTCAGCGCTTATACCTACGGCAAAAATAAAAATCTGGATATCAGAAACGGTTCTGTGATGATGGTTTTCGTTCTGATATTTACTTTTGTGGGAAGTTTAACAGCAAGCAAAGTTCCCAATTCCACAATGGGAAGCTTCTCCACCGTAATGACCCTGTTTCTGGGAATTAAATTCATTATCCGGCCTGTCATGACCACAAAAGAATCCATGGCGTCTGTATCAGTGAAAAAACGCATGATCCAGTCGGCGCTGTGCGGCACGGCAGTCGGTTTTATCTGCGGATTTATCGGCGCAGGCGGCGGAATGATGATGCTTCTGTTGCTGACCGGCATTCTTGGTTATGAACTGAAAACAGCCGTGGGAACCAGCGTATTTATTATGACCTTCACTGCCCTGACAGGCGCCGGAAGCCATTTTATCATAGGCGGTATGCCAAAGCTTCTGCCCCTGACATTCTGTATTGCTTCCACGCTGCTTTGGGCCCGCATTGCCGCCAAAATCGCCAACAAAGCAAGCGCCGTTACCTTAAACCGGGCCACCGGCGTTGTGCTTACCATATTAGGGGCCGCAATAGTTCTGGTGAATCTTTTTTAATTTTTCCCGGGCCGGTTTCGGGCAGGAAGCAGTATTTTCAGATTTTAGCGTTCCTGCACCGTTACCTGCACCCGATCGCCGGGCTGCTTTCCTATTTTGGCCCGGATATCTTTGCGCAGGCCGATGATATAGCAGATACTTCCGTCCTGATTTTTGACCCCCATATTGACAATGCTGCCGTCATAAGGTTCCCCGTCGAAGGTGACATGGACTTTCACCCGCCCCTTTCCGAATTCCTCCCTGATGTCCCAGGGAAAAACCACATATGCGCCGCCTTTCTGCTCTGCCGGATAAATCTCTGATTCATATTCGTACATTTTGCATTCCTCCATTTTGGGGACTGCCGCATTCAGACCTAAACATACAGGATACCATATTTTGTAGTTGTATTTCTTAATGCCGCAGCCTCGTATATTATAACAGAAAACTATAAAAACAATCACCTCTTTAAATAAGAAATCAGCGGCCGGACATATTCTTCTGAAGAAATGTCATAGGAGCCTGCAATCATCCGCTCCATCATTTGTTCTTCCTGGCTTTTGTCCTTTTTCTTTTTCAGCATAGCGCGCAGGCCCTTCATCATCAGCTTATCTGCAAAAGACATTTTTTCATAACACAGGCCGGACTGCATGTAAAAATGAGGAATTTTCTGCAATTCATCATCTGTCAGGTTTTGTTTCCAAAAGTCCTTTATCACCTGTTCTTCCGTATTGGGAGTGGCCCCTGTCACAAATACCACCAACTGTCCTGCACCGCTTTTTTGAAACATTTCCTTTGCCTTCTGATAACCGTCAATCCTGCCGGCGTAAGCCCTGCTACCAAATACCACTGTGTCATATTCTGACATAAGTTCAGCCGTTGCTTTTCTGTACTCCACCACCCTGCCGCCGGTTTCTTTTCCTGCCAGTTGGGCATATTTTTGGGTAAACCCAGTGCTGCTTTTATAAACAATTAAGATATTATACTTCATGCTTTCACTCCTGTTTCACTTTTCTTCCATTGCCTGCTTCAAACATGCTTCCGATTCCTATGGTGTAAATCAGCATATTAAGAACGCCATTGCCCGGTTCCTTCAAACCGCAGCAATGGCTTCTCTGATCTGTAACTTTACATTATAAATATTTTTTCAAAATCTCTACCTTATCGGTTGCTTCCCAGGGCAGGTTCAGGTCGTCCCGGCCAAAGTGTCCGTAGGCTGCCGTCTGTTTGTAGATGGGACGTCTTAAATCCAGCATCTTAATAATTCCTGCCGGACGAAGATCGAAGTTTTCGCGGATCATTTCCACCAGCTTCTCATCGGAAATTTTGCCGGTTCCGAAAGTATCCACCATTACGGAGGTGGGCTGCGCTACGCCAATGGCATAGGATAACTGAATCTCGCATTTTTCCGCAAGGCCTGCCGCCACAATATTTTTAGCAACATAGCGGGCTGCATAGGCCGCGGAACGGTCTACCTTGGTGCAGTCTTTTCCGGAAAAAGCGCCGCCGCCGTGACGGGCATATCCGCCGTATGTATCCACGATAATCTTTCTTCCGGTGAGTCCTGCATCTCCGTGAGGCCCGCCAATCACGAAACGTCCGGTGGGATTGATGAAAAATTTCGTCTCTCCGTCTACCATTTCCTGGGGCAGAATCGGATCAAACACATACTTTTTAATGTCTGCGTGAATCTGTTCCTGAGTCACGTCAGCGTCATGCTGAGTGGACAGCACCACTGCCTCCAGTCGTCTGGGCCTGCCCTCTTCGTCGTATTCCACAGAAACCTGTGTTTTTCCGTCCGGGCGCAGATATGTTAAAGTACCGTCTTTACGTACCTTTGTCAGCTGCAGCGCAAGTTTATGAGCCAGTGAAATCGGATAAGGCATTAACTCCGGCGTCTCGTTGCTTGCATAGCCGAACATCATGCCCTGATCGCCTGCGCCGATTGCCTCTAACTCTTCCTCTGACATTTTATTTTCCTTAGCCTCCAATGCCTTGTCCACACCCATGGCAATGTCAGCAGACTGCCGGTCCAGAGACACCATTACAGCACAGGTATTTCCGTCAAATCCGGTGTCTGCATGGTCATAGCCGATTTCATTTACCGTATCTCTGACAATCTGGGGAATATCTATATTGGCTTTTGTGGTAATCTCTCCGGTGACAAGCACAAATCCGGTGCAGGCTGCCGTCTCGCATGCCACCCGGCTCATGGGGTCCTGGGCCATCAATGCGTCTAAAATCGCATCGGACACTGCATCGCAGAGTTTATCGGGATGTCCTTCTGTTACCGATTCTGAAGTAAATAATCTTTTTTCCATTTTTCTCCTCCTGGTTGTTCCAAACAATTGTATTTTTAATATCACAGGAAACGCAGCGCATTTCCAATGACACAAAAAATCCGCTTATATCAAAATAAGCGGATCTGATTCCAAAAAAAGATTATCAAATCCTCTTATTGTTCGATGACTCGCTCAGGTTGGCACCTTCCGTAGAGGGGTTGCCGTGGCTTCACAGGTCCTATGTACCTCCACCACTCTGAATAAGAGAAATTAATATCTGGTGAAGTATCACAACTTCACCAGTACAACAATATTCGGTTTTTCAATCTTCTTTCACTGACTAAGATACACTCTTTTTCCTGTTCTGTCAAGTGTCTTTTATCGTTTTATGCTTCGATCGCTTTCCTCAGCGCTTCCTGATGACGGCGCACCTGTTCGATGCTGTCAACGCCCACATCTCTCAGATGTTCGCCTCCTTCATATTCGGAACTTAAGAAGCCCCTGTAGCCGGCTTTTTTAAACGCCGCTACAACCTCCGGAATTGCCACCGCTGTTTCTGTACCATCTTCATGCACATGATAAAACTTTGCATGAGTGTGGAAAATATAATCAATATTATCAATAATATCCTGGGGTTCAGACCATGAATAAGTAAAAGACGCACCGGCATATGCCTTGTCTGCCGGCCCTGCGCCGGCTTTTTCCACTGCCTCCATCATCTCTTTCATGCCGTTTGCCATGCGGTATTCCATATTTGCTTTTCCCAGGTTCAGATCATATTTAATCTTCACAAATCCTTTCGCCATACGGTTTGCATAAGCGTCGTCCACAATCTTAATGCACTCTTCCGACGCCCCCTGCCTTCTTGCCTTATCCCTTAAAACATCCGGAATATTTTTGCAGAAAATTCCCATATCAGGGATAAATCCGAAATGCTTTGTACCCGTCCTCTGGATCATTTCCATATACCCGTCTGCCCATCCGGAATTGAGGGAAAAGGGCGCATGCACCTCCAGACCAATCTTTACATCCATCTTTGCCGCATAATCCAGACTTCCCTCAATGACATCCATAGGCGTAGACACCAGCGTGCGCAGATTTTTAAAGCCAAGCAGGGAAGCCAGGCGGATATCCCGCTCCATCATATTAATCTGTTCCCCCAGCGATAAAGTTCGGTTATCATAGATTTTATTTTCCAGAAAAGCATCGTAACAGGACGGCTCCAAATTAAATTTTTTCAACCATTCAAACCACTGATCCCGGAATTCCTGCGTTTCAATCGGAAGGGGAAATCTGCGGATCATCTGTTCCGCCAGAAGCTCTACGCCTGTAGCGCCTGTTTTTGCAGTTTACTCCATATAACTGGGATTTGATCAGGTACATATCTCCCACCATTGCTTTGTCATAAACTTCTTTCATAACACGGTAATCTTTGTCCCATCTTCTCTGCTGATGCACGGTGAAGATTACTCCGTTTTCCTTACATGCCGCAACCATTTCATCATATTCTGCAACACTCATTGAAGCCGGTTTTTCGCAGATCACATGTTTGCCCGCCGCCGCTGCTTTCTTCACCATTTCCGGATGGCTTGGATTGGGCGTAGATATCATAAGCACATTGACGTCCGCATTTGCCAGCAGTTCGTCTATGGACGCATAGGTTTCCACGCCTGCCGGCGCATCTTTTAACTGTTCCGGGTTGGTATCTGCGACAGCGACAAGTTCAATTTCATCAAATGTTTCCATCATGTCCGCATCGCAATGTCCCATAAAACCAAATCCCACAATTCCCAGCTTTATTTTATCCATCATTCTTTTCCTTTCCGGCAACTGTCCGCTCTGGGCAAACGGAAGCCATTATATTCTGACTTTTTCTGTCTGTGTATACTATATTGCATTTCATCAGAAAAATCTTTTTTATAATTATCCTCATTGATTTCTTAATTTTGACTATCCGCAGATTCATAAATAAACAAGGACAAAAATAATATAACTTTTTTTGTCCTGTACCGCCCCGTGTTTAAAACGTAAAGCACGTAAATTATTCTGTTTTTCTTGACAAATATTCCCTTTATTTTTATACTATTAAAAAGTGAATAAGCATTCACTTGCAAAAACCATAACAGGGGGAAAAATGAATGAATACATGTTCTGCCGGGGAACTGAACCGGAGCCGGGCAGCCAACCCGTCCTACGCACAAAAAGTGAAGTCTCATCCGGAATTTATGGCATATCAGATCGAATATCAGAAGGAAGTCCATTCCATCCGAACCATTTTTGACACGATTATCAACTATCCTAATGCTCCCATCAACATTCACCTTATCCTGGAGGATTGTTCCAGATTAGCCAGCTTAAATACCACCACTCTGGATCTCTTTGACCGGCTGCACAATATGCGCCTGGACGACGACAGCGTCTATTCCCATTGTCTGAATGTAGCCCTGATTGCCCGCCAGATGGGAAAATGGCTGCGCCTGACCCATGAGGAACTGAACGTATTGACCTTATGCGGATTATTTCACGATATTGGAAAAATACAGATTCCGGAAGAAATTTTAAATAAACCAGGAAAATATACAGAAGAAGAATTTGCCCTGATCCGGCAGCATCCGCTGGCCGGTTATAATCTTTTAAAAAATCTTCCCGCAGATGAGCGGATCAAAAAAGCCGCCCTGCTGCATCATGAACGCAGTGACGGCTCCGGATATCCCCAGAAATTAAAGGCCGGACAGATAGAAGATTTTGCAGAAATTATTGCCATTGCCGATGTGTATGACGCCATGACTGCCGCCCGCTCCTACCGTTCGCCTCTGTGCCCCTTCCAGGCCATTGACATGTTTGAAAAAGACGGCCTTCAGCTCTACAGCCCCAAATACATACTGACTTTCTTAAACCGGATTGCAAACACCTATCAGAACAACCGGGTACTGCTGAATAACGGCCAGAGCGCAAATATTGTGATGATCAATGACAAGCGCCTGACACGGCCTATGATTCAGCTGGACAATGGTTCTGTGGTGGATATGCTGGATTTGCCGGAGTGGGAGATTATCAAGATTATATAAGGGAGGATTCCTTTTTATATTTTGGATACGGACGGAACTACCGGATGGCCCTTTCACTCGCAAACTGGGCAGCGTTTCGGCAAACTAACTTCTAACTTCGGCTAAGGAAGTCAGGAGAGCCTTCCTTCCTAAGTCTCTGTAAGCAGTGGATTTTGCCTGCACTAAGAACGCCCAGGAACTGTTTGCTCTGTGAAAGGGCCATCCGGTAGTTCCTGTGTATCGAATGATTCAAAATATGAAAAAGGAATTCCTTTACGTTTTGTGTATCCAATGATTCGAACTTTGAAAAAAGGAATTCCTCTATGTTTTGTGTGTCGAATGATTCAAACTTTGAAAAAAGGAATTCCTTTATGTTTTGTGTATCCAATGATTTGTACTGCAAAAAGGAATTCCTTTTCATTCCGTGTATCAAATGGTTTGCGCTATAAAAAGGAATTCCTATGTTTTCTAAAGCATTCGTGTAACGAATGTTTAACTTACTTTAAACTGGAACTTCTGGATCTCTTTTTCGGAACTTACCCGCTGTATCTGGGCTCCAAGTCCTTCCAGTTTCTCTTCGAAGGCTTCGTATCCCCGCTGAATATAGTGAATATCGTCTACGATGGTGACTCCTTCTGCGGAAAGGCCTGCGATTACCAGGGCTGCGCCGGCTCTCAGATCCGGGGCGCTGACTCTTGCGCCGGTGTATCCTTTCACGCCGTTGATTATGGCGATATTGCTCTCTACTTTGATATCTGCTCCCATACGGGTCAGCTCATCCACATATTTAAAACGGTTCTCAAAGATGCTCTCTGTCACAGTACTTGTTCCCTGGGCAATTCCCAGTACCACAGACATCTGGGGCTGCATATCGGTAGGAAATCCGGGATAGGGCAGCGTGGTAACCTGTGTGTGGCGCAGGGGCTTCGATGCCACCACGCGGACAGCGTCATCGAATTCTTCCACTTCGCAGCCGGCTTCTAAGAGCTTGGCGGTGGTGGCTTCCAAATGCTTTGGAATCACATTTTTTACCGTAACGTCTCCTTTGGTGGCTGCTGCCGCAAACATAAAGGTTCCCGCTTCAATCTGATCCGGGATCACGGAATACTCGGTTCTGTGAAGCTTCTCCACGCCTACAATCCGGATCACATCGGTTCCGGCGCCGCGGATATTTGCTCCCATGCTGTTGAGGAAATTGGCAACATCCACCACATGAGGTTCTTTTGCCGAATTTTCTATGGTAGTTTTCCCTTCTGCCATGGCTGCTGCCATCATAATATTAATGGTAGCCCCTACAGATACCTTATCCAGATAGATATGGCTTCCCTTCAGATGCTCTGCTTCCGCCGCAACTGCGCCGTTTCGGATCTCCACATGGGCGCCCAGGGCACGAAAGCCCTTGATATGCAAATCCATGGGGCGGCTTCCGATATTGCAGCCGCCGGGAAGGGTCACTTCCGCCCTTTTATACTTTCCGAGCATTGCCCCCAGAAGATAATAAGAAGCTCTTATTTTCTTCATGGAATCATAGTCCACCGGAATATCCTTTACAAAAGAACCGTTGATCTTAACGGTGTGGGCATCCACTCTGTCGATTCTGGCCCCAATATCTCCCATGGCCTGAAGCAGTGCGTTGATATCTCTGACGTCGGGTAAATTATCTATTGTTACGGTTTCATCCGTCATAATGGCTGCTGCCAGAATTGCCAGCGCCGCATTTTTGGCTCCGCTGATTTCCACTTCGCCTACTAACGGATTACCTCCTCTGATTACATACTGTTCCATATCGCACCTCTATGCTATATATTTCGTAAAAGAAGTTATTATAGTAAACTGCCATCATAACTCAGCCTGCCGTCTAGCGGGCCGCATGGCCATCCATACTATGGAAGCCAAGGGCTTTCATAGTAACATTCTTTTCTCTTTGTTAAGTTTGAAAAATCTTTATGTACTATTATAACACACTTTGTCGATTTGTAAATCTATACTGTTTCTCTCAATTATCTTTTACAATTCCGTCTATCTTATTTTATGTGGGATTCCATCATCCGTGCATGGCCCCGAAAAAGTATTTTGTGCAAATACCATAAAAATTCCCCTGAAAAAACGCTGTTTTCTATCTGATTGCCATTGTTTTTAGTATGGGCAATTCCCTGCCAAATCATTCGTCATTTTTATTCTCTGTCTGCAGCCTGTCCCAATTCAGGAAAAGCAATTTTTACATAAGGAAACAGAAATTATTTCCGCTTTACAGCTTTATCTTTCAAAGCCGGAACATAATTTCTGTTTCTTATCTTACCACATTTACTGCAAAATTCCTACTGTTTTTTATTCTGACCTTTCATTTTTCATATCGCAAAAGACAATTTTGTTATTCAAATACCACATTTTTCTCCAAATATTTTGTCCGAATTACAAGATATGGATAGGATTTGACCTGATTGATCTTTTCTCCTTTGGACGGACCGATCAAAGTAGTGTCGAAATATACGGCATTTTTCGTCAGATAGCAGTCATTGACCGCGATACTGTAACCGCCGGTTTCCTGAACCCCATACCCAGCGGCAATATACAGATATTCCTTATCGGTATATGTGAGTTTAAAAATCGTCTCCTTTTTCTCCTCAATGACAGCCAGAAATTCCTCCGGAATCTCTTTTTCTTCCAGAATTTCATAAGACAAATCCTTTAATTTTTTGGTGTCCGTCTCCTCCAATCCGCATCCCTGAAAAATGCAGGCGCAGACCACTGCCGCCAGAGCAATTCCATACATAATCATCCCATGATACCACTGATTCTGTTTTTCCATGTTCACGTTCCCTGATTTTTTTACATTCTTCCTGAATTCTATGAAAAATTTCTTCTTTTTATGATTGTATTTCCGCTTTTCAGTCTGTATAATATAACAAGTGAACATTTATTACGAGGTAAAATACTATGATACGAATAATTTTAGTGGCAGTTTTTTTAATCTCTTTTTTAATTCTTTCCATTCCTATTCTGCTGATCGAGCGGGTGATTAAAAAGTTCAATCCTTATGGGGCGGATATCAGCAGCCTTCGGATTGTCCAATGGGCTTTTCGGGTGGTGCTCAAACTGGCAGGCACGAAAATTACGGTGATTGGGGAAGAGCATGTGCCGAAAGATCAGGCTGTCCTCTACATTCCCAACCATCTCAGCTATTTTGACATTGTAATTACCTATTCCAGATGCCCGGGGCTGACCGGCTATATTGCCAAAGACACCATGCTGCGTTATCCTCTGCTTTCTGACTGGATGAAACGGCTGTACTGTCTCTTTTTGGATCGGGAAGATATGAAGGCGGGACTGAAAATGGTTCTGACTGGAATTGACCACATTAAAAAGGGAATCTCCGTGTGTATTTTCCCGGAGGGCACCAGAAATCCCCATCCGGAAAACGGAATGCTGCCCTTTAAAGAAGGAAGCCTGAAAATGGCGGAAAAAACAGGATGCCCCATTATCCCTGTTGCCATCACCAACACCAACAATATTTTTGAAAGCCATATCCCATGGATTAAAAAATGCAATGTGATTGTGGAATACGGGGAACCGATTCTGATCAAAGAACTGGATAAAGACCAACGGAAATTTTCCGGCGCCTATACCCAGTCCAGGATTGAAGAAATGTTAGAAAAACACAAGGCTATGATGCAAAATGAAACTTCTCTCTGATGGCCTCTACTACTTTGGGATAATCCATAAAATGGGATGCTTTCACCAGTACGGTATCTCCTTCCTGCAGATACTCTAACAGCTGGGAAAGCATCTCATCTTTTGTTTCAAAATAAAATACCTCGCACCAGTCGTTGGCGTCGCAGGCGCCGTTCGCCATCTCTTTGGCCAGTGTACCGGCGCAGAACAGCGTGTCAATCTGCTTTTCGGCCGCATAAGCTCCCACTTCATAGTGAAGCTGCTTCTCATTTTCTCCCAGCTCCCCCATATCTCCCAGCACCGCCACTTTCCGGGCAAGGCCGTTGCTGAGCACATCCAAAGAGGCCCGCATGGATACGGGATTGGCATTGTAACAGTCGTCAATTAAGAGCAGGCCGCCGGTCTCTATCAAATTGGTACGCCCGCCTATGGTTTCTGCAGCTTCAATGCCTGCCTTGATTTCCTCTAATTCCATATCAAGCGCAAGGCCCACTGCCGCCGCCGCCATGGCATTGTAGATATTATGCTGTCCCGGAATTGGAATATGGACGGATATCTCCCCTGCCGGGGTGTGAATTCTGGCATTCACTCCTTTTAATCCGCAGTTTTTGATCTGATCTGCGTAAATATCCTGCTGCGCACTCCTTTTGGCGTCTGCATCTCCCATCGGTTCTGCCCCTCTGTTTCCCTCACCCGGATTCTGGCCGCCGAATCCATAGAATACCGGCCGGATTCCCTTTACTTCGATAAGGGTGGAGAGCTTATCGTCCTCGCCATTTAAGATAATATGTCCCTCCGGTTTCAAAAAGTCAAAAATTTCACTTTTGGCCTTCAGAATTCCATCTCTGGTTTTCAGATTTTCCAGATGGCAGATTCCAATATTGGTAATCACGCAGAGATCCGGCTGCGCAATCTCTGCCAGCCGGTGCATTTCTCCAAAATCAGAAATTCCCATTTCCACCACCGCCGCTTCATGCTCCTCCCGAATCCGCAGAAGGGTCAGGGGCAGGCCGATTTCGTTGTTGAAATTTCCCGCTGTTTTCAGCACCCGGTACTTCCTGGACAAAACAGAAGCAATCATCTCTTTGGTACTGGTTTTTCCCACGCTTCCGGTAACTCCCACAATGGGAATGGCAAGCTGCCTGCGGTAAAAAGCCGCTATGTCCTTTAATGCCTGCAGGCAGGATTTCACCAGAATGTAAGGCACCTGGCAATGCTCCAGTTTTTTCTCAGAAAGAACTGCCGCCGCCCCCTGTCTGCATACCTGAGGGATAAAATCATGACCGTCCACTCTGGCGCCCTTTACCGGAATAAATAAAAACCCTTCCTCCACCTGCCTGCTGTCTGTCACCGCTCCGCGGATCACCGTCTGTTTCTTCTGTTCTTCACCGTAATAAATGCCGCAGCATGCTTTTGCAATATGTTCCAAAGTCATATTTTTTACTCCTGTTATTTATATTTTTTCAGCGAAATCCGGATAATTTCTTCACACAATGTTGGAAAATCCATCCCTGCGGCCTGGGCTTCCTGGGGAAGCAGGCTCACCGGAGTCATGCCCGGCAGGGTATTGGCTTCGAGACAGTATATTTCTTCCTGTTCATCCAGAAGAAAATCCATTCTGGCATAAGTTTCCAGTCCCAGTGCTCTTGCCACTTCCTCTGCATAACGCTGCATTTTTTCTGCAATGGAAGGAGGAAGCTCGGCAGGACAGGTTTCCACTGCGCTTCCGGCGGCGTATTTATTTTTAT
Organism: Lachnospiraceae bacterium; assembly: GCA_910575555.1. GTDB lineage: Bacteria > Bacillota > Clostridia > Lachnospirales > Lachnospiraceae > Petralouisia. Next base: position 138,092 of record CAJTFX010000006.1, on the reverse strand, counting down.
AATCGTAAAAGCCTTCCAGGGGCGCAATTTCTATTACCGGCAATGCCTGGAAATCCATCACACCTACGGAAAATTCCCTGCCCTTCACATAGCTTTCCAGAATCACCTTTTCTTCAAAACGGAATGCTTCTTTTAACGCCTGCTGATACTCTTTTTCATCCCTGACAATGGATACCCCGATACTGGAGCCGCCGCAGCAGGGCTTTACCACGCAGGGCAGCGTCAGTCCTGTTTCTGCAAACTCCCACCGGCAGGTTTCTTTATCCATGGCAATTCCCTTGGGAGTGGGAATGTGATTGGCAAGAAACAGCCGTTTCGACAATCCCTTATCCATGGCCACGGCGCTGCTTAAATATCCGGTTCCGGTATACTGGATTCCGTATAAATCAAAGGCGGCCTGAATTCTTCCGTCCTCTCCGTTTTCTCCGTGAAGGGCCATAAACACAATGTCTGCCATCCGGCACAGTTCGATTACATTGGGGCCGAATAAACTTTTGCTCTGATCCTTCCTGCTTTTTCTCACGGCATCTAAATCCGGCGCTTCCTGTGATATTCCGGTGACTGCCGCGCTGACCTGCTCTGAACGCTCAAAAATTCCGGTTAAATCCTCCGGTTTGTCGCTGTAGCCCATAAACACATCCAGCAAAATTACCTTATGTCCCCTGCTTCTCAGCGCATCTGCCACATTTTTCCCTGTAACAAATGATACATCGCGTTCGGTGCTTAAACCGCCTGCCAACACTACGATATTCATATTGAGAATCCTCCTTGCTTATTAATCTCCTGCCGATATCTTATACTATATTATTCCCACTGGCAAGAACCTGCGCTTATTTCGGCACTTTTTACCGGGGAGAGAGCATTTTTTGCCTTTTCCCCGGCATACCGGCGCTGCCGCAGGCACACTTTTTCTGAGAACTTTGCCATACAAAAAGAACTGCCGCAAAGTTCTTCCCTTTGCGGCAGCTCTCTGCCTTCTCCCTGCGAACCCGGAGCGTATAAGAGCGTGTATAAAACATGCTCTAGAATTCCGGTTCAATCAGTCCGTATGTATTTCCTTTTCTCTTATATACTACGTTCACTTCTTCGGTTTCCGCGTTCTGGAATACGAAGAAATTATGCCCTAACAGTTCCATCTGGATGCAGGCGTCCTCCGGATACATGGGCTTCATGCCGAAGCGTTTGGTACGGATAATCTTGATCTCCTCGTCGTCCTCCACTTCCTTCTCAATAAACTCCTGCTGAAAGCTGCCTGCTGCCTGCTGTTTCTCCACAATCTTATTCTTGTACTTCTTCAGTTGTCTCTCGATAACCTCTTCCACTAAATCTATGGAAACATACATATCATTGCTGACCTGCTCAGAACGGATAATGTTTCCCTTCACCGGAATGGTAACCTCAATCTTCTGGCGTTCCTTTTCCACGCTTAAGGTTACAACAATATCTGTCTGAGGGGTAAAGTACCGCTCCAGCTTGGATAACTTGTCCTCTACCGCTGTTCTCAATCCGTCTGTGATATCAATATTTTTTCCGCTGATTGTAATACGCATGGTGTCCAACCCCTTTTCTGCTTATTTTGGTATACCCGTGAGCCAGAGCATCTGTCAGGCAGTTCCTGCTCCTTCCAACCAGAACAGCCGCCTTTGGGCAGATAAGTCTACTCTTAAGTATCATTCAGAAAGTTTCCGAAACTTCTCTGTGAAACATATTATACCACACCCCAGATCTGAATACAATAAATCTCTGGGAATTCTTGACACTTTCCCCGATTCATGATAAAAGATCATACAAAGAAACCAAAGGGATTTTTCACAGAAAGGATTTTCCTCATATTATGAAATCAAAAACTGCTTTTATTACCGGCGCTTCCCGGGGCATCGGCCGGGCAATTGCCGAAGAATTTGCCAAAGCCGGGTACCGCCTTGCCCTGAACTGCCGGGCCTCAGGACAGGAGCTTTACAGCTTTGCCCGGGAGCTTCATCATACTTACCATGTCCCCTGCCTGCCGATGGTGGGAGATGTCAGCGATGAAGCCTTTGTGAAACAGGCGTTTCAAACCGCAGCCCGGGAGCTTGGGAAAACCGATATCCTGGTAAACAATGCAGGCGTCTCCCACATCGGCCTGCTTACGGATATGAGCCTTTCAGAATGGAACCGGGTGCTTCAGGTAAACCTTACCTCTCTGTTCTGCTGCTGCAAATACGCCGTTCCACCCATGGTTCAGGCCCAATCAGGAACTATTATAAATATTTCCTCTGTATGGGGCGCGGCGGGAGCCTCCTGCGAAGTGGCCTATTCCGCCTCTAAGGGCGGCGTCAATTCCTTTACCAAGGCTCTGGCAAAAGAGCTTGCCCCCAGCGGCATTGCCGTCAACGCCATTGCCTGCGGCGTCATCGACACCCGTATGAACCAATGCTTTACAAAAGAGGAACGCATACAGCTTGCCGCAGAAATTCCTGCCGGAAGATTCGGGCTGCCCCAGGAAGCCGCAAGACTCGCTTTATCCATTGTCAATGCCCCTTCCTATATGACCGGCCAGATTATCTCTTTAGACGGCGGATGGCAGTGATGTGAATCCGGGAGCAGTTCCCGGGGCCTGCCTGCGCACCGCCTCAGAGGCCGGGCAATTATAAAATGAAAACCCCTGTATTTCCAGTGATTGGAAAAGATTCACATTTGTGAATTTTATTCGCATTTCGAATAATTCCGTTATTTTCCTGTAATTTTTTCGTAAAATATTTCTATCGCAACACTGTGTTACATAAGAGTAATATTTTTACAAAAGAGGAACATTTATATGGAATTATCCAGAAGACTGGAAAATTTATTAGAGGAGCACAATCTCACTCAGAGGCAATTATCCAATGAGCTTCATATTGCGCCGTCCACTCTGAACGGATATCTCAGAAGAAACAGGGAACCGGACTTTGCCACACTGATTAAACTGGCCAAATATTTTAAAGTATCCACAGACTACCTTTTAGGCGTCACTGAAATCCGGCGCCCTTATCCTTCAGGTGAATTCTATGATGACAAAGAAGAAGATCTACTCTACACTTATCGGACGCTTGGTCCTCAGGAACAAATCTACCTGATCAAACAGGCACATATCTATTGTCATCAAGACCTGGACCTTCCACAGAAAAAATAGGCTGTACCCCATTGGCGATTGAGATTCTCAAAATGCGAAACAGGATTCTCATTCCGAGAATTTCTTTTTTCAAAGCAGCATCTTCTATTAAGATAAAGATACCTGAATCTATCGAAACGGAGGTGCCCTGATGGATTTCTATATCCGGCTGGAAAATCTGCTTGAAGAAAGAAATTTAACCCAGAAGCAATTATCCCTGGATCTTCATATCGCATCATCCACTTTAAATGGATATGTCAACAATAACCGGGAACCGGACTTTGCAACTTTAATCCGCTTTGCCAAATACTTTGACGTAACCACGGATTATCTTCTGGGCCTCAGCAATGAGAAAAAACCTTCTCCTTCTGCTTTAAACCCAATCGAAGGAGCCCTGATTCATCTCTACCGCACGCTTCCTGCAGAACGTCAGGAATTGATTGTGGAACAGGCCCGATTTTACCAGAGCCTTGAGATGAAACAGCAGAAAAATAAACGACGGGACTGAAAATTGACGCTGCATATGGCAAAGTTCTTATCTGTCGTGTATAATAAAAGGCAATACCGGATACGCAAAGGAGTATGCTTATGAAAAAGGAATACCGTGAAGCTATTGAAGATTCACCCGTTATTGCCGCTGTTAACAGCTTTGAGAGTTTAGAATGCGCCCTGACCTGTGAAAGCCGGATTATCTTTATTCTGTTCGGCGATATCTGCAATATTCCTGATATCGTTGCCAGAATCAAACAGGCCGGCAAACTGGCTGTGGTGCATTTGGATCTGATTACCGGACTGGCGCCCAAGGAAATTGCCGTAGACTATATTCAGCAGCGCACAGAGGCAGACGGTATTATTTCCACCAAACCTGCACTGATCAAATATGCTGCAAAACTGTCTCTGTTTACCGTGCTCCGCTTTTTTGTGATTGATTCACTTGCGCTTTCCAGCATTGAGAAACAGCTTCAAAATGTAAAACCTGACGTGATTGAGGTTCTGCCGGCTCTGATGCCGCGGGTCTTAAAACGTATATGCAGCATGAATCACATTCCTGTGATTACCGGCGGACTGATTTCTGAGAAAGAGGATGTAATTTCCATGCTTTCCGCAGGCGCAGCCTGTGTGTCCTCCACCAGTCAGAATGTCTGGTTTCTATAAGAAGGAGGTTTACAGACTTGCAAAACAATGATTCGGACAGCAGTTATCCTGTTTCTGAGCAGGCTCCAACGGAAGGGCAGACGCCAGAAAACAGTTCACAGACAGCTCATACACATTCTCACAGCCACACACAGACCCAGGCTGTGCTGAACCGGATGGCCCGGGCCATCGGCCATATGGAAGCTGTCAGGCGGATGGTGGAAGACGGCAGGGACTGCAGTGAGGTTCTGATTCAGATTGCCGCTGTCCGCTCCGCCATCAATAATATTGGCAAAATCATTCTGGAGGATCATATCTCCCACTGTATTGTGGATGCAGTGGAACATGGGGATCAGCAGGCATTAGAGGATCTGAAAAACGCCATTGAGAAGTTTGTAAAATAGCCTGACGGCTGTTTTACCGTTAAAACCCCCGGATGGCGTCATGTTCATCCTCCGATGTATTTTCAATTTTTCGGATTACAGCATAGTAACTGTAATCGTCGCTGACCTTTATCTGCACTCTGTCCCCGGCTTTATGTCCCAGGATTGCTTTCCCGATGGGAGATTCCGTACTGATTAAGTTTTTCATGGAATTTCCCCGGATGGAAGTCACAAGCCGAAAGACCTGTTCCTCGTCATCTTCCTCAAAATACACGGTAACTGTATTATTAATCCCCACTTCATCCTCTTTGGAAGCATCTGACACAATCACCGCTGTTTTCAGCATCCGTTCCAGATAGCGGATTCTGCTTTCGTTCTTATTTTTGTCCTTCTTGGCCGCATGATACTCAAAATTTTCGCTTAAATCTCCGTGGGCCCTGGCCTCCTTCACCGCCTCGATGGCTTCTTTGCGCACCACCAGCTTCCGGTACTCAATTTCTTCTTCTATTTTCTTCACATCACTTCTGGTTAACTGTTCCCGCATTTGCGCTCCTCCATTTCATTGATTGGCATATGTATGGTCATTCCTGCAGCGGAAACCCTATCGTAACGGCAAAGGTTTCTTCCTCCTCCGCCGCAAAAAAATGCCCTCCCTGCAATTCTACCATTTTCTGCACACTTTTCAAGCCGATTCTGTTGCTTTCCACCTGTTCTTCCTCTTTCCTTTTCCAGTTGCGGAAAACAAATTCCACATATCCCTTTTCCGTTTTAACCGACAGCTGTACCGGTTGTTCTCTGTCTCCGTATTTTAAAATATTGGAAAACAGATTATTGAACACCCTCTGAAAAAAAATCCGGTTTCCCCGGAATTTCACTTCTTCCGGCGCCAGAAATTCTTCTTCCACCTGAAACCCGTTTAACATCAGAAATTCCCGGCTGCTTTCCATCTCTTCCAGCAATTCCCACAGAAAGAGCTCTGTCAGCTCCTCCTGCTCTTTTTTTCCATAAATCAGGGCATACTCAAACATTTTATCGGACAGGGCGCGGATTTCCTCTACTTTGTCTATGCACCGCCGGATATACTCCTCCTGCTTTCCGTCAGGGCATTTCTTCTGATCCAGAATTTCCAGGTATCCGTATAAAGTAGTCATGGGCGTTCTCAGATCATGGGAAACAGAGCGGATCAAATCATGGTTCGCTTTTTTCCCCTCCTGCTCCTGACGGATATTTTCCTCCAGCGCCAGGCGCATTTCATCCAGATTCCTGGCCAGGATTCCGATTTCGTCTCTTCCCTTTACCGTAACAGAATGTTCCAGATCTCCGTCTGCCATAATCAAAATCTCTTTCTTTACCCTGCCCACATAACGCATCCTCCGCCATACATAGATAATCACCGGCAGGAGCATCAGCATGCTGATCAGCAGGGAACAGAAAAAATAAGGCGCTGCAATCAAAGACTGATGCAGAGAGTACACCATGACCGTTTCTGTGGTATCCAGAAATTCCACCTGTCCCATCCAGTTCAGCCCGCCATAATACGTGTTATTATACCAGAACGCGCCTCCCAGAAATGTTTCCGATACGCTGTAGTCCAGTGCGTAAAACTGAAACTGGCCCTCCTCGTCATAAAATATAATAGAAGTATAGCCGTCGTCATATTTTTCTATTTCCAGATAGTCTATCAGTTCTTTTTGGCTGTAATCTGCAAATCGGATATTTTCAGCCTTTTTCTTCATGTCCTCTGTAATCTGCTTCGCGTCAAATTCAATACATCCGTTTTTCACCAGATTCACATAAAACTGAACCTGATACTGCATCAGAAACCAGAAGGTTCCAAATGTCAGAAATCCGCATCCTATCAGCAGCAGAAACAGCCGGAACGTCATCTTGCCGGTGAGCTCCTGCCACCTTTCCTGCCATTTTTGCTTTCCGCCGCTTTTTCTCACAGAAATCTCCTCCCTTTTTGCTCCCTTCCGGTTTTTACTCACAGCGGTATCCTTTTCCCCAGACATTTTTAATAATTTTCGGATTGTGGGGGTCTTTTTCGATTTTCCCCCGCAGGTTGCGGATATGTACCATCACGGTATTGGACGCTCCGTAATAATAATCTTCTTCCCAGATGCTTTCATACAAATGCCGGGCTGAAAAAATCTGTCCTCTGTGGCCGGCAAGGAGATGCAGAATTGCAAATTCAATGTCTGTCAGCTCGATCTCTGTTCCCTCCGACAGCACCTTCTCCTGCTGTTCATAGATTTCTATTCCGGGCAGGCTGATCACACGTTCATTCTGAGAAGCCTGACGGGCATTTGGGGAATGTCTGTCCTCCTGATATTCCTTTCCCCGGTAGACCTGATATCTGCGTATAAGCGCTTTAACCCGGCTTAAGAGCTCCTGGTAGGAAAAGGGCTTTGGCAGATAATCATCTCCTCCGCTGGAAAACCCCAAGGTCTTGTCCTCTACCTGAGACCTGGCGCTCAGAAATAAAATAGGAGTGTTGTTGTGTTTTCTGATTTCCAGACAAGTCTGGTATCCGTTCATCTGAGGCATCATCACATCCAAAATTACCAGATCATACTCTGTCTTTTGGATCTTTTGAAGGGCCTGGGCTCCGTTTGAGGCCTCGTCCACCTGGCAGCCTTCGCCGGACAGTAAAATATTGACCACCTCCCGGATTTCCGGATTATCGTCCACCATCAGAATTCTGGGCATTTCATTTCCGTTCATTGCTTATCTCCTGTCACATATTTATACTCGCGGGTAAATTATCTGGTCACGGGTATATGAATTCTGTTTCATTTTAGCATAAATTTGTGTTGGTTTAAAAATTCTTAAGAATCTTTAAGATTTTCTTCCATGTTTTTTTCAGATTTTCCTTTTATACTTTTCCTTGCAGTCGAATCATTGAATGACTCGTTATAATAAGAATAAGCATTTATACTCATACATACATCGGGAGGAGCTTATGAATCAGAATACTTATATACATCATACTGGAAAAAAATTACATGTTCTGTTCTGCCCGCTGCTGCTGACTCTGTTCACCCTTCTCTGTGTGCTGCTGATTCTTCCAAAAGACAGCATCTTCGGTTCTGAGGGAGACTGGTTCAGTCAGCATGTGGCTGTGGCTCAGCAGTTCCGGACAATCTTTCAGGAAACCGGGCAGATACTTCCGGATACTTCACCCCTGGGCGCAGGCAGCAATATCTATGATTTTTCCTATTACGGGCTGCTGCGGCCGGATGTTTTACTTTCTTTTGCGCTGCCGCAGGTTCCCATGACCGTAATTATTTCTGTCTATGCCATTTTGGAGCTGATTGCAGGGGCAAACCTGTGCTGTTACTGGCTGAAGAAACATCTTTCCCGCCCTTTTTTCTCTTTCATGGGAGGAATCCTGTATGCCTGCGCCGCCTGTTTTTACCATGCCCACCATCAGATTATGTTTGTCAACTATATGCCTTTTCTGCTTTTGGCATTACTCGGCATAGATCGGCTTCTGGAAAAAAAGAAGCATGGGCTTTTGGTCTCAGCATTGGTGATGGTTTACCTGCACAGTTATTACTTTGCCCCGGCAGTCCTGGCAGTTTTGCTGCTGTATCTCATTCACTGTATGTATTTTATGCCGGGAAAATCTGCCCATTTAAGCCTTTGGCTTCGCTTTTTCTTTTCTGTTGGAATTTCCATCGGAATTGCCGCAGTTTTGCTGCTGCCTACGGGACTGGATTTGCTTTCCACCAAAAAAGACGCCGGAACTGCCCCGGCCATTCAGGAGATATTATCTCTTGATTTCTCCATGAAATCTCTTTTGTACCACCCCTACGGCTGCGGGCTGACCATTCTCAGCCTGTACACGCTGCTGCTGAGCATAAAGCGGAAAAGCACCCGGCTTCTCAGCCTTGCATTGCTGCTGTGCCTCACCGTAAATACATGCTCCTGGCTGTTAAGCGGTATGCTGTATGTGCGGCACAAGGTGCTGATTCCCCTGATTCCGCTGCTGATTCTGCTTTGCGCCCTGTCACTGGAGCGGTTGTTTGAGCGAGAGGAACGCCACAGTCTGATCTGCGGGCTGCTCTGCTTCACTCCGCTTTTATTCTCCGAGTATTCCCCGGCGCTCGTTCTGGATGCAGGGCTGACAGCCGGAATTTTCGCTCTGCTGCACTTAAGCTGCAAAGCCGGCGCTCCCCAAAAGGTGCGGCTGCCCCTTACATTGCTGCTGTGCCTGTTTCCCATGACGGCATTCATTGCAATCGGGCGGCAGGATAAATTTATCTCGGATACCGATACACGGCAGCATGTATTTTCCAGTGAGGAATTGGAGGAATTAAACTTTGACAGGCAATACCGGTTTGACACTCTGACAGAACCTTATGCCAATGTCAATGTTCTCTCCCTTACAGGTATGGGAAAAACCACCATGTACTCCTCAGTGACAGACAGCGGCTACGCTGATTTCTATTATAATACAATGAGAAATCCCATCCGCGTCCGCAACCGGGTGGCCCTGATGTCTGACGCCAATCCCATGTTTTCCTATCTGATGGGCATACGGTATATACAGGCCAAATCCTCCCGGCTTCCCTGGGGATACAGCCCCATAGCGGAAAAAGAAGGCATCGTGATTGCGGAAAATCAACATGTCCTTCCCACTGCCTATGCCAGCACGGGAACCATGGCCCAGACAGAATATGAGAAACTGGAATTTCCCTATTCCCTGGAGGCAATGACCCGCTATACGATTACGGACATGGAATCTGGGAACAGCACAGATTCCGGTACAGCTTCCGGAAACAGTACGGCTGCGGAAGATTTTATGCAGACTTCTCAGATTACCGCTGTTTCCAAAGACAGCCTGGATCTTCCCGGCCTGATAAATCTGCTGGAAGCCCAGGGCATCGTCTGTGAATGGAACCAGGCGGACTGCAGCCTGAAGCTTTCTTTGAAAACGAAAACAAAAGCTGTCATTCCTTTACAGAAACCTTTACAGAACCAGATGCTGATTTGTGCTTTAAATGTAACATCACCTTCCGGCAGGGAGGTGACCATAGATTTCAACGGCATCCGCAACAAGCTTTCCGGGAAGCATGCGCCCTATCCCAACCGCAATGATACTTTTACCTGGATGGTTTCTTCCAATGAAGAGATTCGCAGCCTGAAGCTGGAACTTTCCGCCGGAACTTATATCTTATCAGATATCCGGCTCTGGATCATGGATCTGTCCCAGTGGGGAAACCAGAATATCTGGGAAGTCAATGCTTCACCGGAGAAAGGAAAATCACTCTTTCGCGGCTTTGCTTCTCTCCAGGAACAAGGATGGTTCGTTACCTCCTTTCCTTACCGGGATGGCTACCAGATTTTACTGGACGGAGAACATGTGCCGGCCTGCCGGGTAAACACCGAATTTGTCGGCATTCCCCTGACAGCGGGAACCCATGAAATTGTCATCGCCTACCAACCGCCGGGAAAAAGAATTTCTCTGATTATAAGCCTGTTATCCCTGGTTCTTTTTCTGGTAACCCCGCTGTTTCAAAGAAGCATCCGCCATGCGACTGTTCGTAACCGTATATTTTCAAAACGGTTCTTTATTATATATCAATCATTGATACAGAAAAGAGGAGACATGATGAAAAAGTTTTTATCCAGCAACAAATTTTATGAACAACTGCAAATGATGTTTCAAAACAATTCTTTCCGGGAGCTGTTCAGCTACCTGCTGACCGGAGGCGCCACTACCTTTGTGAACTACGCGGTTTATCTGACGCTGCTGCACACCGGTGCGGAATATCTGACAGCCAACACCATCGCCTGGGTTTTTGCAGTAGGGTTTGCCTATGTCACCAACCGGAAATTCGTGTTCCGTTCCGGCAACCAGATTGGAAAGGAGATGTTTTCCTTTGTATCCATGCGGTTTCTCACACTGATTACGGAAAACCTGCTTCTGGCATTTTTCATACAAAGCTGCCAGTTCCGGCCGGTAATTTCCAAAATTGCCGTAAGTTTTGTGACTGTGGCAGCAAATTACGTAATCTGCAAATGCCATATTTTTCAGAAACCTGCCTCATGTGTAAAAGCGTCTGTCAGTTTACCTGCCATTCAGCAGCAGAAAGGAGAGGAAAGCCATGAATAAATTAAGCATCATCGTACCCTGTTACAACGAAGAAGAAGTGATTTCCCTTTTCTACCGGGAAACCTCCGCCATCGTAACTGAAATCGAAGATTTAAATTATGAATTTGTCTTTATCGACGACGGCAGCAAAGACCACACGCTGGACATTCTGAAGCTGCTCTGTTACCAGGATAAAAACTGCCATTACATTTCCTTTTCCCGGAATTTCGGCAAAGAAGCCGCCATGTATGCCGGACTGAAACAGGCTTCGGGAGATTACTGCGTCATTATGGACGCCGACCTGCAGCATCCGCCCAAACTCCTGCCTGCCATGTATCATGCCGTCAGCCAGGAAGGATATGACTGCTGCGCCGGAAAACGGATGGGAAGAGAAGGAGACGGCGCCCTCAGGGGCCTGCTTTCCCGAAGCTTCTACAAAGTCATTCAGCGCATGACCCATATGGACATGAGCGACGGGGCCGGAGACTTCCGCATGATGAACCGCAGCATGGTGAACGCCATCCTTTCCATGAAGGAATACAACCGTTATACCAAAGGAATCTTCTCTTTTGTGGGATTTGAGACAAAATGGGTGGAATTCCACAATGTGGAGCGGGCTGCCGGAAAAAGCAAATGGAATCTGAAAAGCCTGTTTGTCTATGCTTTTGACGGAATCCTCTCTTTTTCCACCGTACCCCTGAAGCTGCCCGGCATCCTGGGCTCTCTCCTGCTGCTGTTGTCCTGTATTCTGGGAGGCTTTGGACTGGTACAGCAGGTCTTTTTCCACCACAGTGTCGGAACTGCCTACTTTGTATCCACAATTCTGTTGTTTTTAAGCAGTCTGCAGATGTTAATGCTGTTTATTCTGGGGGAATATCTCTCCAGAGATTACATGGAAAATAAAAACCGGCCCATTTACATTATCCGGGAACAGGATTCCCAGACTGTTAAGGAAAGCAGCCGCATTTACGATATTGCTCCTGCGCGGCGGAGTGTGATATAATCGAGATTCTCATAGTCACTGAAACAAAAGCTGCCAGGACAGATTAAATTGTCCTGACAGCCCCGCTGCCGCTCTGTTACAGTTTAAAAAATTTCATCTCTTCTTCCATCTGATCAGACAGTCCCCTCAGACTGTTGGCTGCCTCTGCCAGCAACTGAATGGTAGCGTTCAGCTCTTCCATAGAAGCTGTGGTTCCCTGGGCAGACGCCGCATTTTCCTGAGACAGCGCAGACAGATTGCTGATCACCTCCACAACTGTTTTCCGGGAGACATCACAAACCTGCGTCCGTTCTTCTATCATGGCGGCATCCTCTCTGGAACTGTTAATTCCTGCAGCTACTTCCACAAAATGGCTCTGGGTAGCGTCCAGTTTCTCTTTCTGATCTTTGATGATCTCTTCGGCTTCCGACATAATCCTAACGGTCATTTCTGAATCTGCCAGCAGCGAATTAATCACATCTGTAATTGTCTGGGCCGAAGTGTTGGATTCCTCCGCCAGTTTTTGTATCTCTGACGCCACCACTGCAAATCCCTTGCCGAATTCCCCTGCCCTTGCAGCCTCTATGCTTGCATTTAAAGACAGCAGGGAAGTCTCACTGGCAATGGAAGTGATAATATCCACTGCCGCGCGGATTTTCTGGGCCGATTCATTGGTGGCGTAAATCTGGCTTCCGATTTTGCCGATGGCTTCATTGACCCTGGCAGTGGAAGAAACCAACTCCTTCATAATTGCGGCGGAAGTATCTCCCGCCTGTTTCATATTTTGGGAAGTGTCATTCAGCTTATCCACATCCTGTACGATATTTTCAATGACATTTCCCATATCCATAATCTGTCCCGATGCTGTCTCAATCTCCTCCGCCTGGGTGGCCGCTCCTGCGGAAATATCCTCCACAGCCTTGTTAATTTCCACTGCATTGGCATTTACCCGCTCTGCCATCTCGTCCAGAGATTGGCCGGAATGCATCAGATGCCCGGCAGATTCCTGCATATGATTGATAATCCCCGAAAGGTTGTGAATCAGATTCTTCAATGCCCGCGCCATGCTTCCCAGTTCATCCTGCCTTCTCAGCAGCTTCTCATCCACCTCAATGTTCAGGTTTCCCTCTGCAAGCTGCTCTAACACCTCTTCTTCTCTCCGCACTGCTCTGGCCAATGTCCTTGAGAAAAAGAGAATGAGCCCGCTGGAGAAAAGAATTACCGCCACATTGATTCCGGTGATCTGCCATAATTCCCGATCAATATATTCCTCAATTCCGCTGCCGTGCTCCCCTGCAAAAATGATGCCTACAATCGTTCCGTCATTATTTTTCAACGGTATGTAACAGCAAAAATACGGCTCTCCATTGATGATCATATCTTTATCCGTATGTTCCGCTCCGTCTTTCAGCACATTCTGCACTACCGTTTCTGATACCTTGGTTCCCACCATACTTTCCCCTGTTTTTTCATCTTTCAGGGTTGTCATCATACGGGTATCTCCCCAGCAAATGGTAATTTCAATGTCTGAAGCAGCAGAAAATGCTTCATATGAAGATAAATCCTCTGAGATATTATATTCGCCCCGGTACAAATTCTGTCCATCTGAATAGAAATCCCCCTCATCCGCCGCCAATAAAACCTGCTCTACCCCGATTGCAATGTCCCTCAGCCTCTTAATGGCCTCATCCTGCATTCCCGTTCTTATGGTTCTTGCAGAAAAAGCCGCTATAATTACTGCAAGAAACAAAAGCGGCACAAAAGCAATTGCAAGAATTCTCTGCATAATGCCGAACGATATCTTGTTCCTGTTCCCTGTTTTTTTACTCACCTGCATTCCCTCCTTTTCCTGTAATCATAAATCACCCTTTTCAACTATTGTTTTTATTATAACGTTAAGGGGTTTACAATTCAACAGCCAATGGAAGGTTTTTGCGTATTTTTTACGGCAAACTGTGAATTTTTATTTTTATATTGCCTCGATCCGCTTTCGCAGCTCCAACACTTTACTGTCAATCTGTTCAATGGCATTGGCATACGCTTTCAGCTCCCTGCCGATATTTTTCGCTTTGCGGTTCTCTTTCTTATACTGAAGCTGATAATCCAGTCCCGCCCAGTAATCCATGGCTCCGGTTCTGAGCTGCACCTCAATTTTCACCCACCGGGTCTCCTCCTGAAAAGAAACCGGCACCTGAAAAATCAGATGCAGGCTGCGGTATCCGCTTTTCTTGGGATGTCTGATATAATCTTTTTTCTTAAGCAGGCGCATGTCCTGCTGGGCGCAGAGCAGTTCCCCAATCCGGTATAAATCATCGGTATAGGTGCAGACTGCCCGGACGCCCACCACGTCATTTACATATTCCTCCATAGACGAAACGCTTTCTTCCACCCCTTTTTTCCTTAACTTTGCCGCAATGCTCTCATAAGACTTAATCCTGCTTGAGTACCTGTGAATCACTTCCCGTCCGCAGCGCATGCCAAGCTCCGCATTGATCATCTGCAGCCTGGCGCTCATAAGACTGATGCCCCACTGGCATTTGACAAGAAATTCCTCCTGCTGCAAGAAATCCTTTAACTTCATAGTTTCCTCCAAATTTAGCATAACCTGACTTTCCCATTCTCTGTCTTATGCATAGTATATCCCGATGGCATGATTATCTTTCCTCCAAACCGCAACTTTCCCTCTGCCGGGATATGAGACCGCCGGAACAAAACTGATTTTTTCTGCATTTTAAAACAGGCTGTTTACAAATCGCTTTTCTTTTTCTATAATAGTGGCATTACATACTCACTGATTTTTTATATTTTTAAAATGGCCAGATTGGAGATTTGTTATGCTTACTTATTCTTTCTCGGAAATAGGCTCCATGAGCCTTTACGAATACCTGTACCAATGTATTAAAAATGATATTGTATCAGGCGCGCTGGCCCCAGGAGACCGGCTTCCCTCCAAACGCAGCTTTTCCAGGCATTTGAATGTCAGCGCCATTACGGTGGAAAACGCATACGGACAGCTTTTGGCAGAGGGCTATATCTATTCTATTCCCAAAAAAGGCTACTATGCCGCAGATATTTCCGCCGGCATTCCAAGGCCCGCCCTTCCTGCTTCCCCTCCGCCAAAGCCTGTGGAAAACCCGAAGGAAGAGTCCTGCTTTGCCGATTTTACCAGCAGCCAGACCCATCCGGATACTTTTCCATTTTCTATCTGGGCCAAAGTCATGCGGGAGGTAATCGGAGACGACCGGTTTGCCCTGATGAAACACTCTCCCAGCGGCGGTATTTTTCCTCTGCGCCAGGCCATTGCCAGGCATTTGAAGGATTTTCGGGGAATGACGGTCCATCCGGAACAGATTATCGTGGGGGCGGGAACGGAATATCTTTACGGAATTCTGATTCAGCTGTTGGGCTTTCAGAACATTTACGGTGTGGAAGATCCGGGATATCAGAAAATATCCTCCATTTACAAGAGCCATCATGTGAAATGCCGCCACATTCCCATGGACCGCCAGGGCATACATATGGGGCGGCTGCAGGAGTCCGGCGCAGATATTGTGCATATTTCTCCCTCCCACCATTTTCCCACGGGCATTGTCACTCCCATCAGCCGCAGATATGAACTCCTTGCCTGGGCCGCTGAAACAGAGGGAAGATATATTATTGAAGATGATTACGACTGTGAGTTCCGGTTTATGGGAAAACCCATTCCCTCTCTCCAGAGCATTGACGTGATGGAAAAAGTAATTTACATGAATACCTTTACGAAAACCCTTTCCTCCACCATCCGCATCAGCTATATGGCGCTTCCGGCCCATCTGATGGAACGGTTCCACCAGACCATGGGGTTTTATTCCTGTACGGTATCCAATTTCGAACAGTATGCCCTGACCCGGTTCCTCCAGGACGGCCATTTTGAGCGGCATATCAACCGAATGCGTAATTTCTATCACAATCAGCGGGATCTGCTGCTGGACTGCTTAAAAAACAGCCCTCTCTCCTCCCGCATTACGATTACGGAAAAAGACGCCGGGCTGCATTTTCTCATGTATGTGGACACTTCTGTTCCGGATGAAATCATTGTGCAAAACGCCGAAACCAAAGGGCTCCGCATTGCTTCCCTGTCCCGCTTCCATACACAGGAGCCTGCTTTGGGAAACCATACATTTATTATGAATTATTCTGCCATACCTCCCGAGCACATGAAGGAGGCCATTGCAAGGCTCTGCCAGGTATTTGCGGAAACGGAAGCTTCACTCGCCATTACTGCTCCAGCTCATGAATAAACAGTCCGCTGCGCAGCTTCGGCTCAAACCAGGTGGACTTGGGCGGCATCAGAAGGCCTGCGTCCGCCACTGCAAACAACTCCTGAATGGACGTGGGATACATGGCAAATGCCGCCTTGCAGTCCAGGCTGCACCTTCTCTCCAGCTCCTTCAGGCCCCGGATTCCTCCTACAAAATCAATCCGGCTGTCTGTCTTTGGATCTTGAATGCCAAGCACCGGAGCCAGCAGCTTCTTTTGCAGTACAGATACATCCAGTCCTTCCACCGGATCATCCGTCTGATCCTTTGGAGCAATGGCGCACCGGTACCAGGTTCCCTTCAGGTACATGGAAAAACAGCCTTTCTGTTCCGGCTTTACCGGATCTTTTCCCAATTCCTCCACTGCAAAAATTTCCGATACTTTCGCCAGAAATTCTTCTTCTGTCCATCCGTTTAAATCTTTGACCACCCGGTTATAATCCATAATCATCAGCTGTTCATCGGGAAACAGCACTGATAAAAAGTAATTAAACTCCTCTTCTCCTGTATACTCCGGATGTTCTGTTCTGCGCATCTGCCCCACCCGCACGGCGGAAGCGGCACGGTGATGGCCGTCTGCAATATAAATTTCCCCGATTCCTGCAAAGGCTTCCTCCACTGCGGCAATCTGCGCTTCTTCTGAAATCACCCAAACGGTGTGGCGCACCTGGTCTTTTGCCGTAAAATCATACAGCGGTTCTTCATTCTGCACCTGTTCCACCACCTGATTGATCACCGGATTGGAACGGTATGCCAGAAAAATCGGCCCGGTCTGGGCATTGCAAATATTCACATGGTTAATCCTGTCCTGCTCTTTCTCAGCCCTGGTATTCTCATGCTTCTTAATAACGCCGCTTTCATAGTCGTCAATGGAAGCGCAGGCGGTAATTCCGGTCTGGGTTCTGCCGTTCATGGTTAAGGTGTAAATATAATAGCACCTTTTTTCCTCCCGGACAAAAGAGCCATTCTCCACCATCTCCCAGAGCGTGTCATGGGCTTTTTGATACACCTGGGGATCATAAGTGTCCACCGTATCTGCAAGCTGTGTCTCCGCCCGGTCTATCTTTAAAAAACTTTCCGGATGCTTCTTGACTTCTGCCTTTGCCTCTTCCCTGTTATACACATCATAGGGAAGGGCCGCAATTTTATCTACTTTCGCCCTGTCGGGCCTGATTGCGCAAAATGGTTTGATGACTGCCATCTGTATTTCCTCGCTTTCTTGTATTTCTCTTTCTGTAACTGTTCCGAAGTATCCTTATTTCAGCGGCGGCAGGCTGTGCAAGCTGCATATCTGCCGGCTTTGACTTTACTGTCAGCGTCCTCATTTTTCAGTTTCTCAAACATGCCAAAGCACTGCAACGAACGTTTTGTATTTGGATACGGACAGAACTGCCGGCTTGCCCTTTGGCACACAAACCGGGCAGCGCTTTGGCGAACTAACTGCCAACTGCGGCTAAGGAGTTCCGGAGAGCCGTCACTCCTAAGTCTCCGTAAGCAGTGGATTTCGCCTCCGCGCAATACGCCCGGGAACCGTTTGTTTCGCCAAAGGGCAAGCCGGCAGTTCCTGTGTATCGAAATATAGATTGTTCGATGTACTAGAGAATGATTTTTCAATCACGATCTAGAGCTTGTTTGAAAAATGCTTTCTGGCAGATGTATTCTCCACTTAGTGGGAGCTTTGTGCCAAATGAAGGGCGCAGAGATCGCTAAGGCAGCATCTCTCACAATGGGGAACGGTTCTTGCCGTGCACACATCCCTGCCATGGTACACCAGACGATGGCAGAAGTCACTGCCTTCCTCCGGCGGTATCAGCTTCCACAGCGCCATTTCCACCTTTTTGGGCTCTTTGATATTTTCCACCAGCCCTATCCGGTTCACCAGACGGATACAGTGGGTGTCTGTCACAATGGCCGGCTTGCCAAACACATCCCCCATAATCAGGTTTGCGCTCTTTCTGCCTACTCCCGGCAGTTTTAACAGAGCGTCAAAATCCTCCGGAACCCTGCCCTCATATTCATCCCTTATCATCTTCATACATCCGCTGATATCTCTGGCCTTGCTCCGGCCCAGTCCGCAGGGCCTTACAATGGCCTCAATGTCATCCACCGGCGCATCCGCCAGAGACGCCACATCCGGATATTTTGCATAAAGATCCTGCACCACCACATTGACCCTTGCATCGGTGCACTGGGCCGCCAGACGGACGCTTACCAAAAGCTTCCATGCCTGATTATAGTCCAGCGTACATCCTGCATCGGGATATTCCGCCTTCAGCCGCTCTATCACCGCAAGGGCCAGCTCCTCTTTTGTCATAACTGTCCTCCTGAACGCTTATCTGCCTTGTAAATATATATTGGTACGTCGTCAGTCTATTTCATATTCCAGAATGGCTCCTGTTACTGCGTCCACTTTACTGCTGTATTCTCTGCCCTCTGCATAAAAGTCAATTTCATATTCTGACCTTCCATGCTCCTGCTCTAATTCTATCTTGGTAAAAGCCGCCTGGTCCGCTGCAAATCCTGCATGGCTTAATACAGCCGCTTTAGCCTCCTCCACGGAAATCACTCCCTGGATATTTCCAGGAATCTGCTCGATGGCTTCCTGGGAGCTTTCCAAAACAGCCCCGTCCTCCCCGCTTATCTCGTACTTATATCTGGTCGTCCCTGATACAAATTCCAGTTCATACTCAGTTCTGCCATCCTCATAGTCCATCTCTTCTTTTACAAAAACCGCTTCCTCAGCCGTCAGTCCTGCATGTTTCAGGGCCGCTTCCTTTGCTTCCTCCATTCCAATTCCCGACTGATTGACAGAATTCCCCTGGCTTCCCGCCTGTGTCTGCTGTTCTCCGGGATTCTGCTCCTGCCCGGCATTCTGCTCCTGTCCGTCTGCCGGCTGATTCTGTTCTCCGGCATTCTGTTCCTGTCCGTCTGTCGGCTGATTCTGTTCTCCGGCATTCTGCTCCTGTCCATCTGCCGGCTGATTCTGTTCCTGTCCGGTATTCTGTTCTCCAACGCTTTGCTCCTGCCCGGAGGCCGACTGATTTCCATTGGAGGAATCTTGCTTTGAGCCAGTTTCGTTTCCGCAGCCGTTTACAAAAAGAAACGCCAGTGACATTATAACTGCTGCCATAAAACAGCAGACTTTGCTTTTGTAACTGATAGATTTTCTCATATTCTCTGTTTCCTTTCCATAATTATTTGTACGTTTTCATTGTACAAAAAAACATCCGGTGATTCAAGAGTAAAATAAAACCGGTGACTCATGGGGCGCAGAGAAGCTCATATGATATCTGCGGAGAGGGAAATCAATGCTTGCCGAAAGTACAGGCGCATATTATAATAAAAGTAAAGAAAAGAGGGAATTACTATGAAAGCCCCTGGCTTCCATAGCATGGATGGCCATGCGGCCCGACGGACGGCAGGCTGAGCATAATGAGGGTTAACTATGGAAAAAGCTTTTGAGGAACTGCAAATAAAGGATGATTTCATGTTCAGCGTTATCATGAGAAATCCAAAATTCTGCAAGCCATTTTTAGAACGTATACTTGGAATAAAAATATCCCGTATTGAATATCCGAAATCACAGGAGACAATAGATATTTCTGCGGATGCCAAAAGCGTACGTTTGGATATCTATGTTGAAGATGGAAAAGAAACAATATACAACATCGAAATGCAAACCACAGAAAATAGAAATCTCCCAAAAAGAACCAGATACTATCAAGGAATGATAGACTTGAATCTCCTGGAAAAGGGAGATAACTATAAAGATTTGAAACGCAGTTTTGTTATATTTGTATGTACGTTTGATTTATTTGGCCAAAATCGTCATATTTATACCTTTGAGAACCGCTGCGTTCAAAATACAAAACTGGGCTTGGGCGATGATACAACAAAGATTATTTTGAATACCAAAGGCACATTGGATGACATCTCACCAGAATTGAAAAGATTGCTTGATTTTATTGATGGTAAAGAACCGGAAGATGATTATACCAGAGAGTTAGACAAAGCAGTGCAATCTGTCAGAAACAATGAGAAATGGAGGTTGGATTATATGACATTGCAAATGCAGTATCAAGAAAAATACGAGCAAGGATTTAATGAAGGGGACAGAAAAAGAGCAATCTCAGTAGCAATAAAAATGATAGAAGCCAATAAATTGACTTCCGAGGAGATTGCAATGTATACAGGCCTTGCCCTTGAACAAGTGCTTGAGTTAGAAAACGAATTGCAGACAGTATGGTAACGTGCAGAAAATCCGCACAGAGGTATAGCCGCAGGCTATCCTGTTTCAAGCGGCAAAACAAACTATTATTGAGAGGCAAAACTTTGGGGAACCTTCCTTTTGGAAGGTTCCCCAGGATTCTGTCCGGTTCTTTCATGGACAGCCCATTTTCTCACTATTCCATCATGGACAGCATATCTCTAATAAACAGAAAATTTACCGCATCATCAGAAATCAACTTCTGTTCCATAATATGTACAGGTGAATAATTTCTCCATTGTAGCAGGATCAATCTCTCTCGGATTAGAACCGGTACATGCATCGCCTACCGCCCGTTCTGCAATGCCGGAAATCTTTTCTTTGAATTCCTCTTCCTTGATTCCGAATTCTTTCAAGGTCTTTGGAATGTTAAGCCTTACATTGAAATCGTCAATCTTAGCGCAAAGACTATTAATCAGAGCTTTCTCAGAAGTTCCCTCCAGGCCCATTCTCCGTGCGATTTCTGCGTAGCGTTTTGCAGCAACCGGATCTTTGGCATTGTACTTGATGACATAGGGCAGATAGATTGCATTTGCGCATCCATGAGGAATATGGCCGGTGGAGAATGCTGCGCCTGTCTTATGAGCCATAGAGTGTACAATTCCCAAAAGCGCATTGGAAAATGCCATTCCGGCAAGACACTGTGCATAATGCATCTGCTCTCTTGCTGTCATATCGCAGTTGTAAGATGCCGGCAGATAATCCAGAACCATCTCAATGGCCTGCAGTGCAAGCGGATCAGTGAAGGAACAGTTCATAGTGGAAACATATGCTTCAATGGCATGGGTCAGCGCATCCATTCCGGTGTAAGCAACCTGTTTTACCGGAAGTCCCTCTACCAGTTCCGGATCTACAATTGCAACGTCAGGGGTAATATTAAAGTCAGCCAGGGGATACTTCACGCCTGTCTGATAATTGGTAATAACAGAGAATGCGGTCACTTCTGTCGCTGTTCCCGAGGTGGATGGGATCGCGCAGAATTTAGCTTTCTGTCTCAGCTCCGGGAAATTAAACGGGATGCACAAATCCTCAAAGGTTGTCTCCGGATACTCATAAAATGCCCACATAGCTTTGGCAGCGTCAATGGGTGAGCCGCCGCCCATAGATACAATCCAGTCAGGCTCAAATTTGCGCATTGCTTCTGCGCCCTTCATGACAGTTTCCACAGAAGGATCTGGCTCTACTCCTTCAAACAGTTCCACTTCCATGCCTGCTTCCTTCAGGTAATTCACTGCCTTGTCCAGAAATCCCTGGCGTTTCATGGAGCCGCCGCCTACTACAAGAATTGCCTTTTTCCCCTTTAAATTCTTAAGTTCTTCCAGACACCCCTTTCCGTGATACAAATCTCTTGGTAATGTAAATCTTGCCATGTTCTTCTTCTCCTTTTCTTTGTATAAAATAAAATCAGCAGCAGTTCAGGCAGGCTGACCTGTCACTGAAAGCAACCTGTCTTTTATGATTTACATTATAACATAACCTTCCGGATACCGACAGTTAAAATTTTATAAAATTGTTAAAATTTTCTCAAACTGGAAAAACATCACATCAGAGGGGCAACCGCCTTCATCAGACTCCCAGTAATCTTCATCTTTAACTTCTCCCTGCGTACTGTTTCCATCGTCACCTGCCTGCATTTTTTCAAAGTGGCCTGCATGTCCGCCTCTATCTCAGCAATGCAGTCTGTGCCGTACAGGTATGTGGCGCATTCAAAATGATGGTAGAGGCTGCGGTAATCCAGATTGATGGTACCCACCACCGCTTCCCTGTCATCGCTGACAAATACCTTGGCATGTACAAATCCAGGGGTATATTCATAGATTTTCACCCCGGATTCCAGTAAGGACGCATAGTGGGTTTTGGCCAGCGCATAAGGAATGAATTTATCCGGAATTCCCGGCAGAATCAAAACTACTTCCGTCCCCCGCTCCGCTGCAAATTTCATGGCTGTTTCCAGTTCTCCGTCCAGAATCAGATAGGGGGTCATAATATGCACATATTTCTGGGAACGGTTCAGAATATCCATATAAACCCGCTCTCCCAGTTTGTCCTGATCCAGAGGGCAATCTCCGTAAGGAATGACATATCCCTTTTTCTCCTCCAGGGCAGGAATGGCAGAAAGGAACTTTCCATACTCTGTCTCCCGCTGGTCAATCCCCCACATCTGCAGAAACATCAGGGTAAAGCTCTGTACCGCCGCACCCTTTAACATCACAGCCGTGTCCTTCCAGTGACCGAATTTTTCCTTTTGATTGATGTATTCATCTGCCAGGTTTACGCCGCCGTTAAAGGCTGTATGGCCGTCAATCACCAGTATTTTCCTGTGGTCCCGGTAGTTGTAATGGGTGGAGACAAAGGGCGTCACCGGTGAAAACACCTTGCACTGAATCCCCAGCTTTTGGAGCCGTTTGGGATAATCGTGAGACAGCAGGGAAAACTCGCAGGTGCCGTCATACATCACGCGGACGTCAAGCCCCTGGGCGGCTTTTCCTGCCAGAATTTCCAGTATCTGCCCCCACATCACCCCTTCATCCACAATAAAATATTCCATAAAAATAAAATGCTCTGCCAGTTCCAGCTGTTTCAGCATTTCTTCAAACTTATATTCTCCCAGAGGAAAATAAGTCACCGCTGTCTGGGCATATACCGGATGGCATCCGCTTCGGTGCATATAGCGGGCCAGTGCGGCTGCGCCCGGATTTTCCTGTTCCAATTCTTTCATGATCTGCCGGGACTGGGGAATCAATTCCCTGGTATCGCCGAGCATCTGATTCACCCGGCTGCGCAACGCCCGATTTCCCACATTGCTCTGGGTATATAACAGCAGCAGCACGCCGAACACCGGCAGCAGCGCAATCACAATCAGCCAGGTGATTTTTGCTGTGGGATTCATCCTGCTGTTGAGAAGATAAATCACCATGACAAAGGTAAACAGCGCTGTTCCGCCTAAAATATGGGGCAGAAATTCCTCGAACCACTGAAAGATGCTGAACAGGATCAATACCTGAACCAGAAACAGCAGCAGGATCAGCCCGAAACGGCTGAATAAAGCGTGAACGATTCCTTTCTGCCCCTTTTTTAAGAGGGTAATCCCTTTTCTTTTGTAATCTGAATACATCTTTTTCCTCCTGAATGTTTTCTGACATTATATACCATCCAGTGCCTGTACAGTCAAGAAGAAATCTGTATTTTTAAAGTTCCGCCGTCACCTCTTTCTCAAGCTGAACCGTCTTTTTGCACAGTTTTAGCTCTACAATTTTTGTTTTCGTCAGATTCTTCACCCTGACATTGCCGCGGGTGACGCTGACCTCTAATCTCTGGCCCTGCCAGATAATCTCGTAAGTAAGTTTTTCCCACGCATCCGGCAGGCATGGATCAATTCTCAGCCTGCCGTCTAACGTGCGCAATCCTCCAAAGCCATAGACCGCTCCCTGCCAGATACCCCCGAAGGATGCCGCATGGATACCTGCGTCAGAGGTTGTCATCACCGGCCCCAGATCAATTTCTGTGGATTTCTCAAAGAGCCGGTAGGCTTCTTCCAGTTCTCTCATATCCGCCGCAAGCACTGCATGAGTGCAGAGTGATAGCGAAGAATCATGTATGGTCCTTTCGGAATAATAATCCCATGTGGCAGTTTTCACCTCACGGGGAAAGAGATCTTCTAATAAAAAGAACAGCGCAAGCACGTCCGCCTGTTTTGACACCTGAAGCTGATTGATCTGGGTCTGGTTATAATCATGGAAAATACCGCCTACAAAATCCTGGGCCTTGTATTTTGACAAATCAATTTCCTGCAGATTCAGGTATGTGGAATCCTGGGGCAGTAT
Source organism: Lachnospiraceae bacterium (assembly GCA_910575555.1). Classification (GTDB taxonomy): domain Bacteria; phylum Bacillota; class Clostridia; order Lachnospirales; family Lachnospiraceae; genus Petralouisia. The sequence goes on along the minus strand of CAJTFX010000006.1, from coordinate 113,974 downwards.
GCCCTTTTCATTGGGCGCCGGCAGGAATATTCGATCCACTTTCTGTATCCACTCCTGATACCAGTGTTCCAGTTCCAGCTTCTCATTCAATGTCTGGTATAATTTTGGCTTTTCCACCTTCAGCAATTGGCAGCAGGCAATGGCTTTTCTGATATTCCATGCCGCAAGATAATTGGTAAAGGCATTGTCTGTCTTATGTTCTTTATATTCATCCGGCCCTACCACGTCGCAGATATGGAGGAAACCGTCTTTTGTCACCGTTTCTGTAAATTCTGTGATTCCCTGTTCATTTACCCTTTCGTGAATCTGCCTGTTTTTCTCCTCCAGGCGGGACGCCCAGAACCGGGCCGTATCCAGAATCAGTTCATAGCCGTACCGATCCATAAAGTCCTGATCTCCGGTAATTGAAGCATACTGCCACACGCCAAAAGCCACGTCTGCCGTGATATGCTGTTCAATAAACCCGGACCACACTTTAATCAGAAGGCCGGTCACAATATCCGCATTCTGGAATTCCGGGGTTACCTCCCCATCGTCCATCCATGCGGATTCCCAGGGGAACATGGCGCCCTGGTATCCATTGTCCGCCGCCTTTTTATGGGCTCCGGGCAGAGTCAGATAGCGGTACTCTTCCAGTTTCCGGGCCGTCTCAGGCTGCGTAAAGGCATAATAGGGAAGCAGAAAAATTTCCGTATCCCAGAAGCAGTGCCCCCGGTATCCTTCTCCCGTCAGCCCCTTTGCGCCGATATTCATCCGGTTGTCATGGGCCGGAACCATCAGACGCATATGATACTGGGCAAAATGCACGGCAAAATCATCGTATGCATTTCCTTCTATTTTGATGGGAACCCGCTCCCACACCTGCCTGTTCCATTCCGCTTCTGTATCCGCTGCCAGTTTCGCATAGCCAAAGGCCTTCTGCTCCTTCAGCTTTTCCAGAGAAAACGCCTGCATTTCCTTCACGGTTTTTCCCTGCAGTTCCAAATCCCTGGTTGTATATACATTACAATATTTTTCTATTTTTAACGTCTCGCCCTTTTTCACCCTGGTACGGTATATTCCGTAAATCTTCCGAACCTCCATATGAAGCTGGGCCGAAAGCTCCAACTCCTCATCCTCCGTCCAAAATCTGTGGGCCGTATTCAGGGCAAAGGTGATTCCGGACTGGGTGGTTTTTTGCACATACTGGATATGCTTTCCCTCATATAAACGCATATCTCCTTCCGTAAAATGCTGTGCGCCGGTATTGGTCACCCGGCCGTCAATTCCGGATTTTATCTCAATCTCCGCATCATTTGACAAGGGCGTAATCTGCACCTGAATTGCAAAATCATGAAGCCTGTCTAAGGACACCACCCGCCGAAAAGTCAGACTGAACTGCTCTCCTTTGGGAGAAATCCAGACTGCCTCCCGCTTCAATTCCGCCTTCCTGATATTCAGTTCCCTGCTGTAGAAATCTATGTTTCCCTGTTCTAACGTAAACCGTTCCTGATTTACGGTAAGCTCAATGGCCGTCATATCGGCGGCATTGGGCAGTTCTGTCACCGCGGACGGATCAAACTGATTAAAAGTTCCATTAATCAAAAGATCCCTTGTCTCATTCAGATATTTCTCTTCCATTGCGCTGCGAAGCCCCAGATAACCGTTTCCAAGGCACATCACTGCTTCGCATTTCCCCAGATGCTCCGGATCAAAGCTGTCCTCTCTTAAAATCCAGTCCCCGGCTCTGCTGTAATCTAATGCCACTGCATATTCCTCCTTCTATTTTAGAATCTCCAACAAATCGCTGATTTTACGAATGGAATATGTAATCGCTGCATCTTCCGAGGCTTCTCCTATTCCCGCGCAGTCAAATCCGCCTGCTTTTGCCGCCGCAACGCCTGCCTGTGCGTCCTCCACCACCAGGCAGCTTTTTGCATCTTCTTTGAGCATCCCGGCAGCCGTTAAGAACACCTCCGGGTCCGGCTTGGATTTTGTAATGTTGTTTCCGTCGCTGACGGCGTCAAAACTGCCGCTCAAGCCAATCTGCTTTAAAATAACCGGCGTGTTTTTACTGGAAGAGCCGATGGCAATCTTTACGCCTCTCTTTTTCAGCTCCTTCAGCGTTCCCGCCACATCCTCCGAAAGCTCGGCAGGCGTCATCCGCTCCAAAAGTTTCCTGTAAATCTGGTTCTTTTTTTCCGCCAGGGCAGACTTCTCATCCTCTGCATAAGTTCTGGAAGCCTTTTCCAGAATAATCTCAAGGCTTTCCATCCGGCTGACGCCCCGCAGGCGGTTGTTGATCTGCTCATCAAAATAAATTCCTTCATCATCCGCAATTTCTTTCCAGGCCAGATAATGATATTGATCGGTAGAGCAAATCACCCCGTCCAAATCAAAAATAACTGCTTGATATATCATGTTCCGACTCCTTTCTTACTCCTTCACGGAACCTGCTGCAAGTCCTGAAATTACCTGCTTCTGCATCAGCAGATATACTGCGATGCTGGGAATGGTCACAAGCACTGTAGCCGCAAACATAGCTCCGTAATCGCTGGCAAACGAGCTCTTAAAATAGTACAGCGCAATGGGAAGCGTACGTTTCTCCACTCCGGTAGTCAATGTCAGCGCAAACTGAAATTCATTCCAGCAAAGCAAAAACTGCAGTACCCCTGCCGTTGCAAAAGCCGGCTTTGTCAATGGTAAAATAATCTGTACAAATGTCCGGAAAAACCCGGCTCCGTCAATATAAGCCGCCTCTTCCAGCGTCGGGGAAATGGTCTTATAATAACTCATCATTATGTACAGCGTGGTAGGCATTCCAAGGGCCGTGTAAACAATAATCAGCCCCCACAGCTTGTTATACAGATGGGCCGCATTCATGGTCTGATACAAAGGCTGCAGCAAAGCCGCCCCCGGAATCACCAGTGCAGCCGAAAACAACAGCGTAAGCGCTCCTTTGAAACGGAAATTGCAGCGCACCAGCACATAAGCCGCCATGCTGAGAGCCAGCAGATTCAATATGGTGGACACAATGGCCACAAAAATGCTGTTTTTATAAAATCCAACCAACGGCGCAATCTCAAAAGCCTTAACGTAATTCTGAAAATTCAGCCCGTTGGGATATCCCGCCACAGAGGACATAATCTCTGCATTGCTCTTAAAAGAGGAGGAAAGCACCCACAGAAACGGAACAATGGAAATGATTACAATAAATAAAAGAAAAATCCCCGCCAGTATTTTACGTACATGTTTCATCTTTTTCCTCCTTACTTATCCATCCGGTATACGCCCCGGATCAGCCCTACCACAAACAGGCCCAGTACAATCAGCACCACTCCTTCTGCATTGGCAAGACCGTAATTGTTATCCGTCAGTGCCGTCTGATACAGATGCATGGGCATATTCATGGTTTTTCCGGCAGGGCCTCCGTTGGTGGTCATCATGATAATATCCAGCTTCTGCAGCATACTTGTGGCTGCAAGCACGGTGGCCGTACCGATAATATTGCGCATCATCGGAAGCACAATTTTAAGGTCAATCTGAAAATCCGTGGCTCCGTCCATTCTTGCCGCTTCAAAAATATCCTCCGATACAGAGGCCATTTCCGCCATTACAAGAATGGTCACCAGCCCCGCATAAGGCAGCCAGGTCAGCGTCACCGCCGCAAATGCCGTATTGGAGCTTAAAAACCAGTTCTGAGAAAAATCAGATTTGGTAACTGCCCGGATGATACTGTTTACCATACCGAACTGAGGGTTTAAAATGCACAGAAACAGCATGCCCAGCGCAGCGCTGGAAATAATATTGGGAATCATAAAGGTTCCTCTCATAAAATTTGTATACCAGCGTTTTCTTCTGAGAATCAGAGCCAGCGTGGTTCCGATGCTCACATGTATGGTGGCCTGCAGCACAATCCAGATTAAGGTATTGACAATGCTCTGCCGAAACTCCTGATCCTCTGTAAAAAGATAAATATAATTCTTTAATCCTGAAAATACCGGCGGCGCCCCGATGGACCAGTCTGTAAAAGAGGTCACGAAAAGCTGCACCATGGAAATCAGAAAAACAAACGTGAACAGCGCCAGGCCCGGGGCCAGAAATGTCACAATCCACCTTTTCTTTTTAGTCATATGATACCGTTCCTTTCTACTGATAAAACTTGTGGCGGCAGAACGTCCCTTGAACATAAAATAAGGAAAGTTCTGTCAAAAAAGGACTGCCAGAAAGTGAACTCTCGCACAATATATAGTCTGTTGCCTGAGAAAGCACAGTATATATTGCGGAAATCCAGTCACTTCCTGACAGCCCCTTATGATCGTTTATTTTGTTTTTGCAGCTGCTTCGGTCAGTTTTGCAGCGAAGTCAAAAGGAGCCATTCCGCCGGACGCAAGTTCCGGATAGTAGGAAGAAAACGCCTCTATGGTGCTTGCCACTGCAGTATTGTCAATGTTGTTAAAATCCCATTCATTGGAGTTGCTGGCTTCCACCAGTTCTGCAATCAGAGGATTTGCCGCCTTAAAATCATCAGAAAGGGCTACAAGGTCTGTCAGAGGAAGCGCGCCGTTATCTTCCAGGAAAATTTCCTGCGCCCGTTTGCCGGTCTTGAATTTCAGGAATTCCAATGCTGCTTCCTGCACTGCTTCATCTTCTCCGTTGGTGCACAATACATAGCCGATTTCATACTGTTCAATCAGTCCGCTTTCCGGATATGCTGCAACGCCTACTTTGTCTGCCAGGCCCTCTGCCGCTTTTTCCGGATCTGAGAAATCGGGTGTCATCCAGGTTCCGTTGGCAATCATAGCCGTTTTTTCCTGCAGGAAATTATTTGCTGAATTTGCAAACAATGCGCCGATAGCGTCGCTTGTGGTATAGCTCTGCAGGCATTTCTGAATCATCTCAAGTCCTTTGATCACAGATTCATTCTCATAAGACTCCGGATGATATGTATTCATGAAATCATTTCCTTCCTGGCCGTTGGTGCCGATCATAGCTGCAAGCCAGAGGTTGGTGGTCCAGCAGTTCTCTCCTGTCATCATGGCAAGAGGCGTATATCCTGCTGCAGACAATTTCTCATTGTTTTCCATGAATTCATCCCAGGTTTCCGCCGGCTTCACGCCTGCTTTGTCAAACATTTCTTTGTTGTAGAAATATCCGATCACCTGTTTTGCATTTGCGATGGAATACAGGGCGTCGCCCTCTTTGTTGTACTCAATGGCTCCGTCGCCAATTTCTGATTTCCATTCTGCATCTTCATCCAGAAGAGGAATCAAATCCACTGCCTGTCCGTTTTTTACTGCCAGTTCACGGATTCCTTCTTTTCCAAGAACAACGTCCGGAAGGTCTTTGGAAGCCGCCAGTGTTTTCATTTTATCCACATAAGCGGAATCGCTGGGAAGCTCTTCAATGTTTACTTTTATCTTGCCTGCATATTTCTCGTTAAATTCCTCAATTACTTTTGCTTCTGCTTTGGCGGACAGATGAGAACCTACCATAAAGGTTGCATAATCAATCTCAACCTCTTCGCCGCTGTCAGCCTCTTCCTTAGAATCTTCCTGAGCGTCTTTTTCGTCCTGGTCTGCCTCCTGGGTGGTCTCCTTATTGGTATTGCTGTCTGTTTTTTCTTTGCTGTCATTCCCGCCGCATGCCGTCAGGGAAAAAACCATACAGCCTGTCAGCAGCACTGCCATTAACTTTTTAAATTTCATATCTTTTCCTCCTGTTTCTGTTTCTTTTGATACCTTGATTATAGTTATTTTCCCCATAAATTGACATCCGATATCCCGACCTCCCCTTGCTATAATTTTACTGTTCCCGTCGGCTCCCTTCTGAAAACCTGTAGAAATTTTTACTCTCTTATAATAATTTTACTTTTGCTCTGCACAGCTTCCTTAATTGCGGCAGTCTATGCCTTTCTCTCTGTTCTGCATGGCTTCCTTATTTCGGCAGTCTATGCCTTTCATCTCCGCTCCATCCGGTTCATATATTCTGAGGGTGAATACCCCTCATATTTCATAAACACATGGGTAAAATAAGAAGGTTCTTCAATTCCCACCATCTCTCCCACTTCATAAACCTTGTATTTTCTTGTGCTCAGTATTTCCTTTGCCTTTTCCATCCGGTATTTATTGATGGCGTCTGTCACCGTCATGCCTGTTTCCTTTTTATAGATTCTGCTGATATAGCTGCTGTTCATAAACAATTTCTGGCTGATGGATTTCAGGCTCAGTTTTTCCTTGTAGTCCTGCTGAATAATATAATTGATATTTTCCACCAGAAAACTCTGGCCCAGGTCGCTTTTTGTAAAAACTGCGGCTGCAGAGGCGCAGGTGTCCTTTACGCAATCCCATAATCCCGCCTTGGATCTGCTTCCGAATACTGCTTCCAGTATGTTCTCCTGAACAAAGATCTTCTCTGCGCTTTTGGCGTTCCTGGTTTTCCTGAGCAGATAGGAAACAATGGCATGAACGTCCGATTTACACTGTTCTATGGAACGTTCCCCTTTCTTTAAATATTCAAAAAACTCCTGCTCCAGCCGTTCCTGCTCCTGGCTGTCTCCATTTCTCAGGGCGCCGTAGAGATTTCTCATATAAGCGTCAATATCACTGTCGTCAAGCCAATACTGCACCGCCTCCCCATCGTTTTCATAGACAATAACCGGATGCTCATCGGAATATACATTTGACAAAGCCCGCATGGCCTGCTTCTTTCCGGCTGTCATACAATCTTTATTCTCCACCACGCTGCTGCAGCCCACCCGGATGCACAATTCCAGAAAAGATTCTGCCAAAGACACAAATTTCTCCAGATGCCTCCGGACCTGAGCCGTGTCGTCCTCTTCCTCCGTCTCCACAATTACAAAAAACAAACCGTTGTCCACATGCATATAAGTTGCGTTCTGTTTCTGAAACGCATTTTTCACCAGCTGCTCCACATTTTTTTCATATCTGCCGTATTTTCCAATGTTTTTCAGTTTTATTTCACAGGCGCACACCCGGCACCATCCGCCTCTCTGAAACGAAATTTCTCCGTCCCCGGTTCTGCTGTCTTTTTGCTTCTCCCACTGCTGCATCACCCGCTCCACCGATTTGGGCAGCTCGGACAGAAACTCATTTTTCACTACAAAATCCGCTACCCCGTATTTAATGGCCTGCTGCGCATATTCAAACTCATTATAGGCTGTCAGTATAATTGCCCTGACGTCAGGATATCTGTCGTGCAATATCCCCGCAAGCTGAATCCCATCCATCACCGGCATTTTGATATCCGTAATTACAAGCTGGATTTCTTCTTCATTTTCGTCCTCCAGATATTTAAGAACCTGCTCTCCGTTGCGCATGGCCCCGCACACCCGGCATCCGATCTCTTCCCATGCTATCAGTTCCAGAATTCCTTCCCGGATATTTTTCTCATCATCCGCGATTATTATATTGTACATTCCTGCTTCACCTCCGCCGGCACTCTGATTTCTATCAATGTCCCTCTGTTCTTCTCACTTTCTATCCGCACCCCGTAGCCTTCCCCATAGATATGCCTGATTCGCACCGCCACATTTCTCAGTCCGATTTTCTCCCGTCCTTCCCCGATTCCGGCTTTCTCTCTGGCCTCCAGTTCCATCTGATACTGCCGGGTATCAAATCCGCTTCCGTTGTCCCTGACCTGAATCACCAGGTCGCCTTCCTCCCGTTTTATGTCAATTTGAATCTTCCCCAATACCTCTATGGTTTCAATGCCGTGTATCACTGCATTTTCCACAATAGGCTCTATCACAAACTTCGGTATCATGCATTTTTTAATATCTTCATCCTCCAATGTAATCACATAGGAAATCTTCTCCTCAAACCGTATTTTCTGCAGATACAGGTAAAATTCCACGTATTCCAGTTCTTCCCCCACAGTGATCTTGTTGATATCCCTGGTATAAATGCTTGCCCGCAGGAGGGATGACAGTCTGGATACCATTTGATACACAGTTTCATCTTTGCACCTTTTTGCCTTAATCTGGATGGTCAGAAGAACATTAAACAAAAAATGGGGATTCATCTGATGCTGCAGGAACTGGATCTCCATTTCATTTAATAAAAGCTGAGACTCATATTTATTCTGCACCAGTTCTTTCAGTTCCCTGGTCATCTCGTTAAACGCCTCACCCATCCGATCTATTTCCCTGTTCTTATACCTTCGGATCTGCACATCATAATTTTTCCCCCGTACGCTGTTTAAGGCAAACACAAATTCATCCAGAAACCTGGTGGAACGGATGCCCAGCGCCAGGGCGATTGCCACACAGACTGCAATAATCCCCACGCCCAGCGCCAGATAGGGCTTAAGTCCGCGAATTGCCTGCACAGCCAACGCTTTCCTCGGAAAAAAGTACACAAACTGCATTCCGAATTCCTTCATTGTTTTTTGTGTAATCAAAAAATTTTTATCATCCCAGGAAGCCCGTTCCTCCTGGTACTGCCCAATCTCCTCCACCCGGCTGCATGAAAAAATCTGATGCTCCTGATTCAAAAGATATACTGCGCTCCCATTCCCCGTGTTTAAATCACTGTAGCACTCCCGGATACTTCTTTCATTGGTGGCAATCATAATTACAAGATGGTTATTCCCGGTAAAATCTGACTTCACTCTCCGCACATGGAAAATAACATCCCTGGCCCCGGCGATGAGCTGAGTATACACATACTCTTCCTCATACTGCGCAATGGCTTCATAGACTTTCCTTGACTCATACAGAATCGCCGTTTCTCCCACTGCCTGGATGTCAGTATATTCCAGAGGCTCTCCATTCTCATAGATCACCGCATATTCAATCACATTTAATTTCTTGGCATTGCTGTAAACCAGTACCCGCTGCATTTCCCTGCTCAGGTCTGCTTTTCGGACATAAAAATCCGGGTTCTCTCTGTTATAATACGCTTCATCCCTCACCCAGTTTCGGACTCCCTCACTGGCTGCTAATTCCAATACAAGATTTTCTGTAATCAGAAAAGACTGCTCCAGAGATTTTGTAATCGCAGACACCGTGGTGTCTATATGATCAGACATGCTTTTTTCTGCATTCTGATACAGGTTAAAAAACAGAATTGTCCCCAGCAGCGTCATTCCTGCAAACATTGCTCCCACAAACAGGAGCATAAGCTGATCTCTCAGTGAAACAGAATACAGCTTCACCCTCTTTTTCTCCTTACCTGACATGCGCATCCGCCCTTTTTCATCTCCCGGTTGATACAGAATGGGATTGTCACGCTATAACTGATAATCAGTTATTTTACAACAACCCCATTCCTGATATTATTTACTTCTTGATCTTTATCTTAACAGATGCTTTTTTGTTGCTTCCGTCCGTGGCTTTCGCGGTTACTGTCACAGTCTTTCCGCGGCCTGCTTTTTTCGTGGTTACCACGCCTTTTTTACTTACGGACGCATATTTCTTGTTGCTGACACTGTAAGAAAGTGTCTTGTTTGCACCCTTGGATGCAGTAACGGTGGCTTTCAGGGTTACTTTCTTTCCTGCTTTTACAGTTTTCGCGGAAGCTTTCAGCTTCACTTTCTTCACAACGCCTTTCATGATCTTAATCTTAATGGAGCCTTTCTTTCCGCTTCCGTCTTTTGCCTTCGCTGTGATGGTAACTGTTTTCCCTGCGCCCTTCTTCTTCATGGTTACAACGCCTTTGGAGCTTACCGCAGCATATTTCTTATTGCTGGTCGTCCAGGTTACTTTCTTATTGCTTGCATTCGCAGGCAAAACTGTGAGCTTCAGGGTAATTTTCTTGCCTGCGGCAATCTTTTTGGAAATTCCTGACAGTTTAATCTGCGTCACTTTCACCTGCTTATTGGTATTATTACTGTTGTTATTGTTATTATTACTGTTATTGTTATTATTATTATTGTTATTATTATTATTGTTATTGTTGTTATTATTACCGTTATTGTTGTTATCGTTGTTGTTATCGTTATTATTATCGTTCTTTTCAACCAGTCCGTTTTTCGCGCTCTTCAACGCATCCAGAGCTGCATCCACCTGCTGCTGTGTTGCAGATTCATCTGCCAAAACCGCTTTTGCGGATTCCAGGGCTTTCTTAAATCTGTCCACGGAGTCTGCCGTATACTTGGAAAGCTCCATTGCTTCCGCTTCCTGAACAGCCTGCTCCAGAGCGCTCTTATTTACGGTTTCCACAACAGCTTCTGTCATGGTGATAACAACTTTCTTAGTTCCTGCCGGCACCAGAACGGTTCCTGCTTCCGCATCGATATTGTCTGTCTGTTCTTTGCCGTCTGTCACAACTTTGCTGATATTGTCTTTCAGGGAAATCAGCTCTACGCTGTAGGGAACTTCCAGGGTGTCGCCTGTAAATGCAACTTCTACCTGTTTTCCGGTTGTGGTCATCTTATAGCCGGCTTTTTTCGCGCCTTCTACGGTGTAATCTTTAATTTCCACCGGAGCCTGTCCTTCTACTGTCCATTCTTTCGGAATTCCGCGTCCAACAATGACTTTTTCCCCTAATTTTTCTGCAATTAATGCATCGTACAATACTTTTGTGGCTGTGGACTGTCCCCACATATGCTGACAGGAACCGCCGCCGCCTTTGGCATGTTCAATATCCCAGGGTGAATTGGCGTCTGGATAATCCACGCCTTCCCACCATCCGAAAGGACCGCTCATTGCCTTGTCAATCATAAATTCATAGGCCCGGATGCCTGCTTCCCGGTATCTCTCTCCCCGAAGGGCGGAGCTGCCGTAGCCTGCATTATATGCGCTGGAATAATATCCGTGGGGATATCCTCCAAAGTTGTAAATGGTATCAGATACTTCTTCTCTTCTCTCAAATCCATGCTGATATGTATCGTCAAGCAAGCCGATCATCTCGCTGTTTTCCTGATCTGCGCCGAAGAGATATCCATCCCATGCCCAACGTCCGAACAGGAACATGGACGCCCAGTTGCCGTCTCGCACATCGCCTCTCGCACTGTTTTCTGTGGTAACATTCATATCAATGGAAAGATAAGGATAATCGTTAGTTTCCCGCATCTGGCGCTGTTTTGTCTCTACACATTCCAGTAATTCGCTGTACAATTCTTTTGCCCAGGTAATCTCTGCAGTATATTTCTCATCCGGAGTCTGTTCATTCAGACGTTCGCACAAGTACTGGTAAGTGGTAAGACCTGCCAATGCAGACCAGTTGTCAATCAGCCAGTATCCGTTGGAGTCGATGGCATTTGTCTTTTTGATAATGCCGCCGGCATCCATATCTCTGTCAGTATCCACGTTATGGGTATTTGTTTTAATTGTTTCAAACTGTGATTCAATAAATGCAATATCATCGGTTTTCTGAAGGTATACTGCATAAGGCCAGCTGTATTTCCACTTGGCGTCATCATACTGCAGCTGCGCCGGCAAGGTTGCCAGATATTCTTTTGCATAGGTGAAATCTCCCATAGTCAAAAGGGTAGCCACAATACCGATGGTGTCATGGTCAAACATCTCATCGTATCCATTTTCTCCTACATGGAGCTGCTTCTCTCCGTCCACATCGTCCCGGATAATCAGGGTATAGATATATCCTGCTTTATAAGCATTGATCAAGTCTTCATTGGGCAGGCTTGCAATTGTACTTAAAGGTGCAAGACGGTTATTCCAGTATTCCTTCATTGCTGCATAGTTATCGTCAAATCCGCCCTGGGCTGCAATTGCCTCTGCTGCCGGATAATCATAGTCTCCGCCGAATCTGTCTGCGCCGATGGCATAGTCTCTCACTACTGTTGCCCCTGCTGCCACTGTCTTTGCTGTTTTTGCAGCATCATTTAATGCAACCAACTGACCGGAAACGCCCGGAAGCCTCTGATCTGTTTCTGTGTTGTTTGTTACAGTCATTCTGGAATATGCAATTTCAAAATCCTGTTCGTTGATGGTATGTTTGTTTGCGAAGTTTTCAACTTTATAATCCATGCCGTCTTTGGAATATTCACTGATAAAGCACGGCAGATATCCTTCTGCATTGTACCACTTCACTTTTCCCGGAATATCCATTACTCCGAAGGTAACCATCGTATTCCCATTGTCCCTTAACTGATAGCTGCCGTCCAGGTAAGCGATAGGCGCGTGCTTGTCTCCCTCCCAGCCAAAGGAAGATGTCAGACCTCTGTTGGATTCAAACATATACTTGCCGTCTAACTTTGATTTAAGACAGCTCTCATAAGCCTGATTCAAGAACAAATATGCCACATAGCATTCGCTGTTTGTTGCCTGTCCGCCGTTTATTACAGACTCTGCATACGCAATTTCCGATTCTAACTGATTTACATAAAATTCTTCATAATCTCCTAAATTTAAATCTTTAGCCTGCTGAAGAACTTCTTCCAACTGTGTTTTATAGTCATTCAAGGTCTGATTCTTAGACAGGGTTGCCGCCTGAAGGTTGAAGTTGCCGTCTGGATTGCTCTTCTTTTTAATCTTTCCTGTGACGGTCAGGCCCTTTCCTTCTGCAATCGACACTTGATAAATCTTGTTTATCACATTGCCGCCTGCCTGAAGTTCTTTATTTTCGTAAATGGGTTTGCTTTCGCCGTCCAGATTAATATATATCTCGGCATCTGCATTCCAAACGCCCGATACAAAAACCAACTCACGATCATAATCTGCCGGAGCAATTGTCATTTTATAACCAGCATCTTCTGTAATAGGCTTATTCACTGAATCTTGGTCTCCACTTTTATAGATAAATACAGCTCCGCTGCGAATGTCTTTTTTTGCATTGTCCGGAGAAACTCCGTCCGACCAGGAATACTTAATAGGTGCATCATTCATTGTAGCTACTTTATCCTGGCTCAGCTTTTCATATGTAATCTTTGGTTCTACCCCCGCTTTTCGCACAATAGTCCCGTCTTCCCCTTCAAAATGCATCCAATCCTCATCACCCATTTCTGTTAAATCCATTGTTGGCTGGGTGCTGACCTCTTTCACCTTCACTGAAATCGGAGAAGGCTCTGCACTTTTTAATGTAATTCCGCCAAGAGACATATTTCCGTCTTTATTGGTTTTTTCCGTAAATGTCGCCGTTACTTCCACAGAATTATGCTCACGGATCACCAGCGTATATTTTCTCACCTGCGCTTCTCCCTCAGCCTTTAACTCTGTGGTATAAACCGGCTCTGTCTCTCCGTTTACGCAGATTCGGAAGGTTGTAGTCGCCTGCCAAATTCCTGAAACAAAGGTCAGCATTCTGGTTTCTTCTGCCGCCGGAAGAGATATCTTATAGGTATTTCCCTCAATGGGCTGTCCGACAGAAGAATCGTCTCCCTTTTTGTACATAAATGCTCCGGACTTTGACGCCTGTGTCTGTGACTCTGTCACAGAACCGTCTGTCCAGGTATACAGCATTGGGGAATCTCCCACTGGCTGAATATCCTCTCCGGTTAGATTCTCAAACTTTATGGTTTCCGAAACATCTTTTTTCCTGTTAATTTCTGAACCTGCAATGTGTACCCAATCCAGAGTTCCCTCCTCTGTCAGATTCAGTTCATCTCCTTCTGTCACTTTTTCAATTACTGCTACCAGCGGATTCAGGCCGCCTGATTCATCATCTGCTTTCGGCGCCGCAAATGCAGGCATGATTCCACCTGCAGCCATTGAAACACTTAGCAGAATGCTTAACAGCATTTTTGTCGATTTCCTGCTCTTCATCATTTCTCCTCCTTTTGTCTGATTTTTTAGCTGGTACTGTCTCTTGTACATGATTAATTATAGCGAGCAGGGAATTTTCATTACATAATATACTTTTACTTTTTCTTATGTTATTTTGCCTTCTTTTTTAAAAATCAAGTGAAATATTGTAGATATTTTTACCATTTTCTTTCATATAATGGTGAGATAATTCAGCAGAATATACAAAACAGATTTTAGCCATAGAAAGTTCTTTTCACTTTTCACGGAATCAAATTTTTCGATTTCTGCAAAAACTGCCGAGCCGTTCTTACAGCTTTCTTGTCATAAACATATTGATTTTTATTTTCATATGTGCTACGTTATTTTTATTTTGATTTTTCTTATCTTCAAGAACTTTCCATATTGGACATGTATTTAAGAAAAAGCATTATTTCCATAGCACTTGATATTGAACACACATTGAAAACACAGTTATTATATGACTTAAGTCAAAATGAAGCAGATGATGGATATCATATTGCAAAACTATATCTTACGGCAGACTATAGACGCTTAAAGTCGCTCCATGACAAAGTGGGAACATCAGCTGCCAGTGATTTAATTCAAAAGAAACTTAATGATGACGATAATTACGCCTTATGGGAAATTGTAGAAATTTTATCATTTGGAGAATTTATAGACTTATACCAACTTTATTATTCAACCTATCATTCTAACCGTAACAATTTCAGCAGTTACTTATGGTCAATTAAATTTCTGCGAAATGCTGCAGCCCATAATAATTGCCTGCTGAACAGCCTGAAAGCCCCCTATCATGTTACAATACATAAAACAAAAGAAATACAGTTTGAAATTTCAAAGATAAAAACCATTTCACAAAATGCCAAAGATAAATGGATGACAAATCCTGTAATTCATGATTTCGTTATTTTGGTTTTTGTTTTTGTCAAACTGATTAAAAGCACTGGAATCAAACAATCAGGAATTAATAACTTACACTGGCTTTTTAATGAACGTATGCTAAAACACAAAGAATATTTCTTAAAAAATAACTCCATTGTAGAAAGTTATAAATTCACTTCAAAAATTGTAAATTATTTCTGTAACAAATATCGTAAATAATTCTTGCATTTTTTTCGGTGAATGCATATAATACTATTGATGAACAAAAAAACTTTGGTTTTTTCCGCGGAGACGATGCCTGCATTGTTTCCGTATTTTTTACCCCAAAAAAGCCTTCCGGTTCCCCGAAAAGCTCTTTTTTTACTAAAAATATGTCATTTTGATCTCTTTCAAAAACAGACGTTAGTTTGATTTCCTCCATCTGCATCAGCCGCTCTAAATGCTGAAATCGTATTTTCCGCCAACTCCCGGCACTTTCTCTGCTCTGATATCTTCCCAGTTAACTTTTTTGATTTTCTCCAAAAGCGCCTCCATACTGTCTGCCTGGACGGTGGCGCGTTTTACCGTTTTGTTATTCTTAGAATAGATATCGTTACGGTTCTCTGTGCGCTTTGCGTCTCTGGCTTCCTCAATCCGCTCTTTCTGCTTGGCGCTTGATTTCTCCAGTTCTGCAAAAAAACTGGTGGAGCCATCGTCACGGAATTCAATTCCTATTTTGGTGATCTCCGTGTCTTTCGTTCCGGCTGCGCCCAATGCCTGCTCATATCCAAACTTCTGGTTAATCTCTTTGGACATGCGCACAGCGCCTTCCATGTCTTTGATTTTCTCTTCCATGTATTTATCATCGGAAGCCATCTTCTCCAGTTCATCACTGGAAAAAAGAACTGAAAACTCTTTGGTTCCCTTAGACAGCATCTTTTTGGCATCGTCGCCTTTGTTCATCACCATGAAGTCCATGTCTTTGTATTTGCTTCTGAGCTGCTTCAATACATCCTGGGCCTGACTGGAAAGACCGGATTCTTTCTTCTTATCCACATACCCCGCCTGAGTTTTCTCTGTCTGCTGTTTTATTCTCTGATCTGCTTTGGGCGTGTTATAATAATTATTAACCTGCTGAAATGCGCCTACCTGTACCATACGTTTGTCCTCCTTGAACTTAATTTGAAATCCTTTTCCGGCATAAACTGCCTTTTCTATTCTATCGGCAAATGAAGCGTGATTTATTACCTTTTATAAGTTTATTCTAATTATTTGGGGCAGTTTATTGATTTCCCAGCATTTTTTGATATAATTAAATAATAAGAAAATAGTCCAAAGGTACGCCTATGACAAATAACTCTAAAAGGAGAAAATGCCATGATTATTCAACATAATCTAGCCAGCATGGGAGCTTTCCGCCAATCAAAGATTACCACTTCCCGCAAAGCTAAAACATCCGAACGTCTCGCCAGCGGCTATCGCATCAACCGTGCGGCAGACGATGCGGCCGGGCTTTCTATCTCACAGAAAATGCGTGCGCAGATCCGCGGCTTATCTCAGGCAAATGAGAATATACAGGACGGCGTGAATTTTGTAAAAGTCGGTGAAAGCGGAATGCAGGAGGTGCACGAAATTCTCCAACGGATTCGCGAATTGTCGGTTCAGGCCGCAAGTGATACCAATACAGCGGGAGACCGGACTGCAATTCAACGGGAAATTGATGCTCTCTCTGTAGAAATTAACAAAATCGCATATGGCACCTCTTTCAACGGACACCATATGCTCTGTGGAGAAACCGCCGGCAGCGTTGGCGGAGGCGCTGGCGGCGGGAACTCCGGGTTAGATAACATCATTTCTGATTCACTCTCAAACCGCACTACTTACGGCGGTTCCGGAGATGACTATATGAACAGCGCCATCCATAACCCCGACGGCACCATTGTTTTCTGCGGAAGCACGAACAGCACTGATCAGGATTTGGATGGATGCAATACCGCGGCAGGACAGCGCAGCGGCTGGATCACCAAGGTGGGGACGGACGGGGAGGTTCTTTGGACGACAACGGTAGACAAGGCCGGAACAGGAACCTTTTCTTCCATCACTGCCACAGCAGACGGCGGATATCTGGCAGTAGGGAACACCGGTGGGAAGCCCCTTCTGACAAAGCTGGATGCAGATGGAAATATTTCATGGACATACCAGTTTCAATGCACCGGCACAGATAACAACGTCAACAATGCATTTCTTATGCAGGACGGCAGCGGTCATGTCTTTCTCTCCATTCAGTCATTTGACGGAAACGGCCTAAAGGATGGAAGAGGCGATCCTTTAGGCGGAGCGGCTCTGGGCGGCCGGGACGCAATCATGCTGGTGATTGACCCTGCAGTCAACCCAAATGACGACTATGATGCTTTTGAGAAAAAGGCATATCGGGTAGGAGGCGATTCCAATGAACAAATTTCCCGGCTCTATCCTACATCAGACGGCGGATACATCGGCGGAAATTATACGCTCACAACAGATTTCAAACAGAGCAATAACGATGGAACCGTCATCAGGCCGCCAGCAGACATCATTGGAAGCGGCAGCCACAGTGCTTTTATCACAAAATTTGATAAAAATGGAGATGTGGAAAAGATATTGCGGTTTGGTGACAGCCCTGCCCCCGGCGTCTATCACAACAGCGGAGAAAATATCAGTCAAATTATAGAAACCGCTGCCGGAGAGTATATTGTGGTGGGAACAGCCGGAATTTCAGATACCGTGGGAACAGACGAACCATCCACGGACGAGACAAACGGTAAGAATATCTGGGTGATGAAGCTGGACAAAAACCTGACTCCTATCTGGAGCAGATCATACGGAAGCAGCAAAGACGATATCGGCAGCTGCGTTGTTGAAACGGAAAACGGCTTTGTCATTGCCGGAAAAGCAGGCGCAATGGACAGAGACGTAACCCAAAAGCCCGGGTATTCCGGTGACAATGCATGGGTATTTATGATTGACAAGGACTCCGGCGACATTATTTGGGATGAAGTGCATGGCGGAAGCGGAAACGACTCTTTCAGCTTTATCTTTGAAGCCGGAAACGGCGATATTCTGTTAGGCGGCAACAGCAGCTCCAACAATGGGGATCTTACCGACAAAAACAAAGGAAACAACGATGCATGGTTTCTCAAACTGGATGGACAGACAGGCGGAAACGCACCGTCCTCAGGCGGCGGGACAGGCGGCGGCGCTCTGTCAGTCAAAAACGGCTTTATTTATCTGCAGGTGGGCGCATACAGCGGGAACTCCTTTCGAATTGATTATGCCGATATGCGTACTGCAGCCGTTTTCGGCAAAAATGCGGCTTTGAATGTGATGAGCCATAGCTCTGCGGAAGATGTAATCTCATTGTGCGATCAGGCCATCAGTTATGTTTCCAAGCAAAGAAGCCGTTACGGCAGCTATCAGAATGCCCTGGAGCATCTGTATAATGCCAATGCCATTACAGGTGAGAACGTATCAGCATCTGAAAGCAAACTTGCAGACGCCGACATGGCCGATGAGATGGTGGCGTTTTCACGCAGCCAAATTCTTGAACAGGCAAATTTGGCTGTCATGGCTCAGGCAAACATGGCAAACCAGACCGTGCTGAAGCTGGTGCAGGGTTAAGGTTCCAAATACAGAATCAGAATTGCGTACAGGTGAAAAAGTATTCATTTGTTCTCTGACTTAGTACTACAGTAAACATTTTATATTTGAATACGGACAGAACTACCAGATTGCCCTTTGACACACAAACCGGGCAGCGTTCCTGTGTATCGAAATATAAATTGTTCACTGTAGTGTAGTATTAGAGCGTGTTTGAAAGCCTTTCATATGCGTTGAAGCCAACTAATTTGTAAGTTTTTTCTCCATGACTTCATAAACCAGCTTTACATCATTTTCTAATTCATAAATTCCATGCCCCACTGTTTTATAACCTCTGTGTTCATATAAAAACACTGCCGAAAGTGAAGCGTCTAAAACAGCCACATCATATTTTTTTGAAATTTCAGTTTCCAGACAATCCATAATATACGATCCGAAGCCCTGCTTCTGATAAGCAGGCAGCACATATACCCCTGTAATGTGATTATCTTCAAAGCAGCCTGTTCCTACAATCACACTATTCTCGACTAAAACCCCCATCTTCCCGGATGCTATACCATCTAAAATATGTTCTTTACTATGATGTTGGCAAAAGAAATCCACTACCCCTTTGGGATAATACTTTGCATATATCGTTTTAATCGTTGTATGTAAAACATTGTAAATTGCATTCACCATGTCAGAAGTCGCTGTTACATATTCCATATTTTCTCTCCATAATCCTTGCGTTTCAAAAGTCACACAATCAAAATATTCTATTTTCCCCAATTTCTTTTTAATAAGTCCGCCAACTTGCTGTAGCCGCTCAAAATAATTGTCAAAAACATTCCAAAAATCTTTCCCGAATGCAGAGCAAAAAGTAACTATATATCTTTTTGTTTACTAAACACCGATTTTCTCCTTATTCATCCACATTACACGGTGCTATCACCATGTCTTTTATATCGCTGAAGGAATTTTTAACAAACATTCTATTCACATATATTAATTTAGCCAGCATATATTGTATTAGGCGGTTTCATTCATTTTATAGATACCCCCGTTTCTTTACTTCTTCAATCAAACGAGGCTGAATGTAGGGGTATGTCCATCTCTCTGGAAATTTATCTGTTATTATGATTTTTTCAATTTCGCTATGTAACTCTGTCTCAAAACATTTGATATCAGCAAAGAAGAACATTCCAAAAGATTCTTTTTTATGATTCAAATTATCAGGTGTTGTAACGGAATATATACAAATGGGTTCTATATCAAATTTCAAAGCCCCTGTTTCCTCATATAACTCCCTTTTTGCTGTTTCCATTATATTTTCCCCATTTTCCCGATGACCTCCGGGCACTTCCCAACTATCTCTGTCCCTGTGTTTACAAAATACATATTTATTTTGAGTTTTAGCAAAAATCACTGCAAATTTAAGCAGTTCATCCGCTATATTTTTATAAAACTTAACCTCTGTCATTTCAATCATTCCACCTTACAATCTTCGATTTTATTAAAAACCTGTTTCTCAGTAATTTACTCACTTAACAAATCAGGATTTATTGTTCTAAGCATAGCATATTTTTATACAATTTGCTATAAAAAATCAGGGCACAGCTGTTGCCACGGCATGTTCTATTCTGATAGATTCAGGCCGCGGAGGATTGCAGTAATTAGCTTATGCTTGACCTCTTTCGGACTTTGATATACCATCGAAAGCAATAAATCACAAAAATAGCCGCCCTGTCTGGTAAACTAAGCGGCAATTTTTGTTTCACTTATATACTGGCTAACCGTCTATCGGCAGCACCCTTTCTATAATCGTATTAATACTATACTATGGATATGTCAAAGATTTTTCCATAATGAACTGCTATATTTCATAAAATTTTCTCTTTACGGCACCATTTTGACACCACTTTCCACTTTTTCATTGTTGCAAAGTTTGAAAAAAGGGCTTCCCGATTTCTCGGAAAGCCCCATAAAATCTAACTCTTTACTGATTATTCAACAATCGTAGCCACACGGCCTGATCCAACTGTTCTACCACCCTCACGAGCTCTCGGAAATGAAATCTGAATGTTTTTACTGCGTTTTCCTGCTTGTTTTTCTTTATATTATCCGATTTATCCCTACGTTTTTACTGTTCTGAAAAATTTTAGAGCCAAAATAGAGCCAGTGGCAAAACACCGATTTTCTTCTTATCCACCCTTATTACATGGTGCTAGCACCATGTCTTTTATATTATTAAAGGAAAATGTAATAAACATTCTATTCGCATACAAACTGAAATTCACTCCTTTCCTAAAAATAAAATAGTTCTTCAAACTTTTTATCTAATGCGATACATAGTACCAGTGCCAATTTAGCCGTTGGGTTAAACTGTCCTGTTTCAATAGAACTAATCGTGTTACGAGATACACCAACCATTTCTGCCAGTTGACTTTGTGATAACTTCCTCTCTGCTCGTACTTCTTTGAGATGATTTTTTAATATAAGCTTATCTTCCAAATCATCACCACCTTATAAGATCGTAGATGACACAATCAAATCATAGATATGCCCTATAGAGCATGCAGATACAAATATCGTGTAAGCGATTGCCATCACAAGTTCATGCTTACGACGCAGTTTTATATATTTCACCCAAAATGTTGTCATATTTGCACTGAAAACAAGTGCCCAAATACCCCAATTTGTACCACCGCCGACAAATATCTGTACGACAAAAAAGATTGTTGCAAGAACCATCATTACTATGACTGCACTTGTACTAGCCTGTTTCAAAACTTCTTTCTCATAGATGTCCTTATTTCTGTTTTCCGCTCTGCTTTTCTCCAATATCTCTTCCTTGTTCATATAAAAACCTCCTAATAGAATTACCAAGTTTTCTTGGCACATTTTCATAATAGCACTGCCAAGTTTTCTTGTCAATACTTTTTACCAAGTTTTCTTGTCAAAAATAAGGGACACAGCAGTCGCCATGTCCCACATTTTTTATCTCTCCAATGCCCTCTCTATCTGCTGTTTCTGCCCTTTCAAGTCGTTCTGTTTTTCATAAAGATTGTTCCGCTCTTTACAGAGTTCTTTCATGCGCTCCAACTGCGCCCGCACTCCCTCCCGGCAATCCGGCTCTATCTTTTTATATTCCCCGGTCAGATTGCGGATTGTATTGTTGTTCTCCTTTATCTGCTCCGACAGGCACACCCAGTCTATCAGATTTTGCACTTCCTTATCTGTTTCGTAAAGGTCTGTATCTGCTACGATTTTAGCACACAGCCGTATCATAACTTTCTTTTCCATATCGGTCATACCTATCAATCCCCCTTTCCTATCGGCTCAATTCAAAGGCACATTTCGGACGTTTAATTGCCTGTTCTGCCTGTTCTATTGCCTTTGACCGTTCTACTATCAACTGCACCTGCTCTCTGCCTAAATGACGCTCCAAACGTCCTAAATCAGTCGCTTTTTCCTGCAATCGGTCTATGGTGTCACTCTGCTCCATAACCTTATCCGTCAAGCGGCTAATCTGTTTCTGTTGTCCGTCCACTTTGGCGGTCAGCTTCTTGCTTTGTTCTGCAAGCTGTACGCATTTGATAGTCAGATTTTTTACTACTTCTTTCAATTTCTCCACAAGCGGTAAAGCCTTTTTATCCCGGTATGCCTTTGCGCTCATCAATGCTCCCGGCTCTGCCAACTGCCATCTCACATCTTCATCATAGGCGTGAATATTGCGCTCCATAACCTCTTTTGACTGTACCATTTTATTGATTTCCTGCTGTAACTTTTTCTGCTGTTTCTCCAATTTTTCATTTTCAGACAGCAACTTTTCCTTATCCTCTGCCAGTGTTTCCGTCTGCTCTTTCAAAAGAAGATTTGTAGCGGAAAGTTCTGATACTTCCTGCCGGATTGTTTCGCCCTCTTTCCGTATCTGCTCCGTTTCCTGTCCTGCCGCTATCTGCTGATGAAGAATATTGGATAATTCCTTTTTACTGCCGGAGATTGTCTGTTCCAGTTCCGCAACCTCTTTCTGTCGCTCCTTTTTCTCAAAATCCAAAACAGATAAATGCTTCTCATGTGTTCCCTTTTTCTCCCACTCAATACCATGTTGTAACATAATCTCCGCAAGCCGTTCCTTTTCTGCCGCTACCCACTGGTTACGCTCTGTTTCGCTCCTTGTGCCGCCTTTAAAGCCAAGTTCTGCCAGTGCCTTTTTTAATGATACCCTTGTTTCAAGCCCCCGCTTGCTTCCAGTCGTATAGGGTATAAAATCTATATGCAGATGTGGCGTTGCTTCGTCCATGTGGAGATAATCAGAGAAAACTCTCAATGTAGGATTGCGCTGTTGGAAGTCCTGCATATATTTATCAAGTATTTTTGCCGCAAGCTGTCCGTCCTCTGTCTTTGCTCCCATATCGTCTTTATTCCCGATTTGTAAAATAATCTCATGGAACGGCTTTTCCTGTTTGCCGGAACAGATTTTCTCATAATAATCATCAATCCGGCGGTCACTTCTGGTCTGCTTTTCATTGTATCGGGCGAGTGCTTCATCAAATAATTCATGGTATACATCTTTGATATTCTCATTGCAGTATTTCACGTTCAGACAACTCCGCTCCGGGTCAGTGTTCTTTGCATGGAATTTTCTGCTGTTGTGGTTGACAGAGCCTTTCCCTGTCATAACACTGATTGTCCGTTTCAATAAATTTTCCTTTCTCGCTATCGGGTAATAAGCGCCGGATACGGCTCATAGCCTTTGTTACTTTCTGCGAAAGTAAAGTAACGCAAAAGCACTTTTGTCAGCTACGCCAACAAAAATGCAACCCGCAAGCGGGTTTTGCGCCTTGCCGGGGGCTTTTCCGTCCTTCGGACGGTGGGCGGCTTTTCGCCGCCTTGATACCGCCGCTTTTCAGCTTTCCCCCAACAGCGCAACATTGCAATGTCTATAATTTTTACAACCTTGCAATCTTCAAGAACGCAATTCCAAGACTGCAAAATTCTAATACCCTACATTGTTGCGCTGTTACCTTTCTCCGTCACTGTCTGATTTTATCCAGTTCCCAATACCATGTGTTGTTTATCCGCTTCGCCCGGACACCCAACTCTTTCTTCGCATTTTCCAGTGTCCGCTTCGATATGCCCTGTTCGTCTGCAAGACCGAAAATCTCATTGCTTTGTATGGCATTGTTTGTTTCTGCCAGTTCCCGGAGTAACCGTTTCGCTTGTTCCATTTTATTTGCTTTGGGAGCAATGCCGCCTAAGACTTCATCAGCAGTAATCTCATAATCCCCTAGCCATTGAAAACCGTTCTCCGACAGTGCAAATGCTTTCGGGTGTCCGAACGCCGCAAGGTTATTTTTTATCTGTACCACAGCCCTTATATTTTCTTCTCCCTCTACCCTGCCAACCAACAGAACGCTTCTTGCAACTGCAAAGAAATCAATCGAACCCATTCCCCGGTATGCCGCCTTATTCCCTGCCGCTTTGTTCATATGCCCGACAAGGACAATCGCACACTGGTATTTCTCTGCCAGTGCCGCCAGTTTCTTTGTCATATCCCTTGCTTCATTCGCCCGGTTCATATCCATACCGCCGCCCAAATAGGCTTGTATCGGGTCTAAAATCAGCAGCTTTGCGCCTGTCTTTATAACAGCATCTTCCAGCCGTATATCTATCATAGAAAGTGATTTTATCCTTTCGTCAATGACAGAGATTTTCTCACAGTCTGCCCCCCCCGCCTGTTCTAACCGTGGCTTTACCGTATCGGCAAGACCGTCCTCCGCACTCTGATAAATTACACTCAAAGGCTCTGTCAGTTTCATTTCACTGTCTAATCCCTCTCCCTTTGACAGCTTCGCCGCTATATTCAGTACAAATGTTGTCTTTCCATCGCCCGGATCGCCTTGCACAATAGTCAGTTTGCCATAAGGGATAAACGGAAACCAAAGCCAAGAAACTTCCTGCGACTGTATCTCCGACAATTTAATCAACTGCAATTCTGTTTTTGTTTCTTCCATAATGCCCTCCATTTCTGAAAATCGTTGTCAGTGAAAGAAACCTCTGCTATACTTGTATTGTGAGTACTGATAACAGAGGTTTTCCAGTTATCACAGCCCTAACAGTTGCCGCTGTCGGGGCTATTTCCTTTTTCGTTGTCAAGTAAGTCTGCCACTCTCCGTTGCTGATTAGGATATAAATGTCCGTAGGTATTCAATGTAATGCGAATATCCTTGTGTCCTACCCTCTCTTTTATCAACAGCGGTTCTATACCCTTATTGATTAAGTACGCCACATGAGAATGTCTAAGGTCATGTACCCGGATATTCTTCACTCCGGCTTTTTCTATTTGGCGTTTCATCTTATGCTGTACCGCTTCCTGCACGATTGGGAAAAGTCTTTCATCGTCCGGCATACCATAATGACCGTCAATAAAGTCTTTCATCTCCTTTTTCAAAAACTCCGGGATTTCAATGGTTCTTGCCGACTGCTTTGTTTTCGGTTCTGTAATAACGTCCTGCCTGCCAGTGCGATAATAAGTTTTGGTAATGCTGATTTGATTATTTTCAATACTTATATCGCCTTTTGTCAAAGCTAATAATTCGCCAATCCTACAGCCCGTCCAAAAGAGGATTTCAAAGATTAAATAATATCGTGTTCCCGGCTCAATCGTCTGAATAAATCGCTGATATTCCTCTGTTGTCCAAAAGTCCAAACTTCTTGAATCGGAATTTCCCATACGCTTCACTTTCTTACACGGATTTGTGTGCAAATCATAAATGCGTGACGCATGAGTAAATATACAAGTCAACTGATTTTGTATCATTCTCAAATAGCTTTCCGAAAATCCCTTTGTCTGCATTTCGTTCTGCCACTGTATAATTTGTGAAGCGGTAATCTCACTTAACATCTGTTCGCCAAAATACGGAATAATGTGTTGCTCCATCATATACCGTTTATTCTTCATGGTGCGGTCTTTTAACTCATTCTGCTTATCCTCAAAATAGACCTCCATAAATTCGCTCAACTTCATATCCATGCTTCGGCTACTGCTCAATTTCTTTTGCCGCTCATACTCTAACGCTTCTCTTTTTGTTTCAAATCCCCTCTTTCTCCGCTTTTTCTTCTCTCCTTTTGCCGTTGTTTCAAACCATTGCGCCGACCACTTTTTTGTGTCTTTCTCCTTATAAGCCATACTGTCACGCTCCTTTCCTTAGCTTATTGATAACTCATAACCGTACATTTTCTTTGCCCAAAACGCCCTCGGAATACGTCCTGCCATTGTAATATACCCCTGTCCTGCAAGTTCCCTGTTCAGTTCTTTTACAATCTTGTAGGCATGAGATTTTGAACAATTTAACTCTTTGGCTATATCTTCCGCACTCATCATATAACGGTAGTTTGCCACACGTTTGTCCTCCTTTCCCCTTTTAGAAACTCATTACAATATTTGTATTTTATATCTGTACGAATTTCGTATATTCATATTATCACCTTATACATATAATGTCAACACTTCGTAAAAA
Organism: Lachnospiraceae bacterium; assembly: GCA_910575555.1. Taxonomy (GTDB): domain Bacteria; phylum Bacillota; class Clostridia; order Lachnospirales; family Lachnospiraceae; genus Petralouisia. The sequence continues at coordinate 88,306 of CAJTFX010000006.1, read as the reverse complement.
TATTTTTACGAACTTCGTATTTACATTTTTTCTATTTTTCTCTTTTATGTTTTTCGTATATGTGGTATGATAATTAATAAGATTTATGTTTTTCGTAATTATTCAACATATGAAAATAGGAGGTCACTATGGGTGATGGAAAGAAGCTGAAAGAAATACTTGATAGTAAGAATACAAATGTCCGTCAGATTGCAAAGGCTACGGGAATTAGTGCTACAACACTATATTCTATTATTCAAAAGGATTCCAATATCCGATTTGACTTTGCTTTACGGCTGGCAAATGAATTAGAAATTGATGTGAATGAGATATGCGCCGCCAGTCCGTTCTCCGGCACTATTACTGAAGAAGAAATATATCCTACGCTCCCCGATGGACTGAATGGGGCTCTTGACGGAAACCGGGTAAAGGTATATTTAAAAAATTCACTATATCCGCTTATGTATCTGTTTGGAAAAAACAGTATGCCCGATGTGGATAACCTGTTGACTTCATTTTATCAGCTAGACGATGAAGCAAGAAAGGAAGTAGTGGAAACGATACAGTTTAAGTTGCAGTACCACAAAGACAAAAAACGGGCAGAACAGGTTAAACAGATTAGAGGATGGTAATTTCATCCTTAAAATGTTATTATATACATGTTACAGATATATGCTACAAGGAGATATACTAAATGGCAAGCGATAAATCTTTTCTAACTTATAATCAACAAATGAAAAAACTTCGCACAGATAAAGGGATTGTTTGTAATGGAACCCCACACAAAACATCTCTGGTACGTTCTGGGTATTTTAATATGATTAATGGTTACAAGATGCCTTTTACTTGTGGCACGGATGTTTCTGGAAATCACATCTATTTTCCAAATACAAACTTAAGTCAAATTAATAGCCTAAAAAAATTTGATGAATCATTAAGATTATTTTTACTCAAATATATTACACAAGTCGAAGAAGAAGCAAGAACATTAACTGGTTACAAATTTGACCAATGTAATGATAATGGAAAAATACCGTGGTATGAAACAAGCGCATATTCCCTCGATGCCACTTTGCAATCTAAAATGAGCACCATCTCATCTGCTTATTCTGAATTAAGCAAGAGCAAATCAGAATATGTACAATTTTATATGAATAATCATGAACAAATTCCAACATGGATTATGATAAAGGTTGTAAATTTTTCCACTTTTATTGATGTTCTTCGCAATAGTAAAGTAAATGTAACTCATGCTATTTGCAAATTATATTCTATGTATGACAATAATAATTTGCCCAATGTAAAACTATTAATTGGTAGTTTACATTGGTTACGAAGAGTCCGAAACTCTTGTGCACACAACGAACGTGTTTATTGTATCCACCAAACTCAGGTTCGGAATAACTCTGCGAGCGGACGCATTTTAGATCCTTATTATACACAACTTCCCGCATCATATAGTCGATGTACCGAAAAAAATATTTTCGACCTTCTTGTTTACTTTAAATATTATCTTCCAAAAGAAGAATTTACACCTATGATTACTGAATTAAAAAACATGTTAGTAGAATTGCAAAACACCCTACAACCAAATGCTTTTGATAATGTCAGAGGTCAAATGGGAATAAAAAATTTGAATATTCTTGATACCTTAATCATTTTACCAAAATCAAAAATTGAGTACCATAAATTCGATACTCTATAATAAATTATTTTTACAAATTTTCTGCAAACCCTTGTCATAAATTTGTAAATGTGGTAATATACTAAGACAGAGATAGCCATATTGATTATGGCTGAAAAACACTCATGCGCATATGTGTATGGGTGTTTTTTACTTTCCAAAATAGTCTATACTTCAAAACTTTATCTCTTGGCACCGTTTTGGCACCACTTTCCACTTTTTCATTGTTGCAAAGTTTGAAAAAAGGGCTTCCCGATTTCTCGGAAAGCCCCATAAAATCTAACTCTTTACTGATTATTCAACAATCGTAGCCACACGGCCTGATCCAACTGTTCTACCACCCTCACGGATAGCAAATGTAAGACCCTGCTCCATAGCGATCGGATGAATCAATTCGATGCTCATCTCTACGTTATCACCAGGCATGCACATTTCTGTACCTTCCGGCAGGTTGCAAACGCCTGTTACGTCAGTTGTTCTGAAATAGAACTGAGGTCTGTAGTTGTTGAAGAACGGCGTATGACGTCCACCTTCATCTTTTGTCAAAACGTAAACCTGAGCGGTAAACTTTGTATGGCATGTTACTGTACCGGGTTTTGCAAGAACCTGTCCTCTTTCGATTTCAGTTCTCTGAATACCACGAAGCAGTGCGCCGATGTTGTCACCAGCCTGAGCCTCGTCTAACAGTTTACGGAACATTTCGATACCGGTTACAACCGTTTTCTTGGTCTCTTCTTTGATACCAACGATTTCAACTTCTTCGTTTACATGCAGAACACCACGCTCTACTCTACCGGTAGCAACGGTTCCACGTCCTGTAATTGTGAAGATATCCTCAATAGGCATCAGGAACGGCTGATCTGTTGCACGCTGAGGATCTGGAATATGCTCGTCAACTGCTGCCATCAGTTCCATAACCTTGTCGCCCCATTCTCCGCTTGGATCTTCCAGAGCTTTCAAAGCAGAACCTTTGATGATTGGGCAGTCTGTGAATTCATACTCTTCCAGAATTTCAGTAATTTCCATTTCTACTAATTCAAGCAGCTCTTCATCGTCAACCATGTCGCATTTGTTCATGAATACAACGATGTAAGGTACGCCTACCTGACGGGACAGAAGGATATGCTCTTTGGTCTGAGCCATAACTCCGTCTGTAGCAGCTACTACAAGGATAGCGCCGTCCATCTGAGCAGCACCAGTGATCATGTTCTTTACATAGTCAGCATGGCCCGGGCAATCAACGTGTGCATAATGTCTGTTGTCTGTCTCATACTCAACGTGAGCGGTAGAGATGGTGATACCTCTTTCTCTTTCTTCCGGAGCTTTGTCGATGTTCTCGAAATCAGTAGCTTCATTTCCAGCAACTCTTTCAGATAATACTTTGGTAATTGCTGCTGTTAAAGTGGTCTTGCCATGGTCAACGTGACCAATGGTTCCGATATTGCAATGTGGTTTGTTTCTTTCAAATTTAGCTTTAGCCATTTTGTAACGTCCTCCTTAATTTTCTGCCCTCCTGGGCTGTCTTATTAGATGCAGCCATTCCCGCGCTGATACGGAAATGATTGTTGGATACGGCCATTTCCGCCCAACTGCAGAAATGGTTGCTTTAGAATCAGCTACCTATGATTATATTCGATAATCATTGGATTTTCAAGTGTTTTCTGCACTTTCCTAGCCTTTGGCAGTAATAACTTTTTCCTGAACATTTTTCGGAACCTGCTCATATTTTTCAAAGAACATGGAGTAGTTTCCGCGTCCCTGTGTTCTGGAACGTAAATCTGTGGAATAACCGAACATTTCTGCAAGAGGCACGAACGCCCGCACAATCTTGCCGCCGCCCAGGTCATCCATACCTTCGATACGTCCGCGGCGGGAATTGATGTCACCGATAACATCTCCCATATATTCTTCCGGCATAGTTACTTCCACCTTCATAATCGGCTCTAACAATACCGGAGTTGCCTTCTTCATTGCCTCCTTGAATGCCATGGAACCTGCAATATGGAAAGCCATTTCGGAAGAGTCTACTTCATGGTAGGAACCGTCATACACGGTAGCGTGAACGCCTACAACCGGGAAGCCTGCCAGAATACCGGCTTTGGTAGCTTCCTCAATACCTTCCCCGACTGCCGGGATGTATTCCTTGGGAATCGCACCGCCCACAACCTCGGAATCAAATTTGAACAGCTCTTCGCCGTTGGCGTCCATCGGCTCAAATCTGACTTTACAATGTCCATACTGTCCGCGTCCTCCGGACTGTTTTGCATACTTGTATTCCTGATCAATGGGTTTGGTAAATGTCTCTTTATAAGCAACCTGAGGCGCGCCTACGTTTGCCTCCACTTTGAATTCGCGGAGCAGACGGTCTACAATAATTTCCAGATGGAGCTCGCCCATACCGGCAATAATTGTCTGTCCTGTCTCTGCATTGGTATGCGCACGGAAGGTCGGGTCTTCTTCTGCAAGTTTTGCAAGAGCTTCACCCATTTTGCCCTGACCCGCTTTTGTCTTTGGCTCAATTGCAAGCTCAATAACCGGTTCCGGGAACTCCATGGACTCCAGAATTACCGGGTGCTGGTCATCACAAATGGTATCTCCTGTTGCGGTGAACTTAAATCCTACTGCTGCCGCAATATCTCCGGAGTAAACTTTATCCAGCTCCGCTCTCTTGTTGGCATGCATCTGAAGGATACGTCCCACACGCTCTTTTTTATCTTTGGTAGCATTCAGTACATAAGAACCGGAGTTCATAGTACCGGAATATACACGGAAGAATGCCAGTTTCCCAACGAATGGGTCTGTCATAATCTTAAATGCCAGCGCTGAGAACGGTTCTTCGTCAGAAGAATGTCTCTCCACTTCATTGCCTTCCATGTCTGTTCCCTTAATAGCAGGGATATCTACCGGAGACGGCATATATTCGATGACTGCATCCAGCAGTTTCTGAACGCCCTTATTCCGGTAAGCAGTACCGCAGCATACAGGAACAGCCGCACACTCGCAGGTTCCTTTTCTTAAAGCAGCTTTCATGGCTTCCACAGACGGTTCTTCCCCTTCCAGGTACTCCATCATCAAATCGTCATCCAGTTCGCATACTTTCTCTACCAGCTCTGTACGATACAGCTCTGCATCGTCCTTCATGTCGTCCGGAATTTCAACAATCGAAATATCGTCGCCTTTATCATCATTGTAGATGTAAGCTTTCATTTCAAACAAGTCAATGATTCCCTTGAAATCATCTTCCTTGCCAATGGGCAGCTGAACGCAAATTGCATTCTTGCCCAAACGTTTCTTAATCTGCTCCACTGCACCGTAAAAATCCGCGCCCAGAATGTCCATTTTATTGATAAATGCCATTCTCGGTACGTTATAGGTGTCGGCCTGACGCCATACGTTTTCAGACTGAGGCTCTACCCCGCCTTTTGCACAGAAAACGCCTACGGCGCCATCCAATACACGGAGTGAACGTTCCACTTCAACAGTAAAGTCAACGTGTCCCGGAGTATCAATAATATTGATACGGTGCTCTAACGCACCCTCTTTGGGTTTGCAGTTTTCCTGCAATGTCCAGTGACATGTTGTAGCGGCTGAAGTGATGGTAATTCCTCTCTCCTGCTCCTGCTCCATCCAGTCCATGGTCGCAGTACCTTCATGAGTATCACCAATCTTATAGTTAACACCGGTATAGTAAAGAATACGCTCTGTCGTGGTGGTCTTACCTGCATCGATATGAGCCATAATACCAATGTTTCTGGTTCTCTCTAATGGATATTCTCTTCCAGCCAAGGTTTTTTCCTCCTAAAAATGTTAAAAACGATAATGCGCAAAAGCCTTGTTTGCCTCTGCCATCTTATGCATATCTTCTTTCTTCTTTACAGATGCGCCTGTATTGTTGGCTGCATCCATAATTTCATTTGCCAGTCTCTCTTCCATGGTCTTTTCGCCTCTTTTACGTGAAAAAAGGGTGAGCCAGCGGAGAGCCAAAGCCTGACGCCTGTCAGGTCTTACCTCGATAGGCACCTGATAGGTCGCTCCTCCGATACGTCTTGCCTTCACTTCCAGTACGGGCATGATATTGTTCATAGCCTCTTCAAATACCTCGATTGCCGGCTTATCGGTCTTTTCTGCAACTCTGTTAAATGCTCCGTATACAATTTTCTGAGCTACGCCTTTCTTACCATCTAACATAATATTATTGATAAGTTTGGTAACCACTTTATTATTGTACAACGGATCTGCTAAAACGTCTCTCTTCTGAGTATGTCCTTTACGTGGCACGTCGCTTCCCTCCTTAATCATTTTCTGATCTTTTCGATTAATTCAACGGTACTCACTGTTTCTGTGTTCGTGCGGAAAATCTTTATCTATAGAAAGCCCCGGGCTTTCTGCACTATGCGTCAAAAAGAATGTACGCTGTCGCGCTTTCCAACACTAACCATTTCGTGATACTATTGTCTGCCAATTATTTTTTAGCGTCTTTCGGCCTCTTTGCACCATATTTGGAACGTGCCTGCCGTCTGTTTGCTACGCCTGCGGTATCCAATGTTCCGCGGATGATATGGTATCTGGTACCAGGCAAGTCTTTTACCCTTCCGCCTCTGATCAGAACAACGCTGTGCTCCTGCAGATTGTGTCCTTCTCCCGGAATATAGCTTGTTACCTCAATTCCGTTGGAGAGACGTACTCTGGCGATTTTACGAAGAGCAGAGTTAGGTTTCTTAGGAGTTGCAGTCTTAACTGCAGTACAAACACCTCTCTTCTGGGGTGCAGAAGTATTGGTCGGGCGTTTCCTCAAGGAATTGTATCCTTTCTGCAAAGCCGGTGCTGTAGATTTCTTCTCAGATGTCTGTCTTCCCTTTCTTACTAACTGGTTAAATGTTGGCATTCTTTTCACCTCCTGTAAAAATTCAAAATATAAGTGCATGATCCCATGCACACTATGACATTATATAAAGATAAAATCGCCGTGTCAAGGACTTTTTCTAATTTTCCCCAAATTTTAGCTTCTTATTCACAATTCTGTCAGAATCTTCCGGTAAACCCGTTTTCTGCCGGTTTAAAAAGGAGCCGCCATAAGCTGACAGCTCCCGAAATACCGCCCGCCGGGAAATCAGCCAACAGCCAATGCTGATGGATTCCCGGCGGGCGCAGCGCGTTATATTCTATTCTGTTTCCAGTACTGCCTCATCTTCCAAAGATTCTCCGAATTCCTTTTCAAAGGCTTCCAATTCTTCCTCCAGCTCTTCGTCCAGTTCTTCGTCCTCTCCCGGATTATAACTGAAATCCAGCATTTCTTCTTCAAAGAAAATATCATCCATTTCATTTGCGTCTGTGGAGAGCTTAATGTCACGGTAACGTTTCATACCGGTTCCGGCAGGAATCAGTTTACCGATAATTACATTTTCTTTCAGGCCGATCAGCGGGTCAACCTTGCCCTTAATGGCTGCCTCTGTCAGTACCTTGGTGGTTTCCTGGAAGGACGCCGCAGACAGGAAAGAATTGGTGGCCAGGGACGCCTTGGTAATACCCAGCATTACCTGTTTGCCCTCTGCAGGCTCTTTGCCTTCTTCTTCCAGTCTTTCATTGGTGTCTTCATATTCCAGAATATCCACTAACGTTCCCGGCAGGAACTCAGAATCTCCGTTATTCTCAATACGGATTTTCTTTAACATCTGACGCACAATCACTTCGATATGCTTGTCATTGATTTCCACACCCTGCAGACGGTATACACGCTGCACTTCCTGAATCATATAATCCTGAACGGCGCGGACGCCTTTGATTTTCAGAATGTCGTGGGGGTTCACACTACCTTCTGTCAGTTCGTCGCCGGCCTCTAACACTGCTCCGTCCATAATCTTGATTCTGGAGCCATACGGAATCAGGTATGCCTTGGTTTCTCCGGTTTCATCGTTGGTCACGATAATTTCACGCTTTTTCTTCGTATCCTTAATGGTGGCAACTCCGGCAAATTCTGTGATAATCGCAAGTCCCTTGGGCTTACGCGCCTCAAACAGCTCCTCCACACGGGGAAGACCCTGCGTGATGTCGTTTCCGGCAACGCCGCCGGTATGGAAGGTACGCATGGTAAGCTGTGTACCCGGCTCGCCGATGGACTGCGCCGCAATAATTCCTACGGACTCTCCCACCTGCACTGCCTGGCCTGTGGCCATATTGGCGCCGTAGCATTTCGCGCAGATGCCGTTATGGGAACGGCAGGTAAGGACTGTACGGATTTTCACTTTGTCCAGAGGTTCTCCCTGCTTATTCACGCCTTTGCTCATCACAAGGGCTGCCCGCTTGGGCGTCACCATATGGTTTGCCTTCACTAAGACATTGCCCTCCGCATCGCAAATATCTTCACATACAAACCTTCCGGTAATACGCTCCTGAAGGCTCTCGATCTCTTCTTTTCCGTCCATAAACGCCTTCACAGACATGCCCGGCGCTTCTTTTCCTTCGCAGCAGTCAATATCCCGGATAATCAATTCCTGGGATACGTCTACCAAACGTCTGGTCAGATATCCGGAGTCTGCCGTACGCAGCGCCGTATCGGACAGACCTTTCCGTGCACCGTGGGCAGACATAAAATATTCCAAAACGTCTAATCCCTCACGGAAATTAGATTTGATGGGCAGCTCAATGGTACGTCCTGTGGTATCTGCCATCAGTCCGCGCATTCCCGCCAGCTGTTTAATCTGTTTGTCAGAACCGCGGGCTCCGGAATCCGCCATCATATAAATATTATTGTATTTATCCAGACCGTCCAACAGCTCTTTGGTCAGAATATCGTCTGTTTCTTTCCAGGTTTCAACAACCTCTTTGTAACGCTCTTCTTCAGTAATCAGACCGCGTTTATAGTTCCTGGTAATCTTATCCACCGTATCCTGGGCATTTTTAATCAGCGCAGGCTTCTTCTCCGGCACTGTCATATCAGAAATGGAAACGGTCATGGCCGCCCTGGTGGAGTATTTATATCCCATGGACTTAATATCATCCAGCACTTCCGCCGTTATGGTGGCTCCGTGAATGTTGATTACTTTTTCCAAAATCTGCTTTAAGCCTTTTTTGCCCACATGGAAATCAATTTCCAGTTTCAGGATGTTTTCCGGATTGCTTCTGTCCACGAATCCCAAATCCTGGGGAAGTATCTCATTGAAAATAAAACGTCCCAGGGTGGATTCCACATTGCCGGTTACTTCTTCTCCTCCCGGCATTGTCTTTGCCACACGTACAGTAATTCTGGAATGCAGCGTCAAGGCATCATTCTCATAAGCCAGAATTGCCTCGTTTACATTCTTGAAAAATTTCCCTTCGCCTTTTGCCCCCGGCCGTTCCTGGGTCAGATAATAAATTCCCAGCACCATATCCTGAGAAGGCACTGCCACCGGCCCGCCGTCGGAAGGCTTCAGCAGGTTATTGGGCGACAGCAGCAAAAACCTGCACTCAGACTGGGCTTCCACAGACAGCGGAAGGTGAACCGCCATCTGGTCTCCGTCAAAGTCTGCGTTAAAGGCGGTACATACCAGAGGATGCAGCTTAATAGCCTTGCCCTCTACCAGAATCGGCTCAAATGCCTGAATTCCAAGTCTGTGCAGCGTGGGAGCACGGTTTAACATTACGGGATGCTCCTTGATTACTTCTTCCAAAACGTCCCAGACTTCCGACTGGAGACGCTCTACCATCTTCTTTGCGCTCTTAATGTTATGGGCTGTTCCATTGCATACCAGTTCCTTCATCACAAAAGGCTTGAACAGCTCAATTGCCATTTCTTTTGGCAGCCCGCACTGATAAATTTTCAGTTCCGGCCCTACCACAATAACGGAACGTCCGGAATAATCCACACGTTTTCCCAGAAGATTCTGACGGAACCGTCCGGACTTCCCTTTTAACATATCAGATAAAGATTTCAGCGCGCGGTTTCCGGGCCCGGTTACCGGACGGCCCCTTCTGCCGTTATCAATCAGCGCGTCCACCGCTTCCTGCAGCATACGCTTTTCATTTCTTACAATAATATCCGGCGCGCCCAGCTCCAACAGCCTTCTCAGACGGTTGTTCCGGTTGATAATCCGGCGGTACAAATCATTTAAGTCAGAAGTTGCGAAACGTCCGCCGTCCAACTGTACCATTGGACGCAGATCCGGCGGTATTACCGGAATCACATCCATAATCATCCAGTCCGGCCGGTTGCCGGAACCCCGGAAGGCCTCCACAACCTCCAGGCGTTTGATAATTCTGGCACGCTTCTGTCCCGTTGCATCCTTCAAAGCCGCCTTCAGCTCCATGGCGTCTTTTTCCAGATCAATGGCTTCCAACAGCTCCTTAATGGACTCTGCACCCATGCCTACTCTGAAATCGCTGCCATACTTTTCTCTGGCTTCCTGGTACTCTGCTTCTGACAAAACCTGCTTATACTGCAAGTCGCTGCTTCCTTTATCCAATACGATATAGGAGGCAAAATACAGTACCTTTTCCAGTGTTCTGGGCGACAAATCCAGGATCAGTCCCATTCTGCTTGGGATTCCCTTGAAATACCAGATATGGGAAACAGGGGCAGCCAGCTCAATATGCCCCATCCGTTCCCTGCGGACGCTTGCCTTGGTAATTTCCACGCCGCACCGGTCGCAGACTACGCCTTTATAGCGGATTTTCTTATATTTGCCGCAGTGGCATTCCCAGTCCTTGCTGGGCCCGAAAATCTTTTCACAGAACAGGCCGTCCTTCTCCGGTTTCAGGGTTCTATAGTTAATGGTTTCCGGCTTTTTTACCTCTCCCCGGGACCACTCTCTGATTTTTTCAGGTGATGCCAGACCAATTTTAATTGCATCAAAGGTAATTGGCTGGTATTTTTCTTTGTTCATTGTTTCCGGCATGTGACTCTCCCTTCCTTTTCCTGCAGGATCTTTGACTATTCATCCAGAACATCGTCAAAATCGGCGAAATCGTCCTCTAATTCCAATGCTTCTTCTTCATCTTCTTCGATATCCACCAGTTCTTCCTCTTCCGGGCTGAATTCCTGTTTGCTGAAGCCCATTGCTCCGAAAGATTCCTCCTCTTCAAAGGCAAAATTCCGGTCGCCGGCAATAATTGAATTCAAATCTGTATTGCCGTATTCACTGGTTTCCATCAGTTCCACTTCTTCTCTGTTTTCATCCAGAACTTTCACATCCAGTCCCAAAGACTGCAGCTCCTTCAAAAGTACCTTAAAGGATTCCGGAATTCCCGGTTCAGGAATATTGTCACCCTTGATAATCGCTTCGTAAGTTTTCACACGGCCGATCACGTCGTCAGACTTCACGGTAAGGATCTCCTGCAAGGTGTAGGAGGCGCCGTACGCTTCCAGAGCCCAAACTTCCATCTCTCCGAAACGCTGGCCGCCGAACTGGGCTTTTCCGCCCAAAGGCTGCTGAGTTACCAGAGAATAGGGGCCTGTGGAACGGGCATGTATCTTATCATCCACCAGATGATGGAGCTTCAGATAATGCATGTGGCCAATCGTTACCGGACTGTCAAAATATTCACCCGTTCTGCCGTCCCGAAGCCTTACCTTGCCGTCTCTGGATAAAGGCACTCCTTTCCACACTTCCCTGTGATCCCGGTTCTCATAGAGATATTCCATCACTTCCGGAAGAAGCTCTTCTTTATATTTGCTTTCAAATTCTTCCCAGGACAGGTTCACATAGTCATTGGCCAAATCCAGGGTATCCATAATATCATCTTCTCTTGCACCGTCAAAAACCGGCGTTGCAATGTTAAATCCAAGGGCTTTTGCCGCAAGGCTCAAGTGAATCTCCAACACCTGTCCGATATTCATACGGGAAGGCACGCCCAGAGGATTCAGCACAATGTCTAAGGGGCGCCCGTTTGGAAGGAACGGCATATCCTCCACTGGAAGCACACGGGAAACCACACCCTTATTTCCATGACGTCCCGCCATTTTATCCCCTACGGAAATCTTACGTTTCTGGGCAATGTAAATGCGGACTGCCTGATTCACGCCCGGAGAAAGCTCGTCGCCGTTTTCTCTGGTAAATACCTTTGCATCTACGACGATTCCGTATTCTCCGTGGGGCACTTTCAAGGACGTATCCCTTACTTCTCTGGCTTTCTCGCCGAAAATCGCCCGAAGCAGACGCTCCTCTGCGGTAAGCTCTGTCTCTCCCTTGGGCGTTACTTTACCCACCAGAATATCTCCGGCACGGACTTCTGCGCCAATCCGGATAATTCCTCTTTCGTCCAGATCTTTCAGGGCATCGTCGCCTACGCCGGGAACATCACGGGTAATTTCTTCCGGCCCCAGTTTGGTATCCCTGGCTTCCGCCTCATATTCTTCAATGTGCACAGAGGTATATACATCCTCCTGCACCAGTCTTTCACTTAACAGAACGGCATCCTCGTAATTGTAGCCTTCCCAGGTCATAAATCCGATCAGCGGATTCTTACCCAAAGCCAGCTCTCCGTTGGAGGTGGAGGGGCCGTCGGCAATTACCTGTCCTGCCTCTACCTTGTCGCCTTTAAATACAATAGGACGCTGATTGTAGCAGTTGGACTGGTTGCTTCGGGAGAACTTGGTCAGTTTGTATACCTCCCGCTTGCCGTCCTCTGTTTTAATCGTAATCTCATTTGAAACAGAACGCTCTACCACTCCGGAATGCTTGGCAACCACGCAGACTCCAGAGTCTACGGCAGCTTTCGTCTCCATTCCAGTTCCCACCGCCGGAGCCTCTGTCGTCAAAAGCGGAACAGCCTGACGCTGCATGTTAGATCCCATCAGCGCACGGTTCGCATCGTCATTTTCCAGGAAAGGAATCAATGCCGTAGCCACAGAAAATACCATTTTCGGGGAAACGTCCATGTAATCAAACATGGTTTTTTCGTATTCCTGCGTCTCTTCCCGGTAGCGGCCGGAAACGGAATTTCTTACGAAATGCCCTTCCGCATCCAATGCTTCATTCGCCTGGGCCACATGGTAATTATCTTCCTCGTCCGCCGTCATATAGACAACTTCATCCGTAACTCTGGGGTTCTTGGGATCAGACTTGTCAATCTTACGATAAGGCGCTTCCACAAATCCATAATCATTAATTCTTGCATAAGTTGCAAGAGAGTTAATCAAACCGATGTTGGGTCCTTCAGGCGTCTCAATGGGACACATTCTTCCGTAATGGGAATAGTGCACGTCCCGCACCTCGAATCCGGCCCGGTCTCTGGACAGACCTCCCGGTCCCAATGCAGACAAACGTCTCTTATGGGTCAATTCTCCCAAAGGATTGTTCTGATCCATAAACTGAGACAGCTGGGAAGAACCGAAGAATTCTTTTACCGCAGCAGTCACCGGCTTAATATTAATCAGACTCTGGGGAGAAATCCCCTGTAAATCCTGTGTAGTCATACGTTCCCGGACTACCCTCTCCATTCTGGAAAGGCCGATACGGTACTGATTCTGCAGCAATTCTCCTACCGCGCGGATTCGGCGGTTGCCTAAATGGTCAATATCATCATCATTTCCAAGTCCGTATTCCAGATGCATATTATAATTAATGGAAGCTAAAATATCTTCCCTTGTAATATGTTTCGGAATCAAATCCGCCGCATCCCTGCGCAGCGCATTTTTAAGCTCCTCCAAAGACTCATTCTCTTCTAATATTGTCTCCAGAACCGGATAATATACAAGCTCTGTAATTCCTAATTTACGGGCTTCCTGGGCATCAATATCCACATAATTGGTCACGTCCACCATCAGATTGGACAATACCTTGATATTGCGCTCTTCTCCCTGAATCCACACGTAAGGAACGGCCGCGTTCTGGATCTTATCTGCCAGTTCCCTGGTCACTGTGGTTCCCTGTTCTGCAATAATCTCTCCGGTAGAAACATCCACCGCATCCTCTGCCAGAACCTGTCCGTGAATACGGTTCCGGAGAGACAGCTTTTTATTGAATTTATATCTGCCTACTTTTGCAAGGTCATAACGTCTGGGGTCAAAAAACATTGCATTAATCAGGCTTTCTGCACTTTCCACAGTCAGAGGCTCACCGGGACGGATCTTCTTATATAATTCCAAAAGACCTTCCTGATAATTGGTTGCAACGTCTTTGCCAAAGCTTGCGACAATCTTTGGCTCTTCTCCGAACAAATCAATGATTTCCTGATTGGTGCCGATGCCTAAGGCACGGATCAGTACGGTAACCGGAACCTTCCTGGTTCTGTCCACGCGCACATAGAAAACATCATTGGAGTCTGTTTCATATTCTAACCATGCACCACGATTGGGGATTACAGTGCAGGAATATAAAGTTTTACCCACCTTATCGTGTGCAATTCCATAATAGATACCAGGAGAACGCACCAACTGGCTTACGATTACACGTTCTGCCCCGTTGATTACGAAAGTTCCTGTTTCTGTCATAAGTGGTAAATCGCCCATGAAGATCTCATAATCCTTGACTTCTTCAACTGCCTCTTTGTTGTAGAATCTCACTCTTACTTTTAAAGGTGCGGCATAGGTTGCGTCTCGTTCTTTACATTCTTCTATCGAATATTTCACGTCTTTTTCGCATAATGTAAAATCGACGAATTCCAGACTTAACTGTCCGCTGTAATCCGCGATGGGAGAGATATCAGCAAATACTTCTTTCAACCCTTCATTGATGAACCAGTTGTAAGAATTCTTCTGAACCTCAATCAGGTTCGGCATTTCTAATACTTCCTTTTGTCGCGAGTAACTCATACGAACGCTTTTTCCTGCTTTAATCGGACGTATTCTGTTTTTCTCCATTGACGTTTCACCTCTCGTTTTCATATTTACAACAATCAATAGCTTATAAAGTACGCTTCTGCTGTCAATCTATTATTAATTATAATAAGCACACTTTATCACAATAGTGCACCCTATATGATAGCATAAAGGCGGATTTCATGTCAAGGATTATTTTGGAAAGTTTTTGGAGGGGATTTTTCTAAAAAGGTAAAGGGATTTGGAGAAAGCAGGGGATTTGGGGACGGACGGCAATTCCAGACCGGGATTCCTCTCGCCGACTGGGGCAGCGCTCCGGCGAACTAACTGCTGACTTCGGCTAAGGGATTCAGGAATGCCTTCATCCCTAAGTCTGCGTAGGCAGTGGATTTCGCCTCCGCTAAGGACGCCCCTGAACCGTCTGCTTAGAGGAATCCCGGTCTGGAATTGCCTGTGTACCCGAAATCGTCTTGCCCATCCCCAAACTCTATATACTAAAATCCCCAAAACTCTTCCACAAATATGGAAGGCGTTTTGAGGACTTCAGAAAATTTACGAATGGTTAGTACGATGTTAATTTTACACTGTCAGAGCCGCAAACCACCTGTCTTTCGATACACAGGAAAAGCAGGATTGCCCTTTCACTAAGCAAAAGGTTCACGGGCGTTCTTAGTGAAGGCGAAATCCACTGCTTACGGAGACTTGGGAAGGAAGGCTATCCTGACTTCCCTAGCCGGAGTTAGCAGTTAGTTCGCCGAAACGCTGCCCGGTTTGCGTGGGAAAGGGCTATCCTGCTTTTCCGTCCGTATCCAAAGTTTGCGTACGTAAAGGCTATCCTGCTTTTCCGTCCGTATCCAAAGTTTGCGAATCTGAAGTAACAATCCCCTACGGCACCTGGAACCCAATATCCGCAATCTCAATCTGATCCTCGTCCCTAGTCGTTACACAGAAGGACAAATCTTTCTGTCCGTCATAGAGCACCATAATCTGACTGGTGCAGGTATTGTCCTCTCTGAGATCGGATTTCTGGTTCAGCCATTGGATATAATTTCCTTCGCTGTCTTTCACGCCCATATCCGGATCATTGTACTTATCGTTATAGGGCTCCTGTGTGAAATCCGGAAGCTCCACTTCCAGGACAAGGCCGGCTTTGGTCTTGACGCCGCGTTTTACCAGAATACCGTTTTCTTCTTTATTAATATCGAAGGTTTCATTCTTGGAAGTGTCAACCGTTACCGGGAACCGGAGGTTCCATTCGCCTGCTGCTGATCCGGTGGACTGGTATTCGCCGTTATCGTCCCATTTATCAAAGAGGTAGCCGTCAAGCTGACGCACCGTCCATTCCACCACCAGGGTTCCGTTTTCTTCGATTCCCAGTTCTACCGGATTGCTGCTGATGTCATAGGGATTCATCAAATCAATCTGCTGAGCTGCCACGTAGGTTCCGTCCGCCGACTTCTCAAAGGGCCGAATCACTTCCGACATATGGGTTCCGTTGATTTTAATATCATAAGGTTCGCCGTCTTTTTTCTCAAGAATGATTCCGTCTGCGCTCATTAATTCTTCACGGTCTGTCTGGAGAGTTGTTGTATAATAGAGGATATAACCGTCACAGTATACATCGGATACGGAAATAGCAACGCCGTCCTGCTCTGCCGTCAGCGCATATCCCTCTTCGCCCTGGCGTTTGTCCACCTCTTCCTGGACTGCAACTGCATTTTCACCGATGGTCTGGTATCTCTCGGTATCTTCCTGTTCATATTTCTCTCCCTGGGAGTTTTCAATCAGCGTTCCGAACACGCTGCTGAGTAATTCCTGAGCCTGTACCGGGTTGGCAATGCTGAATGCCCCTGCGGTAATCACACATGCTGCCGCAGCCCCCGCCGCTGTTTTCCAAACTCTGGCTTTTCTATTTTCTTTTCTGTTTTCATTCCTTTTCTTCATCCGTTTTACCTCCATCAAAATTCTCTGTTTATGTTCTTCTTTTTCTTTGGAGGATAATTCAGTTTTTTCATATTCGCTAAAATCAGTTTCAATCTCATTCAGTAATCTGTAAATATTATTTGCCATAAGAAACGCCCCTTTCTGTTCGGTACTGTCTGCGGATTTTGTTTTTCCCTCTGGATAAGCGGTTGTAAATTATTTCCTTTTTCATTCCCGTTTCTTCGCTTACCTGCTCGATTGTCTTATCTTCCACATATAATTTCATAAATAATTCCCGGTCCAGAGGCTTCAGACATTCCAGCATTTTTTCCACTTCTTCTGAGATTTCTTTTTCTATCATCCCGGCAAGCATACTGTCCTCCCGAACAATGGCGGTATCTTCAATGTCCACGGTTACCAGTTCCCGCTGATACTGGCGGAGGTAATCAATGGCCCGGTATCTTGCAATGGCCGCCGCCCAGTTTTTGAAAGAATTCCTGCTCTCATCAAAGTCGGAAATGTTCTGCCAGATTTTCAGAAGTACGTCGTCAAAGCATTCCTCCTGTTTCTGGGGCTGACTGAAAAGATGCTTGCGGATAATCGCCATCAAAAGCCCGCCATATTCATCTATTACATACATGAGCGCTTTTTCATTGTGCAATTGTAATTGCTGAATATAATTCTTTTCTCCAATCTTCATAAATTATCCTCTTTTCCAAACCTGCGCGCCGGCTTGTTTTGTCTTACACTTATTATTACGAATGGCGAAAAGGAAATCTATCAAAAATAAAAATATTTCTTTTTCTTCAATCAGAAACAGCAGGTTCCCCCAACGGAAAACCTGCTGCTCTTGTATTTTGCAAACTGCAATTATTTCAAAGTAACTTTTGCGCCTTCTGCTTCCAGCTTAGCTTTAATATCTTCAGCTTCTGCCTTCTCAGCGCCTTCTTTTACTACCTTCGGAGCGCCGTCAACTACTTCTTTTGCTTCTTTCAGGCCAAGACCGGTTACTTCGCGGACAACCTTGATAACCTTAACCTTGTTGGGGCCAACTTCTGTCAGCTCTACGTTGAAGTCAGTCTTTTCTTCTGCTGCGCCTGCGCCGTCTCCGCCTGCTGCTGCAACTACAACGCCTGCTGCTGCAGATACGCCGAATTCTTCTTCACATGCTTTTACTAATTCATTTAACTCTAATACGCTTAACTCTTTAATCGCTTCAATAAACTCTTCTGTTGTTAACTTTGCCATTCTAATTTCCCTCCATTTTCTATTTATTATGCTTCCGCTGTCTCTTCTGCAGGAGCAGCTTCTGCTGTCTCGCCTGCCTGGCCGCCCTGTTCTGCAATCTGATTAAGAACACGGGCAAAGTTGGTAATCGGTGACTGAATGCTTCCAAGGAATTTGGAAAGCAGTTCTTCTCTTGACGGAATGGAAGCAATTACCTTAATTCCGTCCGTATCATAGAAGGTTCCTTCTACCACGCCTGCTTTTAACTCCAATGCCGGAGCAGTTTTCGCAAACTTCGCAAGGATTCTTGCCGGCGCTGTCGCATCATCTTTTGAAACAGCAATGGCATTGGGCCCTTCCAGTAAAGAACTCATGCTCTCAAAATCTGTTCCCTTAAATGCAAAATTCATCAATGTATTCTTATATACTTTGTATACAACACCAGCTTCTCTCATCTGCTTGCGCAGCTGTGTATCTTCCTCTACCGTCAATCCACGGTAATCTACCAGCACTACAGACTGCGCATCTTTGATGTAATCAGAAATTTCCTGTACGATGGGCTGCTTTAACTCTACTTTTGCCACGAATTGTGCACCTCCTTATTTTTTAGAATTGCCCAGGGAGTTTTCCCTGCGCATAAAACAGCCTCTTTGTCCAAAAACAAAGAGGCTGAAATCATCTTTCATTCATTTACCGGCATAAACTGCCCTGTAAATTCCCTCGGCAGGCCGTATCGTTATGCCATTCGGCGCCTGCTGTCTTCGGTCATATGCTTGTTCAGTATATCATTGTGTATTTCGGATGTCAACACCAAATTAAACGAATTTTGCCGTATTGAGTTTTACGCCGGGTCCCATGGTAGGAGCCAGGGTCACGCTCTTTAAATACTGTCCTTTCAATACGGACGGTCTTGCTTTAATGATGGCATCCATAAGGGTCTGGAAGTTGTCCGCTAATTGTTCTTCTGAAAAAGATGCTTTTCCAATTGGCACATGGATAATATTTGTTCTGTCTAATCTATACTCAATTTTACCTGCTTTGATATCATTAATTGCCTTGGTAACGTCCATGGTTACGGTTCCTGCCTTGGGGTTCGGCATTAAGCCCTTCGGTCCAAGTACACGTCCCAGACGGCCTACCACGCCCATCATATCCGGGGTAGCAACTACAACGTCAAAATCAAGCCATCCATCATTCTGGATCTTCGGGATCAGTTCCTCTCCGCCTACATGATCAGCGCCTGCTGCCAGAGCTTCGTCCAGCTTGTCGCCTTTGGCAAATACTAAAACCTTCACCGCCTTACCAGTTCCGTGGGGCAATACAACCGCGCCGCGGATCTGCTGTTCTGCATGACGTCCGTCACAGCCAGTTCTGATGTGGGCTTCAATTGTTTCATCAAATTTAGCAACTGCTGCTTTTTTTACAAGGCTGATTGCTTCTGCTGTATCATACTGCGCTGCTTTGTCAATTCCTTTGGCAGCTTCTGTATATTTCTTTCCTCGTTTCATTCTGATAACCTCCTAGTGGTAATATCGGGAGCCTGCCCCTCCCACGTTCTGCAGGAATTAAGATTGTTTCATTTCTTACGGGTCTGGCCGGGAAATCCTTCTTCCTTTGGGCCCTGCCCGTACGGGAACTGCGGAACATTTTATTCTTCCACAGTAACTCCCATGCTTCTTGCTGTTCCTGCGATCATACTCATTGCCGCTTCCAAAGAACCAGCGTTCAAATCCGGCATTTTCAGTTCTGCAATTTCCTGAATCTTTGCTTTGGAAATAGTTGCTACTTTTGTTTTGTTCGGTACTGCAGAACCTGATTTAATATTACATGCTTTTTTAATTAATACCGGCGCAGGCGGAGTCTTTGTTACAAAGCTGAAGCTCCTGTCTGCATATACGGTAATCACTACCGGAATAATTAAATCTCCCTGATCGGCAGTTCTGGCATTGAACTGTTTGGTAAATTCAACAATGTTCACGCCATGCTGTCCGAGCGCAGGTCCAACTGGTGGTGCAGGTGTAGCTTTTCCAGCAGGAATCTGTAATTTTATATATCCTTCTACTTTCTTTGCCATTTGGAAAATTCCTCCTTTTCATATCGTTGCATCTTATAACTTTCTGATATCTGTGAAACTTATTTCAACCGGCGTTTCACGGCCGAACAGGTCAACATTGATTGTAACCATCTGTTTCCCATGATTCATAGACTGGATAATCCCAACCGTATCTTTCCAGACACCGCCGGTCACCTGGATTGAATCACCTTCTTCAAAGTCTACAACCACATTTTGATCAACCTGAATACCCAATGGCCTCATTTCAGCTTCAGTGAGTGGTACGGGCTTGGAACCCGGGCCAACAAATCCGGTAACACCCCTGGTATTTCTAACCACATACCATATGTCATCATTCATAACCATATTAATCAGAACATATCCCGGAAACATTTTTTTCTCAACGGTTTTCTTGACGCCGTTTTTCATTTCCACAACACTCTGCATCGGAACCCGCACCTCCAAAATCTGTTCTTCCAGATGACGGTTCTCGATGGTTTTCTCAATGTTCTCCTTAACTTTGTTTTCATAACCTGAATAGGTATGAACTACGTACCAGTTTGCCTCTGCCATAAATCACCTATGCCTCCTATAATTTCACCAGGTTATCCACACCATACCGGATGATTACATCCAATACGGCAATGATCAGACCTAAGACAACAGAAGCAGCTACCACAGCAGCCGTCTGTCTGCTAAGTGATTTTTTGTCCGGCCAGATAATCTTGCCAAACTCAGCCTTAAGACCGGTGAACCAGCTCGTTTTTGAAGCTTTTTCTGTATTGGTTTCTCCCATTTTTACCTCCAGCGGCGCAGCGAATACGCCATCAATCAGGGACGGTCAAAATATTTTAACCTTCACTCTGCTCCATTTTATTACTTGGTTTCCTTGTGTAACGTGTGTGTTCTGCAGAATCTGCAGTATTTCTTGGTCTCCATTCTGTCCGGATGAGTTTTCTTATCCTTGGTCGTATTGTAGTTACGTTGCTTACATTCTGTACATGCCAGTGTAATTCTTGTGCGCACAACTTCCACCTCCACTTGCTTTCTAATTTTAGGCATAAAAAAAAGACCTACTTCCATCGCCAGTTTAATATAGCACACTTTTCCCCTGCCCGTCAATACTTTTGCCTGAACTATTTTAAGTAATTGGCAAGCAATTTCTTCTATATATACGAAAAAACTGCAAAAAAGCCCCTTCACAAAACAAAAAAAGCATCCGATATAGATATTGAATTATAGATTGAACGCAAAAGGTACAAGGAGTTATTTTGCGCCCCCATGCTTCGGCATGATTTCACGGATGAAAGGAGGGGATTTTTATGGCCGGCATCGATACTGCTTATAATTACTATCTGAGCACTTATGGAAAACAATCGGCTTCCCGCTACGATTCGCACAAAAAAAGCGAATTGCGCAGTATATACAACAACATCGTAAAAATCAATAAAGACTCCCCCCTCTACAAGATTAAACACTCGGGGGATGTACAGAAGTTTGCCATTGACATCAAGGAAAGCACCAGGGTGATCAAGAATGTAATTGCTTCTCTTTCTGATGCAGAAGAGGGAATTGGCAATGCATTTCAGAAAAAGATTGCCGTATCTTCTCAGGAAGATGTTGTTTCCGCCGATTTTATTGGCGACAGCAAAGAATCCGAAGAAACAGACAGTTTTCTCATTGAAGTAAAACAGCTTGCCTCTTCTCAGGTTAACCTGGGGAATTTTCTGGATAAAGACAATTTATCCTTACGGCCCGGTTCTTATTCCTTTGATTTGGAAAACACTTCGTCTGCTTTTGAATTCCAGTTTACCATTAATTCAGACGATACCAATTATACCACCCAGTTAAAGCTGTCCAATCTGATCACCAACGCAGATATCGGCTTGAAAGCATCGGTGGTGGAAGATCCAAACGGCTTAAGCGCACTGCAGATTGAATCGGTTTCCACCGGAATTGCGCCGGAGGAGAATTACCTGTTTTCCATTTATCCTCAGGGAACCCGGGATTCTATTTCTGCCATTGACGCTCTGGGCATTGACCATGTAGCTCAGGAAGCCGGCAATGCAGTTTTTTTGTTAGACGGTGTGGAACGTTCCGCTTATTCCAACACATTCACCATCAACCACGCCTTTGAACTGACCCTTCGGGGGCTCAGCGAAGAAGGAAATCCGGCTGTCATCGGTTTCAAGACCAACGCTGACGCCATGGCTGAAAATATTCAGACACTGGTAGATTCCTATAACTCTATTCTGCATACTGCCAATAAATATTCCGATTCCCAGCATCAGAGCGTGAAGCTGTACCGGGACATGAGCAGTACCGCTTTTACATTCCAGAACAGCCTTGAGAGCATGGGGCTTCTGGTGGACGACAAAGGAGAAATCTCCATAGACAAAGCCTTACTGACGGAATCCGTTTCGGAAGAGAATGCAGAAGAGCATCTGTCTGTGCTGAATGAATTCAAGAATCTTCTGAATACGAAAGCTAACAACGCTTCTTTAGATCCCATGAAATATGTGGATAAAATTATTGTCACTTATAAGAATCCAGGAAAAAACCTGGTAACCCCTTATATTACTTCCATTTACTCCGGAATGATGATGGATCGGTATTGCTGATGAAAAATATAAATGAACCTGTAACAAAGGCCGCATTCAGGATTGTTCTCCCAAATGCGGCCTTTTTAGTTCTGTAAATATTCCCGGATGATACTTCTGTCACAATCAGAAATTCATTAACCGGTTCACGCTTCCATACTGCTCCATCTGCTTCTTCTGCATCATAATCCGGTATTCCTGCAGCAGACTGTTCTTCTTCATATCAGAAACTGCCCCTGCATAATCCAGATCTTCAATCCGGCTGCGTGACGCCGTAACATTGTAAGATGCATAGGAGTTGTAATTAATGGTGTGATCCAAGCGGTTGTAGGTCGCCCCAAGTCCGCTTCTTTCCGAAGAAACCTTCTCCAATGCGCTGTCAATGGCGGAAATATCAAACTCCCCTGTCACATCATAATCAGAAAGCCCCAGAGAATCCAAAACTGCATTGGGCATATTGATGTTCATGCCGCTTCCGTCCGGGCCTGACGCCACATGGGAATTCTTCATGGAACCGTCCAAAACGTTCATGTTGTTGAACTGGGTGTTCTTAGCCGCATCAGAGATATAGCCTTTGAGCTGATCAATTTCCTGCTGAATTGCCGCTCTGTCGTCGTCTCCATAAATTGCCGTATTAGACGCCTGAATGCTCAGCTCCCGCATCCGCTGCAGGGAATCTGAAATCTTAGACAGACCGCCTTCCGCCACATTCACCATATCCTGAGAGGTAGCGGCATTGTGCGCGCCCACGTCATAGCCGTTGCTCTGTGTCAGCATCTTTGCCGCTATTGCAAGACCTGCTGCATCGTCCGCGGCTTTATTGATCCGCCTGCCGCTGGATAACTGCTGAAAATTCTTTTGAAGATTCTGATTCTGTTTGGTGTACAAACTGCGGTTCTGGTATAAATTCCGGCTGCCGCCAATGGATGAAATACTCATAAAATAACCTCCTTCCTTTTATAGCTTTTACTTCCTTATGTCAATACCTTCTGCTGTAACAATACCCATAATCAAATAATACGTGCGCTCCTGAGTATAATTTAATTATAGCAAAGGGAAAAATATTTGCAATGGATATTTGGAAAATTTTAAAAGACGCCCTGCAGCCAGGTGATATCTTATTTTACTTCCCCAAGAACTTCTTCCGCAGCCTTTCCGAAGTTTTCAAATACAGGAAGGGTTTCTTTCATGGAAGCGGCAATCTCGCTGTCTTTCTTTCCCTCCAGAGCCTTGCTGAGCTTCAGAATACTGCTGTTAATGTCCTCTTTGCGGATGCGCTCCCTGGTCTCATTCAAAAGCGTCATCGTGCCGTTTAAGATGCCGATTTCCCAATTGATGCCTTTGACAATCTCATCCAGAAATTTGTCTGTGTCCTCTTTCCGCTCCCCTTCCAGTTCCGGAATAATGTTCTTCATACTCTTTATCAGGCGTTTGTTATAGCCCTCCAAAACCTCCAGCGCCTCTATCTGCTGTGCGCGCATATCCTCCATGATGTGCTTCCTCCTTTTCTCTTGTAAATTTATCAGCAAACAGTCTTAAGAATCTGCTTCACCCGCAGCTCCAGAGAATACTGTTCTTTTGCTTTCCGATAGCCGCTTTCGGCAATTGCCTGCCGCTCCTTTTCATGTTCCAGATAATACCGGATCTTTTCCATCAATTCCTCTTCGCTTGCGTAAATATCCAAATCTTTTCCAACTTCAAAATACTCCGGGATCTCACTCTGGAAGTTCGTCAGCGCAAACCCCCCGGCCCCAAGAATATCCCAAAGCCTCAGAGGGAGACCCGTCCGGATAGGCTTTGAAGTGAAATTCAGATTGATTTTTGACAAATGAAAAATTTTGGGCATCTCTGTTGTGCTTTTGGCAAGCCCCCTGTAATTTGCCCTGGGCAGAGGACTGAAATCACTTGCCGTATATAAGTCCAGGCTGTATGCTTCCGACACCCGTTTCAGCAGCCGCAGACGTTCCTGCTCGGTGACCTTGTTTCCCAGATAGAGATGGGCCATTGCCGCCCGGTCATTGTGGCTGGCCTTCTCCGGAAAATGATAAAAAGGCACTTTTTCCTTAAACTGCTGCAGCACCTCATCCGTAATGCATTCTTCCAGGAAATTGTAACCGTAAACCTTGGTCTGGGCCTCAATGACCCCATCCAGATAGCCTTTCAGCCAGGATTCCTCTTTCAGATGGTTATAGGGGCATTTTTCTGTATACAGAGATCCGATAAAGGAAACATCCGCAGAATATTTCTTCCTGTCCTGTTCTGTAATTGTCTCTATCAGAGAATCCAGACGCACATAATCTGCGCCCAATGGCAGGTAAAATATCCCTTTGGGATTCTCCCCGCGGAATTCCTCATACAGCGCATAGTCAAATAAAAATATGCGGTTCCAGCTGTTTCGGATGGAATGGGAATACAATTCCATCACCGGACTGTCCACAATCCAGCATACATATGGAATGTGAAAAATATTGCAGACTTCAGAAACCACCGGAAAAAAATTGATGCTGAAAACAATCTGGCTTTCCTGTTTTTTTAATTCTGCGCTGACCAGATTCATCTGACCTCTGGCGTCCAGCTCCTTGTTCCTCATTTCCTCTGTAATCTCAGTGACCGTATGGCCCAAACGCTGCATAATGGCGATTATGTCCGGTTCGCAAATGCTGTTGTAGCGATAAAATAATATGTTCATTTCTGTTCCTCAATGCGTATTTCTTCTATGTCATAAAACTCCGCGATTACCTGGCTTCGGTAAACTTCATCACGGATCGGCAATAATCTCTGCTCTTCTCCGATTTCGTTATTATATTTGCCTTCTACGGAAGTTCTGCGCCCTTCTCCCTGCAAAAACCACTCATATTCCAAATCAATATGTCCAATATCAACTGCCTGATAGCCTTCTTTGCACAGGTCAGCAGCCAGAACCGTTGCAGCCGCGCCCAAAGCCAACAGAAACAGTTTGTCTTTGGGCTGCTTCAGGCAGCAGTCCAAAATCTCCTGATACCGGGAAAATGCATTTTCCGCAGGGCCGATCATCCGTTTCACACTTTTTGCATTGTCAAATAAATCATTTCCGACACCAAGACCGGTATAGCATCCTTCCACAAAGATACAGTCCCTGCCTTCCCAGATCCTTTTCAAATTATCAAACCGCCGTCCCGGCTCACTGGTCTGATTGTCTGCATACATCACATAGGGCCTGGTCACATAAGCGTCATAATATTGTTTTTCAGGGTTAAGAAGCTCCAGATGCTCCTTACGCACCTGGGGATTCAGGTAACACCTTATCTCCCTTTTTGCCTGTTCCGTATATTTTTCCAGGCTTCCATAATTATCGGCAATTCCCACCAGGAGATTTTCATCCTCTGACCGAAGGGTTTCTTTCAGTTTCCGGCTCAGCTCTTCCTCCACCTGGGTTTGAAATCTATGGCGAATCCGTCCTGCAATAGCGGCAAATTCCCCGTCTCCGAACCTGGCCATGGATTTTCCATGATTCACAATTTCATCCACCGCAAGCTCCGCACTGGAAATCTTCGGGAAAAAGCCTTCCAGGGGCTGCTTCATTCTGTCATACAGCTCATATACGGCGTTTTCCTGGAAATTCAAATGCTCCTGATGGTTCTGTTCAGACCATTCCAGCAGCTGCTTCTGCCCCCGGATCAGCAATTTATTCTCTTCTTCCAATTGATACACCCTGCGCTGTAAGCCTTCTACAATACCTAAAAGGCTCAAAAACTGTTGCTCCAACTCCATGATACCACCATCCTTCAGAACTTCTGTTCTTATCCACTATACATTGTAGATATCTGTTTTGTATGCATTCATATTATGCCGCATCCATTCAATTGTTTCTGATATTCCTTCTGCAAACGTATACTGCTGTTTCCAGTCTGTCAGCTTTCGGATTTTCTCATTGGAGCCTAACAGACGGTTCACTTCGCTCTTTTTGGGGCGCAAACGCTGCTCATCGCAGATAATCTCTGCCTTTGGATTAATCTGGGAAATGATTTCCCGGGCCAAATCTCCAATGGAAATCTCCTGCTGGGTTGCAATATTGATCTCTTCTCCGATGGTTTTCTCAGACTCCGCAATGGCGATAAATCCTGCCGCTGTATCTTTCACATAATTAAAATCCCTGGTGGGCGTCAGAGACCCTAACTGAATCTTCTCTTTTCCTGCCAAAAGCTGGGAAATGATGGTGGGTATCACTGCCCTTGCTGACTGCCGGGGCCCAAAGGTGTTAAAGGGCCGCACAATGGAAACCGGCAGCTGAAAACTTCTGTAAAAGCTCTCCGCCAACCGGTCTGCCCCGATCTTGGTGGCCGAATAGGGAGACTGGCCCTGGTAGGGGTGATTCTCATCAATGGGCACATACCGGGCCGTTCCGTATACCTCAGAGGTGGAAGTCACCAGAACCCGCTCTGTCTCCAACTGACGGGCTGCCTGCAGAACATTCAGCGTCCCTTTGATATTGGTATCCACATAAGAATCCGGTGAGTGATAGCTGAATGGTATGGCAATCAGCGCCGCCAGATGAAATACCGCGTCCATCCCCTTCATGGCTTCCCGCACTCCGTTGGGATCGCGGATATCTCCGGTAAAGACTTCAATTTCTTTTAACTGTTCCTGTGAAAGACTGTCCAGCCATCCCCAGGTATTAAAGGAATTATAATAGGCAAATGCTTTGACCTCATAGCCTTTTTCCAAAAGGCTTTCTGTTAAATGGCTTCCGATAAAACCGTCTGCCCCGGTTACTAATACTTTTTTCATAATGGAAAATCCTTTCTCGTGTTAAATATCAGCCTGCTTACTCCGCCTTCAGACTCAGCTTCTCTTCCATGCGGCGCATTTCTTCAAATTCACCCATATCCAGAAACGATTCCTCG
Organism: Lachnospiraceae bacterium; assembly: GCA_910575555.1. GTDB lineage: Bacteria > Bacillota > Clostridia > Lachnospirales > Lachnospiraceae > Petralouisia. Next base: position 61,221 of record CAJTFX010000006.1, on the reverse strand, counting down.
CTGATGGGGTACATGCCTACCCCCCGTTCTTCTTTCAGCAGCTTGTCTGCCAAATCTGTCATATGGAACAGGGAGCCTGTTGGTATATCTTTCAAAAGCTCCGGATTCAGAATATACATTCCGGTATTGACGAAATAAGAAAGTTTGGGCTTCTCCTCCATGGAATGGATTCTGCCGTTTTCCGTGGAATGAACCACACCGTAGGGCACCACAATATTTTTCAGTGCGGTTACCATCGTCAGTTCATTTCCTGATTCCAGATGATACCGGTAAATATCAGCATAATCGGCATGAATCAGAATGTCGCAATTTGTCACAATAAAGGGCTTATGTAATTCTCCTCTCAGCAGCGTAAGGCTTCCTGCTGTTCCCAGGGGCTTATCTTCCTCCACATAATCCAGGGTATATTCTGAAATATTTTCTGAAAAATAAGACTTAATCATGCTCTTTCTGTAGTTCACCGTCGCATGAAAATCCCTGACTCCGTATTTGCGGAATTCATTGACAATACGTTCCATAATGGGAATATCCCCAATGGGAATCAGGGGCTTGGGAAGAATCTTCGTATAGGGATAGAGCCGGGTGCCTTTGCCGCCGGCCATAATCACAACGGGTACCTCCTGCAGCGGCATGCTGTATTCTGCATTTTCATCGCCGTCGCTTTCTTCTTTGAAAATAATATCCTTGATCCGATTCTCCTTTGTCACCACCGGCAAAGCGGTGATCAGATATTTTTCCATATATTCTTTGGCGCATTTCCGCTCCCTGCAGGTGATGACTTTGGGATTCCTGTTCATAATATGACGGATGTCCCCCTGCAAATCTCCCGTTTGAATCAGCCAGCGGCGGATGTCTCCATCTGTCACAACGCCAATTAATTTTTCACTGTCATCTATTACAAACAAAATTCCTTTTGCATTGGAATCAATTCTCTGCATCGCTTCCACAACTATAACTGTCTGCGGAATCAAAAACCTGCCCAGTTCTTCTCGTTTCATCCGGGGAACCTCCTGTTTGGTGCACTGCCTTCCTGGCAGCTTATAGTCTATTATAGGTATATCGGCTTTATTAGGCAAGTTCTTTAACCAATCAGAACTGTCCTCCCCTGAAATGCAAATCCATAGCTGCGTATTCTCTCCTGCGGAATGCCTTTGGCCAGAAGGCCTGCGGCGTAATTCTTCTCCTCAATTTGGGCAAGGGCTGATTTGACCGTGTCCTGCAAATCCTGTTCCTTTTGGGGCTGGAATACTTTAAACTCCAAAATAAAGGCATCCTCGCCTTCTTTCAAGGGTTCCAGCATAACATCATACCGTCCGAAACCGCTTTCCCGATTAGAAGTCAGCGCATACCTTCCGGCTAATTCCACCATCAGCCCCAGTACAAAACCGTGATAGAAACGTTCTGGTTCTGATTTCGCCGGATGTTTTCCGGTATCAAAACTGCTGAATGTCTCCAGAGCAACGCGGTTCATGTATTCATTCATCGCCTCCACATCGCCCAAAAGCAGCGCTTTGACAAAATCATTATAATCAGCCTTCGCTCTCGCAAACCAGTTCCGGACCATTCTGCGCAGAACCATCCGGACTTCAAGGTTTGTCAGCTCCAGTTCATATTCGTTTTCCCATTCTCCGGTTTCATAGGTGCGAATACATGTGCTTTTCACCTTCATATAACCGCTTGCCACGAAAAGGCTCCAGACTGCATCTTCCTCATGCTCCAGCATACTAAATACTATCTGCTCATCCATCAGCGTTCGGATAGAGCCTCCCTGAAGCAGCCTTTCAAAGCATTCTTTCATATTCCCGGTTCCTTCCCGGACCAGCTTTCCAATCAGGCTGTTGGAGCTGGTATTGGCCCAGTAGGCTCCTGGTTTTCTTTTGCTGAGATAATTAATAACAGACCAGGGATTATAAATATCCTTCTTTTTTCCGAAGGTAAAACCATCATACCATGTCTTTACTTCCTGTTTCCGTTCTGACAATCCAAATTCATCCAATGCCAAAAATACTTCTTCTTCTGTAAATCCAAAGGAATCCGCATATTTTTCCGAAGTAGTTGTCACTACTTCCAGATGGTTTAAATCAGAAAATATGGACTCTTTACTTACCCGTGTAATTCCTGTCAGCACCGCCCGTTCCAAATAGGTATTTGTTTTAAAGCTGGAATTGAACATGCTTCGGATCAACTCTGTCAGCTCCTGCCAGTACCCATACATATAGGCCTCCTGCATCGGCGTGTCATATTCATCCAGCAAGATAATCACTTTTTTCCCATAATAGCGGCTCAGATATTTGGCAAGGTGATGGAGCGCCATAGTGGCCTCCGTATCTTCCATATCCACTGTAACGCGCCGGAAAAACGCCTGCTCTGCCTCTTCCAACCGGCCGCTTTTCAGCAGGAACGTATGATCTGTATAGAGATCCTCCAGAAGCTGGCATATCTTTCTTCGGGCATTATAATAATTGGTTTCCTTTACATTGGCAAAAGAAAGGCTGATGACCGGGTAAGTTCCCTGAAGTTCACGGTATCCTTCGTCCTTCCAGACAGACAGTCCTTCAAACAATTCTTTCCTCCCGGCATAAGAAACAGAGAAAAACTGCTCCAACATACTCATATTTAAAGTTTTTCCAAACCGTCTGGGACGGGCGATTAACGTTACCAGATCTCCGCTTTCCCACCATTCCCGGATAAATTCTGTCTTGTCTATATAGAAATAATTGTTTTCAATCAATCGGCTGAAATCCTGATGGCCAATTCCTACTACCCGCATTGTTTTGCTCCTTTCCTGAGCTTTCCGCTTAAATCAATTTTACCGCTTACGCCCGCCTATCAGAACCGTCTTCCCCCGAAAGGCAAATCCATAGCTGCGTATCCGCTCTCTGGAGATGCCTTTGGCCAGAAGGCCTGCGGCGTAATTCTTTTCTTCGATTTGGGCAAGGGCTGCTGTTACTGTGTCCTTTAACTCTTTTTCATCCTCTGGGTCTTGCACCTTGAATTCCAGGATTATGGCATCGTCTTTTGATTTTCTTGGTTCCAGAACCACGTCATACCTGCCGAAGCCGCTTTCCCGGTTAGAAGTAAGCGTATAGCGGTCTGCCAGTTCTACCATTAATCCCAGAACAAACCCATGGTAAAAGCGTTCCGGCTCCGCTTCGGAGGCTTTCGTTCCAGTGTCAAAATAGCTGAAGGTGGTCAGGGCGACTCTATTCATATAATGATTCATTGCTTTGACGTCTCCTAAAAGCAGCGCTTTGATAAAATCATTGTAATCAGAATCCACGCTGGCAAACCAGTTCCTGACCATTCTGCGCAGCACCATTCGCACCTCAAGATTTGTCAATTCCAATTCATATTCGTTTTCCCATTCCCCAGTTTCATACTGACGGATATTAAGGCTTTTCACTTTCATATAACCGCTTGCCAACAGCAGACTCCAAATCGCTTTCTCATCATGATCCAACATACCAAATACAATCTGCTCATCCATGATCGTGCAAACAGAAAAACCCTGCAGCAGATTTTCAAAAGATTCTTTCACACTCTTCGCACTTTCTTGGACAAGCTTTCCAACCAGGCTGTTGGAACTGGTATTGGCCCAGTAGGCCCCCAATTTTCTCTCAGCAAGATAATTAAGCACTGACCAGGGATTGTAGATATCTGTCATGTTCCCAAAAGTAAAACCGTCGTACCATTTCTTCACTTCTCCTTTCCGGTCAGACAGGCCGAATTCATCCAGCGACGCAAATACCTCTTCTTCTGTAAATCCAAAACATTTTTCATACTGTTCCGATGTGGTGGTGACCACTTTCAGATGATTCAAATCAGAGAAAATAGATTCCTTGCTGATTCTGGTAATGCCCGTCAAAACAGCCCGCTCCAGGCTAGGATTCGTCTTAAAGGTTGCGTTAAACAACGCCCGGATAAAGGAAACCATTTCTTCCCAATATCCATTCACATAGGCTTCCTGCATAGGGGTATCGTATTCATCCAACAGAATAATCACTCTTTTCCCATAATAGCGGGCCAAAAACTCTGACAGCATCCGAAGAGACGCAGCGGCAGCGTTGTCCTCCATATCCGCCGATATATTCTGAAAGCTGCGCTTTTCATTTTCATTCAGCAAATCCCCTTCCAGAAGAAAACCGCATCGATTATAAAATTCTCCGATCATTCTGCATATACTCTTGCGTACCTGGTCAAAGGTCGTCTCTTTTACAGCGGCAAAGCTCAAAAACATCACCGGATAGGTTCCCTGCAGATTCCGGTACTCTTCCTGCCGCCAGATGGAAAGGCCTTCAAATAATTCTCCTCTTCCTGCGTACTTTACGGAGAAAAATTTCTCCAGCATACTCATATTCAGCGTCTTCCCAAAGCGACGGGGACGGGTGATCAGCGTTACAAGGTCATTCGCTTCCCACCATTCCCGAATGAAATCTGTTTTGTCTACATAAAAATTGTTGGTAAGTCTTACGGTTTCAAAGTCCTGATGGCCTAGGCCTGTTTTTCTTGGCATGGGGTTCACCTTCCTTTCGGACTGCAAATTGATATTACACCAAGCCCGCTGTCCGGCGGGCTTGGTGCGGTAAGCTTTCGCTTATATCACAGTTTCTTTTGTTTACAGTATAATAAAATACGGGGGATAATACAAATGATTTCAGAATATTTTTTTCATAAGAATTTCAGCTATGGCGAAATCAAGTTCATCGTCGATGTCTACGGAATGTTCTTTGGACATGACGTAAGCATATCCATGCTCTCCGTATAGATTTCCATGGCTCAATAAAAAATTGGCATTTATAATATAAATTGCCCCATTCAGACGGTAATACTCAGAAAGCTTTTGCCGCGGGCCGTTTACCTCTTCCCGAATAAAACCATTCAGGCATTTATCCTCAGGCAATGTATTGCTCCATAGGGGGGAATGTTCCATCTCGCATACTCCAACCACACTATCTGCCTGCTTGTCCTGATAAATATGAAAAGCACTCTGAATATCTTTCCAGTCTCTTAAAGGAGATGTGGGCTGCAGCACCGTAATGGTGTCAAAATTTTCTCCCAGCTTCTCATACTTTCTCAACACAAATCTCATAGCATCCCAGGTAGTCGCCAAATCAGAAGAAAGTTCTTTATCTCTTAAAAAAGGGACATCTGCTCCATATTGCTTTGCAATTTCCGCATACCGTTCACTATCCGTAGATACATGAATGCAATCATATAGAGTCGATTTTCGGGCCGCCTCAATAGCATAAGCCATTAATGGTTTTCCGTTCATCTCTCTTATATTTTTATCTTTTAAACCTTTAGAACCGCTTCTTGCAGGAATCACCGCTATATTTTTCATTTTCATTCCCATCCTTAATATGGTATGTCATAAAACCTCTTTTTTAAATTTATTTTTTCTTTTTCAAAAAAATCTTTTATAATACAAACAATTTGCTCTGAAGTATTTCCATCGCCATAAGGACTGTGGTATTTTTTTTGTTCCATATGCATTGCCAGAGCCATCGCGTCCAGAATAGACTGGCATTGGGGCTCGCAGGATATTACGCTTTCTGCCATGATTCTCCCCTGCTGCCTGTCCCCGATATTAACAGTAGGAACTCCAAGAGCAGGCGCCTCAATAATCCCGCTGGAAGAATTTCCCAATACAAACCTGGAATATTTTACCGCGCTTAAATAGCGTTTCATACCAAGAGACGATACCAGTTTCATATTGGAATGCTTTACCGTTTCCCGTTCCATAAATTCATTAATTTGTATTCCTCCTGCATCTGCATTAGCTTTTGTAATCAGATAAAACAACTCTGGCCTTCGCCGCATTGCAAGAAATAATTCACGTACCTGACTTTCTGCGGTTCCAGGTTCCAGAGTCACAGGATGAAATGTCACCACAGCATAATCTTTTTCTGCCGGAAAACCTACATTCTCTCCCAATCTTTTCCTGTCCAGTAATTTTTCTTTCAAAATATTTTCTACACCTAATGCGCCTACATTAAATACCCGTTCCGGTTCTTCTCCCATCTGAAGAATCCTCTTTCGGTACGCTTCTGCGGAAGCAAAGTGCAGATAGCTCATTTTAGTTATGGCATGACGTACATTATCATCTATGGCTCCCTGTGTCAATTCTCCGCCATGCAGATGGGCAATAGGGACATGGGCGTTCATAGCCGCTGCGCAAATGGCAAAAATTTCTGTTCTGTCACCTAAAACAATCAGCAGATCTGGTTTTTCCTCCTGAAAATATCTGCCAAATTCCACTAAAGCATTGGCCATAATGAGAGAAGTGTCATAATCTGTATTGCCTTCTGTGTTGATGGAAATCTTCTTATAGATTTCCATTCCGTCTTCTTCTGCTTCCAGGTAAGTATTACCCAGCTTCTCTACTAAATGTGAACCAGTTAGGATTAACTGGGTTTTAAAATCAGAAGCGTGTTTTAGCTTGACGATTAATGGTTTTAAAATTCCGTATTCTGCTCTGGTGGCGGAGATTATGGTGATTTTTTTCATAATTTACCCATCCCTATTACTTTTGTGTCAAAAAGCATCCGTCTTTACTCGGACATTCTTCCCCAATATTTCTTTGGCATTGTATATCCAGATCTATTAATTCTTACAAAATTCATTATTGTAGAATCATGAATGTCATAAACCCGGTAACATTCATAGCCTTCAAATAAACGAAGTATATCTTCTTTTGTAAAATCCCATAAATGATACTTATTATAATGTGTAGTCTTTTTTCTTGGGAAAGAAATGATTACCTCTGGGATATCACACCGGACGGTCATCTCTTTTAAAACAGCTGGCTCCGATAAATGCTCCACTGTCTCTAATGATACCAATACATCAAATTTGCCGTTTACAGTTTCAGGCGAACCTACTATATATTCAATATTCTCTCTGCTGAAATTTTCCTTTGCATCAGCAATCGCCTTTTCACTCCGATCAACTGATGTTATCTTCAACACATCTGGATTTTTGGACATCAAATAACTCCCATATCCTTCTCCGCATGCAATATCCAGAACATTCCCATACACAAACTGTCTGACATACATATAACGTTCTATTCCCCTTCGGATAATAATGTCTTCTTCTATGCTGTCAATATTGGCTTTATCAATTACAATTCGTTCCATCTCTTTCTTTTTCATCATTATCTCCTATTTATTACACATCTTTTTTATTGTATTCTCTGTACCAACGATAAAATTTTTCCAGTCCATCCTTTACATGTGTCATCGGGAAAAAGGAACAGATTTTTTGTATATCTGTGATATCTGCATAAGTTTTCTCCACATCTCCTGTTCTCTTTTCACACATGATCTTATTTGCTTCTTTCCCTATTACTTCTTCAATGGATTCTATAAATGTCATCAGTTCCACTGGATTCCCGCTTCCAATATTATATATCTCATACGTGCCTGCTCCACTCTCAAGCTCCTTACAATGAAAAAACAGTCCCAGCACCCCATCCATTAAATCATCAATGTAGGTAAAATCCCGATATTGCTTTCCATAATTAAACACCTCAATCGATTCATCGGTAAGAATTTTATCCGTAAACTTCCAATATGCCATATCTGGTCTTCCCATAGGACCATATACCGTAAAAAAACGCATCCCCACGCCATTAATTCCAAAATTATTACAATACGCATGTACTAATATTTCATCACTTTTTTTGGTTGCTGCGTAAAGACTGACTGGAGAATCTGTTTTCAAATCAATCGTAAGCTTTTCCTCCTCTGCATCTCCATACACAGAACTGGAAGAAGCATACATCAAATGACTAATCTGATATCTGCGGCATAGTTCAAGAATTCGAAATGTTCCTACAATATTTGTTTCAATATATTTTTCCGGACATGTCAGACTATAACGCACCCCTGCCTGGGCTGCCAGATGTATAATATAATCAATATGATATTTAGCAGCAACCTCTTCCAGTTTAGTTTCATCGCATATATCAGCTTTATAAAAAACAAAATTTTCATATTCCGTAAGAATATCTGTACGTGTTTTCTTTAGTTGAACGTCATAATAATCATTCATATTATCATAACCTACTACAAAATATCCTCGATCCAACAATGCTTTTGCTGTATAAAAACCAATAAACCCAGAACTTCCTGTAACTAATACTGTTTCCATGTATTTACTCCATAAATTCTATATTTAACCAAATATTTTTTCAAAAACTTTCCTTTGTGTTCCTGGTATATCACTTAATTCTTCTGCCCGTTTCAATGATTTTTCTCTGGCTGCCTGATAATAATCTGCATCTGTAATATAACGATTGATGCGTTCCAAATAATCATCATAGGAATCTACCACAAACTCATCTCCACATGTATAATGTACATCTCCATACCCTACTGTTATGACAGGCACTCCCACAGCCAATGCCTCAAAGCTAGAACGTCCCCCTCCCATTCGTTTCGGATTCAGATATACATTGCATAACCTTAATGCCTCTACAGCTTCTTTCAAATCTCCTGTAAAATGAAGGTTTTCTGACTTTGAGATTCCGTTTTCAATTCTTTTTGTATCATAAATTAATCCAATAACCATAAAATGAACATCCAAACGATTCAATATTTTATCCATCACCAAAATAAATTCATCCGTCATTTCTTTATCTAACCGATTCCCAATAATTCCAATTAAAAAACTGTCATCAGAAATTCCAAACTCAGTACGTTCATATTTTATTGTAGTTTCCGGAAGTTCGTAATTTGTAAGCGTTTCAATCACCTTCTGGTAAGGTTCCAACCGGGCCAAACGTTCTTTATCTGTATCTTCTAATTCTCTCCCAACCAAAAGATATTCACTCATAGTCACAGGGATATTATTACTGCATGGCACACAGGCAGTCTTTGTAAACAATCTGCACAAGTCTGAAACCAGACAGGAATCACTGATATTATAAACCAACTCCGGCTGCATCTGATAAATCTGCCTCAGCATTTCATTAATTCCATATAAATCCGGCATATACCCTGGAAACTGCATAAATGGAATCCTCAATCCTTTATAAGTAATCTCCTTTAAATCTGTATATCCACTCATATAGGCAGGATCATAAATCTGCTCCAAGCATGCACACTGATAAAAGTGAAAACTTGCATCATTAATAATCATAACACGTTTGTGCAAAGCTGTCGCAATCGCATAAGAATAATCCAGTACCCGCCTGGTAGGCGCATGCGCCTCTGTAACAACCTGATTAGTCACAACGACAACAAGATTACTGCCAGAATTATCTGTTCTTTCATATGTATCTGTAACAGAGCTCTCTATTTTCTTATAGATTAATCGATATAATTCATCCAAACTCCCCGTAATCTGCGCCCCTTCATACCTGAACAGAGCAACATTTAAAATCCAGTAAATATTCCAAAGTTCCTTTATATCGATCTCTTTAAGATAATAACAACAGCTGTATAATATATCATAGCACTTATTCTTTACACCAATTTCAGCACAATGAGCAGCCGTATAACTTGCCATCTGCATAATATCTCTTCCCTCTGCCATTGATAATTGTCCCAAAGCATTGTTATTTTTCAAAAAATAATCCACTATTCTCATTGAAGTCGCCAATTCTTCTGCGTTCATAACCATATATCCTTTCCTTATTTAATTTTCAGACTGGAAATCAATTGTTATGATTTCATCCATTTCAAAGTCTCTTTCTGCTTTTTTTCCTATTACCTCAAACCACCTCATCGGCGATATCCCTGTTCCCGGGCGTTTTGCCGTCAGATTCTCTTCACAAAAAAAATCGCCCTTTTTAATTGCACATTTCGCTACAATGCTTTTACGGGCCACAGTTCTATTCTTTTGCTCTGATTCTGACGGTTTCTTTCTCCCTGTCCCCATAGCCAATTGTATATTCCGTACCGCTCTCACCATTGCCCTTAATTCTTCCGGCTCCAGACTTGCAGAATGATCTGGGCCCTTCATCGTTCTGTCTAAAGTAAAATGTTTCTCCAAAATACAGGCTCCCATAGCCGCCGCTGCTATGGAAACCTCAATTCCCTGTGTATGATCTGAGTATCCCACAGGAAGGGAAAGAGTTTCCTTTATACTCAGCATCGCCTTTAAATTAACGTCTTTCATAGGAGTAGGATATTCTGTATTGCAATGTAATAAAGTGATTTCCCTGGTTCCCGCTTCTTTTAAGCAATCCACTGCTTCTCTGATTTCATCCAATTCACACATTCCTGTAGACATCACAACCGGTTTTCCTGTTCTTCCTATTGCCAATAAATACGGTAAATTTGTGATTTCTCCAGATGGAAGCTTCCAAAAATCCATATCAAGCCTATCCAAAAAATAAATACTGTCCAAATCAAAGGGTGTAGACAAAAAACCTATTCCACACTTCTGACAATACGTTTTTAATTCCAGGAAATCTTTCTGCTCTAAAGCTAATTTCTGTAACATTTCCAGTTGGCTTTCCTGTATCTTAGCAGCACATTTCTGATATTCCGCTTTTTCCGCTGACTTGGACACCAACTTCTCTGGACAAAAAGTTTGAAACTTAATATAATCTGCTCCCGCTTCCTTCGCTGCCAACACCATCTTTTTGGCAATCTCCAGGCTGCCATTATGATTTACACCTGCTTCTGCAATAATTACAATACTCATCTGCAATTCCTCAATTATTTATTCCAAATTTCTATTTTGACAAACTCACCTTAAAGGTTTTGCCGGAACTCCCGCTACTCTGCAGCCATCTGCTATATCATTTACAATTACGCTCCCTGCGCCTGCAACCACATCTGTGCCAATAGCAATCCCTTGTATTACCCTGCTCCCCAGACCAATATCACACTTTTTTCCAATTGTGACTTTTCCGGCTATTTTTACATCAGGGCTCAATGTAGTAAACTCTCCAACCACACTGTCATGGCATACTAGAACGCCGATATTCAGGAACACAAAATCGCCCAGTACAACTCCGGTGGACACCCTGCAGTCCATGGAAAGAATACAGCCTTGCCCAATTTGAATATCCCCGCATATTTTAGCATTATTCAAAATAAGATTTGGAAATTTTAAATTAGGATTTCTTTTTAATTTCTCCGCAATTTGTTTCCGCAATGATGGTTCCCCTACACTAATCGCCACATTGGTATCTTTTTTTCTTGACAATAGATAATCATCTGTTCCCAAATAAGGACATTGTATATTTCCAACCTGAATCTGAGAACTCCCATTTATTATACAAGGCTGTTTATCCACGTATCCTTGTACCTTCCATATAGAATTCTCTTTATTTAGCTCTTCTATCTGCCAGAGAATTTCTCTCATACAGCCGCCGGCGCCAATTAAAACCAAATCCTGTCCCATTGTACTTTCTTTCCTTTATGACAAATCACCGAATATATCTTCTGCATATTTTTCGAATACTGCCGCACATTTTATTGCATCTTCTATATAGGTAATTCCCATCTGCGCAATTTCTTTGCCTTCTTTTTGTAAAGAGCTTTCCTGAAGATGCTGTTCTGCCAACAACATATAATGGGCATTACTCATGGTAATGGAAATCATCTGGTAAACCTTCATTCCATCAATGATTTGCCTCTGCTTCTCTATCTTTTTCAGAACACTCAAATACTCTTTGCGATCAATATTCTTTTTGTCACAGATTTTATCCAGCTTTTGATACAGCTTCTTTAATTTTCCGGCAGCCTTTTTCAGTTTCTGAAACTCCTCCGGTATACGTTTCAAATATTCTACTGTCCATTCTCTTGCCTCTTCATTCAGCATCGGAGGAAGTTTTTCCAGACAGGCGCGAATATCCACTTCCTTATTGCATACCTGCTTAATGGCTTCTTCCAGTGTCATTAATTCTGTATTCTGAATCTTAGCTCCGCCTTCCGTGGCGTTTATAACCCGAAACTCTTTGTCATATTCCCTAATCCTCTCTATATACATGTTGTACCAGTCGATAAACAATTTTAAATCTGTACGCGTAGGTACTTTCTTTTCAAAGTTTCCTTCCACCATCATAAAATAACTGGTATCTACCTCTTCTATTTTTTCCTGAAATGTTCCGTCTGCGTACGACTTATTGCCGGTATATGCCAAATCCTGACCCACCAGTATAACTGTTTCAATTCCGATTTTATAAAAGAGAGAAAATATATTTGTAGCAACCGAGCCTCCGCTGGAAACATCTCCTGTCCTGTGTCCGCTCTTTTCAAAAATATCCTCTGCAAAGAGATACCCCTCATTAAAGAAAAATTTCATACCCCTGTGATAATTCAAAACCTCCGGGGCAGCATTAAGCGTAGTCAATAACGGAATATCCCTTGCCTCTTCCATCTGCACCAATTCTATTGGCTTTAAAGCATCAATCACCGCAAACATATCCGGAATAATACCTGCTTGAAGCAACGGCTTTATCGCAGTATCTACTGCAAAAATGAACGCTTTTCCTTTCGCCTTTTTTAATTCATGAATATTTTTATTCAATGAAGGCCCTGCAGCCACCACAATTCCTGGGATATCTCTCGGAATTACTTCAACAAGCTGCGTCGTTTTATATCCATCACATAAATATCGTGCATTCGAAAAAAGATTTTTGACCATCACTTCTGAAAAAAGCTTATTTGTCTGGTAAATCGAAAGTTCCTTTAAAGCCGTATCCCGGCAGGATTTTACAAACAATACCGTCTCTTCCGGAAACAAAACTTCATAATTAGGCAATATAAAATACTTTGCACTGTCCAGCAATTCATATTTTAAAACCTGATTAATAATATCGCCCATGCTCTTTGCATCCATACCTTCTAACCCATCAACCCAGAAAATAATCAGGTGTTTTTCCATCCATTTCTGAATATCCGTCATTTCCAAAAATTTTCGAAAAATCTGTAAAGAAGGTTCATATACTACGATTGTAAGGGGATTTTCTGTCTGCTCTGCCAATTCTTTTAAATAAGTGAAATTTCCAACTCCCATCATCAGCACAGGAGTATCTCTCTGTAATTCCCCTAGAGTTTCCACCCATTTTCTGGCCAATTCCTCAGTATCGCGCTTTCCATTCAAATAGCAGCATCTTTCATCTTTTCTGATTTTTAAAATAGTCTCACCACTGTAAGAACTTTCTTCCAGTATTTCAACTTCCGATTCTGCTTGCGCCTCGCGGATTCTTTTGTCCATCTCAGGATAATGGGCAGCCAGCGTCTCTAAGTTTTTTTCATATATTGTCATTTGCTCCATCCTCCTGTTCTGTATTCACAAATAACTGCAGATACTCCAACAATCCATTTGCAGCAGCATCGTGCAGCAGCACCATATCTTCCTGTTCTAATGCCTCCAATATATCTTTCAATACCTCAAGCAGATTACTGCTCATATTCTGATAAAGTTCCTCTTCAATTCCAAATCTATTTCCTTCCAGAAACCATAGGACAAATTCCTGAATTTCCGGTATTATTTTCCTTGTTTGTTCCAGATTATCCCGCTTTTGATAAATTAAAAATGATGCCCCGATATCCCGTAATTTACAAAACAATTCCTGAATTTTTTCTTCCATGTTTTTCTCCATTCATACCTTTTGGAACCGCTGATATTCTTATAAATAAAGGAGTTGGCAACGCCAACTCCTTTATTCCATTTCTTATTAAAAACAATGTATTGATTACTGCAATTACTGCAACAAGGACAACACACCCTGCGTAGACTGATTAGCCTGTGCAAGCATAGACTGACCTGCCTGTGCAAGAATATTATTCTTGCTGTACTCAACCATTTCGGAAGCCATATCAAGGTCACGGATACGGGATTCTGCTGCCTGAGTATTCTCAGCTACATTGTCTAAGTTTGCAATGGTATGCTCTAATCTGTTCTGAATTGCACCAAGTGCAGATCTCTGAGAAGATACCTTATTGATAGCATTCTGTACAGCTGTAATTGTTGCGTTTGCTCTTGCATAACTGTCTACACCCGGTTTTGTCATAGTGAAAGCTGAACCTGCTGCTCCAACTGTAGGTCCGTTTGCAACTACATTCGTGGTATCCAGATATTTCGTCATGCTATTTGTGATGTCTGCACTAATTGTACTCTTAGCCATGGAGATATCTGCCGCTTTCGCAGATGCAGCTGTATTATAATAAGCACTTCCTGTACTATCCAGATAGAACACGCTTGTTCCAGATACCTGTGATGCATACTGCTCGTTAACTGCCTTATTGGAAGTAGCAGCTTTAAACTCGCTGATTGCCGCTGCTTTATTTGCACCTGCACTCAATGTTGCATCCCACTGGTAGGTCATTCCCTTGTACGTAACAGAATCGATCTTCTTACCCTGCTGAGTCTCGCCAGCTTCCTGACCTGTAATGCTTCTAAGGCCTAAAGTCTCAGCATTCATATTGTCAATGCTGATCTGGATCTTCTGGTTTGCATTAGCGCCAACCTGAAGGTTCTTGGTTGTAAAGGAGCCGTCCAGTAAGTTCTGCTTATTGAACTGAGTAGTCTCAGAAATTCTGTCTAATTCCTGAGTCAGAGCATCTAATTCTTCGTTGATTGCTTCACGGTCAATGTTTTCATTGGTATCGTTCGCACCCTGAACTGCCAGTTCATTCATTCTCTGAAGAATAGAGTGAGCCTCATTTAAAGCGCCTTCAGCGGTCTGGATTAAGGATACGCCATCCTGTGCATTTGTAGAAGCACGTGTCAAACCACGCACCTGGCTTCTCATTTTCTCAGAAATTTTCAATCCTGCTGCATCATCGCCTGCACGGTTGATTCTGTAACCAGAAGATAATTTTTCAGAAGATTTTGCCTGAGCACTTGTTGTAACGCCTAACTGACGGTTAGAATTCATTGCTGTAAGATTGTGTTGTACGACCATTGCCATAAGATTTTCCTCCTTGAATATACTGCAGCCTCCATGCTGCAAAATAATTTTATACTTCTGAATGACCCCTAGGTTAGCCATCCAAAATTGGAATGCAACTAAGTATGTGTTGCATCTTCCGCTTACACTATTTTTATCGGACGTTTTTTTTTAGACTTTATAGCCAATTTTGATTTTATTATATTTTTTATTTCATGAACATTTTTAAGTTAAGTTTTGCAAGGTTAAGTCCGATAAATTTATTGATATCAGATTAGGCTTTAGTACAATAAAATAACCGCAGCAAAATGGATTTTGTCAGGTGCGAATGGAATCGCTTCTATATTATTATGTGAACACTGCACTTGATGCAGTGTCTTTTTTTGCAGGTTAACATCAGGATGGAGGAATAACATAATGGAAAAAAGAGACTTAATTAAAATGTATCACTTACCAGAGGAAGTAAAGTATTGTAAAAAATGCACAATGTCAAATCAGCGCCCAAGAATTACTTTTGACGAAGAAGGCGTATGCAGCGCATGCAGATTCAATGAAGTTAAAAGAAGTATAGATTGGACTGCCAGAGAACAGGAATTGAAAGATTTATGTGATAAATTCAGATCCAAAGATGGATCATGGGATGTCATTGTGCCCTGCAGCGGCGGAAAAGACGGTGGATTTGTCGCACATCAGCTAAAATACAAATACGGAATGCATCCTCTTACAGTTACATGGTCTCCCCTTGTTCCAACAGAAATCGGAAGAAAGAATCTGGATGCATTTATTGATATCGGAGGGTTTGACAACATTTTAGGCAGGCCAAACGGAACCGTAAACCGTAAATTGACAAAGCTCGCTTTTGAACATCTGGGAGATCCTTTCCAACCCTTTATCTTTGGACAAACTAATTTTCCTCTGCAGATTGCCGTAAAATATGGCATTTCACTAATCATGTATGGTGAAAACGGCGAGGTGGAATACGGCGGAGATATGAAAAACGCTGATAAACCAACAAGAGAAATTACAGATCACAACAAACATTACTTTTCAGGAATGGGACCTGAAGTCTGGACGAAATATGGATTAACTGAGGAAGATATGCTGCCATATATGGCGCCCGATTATGAGGATATCAAAAACAATAACACAGAAATCCACTTTTTCAGCTATTATAAATATTGGGACCCCCAGGAAAATTACAATTACTGTAAAGAAAACAATGGATTCACCTGCAATCCGGAACGCAGCGAAGGCACTTATTCAAAATATGCAAGTTTAGACGACAAATTAGATGGTTTCCATTATTATCTCTCATATATTAAATTCGGAATTGGCCGCACCACAGCAGATGCAGCACATGAAATCCGGGACGGCAGGATTAACAGAGATGAGGGAATTTCTTTAGTAAAAAAATATGATGGAGAATTTCCTCAGAAATACTATGAGACTTTCTTAAAATATTGCGATATTACGGAAGAGCAATTTCAGGAATTTATAGATTCCTGGCGTTCTGACCATATCTGGGAAAATACCTCAGAGGGATGGGTTCTTAAACATCCTATTTGGAAAGATTAAAAATAGACTGTCAGGAAAATTCATATTTCCACAATGGGGCTTTCGGAAAACGGAATTTATACATAATCTATAGCTGCAAATTCTCAGAAATCGCAGCTATATATTGTGAAAAATTGCTGTTTCCCGAAAGCCCCATTTTTCCAGAATCCATTTTCTGTCAGATATTTAAGAGAAATTCCTTCAAATTCCTATAGATATCATACGGCTCTGCCTGCAATTCTAATCCTTTTACCTCATACCCGCTTTTTAATAACACTGTCTTTAATCCGGCTTTCTGCCCGCAGATAATATCAGATAAACGATCTCCCACCATATAGGATGAGGCTATATCTATCCCATATGTTTCAATGGCCGCATCCAGCATGCCGGTTTTAGGCTTTCTGCAATTACAATCCCTTGCATATTTCCCAATTCCTACCGGATAATGAGGACAATAATATACGGCATCCAGGTTTAATTCCTGCATCAAATATTCATTTATTGCTATCAATGTATCCTCTGACATCATACCTCTCGCCACTGCTGACTGATTTGTAACGCAGATAGCCAAATAATCTTTTTTATGCAGTTCCTGAATACATTGCTTTGCATAGGGAAATATTTCCAAATCCTGTATTTGAGTCACATACCCCTTCTCAACGCACAATACCCCATCCCGATCCAGGAAAACCGCCGCTTTTTTCTCCATGTTTCTATCTCTCCGCTTTTGCTACAGACATTCTCCGTCTCTATCCATAATCACATCGACAATTTGCTGCAAAATCAAATTATGGATAGACTCCACCATACCATAGTGACTGACCGGCACATGAATGTTATACATTCCCATACCGATAATACGATTTTCTTTCTGAAAGCCTGACAAAGTAATAATTTTCATACGCTTTTTCTGAGCAGCCTGTATGGCATTGACAATATTTTGAGAATTACCAGAACTGCTGACCGCCACTAAAAGATCTCCTTCATTTCCAAGAAATTCCAACGGTCGGGAAAAAATATATTCATAACCATAATCGTTCCCCATGCAGGTAGTAACTGAATTATCATACAGACTATAGGTTTTCATGCCTCCGTTTTTCATAAAATCCGCTGTCATATGGCTGGCAATTGCTGCGCTTCCTCCATTTCCTATAAAAAACACCTGTTTTCCATTCTCCTTCATTTCAGAAAATAGATCCACCAGTCTCTGTATGGCTTCTTCATAATCCCTGCAGGGATTTTTCTCTCTGTCATACACCTTTGTTTCTTCCAGATAGCAGAACAGCTTTTTCAGATAATCCGTGTACATTCCATTCCTCCATGAATCTTATTTATCTCCAAGATATACCCGTGAGCCAAATGATTTGCCAACAAGCTTATCAATACCTTTTGCTAACCAAGATATTTAAACCAATCACTGGTTGCCTCTCCAATAGAATCCGGCGTCCAAACAGGAGCTTCTTTCCAATAATCAATATGATCCAAAATTTGGGCTACTCCTTCTTCCAATGTTATTCTTGCCTTCCATCCTAATTCTTTCTCAATTTTCTCTGTATTGGCAAATGTACAGTCCGGCTCTCCCGGACGCTTCGGAATATGTACAGTATCTCCGCCCAATAGTTCACACAATCGGTTCACTGAATAAGTTCCGCCGCTGCCAACATTAAATGTTTCATTTACTATTTCAGACATTGCCGCTGTATAAAACGCATCTGCCACATCTGTTACATAAGTAAAATCTCTGGTCTGCTCTCCTGTTCCAACAACGGTAAAAGGCTTTCCTGCCAGTTTCTGAGCCAAAAATACTCCAAATACAGCGCCATATGTTCCTGATGTCCGGGAACGGGTCCCATAAACGTTAAAAAGCCGCAGCGTAATCACCGGAAGGCCGTAAACCTGTCCCCAGTGAAGTACTGTTTCCTCGCCAAGTCTCTTTGTCAGTGCATAAGGATACTGCGGACGGATTTCTGCTGTTTCTTTGGTAGGAAATTCATCTGGTATTCCATAACAGGATGATGAGGCAGCATATACAAGCTTTTTCACGCCTGCATCCTTGGCACACTCCACCACATTGAAAGTCCCCAGCACATTAGAGGAATAATATTCCCATGGCTTTTGGATAGACGGAACAATATCCGCCAAAGCTGCCAGATGGAATACATAATCTACTCCTGTAAAAATTTCTTCTATTTCTTCTTTTCTGCGAATATCCCTTTGAAATATTTTCAAATTATCGTTTTCTTTCTGGTGTTCCAGATTCGCCGGACGGCCTGTAGTAAAATTGTCAATGACACGCACTGTATGTCCCTCTGCCAAAAGGCGATCTACGATATGGGAACCGATAAAACCGCAGCCTCCTGTTACTAATGATACCATCTTTCTTCCTCCCTGCTTCATTCTTTATACATTCAATAAGGTGCTTGCATATTTCAGCACATTTACTTTTTCTATTGATTCTTTATTTCCAACAATATTTGCTGCCAGAGCTCCCGCAATATTCCCCATAAAAGTACCCATTTCCATAGAAGCCCCTGCTGCAACTGCCAGACTTGCCAAAGCGAAAAACGCGTCTCCTGCGCCTATCGTGTCTTTTACCTTCAAAGTAAATGCAGGACATGTCTTTAAATGCCCATTGTTCACGGAAGTGGCGCCCTGAGAGCCTTGTGTCAGCCAACCAGGGCTTCCAAAGTGTTCCGATAACCGAACCAGCAATTCATCTTCGCTTTGCCAATATTCAGAAAATGCAAGATTCAATTCCTTTTGATCCAAAGCAAACACATCCGCCCGTTTATACTTTGTAATTAAATTTTTTCCATAATTAGAAGAATTGGTCTGGCAATTTATCGCTAAAAATCTCGCATTTTCCTGAATTATCTTCATAATCTCTCTATCTATTAATCCATGTCCAAAGTCGCATAAAACAACTACATCAAAATCACTGATTTTATTTTTTAATTTATCTTTAAATTTATCCAGGGCTTCTTTATCAATACGCATAGGCACCGGAAGATTATTCACTGCAAATACTTTATCTATTTCTTCTCTTTTTTCATTTAAACTCACATAGCGGCTTTTCACGATTGTCTCAAAAACATTGCTGTAAGTCATATCTACCCGCATTTTATCACTGAGTTCATCCAGCATTCTGCTGTGTACATTTTCCTCCGTCCCTATCACACTCATCAAAGTGACATTTTCGGTAAAGGACGCCAGATGCCGCGCAACTGCCAATGTCCCGCCCAGGTATTGTTCCTTATATTGATATCTTGCAGAATATCCCATATCCTTCGACATCATTCCCTGCACATTACAGTAAATGTATTCGTCAATAATTGCATCCCCAACCACTAATACCTTCAGCTTTCCCATATTGTCTGTATAATTGCGGATATCTTCTATAGAATATCGCTGACTGAAGCCTGCCATAAATTCTTTTACCTCAGGGGACAATGCAGGGAGCGCATGATTGATCAGTTTTGTAGAACTAAACACCCGACCAGTGGTATAAGCAATATCTCCGCCATGGCTTCTTACCAGATCAATTTCTTCCTGGATTTTACCTGTAATGTCATCTTCCGCTTTTGCATATTCTTCTCCCTTCACATAGAGATTTGGCTCTATGGACTCAATGACATCATCCACGGTATACCCCTCGGATATCATTACATAATCTATACACTCAATTGCTGATAAAAACTTCAGCCTCATCTCATCGTCAAAATAGGGCCGGCCCGGCCCTTTGCGCACATATTCCGCTGCGGTTATGGAAACGACAAGAATATCCCCCATCTTTTTTGCTTCCTGAAAATGTATGATATGCCCTGGATGAATAAGGTCAAATACACCATGACAAAGAATAATTATTTTACCCTTTTCTTTCAGTCTTTTTATTTCATCTATCTTTTCTTTGGATATAATTTTTCCCATAATTTTTCTCTACCCTTTTTATTACAGCATTTGGCAAAACTATAATACGATATTGCTGCAAGCCCTATACAAATTACTCCATCGTAAATTGATATGACTCATTTTCCTTTATCTCATAAATAAGATTTTCTAATTCTTCTCTGTCAAGATACGGTACCATATCCTCCAATACCTGTTTTTTACTGCCATCTGCCATAGCTGCAGTTCCAGCACACAATATCTCCTCATTTTCTTGGCATACTACCTCACACAGCACCGGTCCATCATGATCATAAATCTCCAAAAACTTAGTCTCTAATTCTTCGACTTTTTCCATACGGATATACCGAATATGAAACCCTTCTGCAATTTTTTTAAAATCAGGAAACGTAAGCCCCGTATCCCGATCAACCCCTAATAACCGGTTCCCGCACACATTCTGCTGCATTTGCCTGATCGACATATATCCGTTATTATTTAATACAAATAGTTTCACTGGAAGCTGATTACCTGCTACAGTCTGCAATTCTTGTATATTCAGCATAAAACTTCCATCTCCGGCAATTCCGATAACTTCTTTTTTTTCACAAGCTATACTTATACCCACGCATGCTGGAAGAACAAATCCCATATCTGCTTGTCCTCCGCTTGTAATATACCTCTGTTCTCTATTATTTAATACCAGCACTTGAGGCCCTGCAAAAAATGCCGAGCCTGTATCAGTGCATATAGTGACTTTTTCCGGAAGCCTCTTAGATAATTCATTTAAAAATGCATATACACTAATCCCATTTTTATCTTCATAATGCTTTTCTGTACAAGCCGGATATCTCTTCTTTAAGTTTGTACATTTTTCCATCCACCACGAATGCTTCATTTTGTCCTTATTCAGCATCATTTCAAAAAACTTTTTCAAATCAGCCTGTACAAATTTATCAATATGCACAGTATTTTTTTTATGTTCATCAGCATCTATATCAACAACAATTACTTTCGCATCCCTTGCAAACAAATCATATGAATAACCTACTGTATTAATTCCCAACCTGCATCCAAGCACTAATAAAACATCTGCATTTTGCATTATTATATTCCCTGACCTGTTTCCGTACTTTCCTGCCACACCGGTATTATATTTATTAACTGTCAGCAGTGCATCCGTTCCCATTCTGGCAAATACAGCAGGAATATCAAAATGTTCTACAAATTTTTCAAAAAGTTCAATAGCACCTGATAAGCGTACCCCTTGCCCGCCTAATATTACAGGGCGCTTTGCATATTTTAACAACTCTATGATTTCTTCAATATCATCCTCCATAATATCTGTAATATATGAACTTTTATATTCACTTTCATCAAAATGCCTTAAAGCATGTTCATCCACCTGAGCCGCCTGCATATCTAACGGAATATCCAGCCAAACCGGCCCCGGCCTTCCTTCTCTGGCAATAAAATACGCTTTTTCCAATTCATAAAGTATATCTTCCGGCTTTTCCAACATAACGGCATATTTTGTAATGGACGATACTATCGTTACAATATCCGCTTCCTGAATACCCACCTGGCGAACCGGTGCATCCACACATTTTATTAATTGCTTACTATGGCACTGTCCCGAGATAAACATACAGGCGGTACTATCCTGCCAGGCATCCAAAACTCCAGTGATTGTATTCGTTCCGCCGCATCCGGTAGTCACCATGCCATATCCCATTCCCTTATATTTTGCATACCCAACAACAGCCATTGACAATCCCTGTTCATGATGGCAGCTAATTGAATGAATCTGCTTATTTGATGCAAGCCCATCTATTAAAAATTTGTTTCCGCCTCCTGGAAACATAAATACATCATTAATTCCCGTTGAAATGATAAACTGAGTAATGATATCACATACTCGCATTGACTTCTTCCTCCATATCCTTAATATATTTTTTCAATACATTCCTTACTGTATCTGCACGAAAACCCGCTGCTTTTGCTTTTGTAATATCAACAGAATAGCACCTGTTTGCACCACGGGGTTCAACCTCAATCAATTTTGATTTACTCTGAAACCCCGATTTTAGTATTTTTAAAATTTCCAAAACCGTTATTTCATCTTCTGAACCTAATAAATATATTCCGCTTAAATTTTCTTTTTCACTTAAGATATGATAAATAAATCCTGATAAATCATCTGTATGGATTAATGCGTTATATTTCAATTCCGGATTATAATAAAACACATCCTCATTCTGCAAAATAGAATAAGAAACCTTTGGCAGCCATGGAGCAGTAAGATCAATTCCTTTCCCAAGCACTCTCGGCAGCCTGATTACTATTTTTTCTTCGAAATTGGCATCTTCTAATAATCGCTCTCCAATCCATTTTGTTATTTCATAATCATTCTGGTTGATACGAGCAGAATTTTCAGAAATAGTTCCTTTGGTTTCTCCGCAAACAGAAATTGTAGAGATATAAATAAATTTTTTTACATTTTTTCTTTCCGCAGCGTCTATCAGATTCATGGTTGCCTGAACAGTATTATCTAAAAATTCCCGAATATTCTCACCATACAATTGTGATGCAAAATGTATTACCGCATCGAATTCCAGTTCCTCAAGAATCTCCGGTTCGTGATACAAGTCACAGCAAACGCAGGAAAAAGAGCGTCCAGACGGCTTTCTGTTTCGGTATGTACCAAATATTTCACATTCAAAGTTCTTCACTAACCATTCTGCAACATTACTGGCAATAAATCCACCTGCACCTGTAACTAATACTTTCATAATGCTCTCCTCTATTCAGGAATTGCATACAGCACCGTCTCACAAAAAACCATGGAATGATGCCGCACATAATATTTATAATTAGACAATTCTTTCAACAATAATTTCAATATTTCATAATAGTCTTCTAACGAATGATAAATAGATACTGCCAACACTGGCCTGTCCCGCTTTATTACTTTCATTCCGCCTTTGAGCGCATTCATTTCTGCCCCTTCAATATCCATTTTAATTAAATCAATCGGAGTATCTTTGAAATATTCATCGATCGTTACCATATCAACTGTATTTCCCTGATATTCCCCTTCTTCTACTTTTGAAGATGTACCGCTTCCAAAAACATGAAGCGAAGTATTTTTATTCCACAACCCTTTATGAACACAAATCTGTTTTCCTTTAAAATTGTTTTCTCCCGCATGCTCAGCAAGTTTCTCATAATTTTCTTTATTCGTCTCAAAACAATACCATTCTTTTACATTCAAATTCAACTCTGATATTGCCCTTATCAATTCTCCTTCATAAGCTCCTGCATCTATAATTGAAAACGCCCGTTCACCAAAATATTCCAGAACTTCTTTTATAAAGTATTGTTCTTCTGCTGAACTTACTTCATAAATATAATTGATATCTCCAGTTTTCATATATTGATACAAATTTTCAAAAATTAAGCCTGATTCTTCATCTTCTAAATATTTTTTTAATTTCTCTATATTATTCTTATACTTTTCTATGGATTCTTCATCATAAATCATTTCACCAAATCTGTCCGGCATTACAATTTCAGTATACCAATCATACATCTCATATATTGTGACATTGGGAATCTTCTCTACTTTCTTTGCAATTTGCACTCCATAAATAGAGGTAAGAATTACATTAACATGTTCTTTTTTCCTGCAATAATCTACAAGTTGTTCATAAGAATACACCGTCAATTCTTCTATACATTTTCCGTTCTTGGTTCTGTCATCATCCACAAAAATATCAACATTTACTGAATGACTTTTCAGGATCTTACTGCACTGTCTCCCGGCAAATCCAGCGCCATATAAAACAATAGGAAACTTTTTCAATTCGTCTGATATCATACCCTTCTTTATCGTAATCATTCTTTCTTCTCCTATTCTAAATAAAATTAATATGATTTTTGTCCATATTAATAAAATCATTTAATAGTATATTACGTTCATCAAAAGCACATGGAAACTGGCAATGCTCAAATGCATCAAATTGTCTTACATCTTCTACCGTCTCCTGCAAATTCCAAATTTCCTTAAAAGAATTTTGGGTCAAGTCTCCAATTTCCCCCTCTTTCACATATGCCCTCTGGTGACAACGGTATACTTTGGAATCCGCTGCAATCACTGCAAATAATTCTTGAATTATACACCTGTGATATTTTTTTCGAAATGCTTGAGCAATCGCCAAATCATTTGAATATTTATCTACAATCTGAAAATTCTCGTTTTCCAATTGCTGTTTCGCCCGAATAATCTGCTCTTTTACTATTTCTTTAATCTGTCCATGATAATCTTCTTCCCCGTCTTTTACCATAATAGGAGATAATTTAATATTGTCTGCTCCCAATTCTTTTATCATTTTACAGATATCAAATATTTCCTCCGAATTTTGTTTCGTTATAACGCAATTAATGCCAAGCGTACAATTCTCACCTTTGTTTAAAGCAAAATTTGCTATATTTTGCACTACCTTACTATAGGTGGATACTCTTCTGACCTTTTCATAGGTTTCTGCTTTGGAAGAATCAAAAGAGATACGTACCCATTTCGCATTTTTCAGTTCATCTACAATTTCCCCTTCCAAAGCCTGCCCATTGGTTATTATCGAATAATCTATTCCCAAACTCTGTACCAACCGAAGAGTCTCTCTTATAGAATGATAGCATAAAGGTTCTCCGCCTCCACTAAAAGTAACGGCTTTCACTTTCATTTCCGCCAATTCCTTTAATGTGCGTTCCATACATTCCCATGAAATAGATTCTCTTTTATCCACCTGACGCCCATCATATAACAGATCATTTGCATACCCACAATAAAAACAATTCTGATTGCATACATTTGTAGGTTTTATCCTGATATAAATTGGAGAAACTCTCTCTCCCTTTAACAAGCCTTGTATCCTGTCCACATGGTGGAATATTTTCAATTCACTATATGGTGAATATTTTTCCATGCCTTACCTCCCTGTCACTAGATAAAATTTACATGCCCATTTGGATATTTCAACTCCTGAAGGTAACGATTCATCTCATCCAGTCTGCAATCTATGCTGCACTGCATTAATCCGTTTTCTTTAATCTTTGCAATTGCCTGTTTTCTTTCTTTTCCCTGCCAGATTTCCACAAAACTCTTTTCATGCAGATTTCCAAAACACATCCCCTCATTCCCCATCAAGGTACAGCAAGGCCATACGTCTCCGGCACTGTCTATAAAGGAATAAAACGGCAAGGCATGGCATTCTTTATATGTTCTGCGTCTCATATCTTTCGCTTTTTCAATCCTGTTTCTTCGAAACAAACCTGTAAAACGCTCTGTACATAATGACGCAATCTGACGCTCCAGGTCTTCCTGCTGTGCATAAAATTCATTTTTTTCAAAACCATCCTTCAATTCGCTGCCGCTTTGCGGCTGATAGCCAAAGGGTTTGATTGATATATAGTCTGCACCTAATTCTCTGGCTTTTAAACCAAGCTGATAGGCTTCATCGATGTTTTCCGGAATCAAAACAAGCTGCACCCCAATTGTAGTTTTTATGTCTTTTTTTCTTTTTAATTCAGCAGCATAAGCTATATTCGTAAATACTTTATCAATATCTCCTGGTTTAGCTTTATGTATGCTTTGATACTTTTCATCTGAAAATGCAGATGTGCTAAACCGCATCCATGTCAGTGAGCCTAAACATTCCTCTGCAACTTCTTTTGTAAATAACACGCCGTTGGTAGACATAGCTACATCTATTCCTGTTTTTTTTGTACCATTAATGATTTCCACTGCATCTTTATTGAGCAAGGGTTCCCCGTTTCCTGCCAGCACAACACTCTTTAATCCTTTTTGTTTCATTTCTTTTAAATTTGGCAGCAGTAAATTTGCGCTAAGAACTTCTGGCTTATATCCCATATAATCCATACAGCAAAAAATACACCTGTGATTACATGCTCCTGAAATTCCCAATTCAATATTAATTGGAAAAACATCGCCTTCCGCAAGCCATCTATTTACCCGTTCCGGGTGGTATATTAATTTATGTGAATCTAATCTGTACTCTTCCATTTTTCCTCCTTATATTGCCGCATACAAAACAATCTCGTCTAAATAGGATGTATAATTTCGAATATATAATTGATACTCTGGCACTAACTTTTTTATATATAAAGGCAACTCCCATAAATCCTCAAATTTATGGTAGATACAGATCGCCAATTTAGGTTTATACTTTTTAATTGTTTGCTTCATGCCTTCTAAAGCTTTCAATTCACTTCCCTCTATATCCATTTTTATAAAAGTAATTGCTTTGTCCGGAAGCTCCAACTCATCAAACTGATAAACCTGAACCTTATTTTCCCCATCTTCTTCAATCTTAGAGGAACCGCCTTTATTGGCTGAAAAACTGATTTTTTTCGTTGTCTCATATAAACCTGCATTATAAATTTTCACATGTTCCCCATACTGTCTTTCTTTTAGTTTTTCATAATTCGTTCTATCCGGCTCAAATGCATAGATATATTTACATTTGTAATCTGTTTCCTTAAAAAATTGCTCTATGGTATCTCCATCGTATGCACCTGCATCCACAAAAACTTCTTCATCATTCATCTTCCAAATATCACTTGGAAAATACTGAATTGCATCACAGGTTCGGCATAATACATCTATATTTTTTGTAAATCTGGATTCTACCATTGTTCTGTAAATCATTTTAGATTTATAATCTCCCAAAAACTCATATACTTTTTTTAAATCTTTATCATGTTCCTTCAAACACTGCGGATTAACATCATCAATTAAAAGTTCACTGCAGAACAATACCTTTGACAAATCAAAACCTGCTTTTTCAATTTTTTCTAACACTTCCTTCACATAATAATTAGCAATGAGAATATAAAAATCCATTCCAAATTTTTGGATAGCTTCCTGTAAGGATATAATGTTCTCTCCCTGATTGCGTACTCTATTATCGTCAATATAATACTTTACATCCAGAAACGAAAAATATTTATTAATATTTTGCATTGCCTGTTTTCCATATTTTCCCGCCCCATACAAAACTACAGGATAATCTTTCATCCTCTCCATTCGTTTATTCAAGTTTCCTCCGTTCCAATCAGTTATGGGCATTTTCTTTTTCCTCCCGTTTTTCAATTAATTGAGCTGTTTCCTGTATGACACGTTTTAAAATCTTTTCATACGTTAAATCCTGTGCAATACGGTTTTGTCCAGCTTTCACTATCTTTTCCCGTTCATTCTCATGATTCAGGTAATAATGTATTTTATCTAATAAATCTTGCTTATTATAATAATAGACAAGTTCTTCTCCCTCTTTAAAATACTCCCTTGCATTGGCCAAATCAAACTCTTCTGGAATATGATGGGCAATATAGAACGTTCCGCTTGCGATTGTTTCAATCAGCCTGGCAGGTAAAGATACATGGGGATGCAATCCGATAGCAATTTTAGAAGCACGCAAAGCTTTTGACAGCTTTTCTCCATTCTCAATCACTCCCATAGCATAAGGTCTGAATTTTTCGTTATTTCCCCACTCACTGCCATAAAGTCTTATATTTGTATATCCATGATCTATCAGCCATTCTGCAACTAATGACTTATATCTGCTATAGAATATTACATAATAAATATAATCTGACACATATCTAATAAAATTCTGATTATAATAAATTCCTAATTGCGAAACAATATAATTAATAATTTGGAAATTATTCTCGAAGCCATAAAAAAATTGTTCCTGCTCCATTAAATCAATATACACGGAAATTATATCCCGACAGTCTTTATGGATATCTTTAGAAATTCGTTCCAAAAATACATCTATCTTTTTCTTATAATCGGACTCATTAGCAACAATGCAAATGTCACAATTATATTTCCTTTTTTCTTCTTGTGATAACTCCCAGTTCTGATACAAACAACTATTCACCGATATGGGAGCCTTAAGAACATCCTTATATTCCATCCTCCATTGTGTTCCATTTAAATCTGAAATAAAAGCTGATATCAAAACATCCCTCTCAGACAATGAATTTATAACTTCTTGGTTTCCTGTTGATTGTGGTAATTTATCCTGTATCCAGGTAATCCACACTAACTCTTTCGGACGCCACCCTTTACTCACGCCAAATCCATCAATGGCAAAAACAATATCCGGTCTAAATTCTGCTAAACATTTTCTGGCATATCTGCTGCCGACTCTGTGAATACCATCTTGCTCTATCAGTAATCTCGTCTCATATCCAAGACGTTCTGCTGCCTGCATACAATCTCTAGTGTGATATTGTAATGCCGTTGTAAACCTACTAGTTAAAAAAATGATCTTAGGTTTTCCCGACTTAATATTCGATATAATAGATTCCTTGTTCGTTTTATAATAAGTTTCTATCTCATTTCGCACTTTTTCATCTTCCTGGTTAAAAATTTCAATAACTTCTTCCAAAACTAAGTCATACTCTTTTTGACCGTTTGCACAAAAACATGTAGGAAACACAACCTGATCTTCCTGCAGGTAACTGTATACACTCTCTTTGCCGATTAAAAATACTATTCTATTCCTCTTCATTAATTCTGTTATATCATATAATTGCAAAAACAATATCCAATAATCTGCATCAAACACCAGGTACATTGGAATATCCATATCCATAAAATCAATATCCGGTCTGAAATTCCCTTCAAATATTATTATTTCTTTCATCCATAATTCATTGATTAACATTATAATCTGGTCTGCCGCTTTATCTTTTTCAATGTTATGTTTTACACTTTTATACATATAAAAACTTCTGTCTGCCAGATTGGTACATATTAGTATTTCCTCATCCTGCCAGATAGGGACGCTATCCATTTGCTGTTCATCATGCACATTTCTATAATGCGGATATGCTTCTAAACGTTTTACATTATCTCTAAAGTTCCTCTCCAACATTTCTTTATTTGGTAAATAATACGCTTCCAATATCAAATCATATACTTCTCTTTCCTTTATTAGCTCATGTACTGCTATAAAATCGAATAAAGCCTCCCTATAATACTGGTTCCGAAACTCCAGTTTTGCTTTTTCTAACAGTATACCGGCTTTATCATCTGGAAAGGTTTTAACTAATTGATCTGCTAACTGTAATGCCTCAATTACAAATCCTGCATTCTCAAATTGCTGCATTTTATCCAAATACCCATTTATTCTATCGTCCATGTCTATATGTACCTTCTCCTCTAATATTCTTCGGAAATATAATGAATTCATCCAGCAGAACTGCCGATTTTCATAAAAAAAAGAGAAATAGAGCCAATCCATTCCTCTTGCTTTTATGGTATATCGCCTCCATGCGTTGTATGATTTCCTATCATCTGATATATCGGCAATAATTAATCTATAATTTAGCTTCCTCAAAATATTTGCTCTTTCGATGCCGCAGTATTTTTTGTATGCCTTCTCTAAAAAGGATTCCAGGTTTATATCCTATATCCTGAACAAGACTATTGATATCCGCCTGCAAACCTATCGTACAATGATCACCTGCTTGCTCTGCAAATTCACAGTTCCCATCTGACTGACATAAATTTCTTAATTCCATAATATATTCTTTCAAAGGCTTTGACTCACCGCTGGCAATGCAATACGCCTGGTTCTTATTCACAAGTTCTCCAATCAGATAAAACATCCGTCCGGCGTCATCCTCATACAGATAGTCCCACATCTGTTCCCCAGAAGAAAATTTAGCTGTTTCTCCCTTTAAAAACCTGTCCATAGCGTAATTTATCATAGTTCCTTCTCTGTCATAGCAGCCATATACGCTGAAAATCCTTGTCCAAATATGAATCAGCTCCAATTGCTTACATAACTTACCGCTCAAAATTCCTGCACTGTACTTGGCCATTCCATAAGCAGTCAGCGGATTCACAGGCGTATCCGGCGTAATAACAGTATCAACTTTTCCATATTCTGCCTGCGAACCAGCTCCGATAAATTTTCTGCATCCAAGTCTTTTGGCCAGATTTACCGCATCTAACGTATATTTAATATTTGGCTCCTGCAGTATAGGATTGTCGCTATTTTCATTTATCACCTGCAATTTTCCATCATCGCTTACCTATACTATCTACAAATTCTAATGGAAAAGGGACATATCCAAAACTCATCCGCTCCCTTCGTTTCTCCCTAAATTACAAATCTTTTACCAATTTTCCAAAATATCCCCAAAAAGTGTCATATTTCGCCCTTCTCGTTTGTTATTATATGTGTGGCGGGTATTTATATAAGTTTTTTCCGGGGAGCTGGAAAAAACAATGAAGAGCCAGAACAGATTCTCTCACCAGCTCTGGCTCTTCGCTCCTTTTTGCCCCTGCCATCTAAGAAACTGTTAAAAAATAACTACTGTACCTGGCTTGTATAAGTACCCATCTTTGCAAGTTATTTTTTAACAGTTCTTGACAATAATTCCTGACAGGTACTCCCCCCCTCTCCTGTCAGGATTATTTTACTTTTACAATGTAATTCAGAAGGTTTTATCTTTTAGACTCAGCTCTCTTCCATGCTGAGAATGCTCTGCATCTCACGCTGTTTCAGCAGATTATGCGATTTATTCTTCACCACGGTATCCATATAAAACCAGACTTTGCCGGGTTCTGAAATGGGCATTCTATCTGCGTTCCGGGCCAGTGATAAAAATGTCTCCTGCACCATATCCTCAGCGTCTTGCGTATTATGCAGGATCATGTATGCTTTATGGTATATCTCATTTCTATGGGTCTGATAAAATTTTGCAAAAACCTCTCTCCCATGCTCTGTTTCCAACAGTGTCAGATATTGTGTCAGCATTATTCCCGTTCCTCTTCCTTTCTCTTTTGTATCCCGTATGATTGTTCTGCGTGCCAGATGATTTGCAAGCAGATGCTCACTTTTTTCGTTACATTTTTATTTTACACATGATTTTTACGACTTTCAATCCTATATGGGAAAATCCGCAAAATGCGTTTTTTATTTATCATAAACAAGTGAAAATGGCAGTTATTAATTATTCGATGTACCAGATATTGCAGAATACCCTGAAAGCCAGACTCGGCCCCATTTAGGACAAAGCAAAACTGCCGGGAAAAAGGTTCGTTCCCGGATATACTGTGACTCTTTCCGACTCGCAGCATTCCATGACAGACAGCCTTTCTTTCCCGGCAGCTTCACGCCTATTTCTTGCTTCTTTTCTTCCTGTTTTTCGTTCCCTGACTCCCTTTTTCATTCCAGAGGCCGTTTTCTTCCAGTATGGACTGCAGTTTGTCCTTGGCGCGCTTGGAAATATGTCTCACATTGTCCGCCGTCAGCTCCAATTCCACTGCAATCTCTTTCGGCTTCATCTGATAATAGTACTGCAGAATCAGCACTTCCCTGTGAGGATGCTTCAGCCTTTTCAGCAAACCGGCCACTGCCTCATGAACTTCAAATTCTTCCATCAGTATATCAGGGCCTTTTTCCATGATTTCATCCTGCATCCAGGTCTCGTCCAGGCCGGGCGTTTCCTGTATTTTCCGCCGTTTCAGCAGATTCAGCGACCGGTTTTTCACGATGGTCTCCATATAGAACCAGACCTTGTGAGGTTTCTCGTTAATCACTTTATCCACATTCCGAATCAGCGACAAAAACGTCTCCTGCACCATATCCTCCGCATCTTCTGCATTGTGCACGATATTATATGCCTTAAAATACAGCTCTGTGCGGTGCTTCTTATAAATATCCGTGAAAAAATCCTTTTCATGATCCGATTCTAACAGCGCCAGATATTGTAGCAGCATGTTCCCCCTTCATCTTCCTTTCTCTTTTGTAAGTCTGTAATAACCGTGTACTGACAGACAGTACCGTTATGTGATCGCCTGTTACATCTTAAATTTTACACAGGATTTCCATGACTTTCAATCCCATAACGAGAGAATCCGCAAAACGCGTTTTCTGTTCACGATAGAATTTTTTCCTCTTGTATCATGAGAGATTTATTGCTTTTTCCCTCCTGTATCGGGGGAACTTTACTGCTTATCCTTATCATCCTTGTCATTTTTCTCATTCCACAACCCATTTTCTTCCAATATGGACTGCAGCTTTTTCTTAGCTCTCATTGAAATATGCCTGACGTTGTCCGGTGTTGTTTCCATCTCTTCTGCAATTTCCTGAACGCTCAGCTCATGGTAATACTGCAGAGCCAATACCTGCTGATAAGGACGCTTTAATTTTTTCAGGAGTCCGGTCATCGCTTCCTGAAGCTCAAATTCCTCTATCAAATCATCCGGTCCCTTCTCTATCACTTCTCCCTGCATCCACTCTTCATCCAGACCAGGGTCCTCCTGAATCTTCCTTCGCTTCAGAAGGTTAAAAGATTTATTTTTTACTGTAGTATCAATGTAATGCCATATTTTATGGGGTTCATTGTCGATCAATTTATCCACATGCTTAATCAGCGTCAAAAATGATTCATGTACAATGTCTTCTGCATCTGAAGAATCATGCACAATATTATAGGATGTAAAAAACATCGCATTTCTGTGTTCTTTATAAATTTTTGTGAAAAAATCTTTTTGCTTCTCTGTTTTCAGCAGTACTAAATATTGAAACATAATCCCTCCGCTATCCTTCTCCTTTGTATCGTTGCCTGTATCTTACTAGATTTTACACATTGCTTCAGGTATTTTCAATCCCGATACAGGCAATTTTTATTTTAAAATTCCTGGATTCCGAGAATTTCTGCATATGGATCAGGGCAGTACTGTATTTTCATAAATTACATACGGAACAAATCTGCGTGGGTTCCCATTCTGTACAATAAAAGTTCCTTCCCATCCCTGCGGTAAATGAGCAGCCAATCCGAGTCTATGCGGCATTCCCGATATCCTGCATAGTCCCCTGTCAGATTGTGATCTGCATTTTTAGAAGGCAGCATACCTGGTATTCTGAGAACTTCAATAATCTGCTGCAATATAGTCATTTTACACCGCCGTTTTACGCGTCTCCTGAAATCCTGCTTAAATTTCGAGGAATATCTAACATCAAGCATCCATTAATCCTCCATCAATACTGCAAAAAGGTCCTCGGTTGTACCGCTGAATTTATAACCGCCGCCTCTTTCCAGCTCCGCAAATGCCTGACGGGTATCTGCATTGGGGATTTCATCCGGCACCGACGCTCCCTGCAAATAGGAAATCACATAGGGTAAACGGCTTTCCGGTATTCTGTCGATCAATTTTTTTGCCAGTTCTCTGTTGTTCATAGTAATCCCCCATCATACTCAGCCTGCCGGCCGGCGGGCCGCATGGCCATCCATGCTATGGAAGCCAAGGGCTTTCATAGCAACCCCCATCAGACGCAGACAGCAGTTAAAACCCCTCTGCCGGATATTCTCCGGAAAAGGGGTTGCTTTTATTTCTTACTGTCCATAAACTGGGCATCAATATAATTTAGTTTTGCCATATTCTTATAGTACTGATTCGCCGCAGCAGAAGTGTTCTTTCTGCTTCTGACTTTCCTACGCTCCTGAGCGAAACGGGATTCCACCAATCTGCGGTTACGAATTTCTGCACTCTGTATGTTTACAGACTTCTCCGTTATTTCTGTAATCAGCTGCTTCATAAGCTGAATCTCTTCCTTATGTTTCTGCTTCTCTGTTTCAATTGCAGTTTTCACTCTGCCGTACAATTCTTCAAAGCCCTGATCCAGAAAATCAATCTGTTCTACCAGTTCGCTTTTGGACTTAACATTTTCCTCAAAGGCATCTGCATCCAGTTCTTCCTGCTCTAATATCTTCTGCTGTTCTTTATTCTTCTCGATAATTCCGTCCAGAATCCTCACTTTTTTCTGAAGACTCTGAATCATCATATCCAAATAATTATTATCCATACTAATTAGCCTTTGCAATCTTGTTCTGTTCCATAACTTCCTTCCAGGTATCGCGCATGGTACGAAGATGCGTCAGAACTTCTTCGAGAATCTCTTTATCTTTCTTCAAATTTGCTTCCAGCAATCGCTCCATCAGATAGTTATAAACATTTTCAAAATCCTGGGCCACCGGATACTTGTGATCCAACGTTGACAGAAATTCAGCAATAATATTTTCTACCTTGGTTATGTTATTATGGGCTTTCTCGATATCTTTTTCTTCAATAGCGGCAATTGCAATATTGCAGAACTTAATCGCTCCTTCATAAAGCATCAATGTCAGCTCCGCCGGAGAAGCTGTTAAAATCTTGTTCTTCGCATAGGCATCATACCCTCTGTTTGCTATCACCTCATGTCCTCCTTATCAGCCACCTAACAGTGAAGAAAGTGAATTTGTCTGAGATTGCAGTTTTGATAATGCAGTCTCCATAGCTGAGAATTTCTTATAGTAGTAATCTTCCATGTCTTTCAGTTTATCTTCCCATTTCTTGATGGTCTTGGTGTACTCATCGTACTCACTCTGCATCTGTTTATCATTGTAAACCTTGTAAGCGCTGCTTAATGTGGTGCTTCCCATCTTTTCATGCAGATTATCATACACGCTGGTGGCAAGCTGTGTAAAGAATTCTGCCACTGCATCGGGATCTTCCTCAATCATCTTGCGCAGCTGATCATCATTGGAAGAAGAAACGGAATCATCTGCATCGCCGTCAATATGATATGCATAAGACTCATTCTCTGCAGAATTAAAGTAACCTGCCGTCTTAATTCCAAAAGATGCAAGACTGTAATTCTTGCCGTTTATTTCAAAAACCTTCGACATATGAGAAGACATTCCGCTCATAACAGAACGCAGGGTATCATCCCTTCTCAAAATGGAATCTTTAATCTTAGTCTCCCATTTCTCCACTTCCTTATCGGACATGGCATCCTTCTCATCATCGGTCAGCGGTTCGTATCCCTTGGCTGTAGGCGCATTGTATCCTTTCTCCATGGCATTCATAACTTCGTTGTATTCCTTCAGGAAGTCCTTTACCATATTGTAAATGCCGTCTACATCAGTGGAAGTGCTGATGGTCATCTCTTCGCTGACGCCGGTTGCTGTAATATTCAGTCCATTGATGGAGAACTTATTGCTCTCTCCGGTAAATACTGCGCCGTTCAGAACGATTTCCGCATTTTCAGCCGCATCTTTGATGGCAAACTTCGCATCCTTATCCGGAGTCACGTTCGCCTCTTTAAAGTTCGCCTCTGTTGCCAGTCCCAGACTGTTCAGCATATTTAAAGACGCCTGGTCTTCTGCCACAAAATTAAAGTCATGGCTTGTGCCAGTCTCTGAAGAGGACAGGAAAAATCTCTGCTGATTTGTGTCAAAACTAGCGGTAATTCCCTGTTCGTTTAACGCCTTGGTAAAATCCTTTACCGTCATGCTGTCTGTTACTTCTACGGTCTTAGTCTCATTGCCCACCTTCAGCTTCAGAGCGCCGCTCTTTATTCCTAATTTAGATAATTGCGTATTGTTTTCAATCTTCTCGCCGTCAGAAGCCTTCAATTCCTGTCCGGTGAGATAACCTGCCCTAGCAAGCTTATTCACTTTCAAAGTCTGAGTTCCATTCATTACGCTGGAAGATGCAGAAACGGTTGCCTTGGTGCTGTCAGAAACCGTTGTGATCTTCTTATTGGTAAAGTTACCAATACGGCGCATATTGGATAAGGATTTACTGTAGAAATTGTAAATCTTCGTATTCATCTCTTTCCATGCGTCCTGCTTCCAGGAAAGCTTGGTCTGTGCCTTTGTATATTTATCCTGTTTCGTACGGTACGCTGAAACCAGTTCCTGTACGATGGAATCTGTATCAAGACCTGAATTCAGTCCGGAAATTCTAATTGCCATTGCGCTTCCTCCTATCCCCGTTCATCAATCATGATGCCGGCCAATTCCCATACTTTTGCTATCATATCCAGTGTTTCCTCTGGCGGGAACTCCCGGATTACTTCTTTGGTTCCCTTATCTACTACCTTAATGGTTACCCGGTTGGTTGCATCATGAATCCCGAAAATCACTTCGGAACTCTTCGCCTTCCGGTTTATTTCTTCCACTGCACGCTTCATGCCGTTCTTTTTCTTCATTTCATTGGAGTCCACCGGGTTCTGCTTCTCTTCTTCCGAGATCAACGGACTGTCTGAGATTGCCGGCCTTGGCGCTGCTTTCTCTGTCTTGGGCGCTGCAGAACTTATCACGGGCTCCTGCTTTACCGCTGTTTCCAGCTTTACAGCCACCTCCGGCCCACTTCCCTGATAAGGCGCGGATGGTGTATTTACCTTTCGAACTTCCATAATATCACCTCCATGTGAAACCTGACCGATTTTTTCTTCTATATATATCGGCCATCTGGCGGAAAAAATTAAGAACCATCATTTATATTATAAAATTTCCTTCAGAGCCGCAAGGCTTTCTGCCGATGATGCAGCCTCGTTTTCTTTCTGAATCTGAAGATATACTTCTTTTCGGTATACAGGAACCTCTTTGGGTGCGCTGATGCCGACTTTTACCTGATCTCCCCGCAGCTCCAGAATACTGATTTCGATGTCATTATTTAAAATGATGGATTCTCCTTTTTTTCTGGTTAATGCCAGCATTCTTATTCACCCGCCTTTTCTTTTTTTGCCTGTAAAATCTCGTAGATTGCAAATTTCACCGGAAAGTCATCTTCCACAATCACCTGATGCGCTTTCCGTTCCTCTGAATTAATTACTATGGGCGCTTTCAAGTTCACACTCAGCTTTGTGATATCTTCTGTTGCTGTAACTGTTACCAGAACGTAGGTATTTTCCTCCGTAAGATTCCCCAAATGCTTTAACACTTCATCCTCTACCTGGGGATTATAATCTTCTTTTACTAACAGGGGGTCCATCACCGGCAGGGCAAAGGCCGGTTCATCCAGAGACTGGAGCCAGGAAATGCCTTTCCTGGTTCCATCCTCTCCCTCATCATATACAAGTATAAATTTCTGGCAGTCGGGAAAACCGATAATTCCTTTTTCAAAGAAAATAATCTTCTCCTCGTCCACCTCTATTTCTCCAAATAATCTGGTTTCTAACTCCATGCCGTCCCTCCTTACAGATAATTCAGCAAAGTCTGTCCGTTTGCCTTGGCAGATGCCTGCAGGGACGCCTGATATGCGTTATATGCCGCCGTATATTCAATGATAATATCAGACAATTCCATATCCTCATTTCTGGACTTTAACTGCTCGAAGGTGGTCTGCTGATTGGACATTCTGTTCTCTGTCAGTTTCAGACGGTTTTCACGGCTTCCCAAATCCGTTTTGGCAAGTTTTACCCGATCCATGTGCCCCTGGAATTTGGTAATACCGCCGGCAAAAAGCTTCTGCATATTGTCATCTGCATAAACAGCTTCTTTCTCAGCCGCTTCTATCCATTCCTTCAGCTTCTCCTGAGAAGCTTCGTCAGAATACTGCTGTTCCTTCTGCATCGCTTTCAGCTTCTCTACCTTATCATGGGCTGCAATGGAAGCCTGAACTGCGTTGGTAATATCGTCCACATCGCGGCCTATGCCGGCATCCAGTACGTTGCTGGCCTGGGTATTCACCGTTAACTGC
Source organism: Lachnospiraceae bacterium (assembly GCA_910575555.1). GTDB lineage: Bacteria > Bacillota > Clostridia > Lachnospirales > Lachnospiraceae > Petralouisia. Next base: position 23,350 of record CAJTFX010000006.1, on the reverse strand, counting down.
TGATTAAAGGCAACTGTGAATTTGATTTCCTGATTTTCTTTTACATAGGTCAGCGTGTTGTTGGGATCAGTAATGTTTTGGCAGTCAAAATAATGCTCGGGTCTTACTTCGCCTTCAGCGAAGCCTTGCTTCTGGTAGGTAATGCTGAGCTGCATTTTTTCGCTGCTGATGTGGTTGGCAAGGTCTGAACCTATAATTAATTCCCCTGTTTCCTTAAAAAATATCGCCTGATTATCTCCAACCTGGCATCCTCCCTTTACCCAATCATCATACGACATGTTCGTTTCTAATGATGCAAAAGTCATTGCGCCGCCTGATTGCAGCATCATATCCGTAAATCTCTGAGGATCACCATTAGCATCTATATAAGTGAGATTATTCGGGTCCAAATCCTCAAGCCCTTCATAAGACAACTGAATCCTCTTAAGTACATGCTCTTCAGGCATATCCCCAACTGCCACGCCCGCCTGCACTTCATCCACTGTATTCGGCACTGTCACAAGATTGCTGTAATACCGTTTCTCCTCCATATCCTCAAAGGAAACCGGCTCCGTGATCTCGTATTTAATGTCCTTATCTTCTTTCAGGAATGTAAGCTGACTGTTGGTCTTAAATCCGGTAAACACAGTTCTGCCGGCACAATCTGTATTGCCTTCCGCATACACCTGCTCCCGCAGAGAACGGAGATCCTTCAGAATCGCTGCACGGTCCTCCTGTGTCTTAACATCTGTGGACGCATCCACACATTTGGTATAAATATCCCTCAGAATATCCTCCATATTCTTCAGAGCGCCTTCTGTTACCTCAAACCAGGACTGGGCGTCCGGAATATTTCTCTCATAATACTGGTTCAGCTCGCTTAAATTGCTTCTGAGACGAAGGGCGCGGATTGCAATAATTGGGTCATCTGACGGGCGGATAATCTTCTTCTGTGTTGTCATCTGTGTATTCAGCGTATCAACATTCACTTTGTTATTGTTCATATTTTTCATACTGTTTCTGCTGATCATGCTGTTGGTTACTCTCATCATGGCTGAGCCTCCTTCTATACGCCGGTTTCCAGAATCAGACGGTCATACATTTCTGTCATAGTCTGTATCATTCTGGAGGCCAGATTATATGCATTCTGAAACTTCAACATGTCAAGGGCTTCTTCATCCTCGTCTACACCGGAAATTGACATTCGTTTCTGAATAATTGTTTCATTAATGTTCGTATAACTTTCCAGAAAATGCTTTGCTTTCTGTGTATCTACCGTATTATCACTGATCAGGCACTCCAAAAACTGGTCAGCGCCCACTCCCCGGAACATAGTTACTTCACTCTTCAGTGTAAGCATTTTCTCCACAATATCCTGGCTGGCCACATCATCTTCCAAATCACTCTGATACATAGTCACCAGCAGCCGGGGGTCCAGTTCCAAATCTTTATCCACTTTCACGCTGGACGCTGTCAGCAGATAATAATAATTGCCTGTGGAAGTCATAGTGTCATCCATATCCTGCATTCCATGATAACCGTCAAAATTATATTCCGTTCCATCCGTAGGATCTTTCGCCACAAAGAAGGATTTGCCGGCTTCTCCATTGAGATCCACCCCTGACTTGTGTATCAGGTTAAACTGCTTTGCAAATTCCCGGATAAAATTATTTGCCTGGGCCTGATAATAGGGGATTCCCATGGCGTCAATATCGCTTCCTACCATCCCGCTCCGGTTCTTTAACGCATTCTCTTCTTCCACAGAAAGAGTTGCCTTCAACTGGAATTCATAGGTCTGGGTTTTGGCGTCGTAAGTGAATCCGGAATAAGCAAAATTCTTATTTCCCAATGTAATCACACCCTCAGAGGGCATGGTCATTCCGTTAATTGAGGTAATACTGGGATTCTTAATGCTTACAATGCTTCCGCCGTCTCCTGGCCTGAAAGAATCAATCCTTCCCTGAAAAGCTTCGTTATTGTTGCCGTCACGGATATCAAACAGCGCTTTCAGCCTTCCGGTGCAGTTTTTCCCGGATGCATTGAATTCCATTCCGGTATGGCTCCATCGAATTTCATACAGCCCTTCTGCGTCGGACTGGTTTACTTTATAATCCCTTGCCTGGCATTCCAGTGTATTGTATTCAAAATTCTCAACCAATGTCTGCCCGTTGATTTTCAGCACATAATTGGTTGCCCCTGTATATACATCCGGATAATTGCTGTTGGCTACCGGAGACTCGATTACTTCCACCGGTACAAGCTCTGAAAGCTGATCCACCAGCAATGCCCGCTGATCCCTCAGCTCATTGGCGTTGGTTCCCTGAAGTTCGATTACATTAATCTGCTTATTCAGCAAAGCAATCTTCTGGCCAATGGAATTAATATTGGCCACCTGAGCGGCAATTTCCTGATTAAAATCCTCCTGAACTCTGGTAAGCCCCACGCTCATGCTGTTAAAAAAATTAACGAAATTCTGTGATTTGCTGATAAATGCTTTTCTGGCGTCCAGGCTTTCCGGCGTCTTTTTCAACTCTTCCAAAGCCCCAAACATCTCATTTAAAATCGTTTTAAAACCTTTTGACGAGTCATCATCCAGTAAATAGTCTTCAATCTGCTGCATTCCATATAATTTCGTATCATACATGCCGACTCTGGCATAATTTTCCCAATATTTCACATCGTAATAAAAATCACGTTTCTGTATAATCTCCGTAGTGGTAACGCCGCTGCCCGCCATCCCGTAACGCTGATTGGTACGGAGGGCCTCTGCTGCCACCCGGACAGCCTCCTGCCTGGTGTAGCCCTTGGTATTCACATTGGAGATATTATTAGCAACTGTATTTGTGGCCGCATGAAAAGAATTCAAAGCGGAACCCGCTATCGTTAATCCAAAAAATGTTGATGGCATAGTCTCCTCCTGTTATAACTGTGTTACAAGATGCTCCAGCATCTCAGAAATCACATTGATAAACCGGCTGGCTGCATTATACGCGCTCTGGTACTTAATCATGTTCTGCAATTCCTCGTCGGAAGATACGCCGAACACCTGCTGTCTGCTGTTCTCAATGCTGGCCACTTCTCCGCTCAGGTCTGTGGCAAGTCCTCCGAACACGTCTCCTTTGGCGCCAATGCCGTTTATCATCCTCTGATAGTACTCCTTGAAAGAACACGGATTGGTGTCGTTGGCATTCACAGTATATTTCTTCTCATCCCAAAGGTTAACCAATTTATGTCCCAATTCCCAATCCGGATCTCCGTTTTTATCCAAATGAGGCAGCCCGGATTCAATCTCCAGTAAGTCAGGATTCACAGTAACGCCCTGGGTGGTATACATTTTAGAAGTGTCCTGAGGATCTTCCTCATTATACACATAGTAAATCTTCCCTGTTCCCTGTTCCGCTACTGCGGTATAACGATCGCAGCCCCGTCTGGTAAACAGCTCCCGGCCCGGCTTCTCACCATCCTGGCCAAGGCAGGCATTCTCTTCATCCCATACCCGGACATTCGTATAGGGCGTTCCGTCTGCCCCAACAAAGCTGGCCGTAGTAGTGGGGCTGAATATATCATTGATGGCTGTTATAATTTCATGAACCATCTGATCCAGTTCCGCCTCAGCAGAAACCATCACGGACATTCCTGCCCCATTGTTATATTTATCTGCCGGAACGCCGGTAACATCCCGGTAATTGCCGATTTTCTCACCTCTTGTAAGCACCAGCGCCTTTAACTGACCGATATCTGTGTTCAGTTCCGGAGAAATATCTATACTGTAATCAAACACAGGCGTATACTTTTCCCGGGGCATATCTGACAGCTGCGGCCACACTGGAGTCACAAAACCGGTCAGTTCATCTGTAACTGATCCCACCTCAAATACGTGCACTTCATCCAGAAATTCTACATTTTCCAATCTTACACGCACTGCGCCGTTGACGTCTTCCCGAACCTCTATCTTAGCCAGCGCAGATAACTCATCCAATGCATTGTCTCTCTCATCCCGCAGCGTCATGGCTGTTTCCACACCGCCGGATTCAATCCGCATAATCTCCTGATTCAGTTCCTGAATGGTATGCCCCAGTTCATTGATACGGTCAATGCCTTCCCGAATCTTGATATTGATTCTCTTCTGGTATTCCTTCATATTCTGATAAATACCCTGGGAACGCTCAATAAATAATGTTGCCTTCTGAACGACCAGATTCTGATTCACCTCTGTGTTAGGCCCCTTTGAGAATTCCTCAAAGGAATCCCAGAAATCTTCCAGTATATTCTGATACTGCATTCCTTCTAATTCCTGGAAAATATCCTCCACATCCTGCACCGCCAGATAATTTGCCTCATAAAATGCCTGGCGTCCATTCTCCCTGCGGTAATATTTATCCAGAAACATGTCTCTGGTATGTACCACATCGGCAATGGCAAGGCCAAGCCCCGCCTGCTGCTTGCTGATGGCTGAATTCTTAAATGTTACATAGCTTCTGTCTGCAAACAGCACCTGCTGCCTTACATAGCCTTTGGTGTCCGCATTTGCCAGGTTATTCGCCGTCGTATTCAGGGCATTCTGACTGTTCTGCAGCCCGGATGCCCCAATATACAGACTTCCCATTCCATTTGCCATAACTTGCTTTCTCCTTCTATTTCCGCGTCCCTGCTATGAATTTCTATCCCTAATCTGTTTTCGTTTTCATCTGCGGTGAATTGATTGCCTGCGCTTTTTGCAATTCTTTACTGCTTCGCATCAAATCCGCTGCTTCCCAGTAAATCACCTGTATTATTTGCCCGCTTGTCATAGTTGGCAGTAACCGGCGCCTGTCTCATACTTTTAAACAATGTAAGGTCAAACTCTGCCATCTCGATTGCCTGCTGCAACAATACCTCATTCTGATTATTAATCTCAGCCATTTGTTCTAATGTGGTGTGCAGCTTCTCTTTTAACTCCCGAAGCTGCTGCTGTTCTTTTGGCTGTTTATTTAAAAAGGCTATCATATTAGTAACCGTCAGTTCCTCTGGCTTCTTACTAAGTACGATAGACATATCATTGACAACTTCTTCTCTTTTTTTCTCCAGATTCTTCAGAATACTTGTGATATCCTGCTCCCTGCTGGTAATCTCCTCAAGAGCGGGGATATTTCCGTCAATAATGATCTGTCTCTTCTCCCGGGACAATTCTGTAAGGCGTTCATATTCCCCGTTCTCTTTCTCTAATACATCCATAAAATCTTCCATTAAACTGGCCACGTGAAAACCTCATTTCTAAAAATATGCTTCATATTTTTCTATCAGTTTCGCTGCAAAGTCTCCTGTTTCCACTTTATAATTCCCGGATGCAATACTGCTTTTTAAGGCGGCAACCTTATCATTCCTGATATCAGACGCTTCTGCTACTGCCTGTTTCGCAACCTGGTAGTCTCTGCCGGCTCTGGAAATCTGCACTTCATCCTTCTTACCGGCGCTCCCGCTGCCTTTAGTCCTGGAAGCTTTGCTGGTATTGTACACCTGACTGATTTGACTATATGCTTCTATACGCATAAAGGCATCTCCTTTCTTCTCTGCATCTTGCAGTTTATATTCACAGTGTTAACTGTTTCCTGATTTGTTATCTATTTTATTTATCGGTTGTTTAAAAAGAAACTTTAGGAAATATTGGGAAAGTATAATCATAAATAAACGACACAACTTCCCCACCCGGTAATTTACCTTCAAAAATTACTTTCCGAATGTTCTGTAAGCGCTCTTTTTCAAAAAAGGTACTGCAAAACCTGCTCGTTCTGCAGGTATTGCAGTACCTTTTCTCATTATCTATTCCGCATCCGCGCTTTTCTTCTTCCTGCTGACTACCAGATAGCCTCCGGCAAAGAACACTCCAAGACAAAGTACATATCTTGCGTCAAATGCAACTCCTGTTTTGGGAGTTCCGCTTCCTACCTGTGCCGTCCCCATGTTTCTGGAAACAGATGTCCGGGAACCGGCGCTGGTGCCTCCGCCGCTGCCGGTCTGTGTAGTGCTTCCGCCGTTACTTCCGCCTCCGGCAGCTCCCGGAGATGGCTTCGGGGTAGCGGAGGGTTTATCCGTGGGCTTCGGGGTCTGAGACGGTTTATCGGTTGGTTCCGGAGTCGGGGTAGGCGTCTCTGTTGGCTCTGCCCCAACTGTGCCGATACTCTCAAAAATATATCCGTTTTCATCTGCAAACTTCTCTGCCTGGGAACCTGTGTATCCGCGGATCACATCCGGCGTCCAGGAGGACTGAGAACCAATGGATGTGGTATTGGGCAGAATCGTTACCGCCTTAATTCCGCTGCCGGTAAATGCATCCACCTCAATGGTGGTTACTGATGCCGGTACATCCAGGCTGTATACATAAGGGCAATCACTGAATGCCGAAGAAGCTATGGACGTCATACTGTCCGGCAATGTCAGAGAGGACTTCCCAATGGGGCAATACAACAGCTGAGTCAGACTGGTGTCATACACGGCGCCGTCTGAAGAAGCATAACTTCCGTTCCCGCTCTCCACATTCACTTCCGCCAGATTGCTGCAGCCGTCAAAAGCGCTGAAATCTATGGAAGAAACTGAAGCCGGGATGCTGATGCTTCCGATTCCGCTGCAGTTCCCAAATGCCTGAGAACCGATACTTCCCACAGAACCCGGAATATTGATACTTCCAAGGCTGCTGCAGCCGTATAATGTCAATTCTGGAATAGAGGACATTCCGCCGGAAAGACTAACAGAAGTCAGACCGCTGCAGCCTGCCAGAACTCCGCTTCCCATAGAAGATACTGAATCTGGAATGTTAATCTCAGAAAGTCCCACACAGTTATTAAAAGCGCTGCTTCCAATCTCCGTCACAGAACCCGGAATACTGATGCTTCCAAGGCTTCCGCAGCCGTTAAACGCCTGCGCGCCGATGGAAGTCACCCCATCCGGAATATTTACCGTGCCAAGGCTGCTGCAGCCGTCAAAGGTCTCTGAGCCGATGGAAGTCAGTCCCGCCGGCAATTCCACATATCCAAGGGAGGAGCATCCATAGAAAGCCCCGCTTCCAAGACTTGCCGCTCCGCCGAATACTGCGTTGGTCAAACCTGTGCATCCGGAAAAAGCATAACTTCCCACACTGGTAACGTTGGCCGGAATTGTCACACTGGAAATGCTTGTATTTCCGGCAAAAGCATAGTCTGCAATGGCTGTTACAGAAGCCGGGATACTGACATCTCCGCCTGGTCCGTTATAGCCGGTAATCGTACTTCCTTCCATAATAAACGCACTGACATCTTCCTCCGCCATAGCCGGCAGCGCCGGGGACAGCGCGAAGGTTAAGGCCAGTATCAATATTACATTGAAACATTTGCCAAATAATTTCCTCATTCTCTTGTCCTCCTTGAAACTGGTATCTGCGCCGTTACGGCGAGCACTTCTTTGCCAGTAAAACTAACCTTCCATCTTCTGTATAATTATTGCAGGTTGAAAGTGTCAACAATTTATCTCCATACGAGGCATTCAAATCCCCGTCCATTATATTCATTTTCTTCATATTTTCCAGAAAACTGCTGAAGTTTTCTTCGCTTCCTGCATTGATAAAATCATAATAACGGAATCCCTCTTCTTCCTCGGCAGGCACTTTTGCCAGACAAACCGCTATGATTTCATACTGCGCCTTCTCGTAAATCGTATTGAACTGGATCATCTTATGTTCCTGGAAGAACGCCGGATCAAGATAGTTCTTTAATTCTCCAAACATCAGACCGCTCTTCATATTATGTCCATATACAATCAGGTTGTCGTCCTGCTGTTCATAATCATTCCTGGAATCTAAAAAGATAGATCCATTGATATCTTCTTCCCCATCGTAGTTATGGGTCAGATAAAAATCACTGCTTTCCGGTACAGCCTGCATCACCGGATAGTCAATTCCTGTTCCTGGTATGCTGAGCCACCCGCAAAAATCTGAATTCTGCTGATGCAGCTGCTGGTATTCCCGCAAAACTGCCGGCCCTTCCGGCTTCTCTACGGTTTCCTGCGCCAATTCTGCACCGTATACATTATTGTCTACTGTCCCCGACTGGGCCAGAACAGGCTCTTCTTCCTCTTCTCCGTTCAATGTTTCCAGGAATCGGGCGGAGAGCCAGTCTGACGCAGCGGAAATCTCCTGTTCATCCTTAATTCTTTCCAGTTCTCTGGTCTTTTGCTGATCGTGAAACTCACTGCCCAGAAATACCAGAAAGCATACTACTGCGCCTGTCATGCAGATGGCGCCGACCACCTGGCCAGGCGACAGGCCCTTTATCTTACGGGCCACCCGGTCAGTGAAGGTGGTTCTGGAAACGACCTTATAATCTTCTGCCACCATATCCGAGAGGTAGAGGAGATAATCATCTCCAATCGCACTTTTAAATATGATCTTTCCCTCTCGAATCAGTGAATAAAGCTTTTGGGCCACTCCAGTTTCATTGATATCCATTTTCTTGGAAATGTATCTGATTTTCTCTATGTCATCTAAAGCTTCCTGATATTTCTCATAGGAATCAAACTGAAATTTTCCAATGCAATATACTCTGCCCATGATATCAACTCCCATCCTTCCCTGCTTATTCTTTCAGCGATTCTTCGCTTATTTCTTTGCCTTTACTGACTTCACAGCGGAATAACTGCTGTAATAATTCTTTTTGTTGATCTTCTTGCATACGCGGATCTTGTAGTAATACTTCTTGCCGCCTGTTGCTTTCTTATCAGTATACGAGGTTTTCTTGGTTGTTGCAAGCTTTTTATATTTTCCTTTCTTGCTGGTGCTTCGGTAAACCTGATACTGAGTCGCTCCTTTGACCTTCTTCCACTTCACGGTCACCTGTTTCTTCTTTGTAGATTTCAGGCTGCTGATCTTAGTGGAATTAGGCGCTGTCACTGCTTTCACGCTTGTAAACGGCCCATAATAATATTGTCCGTCCTTGTTGACATAGGCTCTTACCCGGAATGTCTGTGAGGTTCCTGCGCTTAATTTGGAAACAGTTCCCTTGGTAGTTGTTGGTTTATTAACCCTTGCTGCCCGTCTGTTCTTGGAATTGTAAATCTCATATCCGCTGACCACGTCATTCTTCGTCCAGGAAATGGTGACGCTCTTATTGGTATACTTGGAAACCTTCACACCGGTAACCTCAGGAACTTTAATGCTGTAATTTATGGTCTGGGTTCCGGTATAATTTCCTTCTCCCTTAACAATCACGCTTGCCATTCCAGGCGTTGCACTGTTGACATATACTACGCTGTAATCCTTGCCGCTCTGCAGTGTGGTGCTGCCGCTGGTAACAGTGATTGGCGGATTCTGTTCTTTTCCGTTAAATATCTGATCGCTGACAGGGCTGATCTTTGCTCTTCCCAACTGCTGAGGACTGATCTTAAAGGATGCTGTTGTGCCTCCGGTATACTTGCCCTTGCCTGTAATGGTAATGACTGCGGTTCCTGCATTGATATTTTCAGAATACGCAATGTCATAATCCACTCCGCTGACCAGAAGGTTGCCGTCATCCTCTACTCTGACCGGAGGAGTAATGGCCGCGCCTGTATAGGTGTACACAGATGCAACGCCCCGGACAGAAGTTTCTGCTGACAATTCTCTTGCAATGTCAAATTTCACAACTTTCGTGCCGAAATACCAGTCTTCTGTACCTGTAATGGTAATAGATGCTGTTCCCCGGTCTACGTTGTTGCTGTATTCTACACGGTAATCCGTTCCTTCCACCATGGCCTTTCCGCCGATGCTCACCTGCGGAACCGGCGTCACGGGACTTCCGGTATATTCCTGAGTAGGAATGGGAGCCACATCTACCAGATTCATATTTCCGTGGATACGGAACTTCGTCTCAATGACGCCTGTGTAATTGCCGATACCGGTAATTGTCGCAGTTGCTTCCCCTACCATGGTATTGTTTACAGCAGTTACCCGATAGTCTGTGTTTGGTATTAAGATAACCGGATTGTTGGTTTCTTCTCCTTCCTTCAGAGCAGGCTGGAACTTAAGCTCTACGCCTGGGACAATTGGCCGGCCGCTGTACCACTGAGGTTCAATAGCCCCCATTTCCATGGCGCTGTCTATCAGACCTTCTGAACCAATGCTCTTGGGAGTAATGGTAAAACGCGCTGCCGCCTGTTTATTCTGCTCTGCAAAATAGCCCAGTCCCTTGGCAACGACAACTGCAGTATCCACACCTGCATTGATTATATTGTCATATTCCAGTACATAATCTGTGCCTTCAATTAACTGAATAGATAATTCTTCATCTACATCAAGGAATACTTTTACCTCAGGCTTTATCGGCGCGTTTCTGAATTCCTGGGGCTCAATTTCTTCTATACGGAAATCACCTTCCGGCGGATACATCCGGAATGCTACTTCACGGCTTCCAGTATAGTTGCCGATTCCACGTATGGTAGCCACCCCTGATACGTTAATTCCTGTTTCACCTGTATATGGGTCCACCGTATAATCAACATCCAGTTCAAGTTTTGTACCGTCTTTTGCCTGAACCTGGAACTCTGGTACAACTTCCTCTCCTTCTTTATAAATTGCCCTGCCGGTTGCTTCAATATCTTCCTCATTGCCTATATCTTCCGGAAGGATATTGAATGTAATGCGGCTAGTTCCTCCAAAGCCTCCAATACCATTAAGGACAACTGCCGGTTTTTTCTCTTCCTCTTCTACCGCTGTACTTACGTTTATATTATTCTCGTAAGCTACAGTATAATCCGTACCTTCCGTAAGCGTATTTCCATCAAAAGTTATTGTAAGTTCCGGTTCTTTCGCTGTTCTGTCAAAAATCTGATTCTTTTCAAAATCAACTTTTACACCTGCACCTGAAATCGGCTGAGGAATGATAGAGAAGTAAAATGTTGCCTGACCCTCATAGTTCTCACCGATTCCTTCCACCGTTACACTTGCTTTTGTTTCTCCTTCAGACAATTTATCATTGTTCTTCCATTCTACAATTTTATAGTCCTTATCCTTAATTAATTTTCTGTTTGCAGCATTCGGTGTATAGCCTTCTGTTCCCACCTTCTTAAAATCATTATTATAAATCTCAAAAGGCGGCTCCATAGCTGCACCATTATATACATAAGCGTTTTCATTGTAATCGTCATTTATAACGTCTCCGCCGAATACCAGCGTTATGCCGCTTTCAGGATCTGAAAAATTCTTCTTGATAATATTATAATACCGTTTTATCACTCCTTTGTAGCAGTCAATTCCCCTTACTACAACAGTAGGTCTGAATTCCTCTACATCATCTTCTTTACCTATTCCAGTATTGTTCTTGCTGGTTTCTGTTGCATTGCCCTGATTTTCCAATGTAACAATCTCGAAATCCTCTCCTTCTTTCAGGATCTTAGGCTCCGGATCTCCTTCACATTGCATACCGGATCTGTCTTCAAAAATCAAATCCGGATACACTGGATCTACGCCATAATAAACATCATGGTCATACTTCAGTGTCATATACTCCGGCGGATTGTTATTAACATCTTCAATCGTTGCCATAATCTTAAAGATCTTATCATAACGGCCTTCATAATTACAATATTCTTCTTCAAGTGCACGAATATAAACGGTTGCGTCTCCGATTCGTGCATTATGTTCATATCCGACCGCAAAATCCTGACCTTCAATCAGCTTTGTCTCTGTTCCTCCTTCTTCTTCACACCAAACAACTGTCAGTGCACTTTTCCCTTCTTCTACTAAAGAATCAAACGTTATATAATTACGAATATAGTCACACTCCCAGAAACCGGTTTCTGCGTTTTCTTCTCCCAAATATCCTGTAGATCCGTTAAGGCCGCCCGGAGGCGCAATTCTGTCGTTTTTAATCTTGACAAATTTGTCTACCGTATCCTCCGTTATCTGTCTTGGATTAATCTTGAATTCTTTGGTAAATTCTCCATAATAGTTTCCGTCGTATGCTTCATCGGCATTCCGACTAGCGGTAACCGTCAAAGTAGGCATCAACCTTGTTCCGCCCTTGATATCATCCTGCCAGGTATATACATTAACGTTATTGTTAGCTTTCACCTTATAATCATATGCTGTTCCTTCTGCCGCTGCCGAATCTAATTTATTCAAAAGCTGTTCTTTGCAGTATATCTGCATATCTGGTTCTATCGCTTCACCTGTGTAGGGATATCCCTCCTCATCCACTCCATCCAGACGCATATCATTCTCATTTTCTTTCGCCTTGGAAAGATCACGCTGATAAATCTGGAATTTTTCTTCTCTCTCTCCGCAATAATTTCCATTCAACCCTTCTTGATCGTTATCCGAAGATGTTCCCGGAGAATCAATTCCATAAATGACTGCTTTTGCCGGGGAACTTCCGTCTTTCGTAGAATTTATCCCTTCAGGAGCTGCAGTGGCATCTGTATAATTTTCATACCTTACTCCATAATCTTCGCCTTTTATCAGTGAAAGTTTTTGCGTTATTCCAGTGCTGAATGTTACCGTATAGTATACTTCCGGCTCTGGCGTATTAGTAGAATTCCCCTCAGCATCTTCGGGGCTGTATTCCCAACGCTCCCCGTTATTCAGTTCCATTGAAACATAATCCCCGGATAAATCTCCTACGATTCGGAACTCCTTTTTGATTGTGCCTTTAAAATTACCCTTTCCGGTTACGGTTATCGTTGCCGTACCAATGGTATTGTTTTTCTCATATTTTACCGTGTAATCTGTATCAAGCGCCAAATCTCTTGATGACTGCAGCTGACCTTCCATATCAACCGCTGTATAGCTTACCTGCAGGCCGGGCCAGATAATTTCATCTGAGTCCTCTTTCATTACTGGTGAATCCGCTTCCGTATATTTATCTGCATATTTTTCTCTGTCTTTTACCCAGTCTAAAACCACGCTGTCCGCTACACCTGTGATTTTCACCTTGCCTTCTGCATAAGCGGCTTCAAAGTCATAGGCTTCGATGGTAAACTCTTCCTCTTTTTCACCTGTATAATTATCAGGGCTGCCCTTTACTTTCAATTTCTGAGGACCTACCTTAATTCCTGCGCCCGTGTCTGTATCTGTATTATATTCTACGGTGTAATCTGTATCGCTCGTCAACGTTTTCCCGAAATGAGTGATTTCCGGTTTTGGCTCAATGGGCATCCCGGAATAAATGTAAGTTCCTGCAATACCAGTTATTCCTGCCGGCAATGCAATATCATACTCATTCTTTTCTAAATCATCTGTTGATAAATTCAGGGGAACTATGTCAAACTCTACGTTTGCTTTATTATAATAATCTCCTGTACCAATGATATCAGCAGTGGCTTTTCCGGTGGCCTCTGTTGTTACATTAATGGTTGTATAATTTTCAATGGTGTAATCTTTCTCATGCGTCAGCTTGTTTCCGTTAAATATAACCTCTGTATCAACCGGCTTCACCGGACTTCCGATATAAGTCTGGGGATGGGTGATAATTTCCGTCAATGGGGTTGTAGTATCAAAATCACTTAAATCTCCTCTGATTCTGTACTCTAAAGTCTTGGTTCCCTTCCAGTTGTCTACTCCCGTGATGCGCAGTGTGGCTGTTCCTGGTTGATTATTATCATTATGGACAATCGTATAATCTCCTTCTCCAAAATTCCACGAAACACCATCTCCATTATAACTAATTTTTAAATCTTTAGTTACAACACCGCCTTCTTTTTCTTCAAATTTATAGAAAATTTCATTTAAATTTGCATTCGAAATTTCGCTGAAATTTTCATCTTCCAATGATATTCCTGTTGCTGTCACTGTCAGGTATTCTGAATCTATACTACGGGCTTCAATATCAAATTTTCCTGTTGTTTCGCCCTCAAAATTGTCCTTTCCAACAATCCTAACTTCTGCCTGTTTCTGGGCGTTAATTGGATTTCCAACTGATTCCAAAGTAAAATCTTTATCCTCAGTTAAGGTCACTGTTCCCAAAGTAATTGTCACTGGAGGCACGATCACATTTCCAGTATAAATTACAGGTGAACTGACCCTAATAGAAGTTCCATCTGTAATATTCCTTTTAGTAATCTCAAATATTTTGCTAACGGTGCCACTGTAATTACCGATACCATTAATTTTCATTGTTGCGTTACCAACATTCAGATTATCTTCATAGGTAATCTCGTAGTCTCTACCTTTTGTAAGAGGTTTCGACACGCTGCCCTGTTTTAAGCTTACGTTAATACTAGACTGCTCAATCGGTTTTCCTTCGTACTTTTTGCTCGCATCAAAATTAGTCACGCTTATATTATCTTCCGAAATCGGCAATGCATTTATGGTAAATTGCTTAGTAACACTTCCGGTAAAATTCCCCTTGCCTGTTACTATTACCTTGGCTTCTGTTCCGGCATTTATATTATTCTCATAAGAATATTCTACCTCTGATGCTGACAAATTCTGACCTTTATAAGAGACTGCGGGAGTCGGCTTGTGGGCTGTGCCGTTATACACATAAGAATCCGCCACATCACTGACAGTAACATCATTACCTGGCGCTATACTTCTTTTTGCAATTGTATATTTTACTTCAGCCGTACTGCCTGCCTGTATTTTTCCGGTACCTGTTGATCTGACAGTAATCGAATGCTCACCTGCATCCGTATGATTAGTTCTGGTTGAATATTCAAGGGTATAGTCTGTTCCCTCTATATAAGTTACACCATCTCCCACTACAACATTTACTTTATCTTTCTTGGATTCACGATCGTAAACAAACGTCCCTTCAGCTTTTACGCCTATACTGGCCAATGTAGGAGAATAAATTTCAAATTCCAATTTCATGCTTCCCACATAACCGCCTATACCATTAATAGTGACACTGGCTTTACCCTGGCCATTTGCAGTCGTAGGACGTGTATAGCTTCCTATTGTATAATCTTCCCCAAGCACTAAAGGTTTCTCTCTTCCATAATCAGGATCGTATAACTTAATATCATCCTCTGTAAGCTCCACAGGATTTGCAGGACCCTGATAAGGTTTCGCAGGTATGGGATCTGCCTGTATCTGCTTGCTGACATCATAGTTGTTTCCTGCTGTAAGACTCTTTCTTACTGTAAATTCAATCGGATTACTTTCGAGCTGTCCAAATCGCTTTCCTTTGCCCAATGCATATACCTGAGCCTTAGTATCTCCTCGGCTGGCACGATCTGTATTTCTATAGCGAAACTCATATTCTTCCGGCTTTATATCATTAATTCCATCATATGTCACTTTCAAATTGCCTAATTGTGCCAACGGCAATTCCTGTGTTTTTCCATTATATACCACTACCCACGAAGACACACCACCGGTATCCTGTAATTGAAATTTTTCCCCCTCAATTCTTGTTATCTGGTAACTCCCTGTCGCTGTTCCCGTGTAATCTCCGATTCCTGTCACTGTTACTGTCACTGTTTTAGGATTAGAATCAGCAGTTCCCATATTATTATCACTTAATGTATAAGTATAATCTGTTCCTGAATTTAATGCATTCCCGGCATCTTCTACCAACATTTCTTCAGGCAGAATATTTATACCGCTTCCCTGCACATACTTCATTGGTTCAACTACCGTTACACTTGCTGACGAACTAAAATCCTTCGCTTTAATCGGAAATGTTGTGGTCGCTGTTCCAGCACACGTCACACCATCTCCAGTAACTGTAACTGTCCCCCCCGTATTTACATGAATATTTTCTCCATAACTTATAGAAAATCCTGAATCTATTGGAGTATCTGAATAATCCTTAACTACAATGTTAGGTTTCTTCTTAGTTCCATCATATGTAATATCTGTATCTGTAACCTCCACGCTGCCTATCTGCACAATACCTTCTGCATGCACCGTAAACCCGGACAAATCCACCATCCCGGCTATCATACAGACGCTCAGCAGCAACGCCATGATCCTCTTCCCAATATCCTTATACATCGCTCATTCCTCCTTGCTTCATCCCACATGCATATTTCGTTCTATCTATATCTATATTATTAATTTTTTTCGGCAATTTTGCCTGTTTCGTTAACCATTTTCACTGTTTTTTCATGATTTCCCTGGATTTTCCTTATAAATGCCGTAAAGAATACGAAGAACCACATCCGGAACAGCTTTATCTTTTGTAGTAGTGGTAGAACCGTAGCCTGACTGTTCCGGATGTAATACTCCGTTTAGAAATTATAACACATATTTCGCAAGAAAGCTATTTTTTTACGAATTTCTTTTATATTTTTTTTAGATTCCCGGAAATTTATACAGCGTCCTGGAAAATGCAGTACTTTTTGCCTGTATTTTTTATCTTCCTACTGAAAATCTGCTTTGACAACCAACTGTCTCTATGATACGATAGGGCAAACGAAGTTTCTATTACATTTCTGGCAGACTTTCATCTGCATCACAACGCGGGCTTCCCGCTGAAACCTTGTTTTATTATTTACATCTCCCGCCGGCATTTGTTTTTATCCCGGAAATTTTTCATGCTTTTGCCTGCTGTTATTTTGTGCTATACTACAAGAAAGGAATCTATATGAAAGATACGAAAATCCAATGGCATCCCGGTTTCGTGGCCGCCATGAACCTGGAGCTGCGGGAGGACAGGGAGAACCTGACTTTTCACAAGGAACACAATCTGAACACGAAGCCCCTGTCCATTGACCTGCTGATTATTCAGAAGAACGTCTCTGCTGCCGTCTCCAACGAAATCGGAAAATTGTTCCGGGGACATAACATTATGGAATACAAATCTCCGGGAGACGCTCTGGACATTGACGTCTATTACAAGACCATGGCCTATGCCGCCCTTTATAAATCCGGCGGAAGGACGGTGGATTCCATTAAGGCCCATGACATCACTGTTTCCCTTGTCCGGGACGCCAGGCCCCGGAAATTATTCCGGCATTTCAGAGTCCAGGGGTGTTCCATCACCAAGCCATATGCCGGAATCTACTATATCGAGGGCACCGTCCCCTTCCCCACGCAGGTGCTTGTCACCCAGGAATTAGATCCGAACGCTCATGCATGGCTCTGCGCACTTTCCAGGAAAGTGACGGAACCCACTGCCCAACGACTGCTTACACTGACGAAAAGCCTTACGGAAGCCGGGGACCGGAACTTTGCCGATTCTGTGCTGACGGTTATGCTGAAAGCTAATAAACAGATGATAGAACATTGGAAAGGAGCTGAGAGTATGTTTGATATTTTAATGGAGATTATGGAGCCTCAGATAGAGGCGATGCTGAAAGAGGAACGGGAGAAGGCTATTATGATTGGAGAGCAGAATGGGGAACAGCTGGGCATTCAGACCGGCAAAATACAAGGCGCCATCGACACGCTTCGGGAATTCGGACACCCGGAGTCTGACATTAAAGCCAGAATTATGAAAAAATACAATCTCTCTCCGTCAGAAGCAGATGATTATTTATCTAAAGTTATCCCATCTGAGCTTCCTTTTCAATAGATGCATCTCTTCCTCATAAAGAAATAACATTTCATTTATAACTAATGAATTTTAGGTTTGGCGGTCTGTTATGCTTCATGTCATAGACCGCTAAACCAAGATCCTCATATCTCTGGCAGACTTTCGTCTGCGTTACAGAGTAGACTTCCTACTTAAAAGGAACTGCAAATATAACCAAACCCTATATTTGCATAAGTTCTTTCTCTATCGTTTCTTTCGACAGTATTTCTTTTTTATATCGTGCAAATTGAATATCCATCAATAAACCAGAAAATTCTCTACTTTTTTCTCTTTCTTTTACAATGATTTCTTTTAATTTTTTTGAATAAGTCATTTTGTATCTTTCCTTTAATACCATAGCCCGTACTATATTCAAAGGTATTTCCGGATTGCATTCTAAAACTACATCTAACACTCGGGTTCTCATTGCCTCTTTATAGCCACCATCATACCAAATATCCCTTTTCATATCATATACTATGGCATCAATATTCAAAAAAACAGTATAAATAAGAGACTCAACATACTCTGCCGGACTGCATTTTACGATCTGTTTTTTATATGCCCAGGTTTCATCCAGAGGCCAGATGTCTACAATCAAACCGGAACAACATAATTTATATCCTCCGAAACGATTTTTCCTAACTTCGAATTCAGACAATATTTTTTCCCAGTATTCAATGTTCTGCACATCAATAATAATATCAACATCTCTCAAATTCAAAATGGCATTATTATCCTTATACTCCCTTAAAACACCGCCTATCAAATATACATCACCCGCCTTCTCCAAAATATAAAATAATTCCAAGGCAGGAGGATGATTTTTTAAATACAAATACATAATTTCTTTTAATTGTTTCATGTTCATATTTATATGATTATTCAAAAAATGTTAATCATATGATCCTTTCCAGTCGTCTCTACACCCTGTATTTCTCAGTAACTTAACACTCCCTCAATAATATTTTATTGCGGAAGACTTATCCCTGTTAATTCTTTATACAGGTTAACTGCATAGGAATCTGTCATCCCGGAAATAAAATCCACCACTAAGTGCAATTTATCATACATACTGATATCTTTCAATTTCTTCTGCCCATTCTGATCATAATCATGTAAAGCAATATTTTCCTGTTACACTCTTCTTTAAATAATCCACAAAATCCTTTTTAGAATCCAACAATTCTTTCTTATAAGTTCCGCTGATAATGCTGTCATAATGCTTCATAAACTCATTAATGGCTATTTCAAATAAATACCCCTGCGTGAAATTCCTGAAAATACGAACCCTTGACAAAATTTTATCCCCTTCTTCTATGTTCTCATCAGGAGCCTTACTTTCCATTTTTTCATAAAGTTCCTGATATTCATCACTGTCAAATTGTTTCTTAATGGTATTATATACCAATTCCCAAGGAATATATCCTTTCTTCACACCATCCTCTATATCATCACAAACATAAATAATATCATCCGCAGCCTCTAAAAGAAATGTCGCCGGATGACGCTGCCCATCAGACAAACCCATTGCCTTTCGGATTTCCTCTACTAATTGTTCTTCTGATTTAAAATAGCCAAATTTATTCTTTTCTGTTGTAGCCTTTGAATCAGATCGCCATGGGTATTTTATAATCGTCGCTAATGTTCCATATGTAAAATTCGCCCCATAAGCATCATTTAATATCTGCAATTTTGTAACGATTCTTAAATTTTGCACATTGCCATCGAAGAAAATAAAATCTTTCTTTTCTTGTTCTGTTAAAAATATTTCTTTTTTTAAAAACTTGTTAGACTCAAACCATCCACAAAACCACTGTCTTATCACTGTTTCTCCATAATGGCCAAAAGGAGGGTTCCCAAGATCATGAATCAATCCTGCTGTCTGAAGCAAAGCTGCCAGCTCATCTGTCATATCTTCTGTGAAAGATTCTTCTTTCTTTTCAAGTTGTTTTCCTACGGCTTTTCCCAATGAACGCGCCATTGCTGATACCTCTATAGAATGGGTCAACCTGGTTCACGTAAAATCATTTTTCTGCAGCGGAAATACCTGCGCCTTATCCTGAAGCCTTCTTACAGAAGACGATCCAACAATTCTGTCATAATCCGCTTCAAATGCATTTCTTACTATTACCGATGCTGTATCCTGTTTTACTAAACTATTTGAATTTCTTTTTCTGCTTTTGCAAAGCAATTTTTCCCAATGTAATTGGTTCATATATCCCATCCTCCGTTAAACATGCTCTTGAATATAAAAAGCCCTTCTCAAAGGGCTGTGTTTCAACAATCTGACACTTCTACTAAACGGGCTGTATTCTGTATTTACGTATGTAATTCAGCAAAAATATTCATGTTTTCACTATTTATTTTCAAAATTTCTTTTATTATTCTAGCATTTTTTCTTCAATATTGCAATAATTTTTGCCGAAAAAGGATTTTTTATACTTTTAAAGTTCTGCTTACCCACAGTCATATGGACTTTATTTTTCAATTCTTCCTCATTTTTGCTTTGACAGACTTTTTACACTATGCTAAGATAAAATACACAAAGTTTCTATTACATTTCTGGCAGACTTTCGTCTGCATCATAACACGATTTTTTATTATCCCGGAATTGTTTTCATGCTTTTGTCCGCTGTTATTTTGTGCTATACTACAAGAAAGGAATCTATATGAAGGATACGAAAATCCAATGGCATCCCGGTTTCGTGGCCGCCATGAACCTGGAGCTGCGGGAGGACAGGGAGAACCTGACTTTTCACAAGGAACACAATCTGAACACGAAGCCCCTGTCCATTGACCTGCTGATTATTCAGAAGAACGTCTCTGCTGCCGTCTCCAACGAAATCGGAAAATTGTTCCGGGGACATAACATTATGGAATACAAATCTCCGGGAGACGCTCTGGACATTGACGTCTATTACAAGACCATGGCCTATGCCGCCCTTTATAAATCCGGCGGAAGGACGGTGGATTCCATTAAGGCCCATGATATCACGGTCTCCCTTGTCCGGGATGCCAGGCCCCGGAAATTATTCCGGCATTTCAGAGTCCAGGGGTGTTCCATCACAAAGCCATATGCCGGAATCTACTATATCGAGGGCACCGTCCCCTTCCCCACACAGGTGCTTGTCACCCAGGAATTAGATCCGAACGCTCATGCATGGCTCTGCGCACTTTCCAGGAAAGTGACGGAACCCACTGCCCAACGATTACTGACACTGACGAAAAACCTTACGGAAGCCGGGGACCGGAACTTTGCCGATTCTGTGCTGACGGTCATGCTGAAAGCCAATAAACAGATGATAGAACATTGGAAAGGAGCTGAGAATATGTTTGATATTTTAATGGAGATTATGGAGCCTCAGATAGAGGCGATGCTGAAAGAGGAACGGGAGAAGGCTATTATGATTGGAGAGCAGAGAGGCATTCACATTGGAGAGCAGAATGGTATCCAAATCGGAGAACAAATGGGCATTCATATCGGAGAACAAGCTGGTGAACAGCGGGGCATTCAGACCGGCAAAATACAAGGCGCCATCGACATGCTTCGGGAATTCGGACACCCGGAGCCTGACATTAAAGCCAGAATTATGAAAAAATACAATCTCTCTCCGTCAGAAGCAGATAATTATTTATCGGGAGTCATCACATCTGAGCTTCCTTTTCAATAGATGCATCTCTTCCTCATAAAGAAAAACACTTCAATTTCATATCATTTAAACTAATGCATTTTAGGTTTTGCGGTCTGTTATGCTTCGTGCCATAGACCGCAAACCAAGATTCTCACATTTCTGGCAGACTTCCGTCTGCATCACAACACGTTTTTTTATTATCCCAGAAAGTT
Source organism: Lachnospiraceae bacterium (assembly GCA_910575555.1). Classification (GTDB taxonomy): domain Bacteria; phylum Bacillota; class Clostridia; order Lachnospirales; family Lachnospiraceae; genus Petralouisia. The sequence goes on along the minus strand of CAJTFX010000006.1, from coordinate 2,083 downwards.
TTCATGCTTTTGTCTGCCGTTACTTTGTGCTATACTACAAGAAAGGAATCTATATGAAGGATACGAAAATCCAATGGCATCCCGGTTTTGTGGCCGCCATGAACCTGGAGCTGCGGGAGGACAAGGAGAACCTGACTTTTCACAAGGAACACAATCTGAACACGAAGCCTCTGTCCATTGACCTGCTGATTATTCAGAAGAACGTCTCTGCTGCCGTCTCCAACGAAATCGGAAAATTGTTCCGGGGACATAACATTATGGAATACAAATCTCCGGGAGACGCTCTGGACATTGACGTCTATTACAAGACCATGGCCTACGCCGCCCTTTATAAATCCGGCGGAAGGACGGTGGATTCCATTAAGGCCCATGATATCACTGTTTCCCTTGTCCGGGATGCCAGGCCCCGGAAGCTGCTTTGCCACTTCAGGGCCCAGGGGTGTTCCATCACCAAGCCTTATGCCGGAATCTACTATATCGAGGGCACCGTCCCTTTCCCCACCCAGGTGCTTGTCACCCAGGAATTAGATCCGAACGCTCATGCATGGCTCTGCGCACTTTCCAGGAAAGTGGCG
>CAJTFX010000006.1:0-1258 GCA_910575555.1 Lachnospiraceae bacterium | reverse complement strand
GAAACCTTGTTTTATTATTTAAATCTCCCGCCGGAGTAATATTATCCCAGAAATTTTTCATGCTTTTGTCTGCCGTTACTTTGTGCTATACTACAAGAAAGGAATCTATATGAAGGATACAAAAATCCAATGGCATCCCGGTTTCGTGGCCGCCATGAACCTGGAGCTGCGGGAGGACAGGGAGAACCTGACTTTTCGCAGGGAACACAATCTGAACACGAAGCCTCTGTCCATTGACCTGCTGATTATTCAGAAGAACGTCTCTGCCGCCGTCTCCAACGAAATCGGAAAGCTGTTCCGGGGACATAACATTATGGAATACAAATCTCCGGGAGACGCTCTGGACATTGACGTCTATTACAAGACCATGGCCTACGCCGCCCTTTATAAATCCGGCGGAAGGACGGTGGATTCCATTAAGGCCCATGATATCACTGTTTCCCTTGTCCGGGATGCCAGGCCCCGGAAGCTGCTTTGCCACTTCAGGGCCCAGGGGTGTTCCATCACCAAGCCTTATGCCGGAATCTACTATATCGAGGGCACCGTCCCTTTCCCCACCCAGGTGCTTGTCACCCAGGAATTAGATCCGAACGCTCATGCATGGCTCTGCGCACTTTCCAGGAAAGTGGCGGAACCCACTGCCCAACGATTGCTGACACTGACGAAAAACCTTACGGAAGCCGGGGACCGGAACTTTGCCGATTCTGTGCTGACGGTTATGCTGAAAGCTAATAAACAGATGATAGAACATTGGAAAGGAGCTGAGAGTATGTTTGATATTTTAATGGAGATTATGGAGCCTCAGATAGAGGCGATGCTGAAAGAGGAACGGGAAAAGGCTATTATGATTGGAGAGCAGAATGGTATCCAAATCGGAGAACAGATGGGCATTCACATCGGAGAACAAGCTGGTGAACAGAGAGGCATCCGCATTGGAGAACAGCGGGGCATTCAGACCGGCAAAATACAAGGCACTATTGACACGCTTCGGGAATTCGGACACCCGGAGTCTGACATCAAAGCCAGAATTATGAAAAAATACAATCTCTCTCCGTCAGAAGCAGATAATTATTTATCGGGAGTCATCACATCTGAGCTTCCTTTTCAATAGATGCATCTCTTCCTCATAAAGAAAAACACTTCAATTTCATATCATTTAAACTAATGCATTTTAGGTTTTGCGGTCTGTTATGCTTCGTGCCATAGACCGCAAACCAAGATTCTCACATTTCTGGCAGACTTCCGTCTGCATCACAAC
>CAJTFX010000005.1 GCA_910575555.1 Lachnospiraceae bacterium | reverse complement strand
GAATTAGGCTTCAAATGAAGCCCTCACATTGAACCTACTATCTTGCTAAAGATAGATTACAAACAAGCCCGCGCGGAACAAATGAGTTCCGCTTACGAGCGCACCGGAAACTCATCTAAGATAAACTGTACCGGGACCGGCAACCGCCGTTCCTCCGTCCGGTCTGCATACCGCACAAGTTTAATGCTCAGGAAAGAAGTAAATAATGTCGCCAGCACGTCATAAGTGCTGTCCTGGTCGGAGGTAATACAAAAATAAGCGCATTTCTCCCTTCCCGGCAGGGATAAGTCAATCTCATTATGGCTCGTGATCTGCTGTACCAGTTTGTTCTGCATGATCTGCAGGCGGGTTCCAAGCCCTAAGACCGCATTTCCCTTCACTTTATCTGCTTTTGCAAAGAGCTGGTACGGTCCTCTTGCCGGATGGCTGGTAGGGAGCCGCGCAAAAATCGCATCCAGCATTTCCACGCTCTTATTGATCAACAATTTATATGCTTCCGCAAAGGTCCGTTTTTCCGGCGGGTAATCATTGAACACGTAAAGGCATAAGGCTTTTAATAAATCCATCTCCGTATTGTCATAGAAATGATCGAATTTGTCTGTTGTATTCCGGATCACTACATCACAGAATACATCAATCAGGCTCCCATCGTCAATCTCTCCGAGACAATTCCATGCATCCGAATGCTGAAGATGGATCAGGTTCAGCTGCCGGACGGTATAACCGCAGGCACGCAAATATGCGCAGAGGTCTTCATATAGCTCCGACTTCGGGTCCGTTAAATAAATACTCTCCCCGCGCCGGATGCACTGCAGCGCCATCACCCTTGCAAAGGCCCTGGATTTCATGCTGCCCTGGGAACCGCATACGGCAAAGTTCCGGTTCAGTCTGGAGTCTACAGGCAGGCTTAAAATGTGCCCGCTTTTTAGCTCCCTTCCAAAGATTACGCCTTTCACATCCGCTGCCTGTCTGTTGGTCTGAAGCACTTTTTCCTGCTCCTCCCCATTCATAAATCCTGCCGTTCCGTAGGTTCCCTGCCTGGAAATCTCAAAATTCCGCTCATCATAAGTCTCCTTCCCGGAACCCCTTAACATGATCAGCACTGCGATCACACCAAAGAGAATCATCACTGCCGCCGTACACTTTAACCCCGAAATCTTAGATATCCCATGCCAGAGATTTTGGATAGGATTTAACCGTACCGCTGATTCCAGAAAAAGCTGCTCCAGAAAGCCTCCCGCATAGCAGGCCAATATCAAAAATCCCAAACCAACGAAAACAGGTTTTATCATCCCATGTTTATCCTTTTCTATTCTTCCACCTTCTTTCCTAATTCTCGTCCGCTTTTCGCACCTCCTGCCTTTTCTTCCACCTATTTGCGCGGACTCCTGTTAAACCTCTTCCTGGCTTAGATACGCAGTTACTTTTTCTACAACAATTTCACGATACATGGCCTCCCTTCCGAAAAATGATTCCAACACAGGACGCTGGTAGGGAAAACAGAAGATACTCCCCTTCCCTTTCCACTCTAACTCCTGCTTTATTCCCAAAAGCCGGCGCATATCCAGCTCATAGCAAAAATAGACCGGATTCCCAAAGCCATCCGCACCAGCGCTTAGACAATATTCCGTATGTTCTATCTTATTTAGAGCAGTACACAAAAATCGGTAGAAGCGTTCACGTTTTCTATCATCTGTCAAAAACTGTACCTGAATCTCCGCTTCCGGAATCGTTGGCACATAGTAATAATGCTCATATATGTCATCTACCTGGAACAAATCCCCTTTTACGCCGCCGTCACTTGTTAAAAGCTCTGCTAGAAGACCTATGGAATCGCCCATCACAACCGCGTCAAACCGCCGAAGCTTCCCGCATTTCATGCTCTCCCTCTCCACAAAGCTCCTTACGCTTCGTTCCATCTTCTTTGCCCAACGCATCCGCTGCGAAAGGGAATGATAAACAATATAACCGGACTCCCCGGCCAGCAGTATCCCACAGGCCCTGGAACCTTTGACGGCGTCTGTCCGCCCTTTGAATTCCTGGCTGCCGTAATATGCCGTTATCCCCCTCCCATCTTCCGAAGCTTTGTAAAACAACTCCGGTTTTTCACTCCGAAAGATAGGAATACCCGTTTTCCAAAAGAAAACCCATACCTTGCTCATCCGGTGTAATCGTAACCGTTTATCAATCTCCCCTTTCACATGGTTTGTCCCAGCCGCCCCATGCAAAAAGAAATCGGTATCCTCTCCAAACTTAGCGAGGACATAACGCTTTCCCTTCGCCCGCAGCACATACCCTTTGCAGCCGGACTTGTTCCGTACAAGCACATACCCCTCCTGCTTTAAGCGGGTAAGGACTGCCGCTGTATACGAAACAGAGCCAATGACCGCCTCAGCCATATCCGCAGGCAGTTCTCCGCTGAGTGCAATCAGCACCAGTAACGTGTCCTGCTTATTCATGTGAATCCACCTTTCTGTGTCCTGTCTGCCCAAAAACCAGTACCCTATCAGCGGATACTTGGGGAGCAAATCCATCCCTCATCCGGCAAAATCCTCTGATTTTTCCTGCATTTCCACGGATTTTCCAACTATCGAAAACACTTCGTTAAATCTGCCAGTTTTTTCGATATGGATTTACTGCATAAATGCACCTACCCATGAAGGAAATTTCTCCGCATCCATGACAAAAATTTTCGTAGCATCCCGCTCTGCCATCCGGGTAAGATGGTAGGTATCCGCATGTAAGCCTCCGTCAGAGACCAGAAAGAAATTTGAGATCACATCCAGCACGTGTTTTTCCTCCATATTGTCATGATCCCTCACCCTGCCAAGAGGTAGCTCCCGGTCATACAGATGTAAAAAACAGACCGTACATTTTTGGAATTCTGGCACCTCTTTGTTTTCTTCCCGCTGTTTCCTGCACCACTTCTGAAACGCAGTGTGTAAAGGCTTATACAGATAATCCGTATAGCTTTCCTTACGGTGCGGAACCAGTACCGGGGCTGTCACCTCCAAAATGCCTCCTGAATATGTAATCTCTATGCCATGTATCCGCACAAGTTCCGACTGGTACTGCTCATATTTCATGCCGTCTAAGACCACCTCTAAAGAAAGCCGTCTTAACTTTTCCGTCAGCTTTTCCCCTGTCTTTGACGCCTCCAGCACCATGTCTGACAGGCTTTCATAACCGGACTGTGCTTGGCTTCTGGTATAACACGCCACAAGATTCCTTGATTCTGCCAGGAGGCGTTCCACATCCGAAGCCAGTTTCTGCGCTTCATTCAGCTGCTTTTTCATCTTCCAAAACGCCTCTTTGTTACCGGCTGTCTTTTCGATAGTATTCGATTTGACCCTCCTCCTTTACTGTACAATATCCAATTACATCCGTAATCTGAATCTTAGGGATATCCTCCGGTTCCTCCACGATCACGATATGCCCGCACCCGTCTATGTTTTTTCGGGCAAACAGCTGGTTTGTAAGCTCAATATCCTCCGATGCAACATATAGAATATCATAGATTTCCCCGTCTCCTACAAACACAATACGGACCGGGTATTCCTCCCTGGAAGCTGCAAAATGCTCTTCAATCTTCTTCTGGTCCATCAAACTTAAAAGCACCCAGACAGAAAGGCCAAGGCCCCGCTCCCACGCTGCATGAGCCGCCTCACTTGATGCCACCTGTTTCGTCTCCCGGCAGACATAAATGGAATGCTCTTTTTCCAGTTTTTTCAACGCACGTCCTACGAACTTATCCCGCCCAGATTTCCCAAAATAAGCATAAACCTGGCTCTTATCCAGTACATTGTACCTCTGGACCAGATCTTTCAATTCCCGCTCTACGTCCCTTTGCTTGTTCTGATTTTCCATTTTTGTATTTCATCCTTCCTGCTATTTCTAAACAGTTCCTAATTATGACATATAAAAAGTGTCATTAAAAACGTATTGTATGACGTTTTTCCTCTATCCGTCTCCCGGATATGTAGGAAGGACGCCTATAAGGACACCTTTTATACGCTTTAAAATAATTACATTCCTGTCTGCACCTCCTCCACCTTCTTTCCGTATGCCTGATTCCCATATTTCTGAAGCCGCTGCTTTAACTCCTTAAGATCCTTCCGGTCTGTAGTGATGAGGTCCTTTTCCAGCTGGCTTGCCTTAAAATCAACAATCAGGTTATTGCTGTTGGTGGAAATCAGGCCGGTCCCCCGTTCAAACCGGGTAATGGACATGGCCTCTGCTTCCGACAGATCCAGCTCCTCCCTGATGTTCCCGGCTTCGCTGGTCTCCATGTTCAGGATGATCTTTGTCTTGGAATTGTTCAGAATCCCGCGCCCAAGCTTCCCTCCCTTTAATGCAAAGAAATCTACCAGATCCTGCGTTGCACAGACTGCCGAACCTCCATAAGCACGGATGACCTTGAAGATTTCCAGAAGATACTCCCCAGCCAGCTCATTTGACACCAGAAGCTTCCACGCCTCATCAATAAAGATTGCCTTCTCCACCGTCCGGTCCTCTTTCGCTTTCGCCCAGACAAAGTCCAGAGCGACGAACATGCCGAGCAGCAGGTCCCCGGAAAGCTCCGAGATATCAAGCACCACATATTTGTTGGATAAGTCTACATTTGTCTGCTGGTTAAAAGTGGATGCCGAACCATGCACCAGACGGTTTAAGATGTTTGCCATTCTCCGGCATTCCGACTTACGAAGAAGCACCTCATATAAATCTCCCAGAATCGGCATCTCCTTATAGCGTCCAGGGTCTGCCGCATTTAACAGGCTTTTATTATCGTGGGTAATTCCTTTTTCCGCGTAGGTCATGACCAGCGCTTCATCCAAAAGCTGCTTTTCTTCATGGTCTAAGTCTGGAATTAAGAGACTGAAGAAAATATGCAGGCTCTGGATCTTCATTGCCAGCTCCGAGCGCTCCACCGTATAACCATCTAAGAGTTCACTTGCAGACGTATCCGCCGGCCGGATCTCCATGATATTAATACAGTTTGGGGAGGCCGGGGAAATCTGGATGAAAGCCCCGCCCGTATTCGTACACGCCCTGGCAAATTCATGGCCTTTATCCGGCGCAATAATAAATACCTGTACATTTTTTCGTCTCAGGCGCAGTGCCATGAGCTGCATGGTGAAGGTCTTTCCTGCGCCGGATGTCCCTAAGATTGCAATGTTCGCATTCTTGTAAATCTTCGTATTAAAGATATCCACAATCACCAGGGAGTTGTTCGCCTTATTTACCCCCATCATGATCCCGTCTTTATCCGACATCTCATAAGAGGTAAAAGGATAGCAGCTTGCCACCCCGGAGGTCAGCACATTCCTTTTAGAACGCTCATAAAGCTTCTTATCCAGGTTCAGGATTGGCAGGGAGGACAGAAAAGCCTCTTCTTCCCGGAACAGACAGCTTACCGTCCCGATATCCTGAGAGTTTAGAAGCTTCGTCATCTCCTTGACCCGCCATTCCACTTCCTTCTGACTCCGCCCGGTAATGGTAATCAGCGTACTCATGTAATAAAAATCTTCGCTGCCGCTTAATCCCCGTTTCAGATAATACCCGGCATGGATGGACTCGCTTAAGTCATCAAAATCACTGTTCGTATCGTAAGTATCTTTAATCTTGGAACGGTTCAGCCTGATCCGCCTGCCGATCCGCTCCATTGTCCTGCTTTTATCCTGCCGGAAGAAGAACAGATCCACATCAATCCCCTCCCCCGCATTAATCAACAGAGAAATCCAGCCTGCCGGAACCTTTGTCCGATATTTGTGGGAAGGAATCAGAAGATAGCTGTAATACAGCCCGTCCATTACCAGATAATTCCGATGCCTGAAATCAATGCAATCCGGCGCAATCAGTTCTGTCACCGGAATATGGCGGACACTGTCCTCTCCATTCTCCCTGCGGTAATAATCAGCAACTTTCCGTGTGCGCTCTTCCAGTGATTCATATACACTGGTCCTTCGGTTCAGAATCTGATACAGCACATCTACCAGAAAACGGGTATCATTTTCGTGCTCCAGTACCATATTCCCGCATTGAGCCAGATACTTTTTTGCAGTCTGCACCGCAGACTTCATATACAAAAGGACATCCTTCTCTGCCGGATTTTTATTATTATTGTAAGACTGGTATTCAAAGATCAGGAAAAAACGCCGGGTAACTGCTTCTTTCCGCCCCAGTGTCTCAATCAGCCCTGCATAATCCTCCTGTAAGAGCCGGACGCGTTCATCCTTCTCCCTTGCCGCTTCTTCCTTGATCTTCTCAATATATTCCGCAATGTCTGCCTTTTTTGATATGATCTTAAACTGCATGTTCACAGGGGCAATCTTTAAATAGGACATAAAGGACATTACGATATTCCTCTGTTCTGCCGAGGAACGCAGAAGGAAATTAATCGGCAGAATCTCAATCAGCTTGATATACCGGTGATCCGTAGTTAGGATGACTCCGTTTTTCACCTGCCGGATCGGGAGATAGGAGGATACCCATGTTACAGGAAGCAGGTCTAACTCCGGCTCTTTCTCCTTCTTTTGCTTCGCCTTTTCTGGTTTTCTTATCTTATCTGCCTCCACATTTGCGTCTGTCTGCCCGGATTTTGAAAGCTCCCTCTTGACCTCTTTTTCCTCTTTCATGTGGGCCTTACGCATCCGCTCTTCCTCCCGAAGCTGCTCCTGTTTCCTTTTCTGCTGCTCCTTACGTTTTTTCTTCTCCTCCTTCTGGTTTCTCTTTTCCTCCCGCTTCGCTTGTCTCAGCTTTTGCTTCAGTTCTTTTACTTCGCTTCCGATGATCTCCGCCTCCTTTTCCTCTCCGGCTCTTCTTTTTTTGTTTCGCAAGCCTCCGGTTCCTCTTAAGCCTGTACTTTCCATCCGGAACCGTAAGCACCCTGCGCCTGTTTAAATATCTTATAAACTGAAATAAAAAGGAGGTCAGGCTTTCTCCCTGAACCCCCAAGATGGCAAAAATCAACGCCGGAATCAACACCGCCACTCCCACATAGATTTTCACCCGTATACCAAAGTCCATAGATAACAGAATCTGCAATAAAACAAGTCCCAGGATTCCTGCCTCAAATGCATTCCGAAACCTGACCCTCCCTGAGAGAATCGTCCCCTCCTGTGCAAAATTCGGTGGTATGGTATAGACATCCACCCGTTCTCTCTGTGCGATTTTCAAGCACCTCCTACAAAACAATGGAGGAAACATACAAAGCCGTTTATCCTGCCATGACGTTTCCCCTGATTATTAGTGATATTTGTTTTTCCTTCTTCTTATCAATAACCCGACTGCCAGTATCACGACAATACCTGCACCAAGGAACAAATATTTCAGATCTAAAGGCTGTGTATCTGTGTTCCATTCCCCCATATTGCCTTTCACCGTTTCCTTTCCTGACACTGCCGGCCTCCTTTCTCCCGTATTTTCTTCTTCCAGATAATCCTCTGCTGCGATCGGAGTATCTTGCTGCTTCTGCTGAACTTCCCCTGTTTGCTGATCTGTCACTTTAATATTGCAAAGGAACAGCCCGTTTTCTTCCATACGGAATGGTTCCTGGCGGTATTCTGCCAGATAAACAAATGCAGCATCTGCCGCTTCTGCCTTCTGAATCCGGTATCTTCCACTATGTGCAGGTATATTAAACTCATACAGGTTCTCGGGAGATAAAATATATTTTTCAGCAGTACCGCTTTCTTCCTCAACCGTAACAAAAATTTTTCCCTCGAATCCATCAAAAATCTCAGAACGCAGCGCAATGGTTCCCGTCTCCTGCTCCGTAGATGTAAAATACTCCCCTGCATCCTCCCGGTCATCCCAGCTTTCTGCTTTCTTTTGCACCATCCCGTTTTCATCAAATAATACATATTTACCGGCTTCATTTACGTCATCATACGCCCACCCTCCTATAATTGGCATCCCGGCGCTGTCGAATCCTTGTCCTTCTTCCCACCTTACAATCACAGGCAGGATTTCTGGAATTTCTTCTGCTAACACACGACTGCCAGACATAAAATACAGCAAACATGTGATCAGGATTGTTCTGCAGATTCTTCTCTTTCCATGCATAGCACCAACCTCCTTTACTTCCCGATAATCCAGAATGCCCCGGCGCTTAAATCCCGTCCATAGGATTTGATGGTATTTACGCTGTACACCTTTCCGGTCCGCTCCCTGCTTGCACAGTCTGCAATGGTAATGTACCCATCCCTTGTTACTCCGGTAAGGACGATAAAATGCCCGCTGCTCCCGCCGGTAATGGTATAAGCTTCACAGATTTCCACCACCATCTTTCCCTCTTTTAAGGACTGCACAACATAGTCCATCTTATCTTTCCCTACCCGCTCACAGGTCAAGCCCCAGTGCTTTGCCGCATTGGTCGGAAAGGAATGTGCGGTACCCACCCCGGAGACATATTCCCCGTTGCTGATGGAAAATGCACAGGTCGTCTGAGGGGTCACCGTCTGCCCCGTCAGAGTAGAGATCACGATCGCCAGAGAGGTCGGACCGCAGCCGGCAGCTCCTATGGTACTGGTGCCATAAGGCATGTTTCTCCATGGTTCCTCCCCCTGGTTAAAATAGACCACCTTTTTTACGCCCTTTCCTACGGTATCATAAGTAATGATATCCCCGGTCGCGTCAATATTCCCGATATAGGAATCCGAACCGCCTCCCGTCACAAAATCCCTCCAGGAAAACAGGGAGAAAAAGGAATCCTTCAGGGAATCGAGCCCCTCGCTCATCAATTTCAGAACCTTTATCACCAGCTCAAAAGTACTCTTGCTTGTTACATATTTGTACTCATAACCGCTTCCAGAGGCAGGGCGGGAGCTTAAAACCAGCGCAAGCGTATATTCTACGGACTTTACTTTTGCCGGAACCGTTTCTGCTGCTACGCTTTCTCCCTCTGCTTTCAGCTTTTCATACGCCGCCTTCGCAATCTCCGTCTTTCCGGATTCTGAGAGCTGATAGTAGATGGTCTTTGTTGTATCGCTTTCCCCTTCTCCTGTCACTGACCAGGAAAAAAGACGGTCTGCATTCTCCGAGACGGCCTCTTTCAGCTGGCTGTACGGACCGCTTAAATCTTCATCCGAATCTTCTGAGCTTCCTGCCCGCCGCTCCTGTATCGTAATATACCCCAGTACCCTCTTCACATAATTCTGCGTTTCCTTAAACGGCGGTATCTGGTATCCATATTTGATCACATTCCCCGGCCCTGCATTGTATGCGGCAATGGCAAGCTCCAGCCCGTTTGAATGATTCTTAAACTGCTCCAGGTTCTTCGCAATATACTTCGCCCCGCCCCTGATATTCTCACGGGCGTTGTACGGATTTACGCCCAAAGACGCCGCCGTCCCCGGCATGAGCTGCATCACGCCGATCGCTCCCGCCCCTGAAACTGCATTCTGGTTAAATCCTGATTCTGCCATCCCCATTGCCTTTAGCAGGGCCACAGGCACGCCATACGCCTGCGCCGCTTCCTCAAAATAAGCGTCATACTTGCTGGTGAGTTCCGTTGACATGTCCCCCCAGTCGCTGGGATAACCCAGAAAAGAATTGATGTCACTTGTATCCCAGACTTCGCTTAACAGAATGGCAAGGTAATAGCTTGTATTCATTTTTAGCTTACTTTCGTATTCATCCACCACCGTAAGCTCATAATCGCTATAGTTTGCGGCTTTATCTGACTGGATTTCCTGTAACTCCTGGTCTCTTGCCTGCTCAACCAGCGCCAGAATTTCCTGCCTGTATTCTTCCTTTTTCAGGATCGACTCTACCCGTACCTTGATGTTGGACAATTCTGCCGACTGCGCTTCATTGGCAAAAGCATCCGCATCCGCGAAGCCCAGATAGGCCAGGATAATCCCGATCATATTTGCAATCAGGAACATCCACAGAAACAACGCCGCAAAAACTCCCGCTACTATTTTCCAAAATGTCCTGCTTGTTGCAAGAGTCCCGACCACCGTTCCCAGCGGGCCCCCTAACGCTGTTCCGGCGGCAGCCCCTGCCGCTGTGCCTCCGCCTTTTGCCGCGGCGGTCACTGCATAGGCTGCCTGGGAGCCGTGGGCTGCTTTCTGCGCCACACCTGCTCCCTGAGCTGCCTTTTGCAATTGAACCGCCTGATTTACTGCTTTCTGTGCCTGCACTGCGCTGCATGCTACTCCTGCAGTCCGATCCATTGGGGAAGCATCTGATCTTTCCTCTCTCATGTGCCACCCCTTTCCTACATTGGTGAATTTCCGTTTTTCGGTTTCGGATTCTGCTTTTTCTTCTTTTTCAAGTCTTTCCTTGATTTTGGTACTTCCCGGCTCTTCCGTTCTTCTGTTATTTTCCGGTACTCCTGTTTCCTGCTCTCAGAAGATGTCATACCGGGACTGATGCCCGGATTTCCCTGAGCCGTTTGCTGCACCGGCGTATCAAAACCATGATAACCAATACCATTTACTTCTTGCGCGCCTGCTTCCAGAATGACCTTTGTATCTCCCTGTCCTGCACCGGAGAAACCATCATCTGGCAAGATTCCCCGGTCAGACGCGTGAAATGCTTTTTCTCCTCCAGATAACGGTGCACTTCCCGGCTCTGCGCCTGGTCCTGCCCCATAGGATTCCATACTGTCCATACCGGCTCCGCTTCCAATCTCGCCAAGAATCCCCTGTGCGCCTTCGAAAGCCTCTGTTCCCGGCACATGCTGACTGCCGGAAATGCTGCCGTCTTTCTCAAAAGCATCCATACCGCTGCCAATTCCGGCATCCTCTGTTCCACCGTCTCCAATCATGGTACCGTCTAAGTTCATGCCCGCATTTTCAGCATCTTCCGCCTCCGGTTCCTCTTCCTTCACCGGATAGTCCCCCAGTTCCCCGGATGAGCCGCCTTCCATGCCAAAGACGGTTTCTGTACTCTGTTCTTCCATTCCTGCCAGTTCTTCGTTTCCAAGCCCATCCTCCGGCATCATGCCCATTTCCTCCAGGACGCTTCCATCTCCGTCTGCCATGGTATCAAAATCGCCAGATTCTAAGACGGTATCTGCCAGTTCTTCCTCCATACCGTTTCCAAAATCTGTTCCATCCTCTGCCTGCATACCGTCAGTTCCAAGCCCCATCGGGATTGGTCCCCCTGTATCCGTCATGCCGGAGCCATCCATATAGGAATCATTCCCTGCGCCAGCCCCCTCTCCGTTCCCGGAAGGAGAACCTGACGCCTGGCTGCTCCCTCTCCCCACATGGGAAAAGATCCGTCCGGCTGCCATCATAAGCCCTAACGCGCCCATCCCCGTTGACGGACGGCCTAAATTCACGCCCAGCGAAGACAGGTAAGAATCCAGCTTAAAGGTCACTTTACAGAACCCGACCAGACAGAGCGTCGCCGCAAAGAACTTGGTAAATCCATAGCTACTGGCAGTTAAATTTCCATATCCGGATAAAAACATCTTCAGGCACCAGGAATTTAAGATGATTAGGACAATCTGCCCGCCAAACATCTTCGACCAGGACGCAAGGATGTTATTAGTTGCCTTTGATCCTCCGGTTCCAAATGCCAGCGGCGCCGTATAGGAGAATACACCCAATAAGACATACCGTTCCGCTATCACAAACAGCATTTTGAAATAATTCCATGCCACGACAAACTGTAAAATTAAAGTCAGGATTGCAATGTTTAGGCTGTCAATCCCAATCCCTGCCGTAATTCCCTCCAATACGGAGACATATTCGGAAAAGCTGCTCACCTCAATCTCGGTTCCTGCCACCCACTGATAGGGCGTTCCCGCCACCTTCAGGATATAATCCACCATCGGCTTTGCTGCCACAATAAAAAACAAACAGATCCCGCTGCGAAGCACCAGTTCCACCGGATCCTCGCTTGCAACCCCCGCCTTCCCGAACATGCTTTTAAAAAGCTGCCAGACACAGATCAGAAGCAGAAGCGCCGCCCCCATAGGCAGAATGGCATTGGAGTACAGATTGCCTGCCACAGAAAACAACTCCTCAAATAAACTAAGGTCACAGGATAAAAGCTCCGTGAACATATCCGTCACTAAGGACATCATATCGACAATAAACTGTGAACACAGCTCCCGGATACCTTCTATCAATAATTCTAATAACCAGCCCATATTTTATCTTTCACCTCGTAAGGCATCCCCCTTTCTGCCGGGAGAGCGCCGGCATGTTTTTATCTGCCCGGCGTTTTAGCCGCCGAACATACTCTTTGGAATAATACTCTCAAAATACGTTACGATTGCACCAAGCGTCATAAGCGCCGCCCAGCACACGATGATCCGTTTGAGCCATGACCTGGATTCATCTACGGTGCGCCCGGATTTTGAGAAATTCATCAGAAACAGGCACACTGCCGAGCACACGACAGCCGCCACCGTTGCAATGCCAGCCACATCCTTATAGACCGTCTGCATGGCATTCTTCGCCGTATCAAATATCGTATCCGCATACACAGGCGCTGCAGATACGGCCAGCAAAACAACGGCAAGAAACGCCGTAAACGCAAAGCGGGGAATCAGCTTCATGAACTGATTCCCCGGCTCCTTCATCTCCATGTTCTGTTCTCTTAGATTTCCTGCCAATGAGTCCCCTCCCTTCTGTTCTGAAAATAAAAATGACAATAAAAAAGACAGCCCCTTTATCTCCGGCTGTCAGCTCCCTGTAATGTCCTGCGGCTCTCCATGCATGTCACCTGCATGCACAAAACTTTACTTTACCATTGTATACGGACGGGAATTGTATGTCAATATCACGGGAGGCGCAATACCGTCGCAATTTCATCGCAATGGATTCTCTTACAATTAAATCTGCTACTTTTTAAGATAGGGCACAGATTTCTCTGCACCCTATCACTCTCTTTACCTCTGTTTTGATGCGTTATAAGATTGCAATGCCTAATGTACTGGCAAGCTTCCGGACCGCTTCCTCTGACAGCCTGCTGATTTGTGCTATAAAAGAAACCGACATCCCTCCCGCTTTCAGCATATCAGAAGCAACCTCAATATTTCTCTCCTGACGTCCCTCCTGGCGTTCTTTCTCCATGACCTTCTCTTCGTTATATTCAGTAAGGAACATACTTTTCACCTCCGCTCGATTTTCCAAAAGAAAAGTTTTAATCACATATTCATCCGGCATTTCATTAAGAGCTGCATCCACAGCAGCATCCAGATCCATCCTTTCACTTTGATGCCGCCTTACTGCATCCACAAGCCATGCGTACTCCTTTAGCGGTTCGCAAGATTCCATCATATGCTGGTTCTTTCCGTAGTTAATATTCAGCATAGTCACTTTGACTTCAATGTCCCCCTCGCCCTCATAGGCATCGCTTAACTTAAGAACCTGTCTTTCGGGCTGCTCTTTTGTGCCGTTGTAGAAACAGACACATACCGGCCTTGGCACTGGTTGGAGCATACTGCTGTACTGGTAATAATCACTTGTAGCAATATATTTTTCGTACAATCGTCCTCCGTATATAAAAAACCTCATGGGCATGTTGGGATTAAATGAACTCTGATGCTCCCACAGATCCATCTCAAATGCAACGATAAAAGATATATCGTTCTTCATCCTCATATACACTGCGTCACCAATGGTATTAAACTGGATATCATCAGGATTCGTATAATTCGTCCCATTAATCGCATTGTACAGGGACAAAGTCCACTGCTTGTTTTCAGGATTTCCAAAAATAAACTTGAACAACCTGTCCTTATAATCTTTCTTTGCATCCTTCAGGTCATTATCATTTATAAGATTTCTGTATTCTTCATTCTGCTTCGTCAAACCAGAGATAGTTTTCTCCATCTCCTCGATTTTCCGGCGCAAAATCTCTTCAACTGTCATCTCAAACCACCTCCTTCTGCGGGGTTCGTCCGAAAGCCAAAGCCATTCCGGTCTGGTTTTCTTCTTCATCTTCATTATAACAGATTTTCGTAAACCTGCAACGTCCGCTATAAAATTTTAGGACGACTGCTCCAAAATTACAAAGTAACGGTATTCTCATTTTCCACTTTTCTCCTGTCTTCAACCATTCTAATCCGTTTATCCACATAAGCAAAGAATTCTCCCTTATACTCTGCTTCCGTAAGTTCTATCAGTTTCTCCATCTCCTTACCGAACAGCTCAATATTAGTATACTTCTTTATAAGCTTTGAATTTGCGGTAATTTCCAAAAAATATAAATGAATGAAAAATTTTCCTTCTTTCGCATAAACATAGCTTATCTGTCCGATCTTCCCGTTTTCTCCTGATTTAAAATAGGACTCTTTGAGCCTGTCAGTATAGAAACTCTCCATCTTTGCAAATAAAGCATTTTTCCTTTTCCTCTCAGCATCCAGCTTTTCTTCTAACACATTCTGACTATTCAGGCACTCATCTAACTCTTCTTCATATGGACTTACCATTATACTTTTCATCTTCTTGCCTCCTTACTTCAAGCGAATCATCATTCAACTAAAGTCCCACGCATCTGTCCCATAAAGATTATGGCTTTTCCTTGTTAGTGTAATTTCATCTGTCATTTCTTCCCTGCAGCTTTTCTTTACCGCCCTTCGCATTCCCCGCGAAGTGCATCTTTTTATATAACGCTTATTCCTAATTCCGGTAAATCTGTTTTTGTGGTACATTCCCATAAAAACCTCCTGTGTCCTCAATCCGATAGTCCATATCTCCGCAAAGCGGATAATCCGGCTCGCCGTCTGGATCATTACTGGAAGCCCGGTACAGCCCATCATGTCTCTCTTCCGGCATTTCTCCCGGATCGCTGTATTTCCAAAGCCTTCCCGTCTCATCCTTATATACCCGGCAGCCCCATGAATCCACTCCAATAAATGAAATGCGAATGATTTTCTCTGGAATAGGCATCAACTCATACTCCGCCGCATCTTCGGGATGGAGCGGCATTTTGTACTCAATGTATCCCCATGCTTTCTGCCCAATCTCCTCACAGTACGTCCTGGAATCAAAATTGACGATATTAAGGACTTCCTTAAATGGTGACTTCGGATAACTGCCCGGTGTAATCGGCCGTTGCGTACTGTAATATCTCATCTGCATTCCTCCTCATTCTCAGCTGAACAATACTCTGTATCTGCCAAAGCACAGTCCTCGCACCCTTTGTTTAAAAAGCACTGGCTGCAATTCATGGCAGATCTGCTTTGTTCCTCGTATTCTTCCTTAATCGTTTTCGGGCAGGTACCATTTACGCATCCCACACCAACATAACCTCTACATCCTTTCTCCATATCTAAATTCACCCCTCCACCATATTTTCTGCAGATTTCTGCCGCTGCAAAAATTACATCTCTGCAGCGGCAATATCCTTTTTCCTAAAATATCTTAAAATCATATCCTCTCAAAAGCAGTACACAGAAAATCGCCAGTGAATCGTTTTCATAATATACGCTTTTTACTCCGTTGCATTTTGCCTCATGAACCAGCCTTTCTCCCTGCTCTGTCAGTATATGCCGCCTTTCTTCGCTCAGCTTTTTATATTGCTTCATAAGCCAGTCATTCGTGAAGTTAAAATGCAGATATAATTCATAAAACAAACTTCTTTCCTCTGCTTTTATTTCCTGTAAGCTCCTTCCTGTTATCCGCTAAACGCAGCTGTATCTATCTCTCCACACTCCGTCCCGTCTTTAATATCTGCCCTTCTCCTTTTGACTAATCCTCTTCTACCTCTACTGCTTTTAATGCTTCTTGTAAGAGAAAATCAACCAAGTTCTCTATTGTCATCCCACATTCAAGTGCAAGCTTATAAACTTGTGTGTATGTTTCTGGCTTGACTACAACACTTGCTCGTCTACGCGGTGTTTCAGTTTTTGATTTCTTTAAAATAATTTTTTCCATTTACCCTCCTTGTGCCAATACTTCTAATGTCTGTTCCTGCTAATCTCAAAAAATTATCTGCTTATATCCGTCAGATCCACTTCCTGAAATACTCACAGCCTGCCTTCAACATATAAAAACTATTACCAAACTTTCTTCGTTGGATAGATTAATCAGGGCATGATTCTTCCCAAAGCACAGGAAACCTCTCCATCAGTACCCGTTTCACTGTCTCCGGATGATCCAGCGGGAAATTATCCGGGCTTCTCTCCACCCCCAGAAGTATATCCCCGGCAATCATACAGCCATGTTCATCAGCACCATAAAAATATGACGCGACCAAGTTAAGCGGCTTGTTTTCTGCAAGCCCCGAATCATCTACAATCATCACAACCATATCCCCGAAAAGATCATACATCCGCTGTGTCCTTACAATTTCAAGATACTCGGCTCCAATTGCTTTTGCTTTCTCCTTCAGGCTCCAGTCTGGAATCTCTATTACCGATATCTCGTTTCCTACTGTAATTTTTATTGTTTTAGCCATTATTTCACCTGCCAGTCTCTTTCGACTCCATCAATCCAAAATCCGGCTCTCCTCTATGTACTCGTTTTCTTTTTCTTCAAAAATTTCAAAAAAGAACTCTGCGAAGTGCTCTCCGTCTTTTCTTTCTGAAGCATCATCTAACAGGTCACACCACTGCCTGCAGGCTTCTTCCAGCAAACTATTGAAAACAGCCATCCGCCTCTCATTGCCTGCCACATCATAAATCGTCATATTTTTGTCCTCCTTGTGAATTCTTGGAACCATAACTTCTTGAATAAAACAGGATACCGATTTCTCCGTTTATGAAGACTTTACCAGGCCCGCCCTGTTTTTTAATTCATCACATTTTCCCCTTCCTCAATGTAATTTACGTACCTGCTGATCATAAAAACCCACTCTTTGTTTCTATATCTATATGCCTTCACTGAATCCATGCCTCCTGAGGCATATTCCCTAAAATCCTGTCTAACTCCCTTACTGCTTTACACCATTCATAACGGAAACCATCCGATTCCTCATTCGCCTTTTCATACATCTCTTCTATCTGCTTTATCATCTGCAAATAACCTGTATTCTCATCCCGTAATATATCCATTGCTGTCTTCAGACAATCATACCGATGTCTTAAGGCTATAAATGACTGATAGATACGAAAGCACTGTCTGGCTGCCGCTATCAGATTATCTTTCGTTAGCTGCTTAAGAGCTTTTTTACTTTCATCTTCTGCAAATGCCTCTGTACAGGACAGTCCAAAATAGTCCTGTTCATAGCTGTCATATCCCAGAAGACCTCCGTAATCTTCACCGGCTCCTATAGCCACAAAAAACTTATCGAAGCACTTCGGAACCCATTCCGCCCTTAAATCCTCAAGCATTTTCTCACACTCCGCACATAAATCAGCAAACATCATTTTGAATTCATATGCATCGTCTTCCTCTCCGTCCAGCGCATTGAGCAAAGTCTCATCGTCCGTATCAAAGTACCAATGAACCTCTTCACACTGTTCCTGAATATCCCATAATTCCTGATAAATGCTCTCCAAATTCAAATCCTTGACTACCGGCTTTCTATATCTGAGCTGCTTTGCCTTTTGCCGTTTTGTTTCTACTGCGTCTATCATCTTCCATCTCCATTATTCTTTCAGCCTTTTATCAATACATCTGATTCTATCAAGAACATAATCGCAGTTCTTCCAAACCACCCAGCTGCAGTCTCCATCCTCAGCAGCATTCATAACTTGTGTGATTATAGACATACATATATCAGACAGATGTTCTGCAATGCTATCCCATTTATCCGATTTTATCCATCTTGCAAATCGATGCTGATAATACCGTACTTCTTTATTCTCCATTTCCTGCTCCTCTAATAAATTTCAATGTAACTATCAATCTGGCAGGATTTCATCATCTCTACCATCCTGAACACCTTACTATTCTTTTGATACAGCCAAGAAGACACCAACTATCTTCTAAAATAGTCAGTGTCTTTTTTATCTGTTTCCTCTGCAAAGGTCCTGTTTATATCCGAATATGAACCACTGCCTCTCTGATTGTCACTCTCTCTTTCTCTTATGCCGCCGCAAGCAAAGCGCCGGCTTCGTCTTTCCGAAACTCAATGCAGTATCGGATACGGTCCGTTTCAAATTTAATATGTTCCTCCGTCACCTCAACTACACGCCTTACTCTTGCAGTTTTCTTCCATGACCCATTGCTGAAATATGTTGCAGACATCCCTTTCAGCACTGGCTGCAGGACTTTCCCATAAATCAATACAAGCTGCTTCTGTTTCATTCGTGTTCCTCCTTCCATCCTGATTGTTCCTTGTTCTGGTTTCCGGCTCTTCCTTAAATTTCATATTCCATCTTCTTAACAGCAAAAAAAGACACCAATCATTTTCTAAAAATAATCAGTGTCTTCCTATCTGTTATCCGCAGGAATCCTGCCAAAATTTTAGTCTGGGCCGTTACCGAAACAAAAATTGAATTTTCAGTCTGTCTACTGAAAATAAAATATGACAATTTTATTGTATATCAATATATTGTATTTGTCAAATATATTTTGTCAATATATAGTATATGTTCAAAAAGCATATCTCTCATACATTCATTTCCTCAAAGCAGCGCCCAGCTGGCTCCCATCTGCATATTTCTCAACCGGAAATTTCAGGATGCACTGCAGCATGGTATACACAAACTCCTGATATAAGTCCTCGTCAAATCTTCCGTTCACGACCGCATACTTGACCATCAGAGGACGGTACATCTCTATGATCTCCATCATTGCCTTCCTGTCATATCCCCTGGCTCTCTGCAATATTTCCTTAAACTCCATCCTTTGCGCCTCCCAGAATCTTACGGATTTTCTTCACTGCATTATAGTATGTATTTTCTGCTTTCTTTTCCGCCATCCCTACAATCAGGCCAATCTCCCGGAATGATTTTTCATAAAAGATCCGCAGCACGATCACCTCCTTCTGCCTCTCTGCAAGTGAAGCAATCGCCTGAAAGAGCTGGTAGTCTTCTATCTGGTCCAGTAAAAGCCGGCTCTCTACGACGCCATGAAAAATCTTATCTGACAAAAGATCCATCTCCCTTAGCAGATCCTCCATCCCCTGCCCCGGAACAGCCAGCTCCTCCTCGTAATTTGTTTCATTTCTCTCCACACTGCATTTCTTATTCAGATAATGCCCTTTCGTATTCTTAACCGCCTGCTTTACATATGCGCTGAAATGGTTCTTTAATTCATCTGTATTTTTACGTTCCATTTTCTCCTCCTGAAAGTTTTCTTGAAAGTCATCTGTTTCACCGAAAACTTCAGGCGGCGGACGCGCACCGGGGATTCCCTTGCTTTTCCTCCGGAAATATAAAATATCCTCGAAATGGATATTGAAAAAATGTCCATATGCCGGTTTCCTGCACATACATGTACAAAAAAAGACTGTCAGGAAATGTTCCCGACAGCCCGGCAATACTATAAGTTTTTTAATACTCCTGATAATACTAACCTAAATCCCAAGTTAATAAAAGCAAAGAGTATTTGTTATATCTATCCCCCTGAGATTGTGCCTTTCCCATGCGCTTTAATTTGATAAAGTGTTTCCTTGCCTTATCTTACCCCCGGAAAGGCGCCTGATTTCTTACGTTCTGCCTACTTTTCTTTGATCTGTAATTTCGCAAATGCCGCCTTTCTCCCTCCTGTCCAGAAATTCCTTGATATCCCCGTCAAAAGATGTGACCTCATCTAACACGAATTCCTCCACTTTTTCAAAATTATAATCAATCTCTTCGGATGTCATGGCATCTACCCTCTCCATCTCCTGTTCAATCTGATCCAGGAGTTTTTCTTCCTCTAATCCTTTTTCGTACTGATGTCCGCATTCCGGACAGATCCGTACCTTTCTTAAAACAGAAGCGCCGCACTTCGGACAGGGCTTAAATTTCCTGTTTTTTAATGCAGCCTTGCTGATGTATGCAATCTCCCCCAGACAGCTCCCCAGGATAACTGCCCATCCTGCCTTCCAGCTCCAAAACTGTAGCCCTAACCCAAATACCTGTAAAACACTGAAACAATAAAGCCTTCCTGCTTTCATTCCCGCACACCTCCAATTAAAATAATTTGCAAACCACCGTCCCTCGGACAGCGCTTTTCCCAACACATCCAAAAGCTCTGGAATCTACTGACACTTCCTGATTCTCCCCAATCAGGAAATACTGATCTGGAGACAGGCGGTACTCCAACTCCTGTCTCCTGCTTCCTCCCTGCATCCCGTTAACAGGTTCTGCCACTTTTTCACCGTTCAAATAAACTCTTCCACAAGCAACAGTAATATAGTCTCCCTCCACAGCCAAAATCCGTTTTACTACCACATAATCCCGTTCTTCTATGTATGCTGCTACAATATCCCCTTTCTGCGGCATTCCCCATTTTCTCAGCAAAAGGATATCCCCTTCATAAAAAACCGGCTCCATAGATCCTCCGCTGACATAGGCAATATCAAAAAATAACCGGAACACCATCACTGCAAAAAATGCAGCCGTCACTGCCCCCATGATTTTTCCTGCCCTCTGTCTTTGTCTTACATGCGTATCAATCCCCCCTATTCCATATCCTCAAACATTGCATAATTCTGCCGCATCAGCTCTGCCTCCTCCTGGTCCATCTCCTCACTTCTGCCACTATCCACCTGAATCAGCCGGTCCTTCCTTATGTCTGTTTCTGTATTCATTAGCCTGTTCTCTTTCTTACCGATCCTTTCCTCTTTGGGCTTGTTAAGGACAAGATTTCTTCCCTCCTGTAAAGCCCAGTACGCCAGTATTGCTTTCACGATATATCTTGTTTTTTTCCTGCCGCAGCTGTTCAAGAACTCACTGACCCGCCGGTGGTCTTCATCAGTCTCATCAAATTTTAGATTAAAACGGTATTCATCCTGTTTTCCCATAGAAACCGCCCCCTTCGATTAACAGCTGCCTTTATCGTACAGGTATTTCTTTTTATACCCCAGCACATTTACTTTTGAATCATCGATCACATAATACTCTCCCCGGTATCTTCCCCATACCTTATCAATGATCCTGGATAACAGGATAGAACCGCCGCCAACAAAGACGGTCACGGACAGCCGCAGGTCAATCCCGCATTCCCGAAGCATCCCAAGCGCATCTGCCACATGGCTCTCTGCAAGCTCCGTTACCCTGTCTTCAATCCCCCGGTCATACATGGAGGTTTCCCCCAGAATAATCGCATCCATATCATTTTCTTTCAGATCCAGGTCGTATTTCTCACGGATTCCCTTATTGATACGCTGATACATGGAAATTACGCCTCTGTCCGTCGAATCCGTATAGTCCCACGAAATCATCCCCTTTTCCAAAAGCATATAGTCCAATGTAAACCCGCCGATATCCAGCAGGAGGACTTTCTTTTTAAACAAATTTAAGTCTCTTGCTACATATAGATAAGCTGCGTAGGTCTGCATATGGACATATACCCCTGAGAAAGAAATCCGGTAGGACATCCCCATATATTCAAACTCCACGGCTTCCCCGCACCGGTAAAAATATTCCCGGAACTTTTTATACTGCCCCCGGTAATATAACGGCGGAAGTCCTACCACCAGATCTATCTTAAGCACCTCCCCCGGAAGGAACAGTCTTGGCGGCTTTAATTCCCTCAGCTCCTTTGCAATCGCAAACAGCGTCAGGATATAATAGCGTTCGTCTATGGATTTGTCCGGAAGATATACATTCCTCTCCGGACTCAGCCGGTAATACCTGCCCTGGTATTTTACCGCTTCTTCCCCTTCTCCCGGCACATCCTCCAATACGGATATTCCCGAATGGAACTCAAAATGTTCCGTCTTAATTGCTTTGTTCCCCGTGTCAATCGGCATCATCAACATCATAAATCTCCTTTCCGGTCTCAAACCTGCTCGAATTCGTATTACTCATTGTATGCGCATTAATGATTAGCACCTACTATAAAATTTTTGCGTTTTCCAAGTCAACAGAATTTCTGGTCAGATTCATAATTATTTTTAAAATATTCTATAATCCTTCTACTTTCTTCTTCGTACCCCCATAAAATCCCGCTGACTGCCTCAAACGCCTGCTCGCGCCAGCGGAAATAGGTTGCCCGGTGGATACGCGTAATCTTTGGGAAATGTGGCTCCAGCTTGTCCAAGATCTCTTCGATATTCTCCGCCCGGTAAGCCGACATATAACTGTAATACAGAACCCAGTATAGCCGCTCCCCCTGAGGATGAAATTTCCGCATAAGCTCCACCGCTTCGTCAATCAGCTTCAGGAATTTGTTGGAACGGTTGATCGTCTCAATCCGCTCCTTCATATCCCCCAGATCCTGGTTAATGTCCATACCGGCCTGATAAACACTGTCAAGAAATGTATCAATATCTGTGCCGTATTCCCACTGTATCCGGTGCTTCACCTGGTTCACCTTTACCTGCATCCGCCAGTTTACGGAACGATATATTTTAAAAAGCGCTATAATATCATGGTAGGCTTCATTCTCTTCTCCAGCAAACTGCTTGTTTATGACTCCCGATCTTCCCATTTACTCTTTTCCCCAACTTTCTGCTCACTGGAATGTTCCCTCTCCCATAAGCGTTTCTCTTCCTCATCACTGTGCTTCCCTACAAGAATGCAGCAATACATAATTCCTGCACAAAAAAGCATTGCTAATACTTCTGAAATTGCTAAAACTAACATCTAATCCCTCTCTACTTCCTGTGTATTTGTATTTTAAATTCCGTGTACACCGCCTGAATCATCCAGTTCCCATATTTTGTTGTCAATGTGCCGATCTTCACTTAACAGGAAGTAAGGTTTATCAGAAATTCTGTAAAGATTGTGGATATAATTTTATTTTTCTTTGAAATACAAGATAAGATTTGATAACTGAAATTCAGATTCTATATGTCTTAATCTATAAATGTTTTTTTACAAAAGAAAAGAGCTGCCATCATAGCATAATGACAACTCTTCCACTTGTTTTAATATGCGTTCTTATTCTGAATCTTCTTAACTATAATAGTTCTAAAATTTTCTCAATCTCCTTTTTCTGTGTATCAGAAAATTCGACGCTCTAAGAGGTAAGGTTTTATTACACAATATTCACAGCTACATACCCATCCTCTGTCTTTACAATCTGGTGTTCTTTAAGAAGCTCCTTTATACTGCTTCCATAAAATGTCTGGACAGATTTATAACTGCCAAAAAATTGATTGGTTCCAAGATAAAATTCTTCGTCCTCATCCAACCCATCCTCCATTGTCAGTCCATGCGTGCTTGCAAAATATTTTTTAATGCCATCTCTTTCCACTCTCCATAGGTTTGCTTTTTCCTCCTGTCCTCACCATAAAGTAGATATGTAATGCCCTTTGGATGATTTCTGTCATACCATTTCCAGATTTCCTCCCTGTCCGTTCCTTCCGGGAAACAGATAAGTATTCTCTCTTTTGACTTTCTCCCATCTTCAAAATCCATCCTAAGTGCAATTTCGTATTCCTGTTCTAAAACCAGCCTGCATACTTCATCTTCTTTAAAAGCGACCTGTGCAAAATCTTTCCAGAGCTGTTCTATCTGTCTGTAGCAGTATCCTTTTTCCCCGTTCCAGTCACAGAGATCTTCCTCATACAGACACTCACTGCAAAGCATAAGCTTAAAACCGCATTTTGCACAAAATACCTGGTAACCGTTTTCTTTCACATCCCATTCCAGTGTAACTTCTTCATTGCAATGCGGACAGAATTCCGTAATCCTATGAGAACAATTCTCTAAAGACTCCTGTTTTTTTACCTGCTCCCTTTCCTCCATCTTCTTTATAGTTGAAACACCTCTCCAGAATAAACTTTCCAGTTCCTGAATCAGTTCAGCAAAATGTCTGATCGACCGGATACTCTTCCCATCCATGGTAAGCTCCAGGACTTCATCATCTCCACCCGGCAGATCGGTTCCGTTTTCATCCCACCAGTTTGTTAATATATCTGCAACGGATTCAAAGGTTCTTTCTATTTCTTTCCCATCTATATTGATTGTTTTTATTCTAATCATCCTGTCTCTCCTCTTCAGTCTTTACAGATTCGGCCGCATCTTTTATGGCTTCTGCAATTGCATATTCATAAGTCATGTTATTTTTATCAAGATATGTCCGCAATAAAAATGCTGCCTCCTTTATATAATTTTGGTTTTCCTTAAGTTTCAGATATTGTTCCTCTTTCATATAAGTTCCCATGTTTTCTCTCACATTTTCCATATCATAAATACTTTCCTGTTCCTCATACGCCAAAAACAACTCCTGCTCTGTCAAGATAATCTTTTTCCCAAATCTGTATATCTCCATTTTCCACACTCCTTAGCTTGTAAATACCGAAACTTCTACTCATTCATTTACCGGCAAGCAAATTTCCCAAAACCTTTTTTGACAATCAGCTTATGACCATTTTTAAGGATGTCTGACGCATTTTGTAAGCCCACATGATTCTAACCCACAGAATTCTTGGTTTCCATCCTCATCCTCTATAAAAGGATTGCATACTTTATACTGTCTTTTTTTCAGTATCTGAATTACTGATTCCCTGATCTCTTCCAATATGCTTACATCCCGCGGAAACCGTTTTTCATAATCTTCTTCGTTTTCCAGTTCCAAAAGTGTAAGACACATCTGATATACCGCATGATCCACCTCATCAATACGATTTAACATAAGATCTGTAAATTCCAGTTCTTTGCCATTATGATCTACTTTTTTCACCTTATCCATTTTTGCTTCTCTTTTGATGATTTCAGAAAAATAAATTCTCTGTGCTTTTAATGAGCCATATTCCTCCAAGTCAAAATAATCTGCGTCTTGGTCCGTCAAAATCTCCCTGTCCGCAACAATCTTCAATCTGCGTTCTATTTCTCTGATGGAGGGAAACGGAATCTTCCTGTCATTTGTGTAAAACAAGTACATATATCCTCTTGATTCAAGCACATTTCTTGTATTACCGATAATAATCGCTTTAAATTGTGCATCATTTATCACTTTGATTTCCGCTGTCTCAAGTTTATGATTCCAGATAATATTATAATACTTAAATACTGGCTCTTTCTTTAAGCTGTTATATCCATCCTTGATTTTTCCTGCAAGCTCTCTATAACTCATACCTTTCTCTCCTTAAAAAAGGCACTGATTATTCCACAAAATAATCAATGCCTTTCTGCTCTGCAACTAATTCGTTCCCTTTTTCCTATGCAATCATATCCAAAAATTCTGCTTCTGAAAGAATCTTTATCCCCAGCGACTGCGCCTTTGCCAATTTGCTTCCAGCCTTTTCTCCGCAGATTAGATAGTCTGTATTTTTACTGACCGAACTGCCCGGTTTTCCTCCAAGTTCCCATATCTTTGTGTTGATTCCATCACGGGTAAAATTTGTAAGTTTTCCCGTTGCAACAACCGTGCAGCCCTGGAACGGATTACCGGTATTTATCGTTTCTTCTTCTGCCTTGACTTCTAATTGCCTGAAATTCATTTCCATCTGCAAATTCCTCCATAAACTCAGATTGTCCTCGTCCGCAAACCATGTGTGAATGTTCCGGTTCAGGATATCTCCGAAATCCTCTAATTGGGAGAAATCATACTCTCCGATAGCCGCCTTCTCGAACCGATCCAGATTTCCTTCAAAAATTTCACACAGTACTCTGCTCTTTGTCCTGCCTACCATTGGAATATCCATTGCAGTCAGATAATGGATAAAATCTGTATTTCTGCTCTCATTGATTGCTGCCCAGAGCTTTTCATAAGATTTTTCTCCATACCCTTCCAAATCAATAATCTCTTTTCGATGCCGGTCTAAATGGTAGATGTCCTGAAAAGAGGTAAGCCATCCGCACTCCAGAAAACGGCGCAGATTTGATTCAGAAATCCCAGATATATTCATTGCCTTTTTTGCTACAAAGTGGACGTATCTCTTTAAGATCTGGCTGTCGCATTCCGGATTGTCACAATGTAGCATCTCCAAAATCTTTCCTTTATTCGTTCTCCCCTCCCGTATTCTCGTACTGCTGCCGCAGCAAGGGCATTCAAGCGGGTACGTGTCATAGTAGAATCCCCGGTCAAGATTATCTTCTATATGGGGAATGATCATATTCCGCTTTGAAACCAGAATACGGCATCCGGGAACCAGCTCCAGATTCTTAATGAAGGACAGGTTATGAAGTGATGCCCTTGAAACATCCGCGCCGTCAATCTCCACTGGATCAAATACCGCAACTGGCGCCAAATCCCCAAACCTGGAAGGAGTCCATTCGATTTCCTGAAGTGTAGTTTCATAGGTTTCATCTTCAAATTTGTAGGCAAGTCCATCCTTATAGTGGTGTCCTGTCTTTCCGCATTTTGCAGAATAACTGAGGCTGTCGTAAATGAGAACCAAACCATCTATGGGAAGTTCCTCTTCTCCTGCAACACCCTCCAGCTTCCTAGTCTGCTCCCTAAGCTCCCTCTCTCTGTATTTTCCTGCTTCCAGCCATACATAAGGACATGTATCAAATCCTAAAGCCGAAAGCTGCATTAGTTTGAGCTCCCGGCTGTCAACACCCTCTCCTTCATCCAGTCCTTCTAGTACATTGAAAGATATAAAGTTAACACGCCTTTCCTTACAGATCTCCGGATTCAGATTGCGGACAGAGCCGGAAGCCAGGTTACGGGCATTTTTATATGGTTCTCCGCTTCCATCCCGGGTCGAGTCCTTTAACTGCTGAAAATCATCCTTGTAGATAAATGCCTCTCCAACCGCAACAAGCCTTTCCTTATATCTAATCGAAAGAGGGACATTTTCGAATGCAGGAATATTGTGGGTAATGTCTTCACCAATATCACCATCACCGCGTGTAGATGCCTGTATCAACCGCCCCTCTTCATAGACAAGCTTAACAGTCAGTCCATCCAGTTTTAACATCAACAACGTGTCCTGATTTTCCATAAAATCAACCAACTCCTGAATCTGCTTTGTCTTTTCAAGAGAAAGCAGTGCTCTGGGATGCCTTACTTTCTTTAATTCACTGACTGGGTAATAACCGACACTCTGCGTTGGGGAATTAGAAAAGATAATGCCAGATTCTTTTTCCAATTCTTCCAGACGTTCAAAGAGATAGTCATATTCCCTATCTGTCATCGTCGGAGAGCTCCGATTGTAATATGCATCCCTCTGTTCATTCAGTGCCTGCACTAATGTTTTGATTTCCTGTAACATATTTCTTGCAGCTCCTTTCTTTTTTGGTTTGAGTGAAAATTCGTCCTCATTTCCGTTACAGCTCTTGTTTAAACACAAAAAAAGACACCGATTATTCCATAAAAATAATCAATGTCATTCTGCATTTTAAACATGATGGCAGAATTAATCTGCAAAAATTAAGGTTCTAAACACTTTACTTAGAACAAAAGTTTCGTAATTCCTTCTGTATCTTGGAATTATAAATGTGTGTCATATTTATTCTATATGTAGGGATGATTTCTGTCAATAGTTAAATTTTCATCTATATCTATCTAAAATAATGAAACAACTACTTTATACTTCTACAATTTCTTTTATATAGAAATGTGGTAGTGCTGATTTTGTTTTACAAAATGCATATATATTATACTTTCGTTCTCCACCATATTTGTCATTACATTTCATCCCAATCTTTATAGACACATCATCCTCTATCCACCCATCATTTTGCAATTTAAGAGTATATATTTCCTTTCCCAATATTGCATCTTGGTGTATAGTTGATTCCTTTTTCCATAAAATATCCTTCTTAGAATTTATTATTTGCATTGGGAAAAAATACACTTCAAATGCGTCATTATCTGTTATATTTTCTATTTGAACTTCTATTTTACTGTTACAATCACATTTATTCTTAAGTCTAACTCTAAACATAGGTTTTATCATTTCACGTTTTCGGAGTTCTTGTAATCTTATCCTTTTATCTGATTCTTCTTTAATAATTTGATTTTGATGTAACGACAAAACGCCTAATGATACTGTGCCAATAAATGCAAGCATACTACCATAAAATTGTAATATATCCCCAGCATCCCACTTGTCCGTAGACAAGAAGTCACAACTATATACCTTAAATGCACAATGAATTAAGAATGGGATTACAAATATAATAACTACCATTATAACTCCAACTACTACTTTATGTTTCTTTATCCATTCAAGCATACTTACACACCCTTAATATAATTACTAAATCCAAATAAAGTATAGCATATTCTTATTTCAATTAATAGAAAAATCTAACATGTTCTCATCCTTCTACTCAGTTTCATATTTTACTATAAATCAATATTTTTATATCCCATTCTTATATTTCAATTTTCTATATTCCAGTTTGGCACGCAAATAGCTATAATAGTTCCAAATATTTGCTAAAATCGGAATATTTTTCAAATATTCGACTTTACTTATTACACATATTCTTTGAACAATACACCATGAATAAATATCTCTCATATATAAATTCTCACCGGATTCTATTCTACTTTTTAAATACTCAAATTTAGAAATATCCTCTACTCCCTTAAGTATCAAATAAAATTTCACATTATAATATTCCACAACAACCCACTGCATACACATTTTTACTCCTTTTGTGTTTTCTGTTTTTGATTAGTTTAATTTTCACCCAATATCTACACTATACACATACATCTTCATTAGTACATTTTTTGGCCAGAATATGGGAAATTCCCGCCCTTTGGTATAAATCCTTCACTTCCCGATCCAACAGGCTCTTATCTCCAAGCGTCATGTCCGCCAGCAACCCGGCGTCTTTTTCAGACATGCACTGCAGATAAACCCCGCGGAATTTTTGCCGCAGATTTTCCAGAAACACTGACATTTTACGCTCCCTGGCTGAAATCAGCGTTTCCTCTTCTGCGTACAGGCGGAATTCTATTTTTTTACTCTGGTAATATTGTTTTTCATCGAAATTCCCTTCATTGCGGGATATTTGAAATGGCGCATAGCTGCCGGTAACTCTCAGAATATTTCCCGGCCGGATATGCAGATTAGAACTGTAGACCAGAATCCCGCAGGAAGGGTAAATACTTTCCCCTGCCAACACCCGGGTATCTGTCAGATAATATATGCACTGCTCTTCCTTCTCTTCTCTCTTCTTTACTTCTCCCCAAAGGGTAATCTGAGCTCCTTCTTCCAATACCGTTTCCAGGCGGTTCCGTACCTGCTGCTGCGTCTGAAACTGAAAAGAACCGGCGCAGAATGCCAGCAGGCAACACAGGCTGCGGAACAGGATTGCCGCACGAATGCTCCATTTCCTGGAGACGGCAGAAAGTGAATCCTGATACCCGGCCGCTTCCTTACGGCAATCCGTATCTTTTAATCCACGGCAGCCCGCTTCCCCGTAACAGCCGGTATTTTCTGCAAAAAGGCGGCTCCTTTCCCATGCCTTTTTCCTGTCTCTGCCTGCCGCCAGGCCCAAAGCAGCCGCAAATGCCAGAAAGCCCGCCGCAAACAGGAGATTCTGTTCTTTTCCGAAAAGAATTCCCAGAAGAAGAGAAAGAGCCAGGCAGCAAATCATACGGTTAGTCACCGGCTTCCTCCTCAATCACTACTTTCTCCGCGCCCTCTTCCATCTGCTCCTCCTTGGTACGGGCGCTTTCATCCAGGTAATCCAGATTTCTTTCGTACATAACATTCAAATCCATTTTTTCCCGGTAAGTCATGTTGCTGTCTCCGTTGACGGAAATCTGGACTTTATTGATGTTTGAAAGCTCCGCCAAAGAATTGACAATAGAATAAATCACCACAGGCTCCGCAATCTCATAATTCTGGGTGAGAAACCCTTCATTCAGATTTACAAATCCAACGCCGTCCAACACGGATATATTGACCAGTTTGGTGCCCTCCGGAATGGCGGAACGCTCGCCTGCGCCCTCCGGCCCCTTCAAAAGCTGCTCCATCACCAGTTTTTCAATGGAAATATTGCTGCTGTAGTGAACCTCCTGCACCTTTGGAATTAACCCTGTCCCGTCTTTGTTGGAAAAATACAGGGTAATACTGGCTGTCTGAATGGTATTGATCTGCTCTCCCGGATTCTCAATGAAGGTTTCCGCCGTCATAAGACCAATCAGGCTTCCGCCCGCATCCATCAGCGGGGAATCCTCCACATAAAAAGAAATGCAGTCCACTCCTTCTACCTGGGTTAAAGTCCTTACAATCGCAGCCCGGCACAGCACCTCCGTGACATTGTCCATTTCCATATAACTGCTGCCAAAATGCAAATACAGCTGGGCATTTTCCAGCTTCCAGGACACCAGCTTCACATCCAGAGGCACTGCCTGCCGGTAATCCTTATTTTCTTCCGCCTGAAACAGCCGGTCCAGAAACTCCTGGATCATCCCCTCAGTATCCTTCGCTTCAGGCTCATATCCCCTTGCCACTGTTTTGGTATTTTCTTTATTCACATAGAATATCCTGTACTCCGAATCATCCTCCTGGCCTCTTTCACATCCTGCAAGCCCCACAAGGGAAAGAATCAGAAGCAGCAGATACAGACCTTGTTTTTTTCTTCTCATTCCATCCTCCTATACAATATACATCAGGGGAATACGGACCGTAAAAACCGTTCCCTCTCCCTCTTTGCTGTGGGCTTTGATGGCGCCCCGGTGCATCAGAACGGCATTTCTTGTGATGGCAAGGCCAAGGCCCGTTCCGCCGATTTCTCTGGAATGGGACTTATCCGCCCGGTAAAACCGCTCATAGATATGCTCCAGGGATTCTTCCGGTATTCCGATTCCGGAATCCTCCACCCGCACAAAGAAATATTTGTGGTCTGCATTCAGGGAAACATGCACCCATCCTTCCGGTTTATTATACTTGATGGCGTTTTCCACCAAATTCGAAAGGGCAAGAGAAAGCTTTACTTCATCCACTTCTGCGCTGACAGGCCGGAAACTTTCCAGTACCAGTTCAATGTTCTGCCCTGCCGCAATGGGCCGCAGCCGTTTCAGAATCGTCTCTAAAAGTTCATTGATATTTACTACAGAAACATTCAGAGTTCCGGCAGATTTATCCATTTTCACCAGGGACAGCAGATCATTGATAATTTTATTCTCCCGTTCAATCTCCTCTGCAATATCCCCCATAAATTCCTTGTACAGTTCCGCCGGAACATCTCCCTGAGCTAACAGGGAATCCGCCAGAACCTTCATGGAGGTCAGGGGAGTTTTCAGTTCATGGGACACATTGGATACAAATTCCTGCCTGGAATCATCAATCACGCGCATTTTGCCCCAAATCTCATTAAAAGCCTGGGAAATCGCTTCTGTCTCCGCATAATCGGAAATCATTAACTGCTCTTCATCCTCTGTCTGCACCTCTTCCAGATATTTGGTTAATTTTCCCAAAGGCCGCACCAGACGTCCGGACCAGAACAGGGCAAATCCCAGAATCACTGCCAGACAGGCCAGTTCCACAATCATAGCGTTGTCCTTCAGATAATCATAATTCATCATAATGCTGTCTGTGGACACACTGACTAGCATAACGCCCTGGTTCTCTTCCGAATCTGCCTTTTTCAGAGGAATGGCAAGCTCAATATAGCGGTTTCTGGAATCATACTTTGTGATTTCCTCTCCCTGAAAACTCTTCACCACTTCCTCAGAGATAATGGTTTTCCCGGTATCCAGGCCATAGGTATCTTTTACAATCTGAAAACGGCTGTTGATAATCATAATTCTGCCGTCATAGATATTAGACAGCATTTCCAGCTGGACATTGATCATTTCTTCAGAAGGGTCCTGGAGATAATTGTATGTAATCACCTGATTTCCCAGCATCTTCGCCTGTCCTGCAATGTCAATGCTCCGGTTGGATACCGCCCGGCTTTCATAGCTGATAAGAATTCCTGTGCGCAGTACAAAGTTCGGAATAATCCCCACCAGCGCCATCAATAAAAACAGCCGGAATTTCAGGCTGTGCAAAAATTTCAGTTTTTTCATTTCTTTCCTTTATATCTAACCCTGATAATAGTAGCCTACGCCCCATTTTGTGTGCACATATTTCGGCTCACTGGGATTGGCTTCAATTTTCTCCCTCAGACGCCGCACATGCACATCCACCGTACGTACATCCCCTGGGTACTCAGGCCCCCACACCAGGTTCAGAAGATTTTCCCGGCTGTATACTTTATTGGGATTTAATACCAGATGCTCCAACAAGTCAAATTCCCTGGCTGTCACATTGATTTCCCTGCCCAGAATAAACAGCCGCCGGCTCTCCTGATCCAGTTTCAAATCTCCGTTTTCTATCACTTTGGACTTCTCTTTTTTCGGCTGATTGGGCGAGGTTCTGCGCATAATGGCCTTAATCCTTGCCTTGACCTCCAGAATGTTAAAGGGCTTGGTTATGTAATCATCCGCCCCATATTCCAGGCCCAGAATCTTATCCATATCGTCCCCTTTGGCGGTAAGCATTACAATCGGCACGGTAGAAAATTCCCGTATATGCTGACATACTTCAAAGCCGTCCATTTTGGGAAGCATAAGATCCAGCAGTATCATATCATACGGCTGCTCCGTTGCAAGCTTCAGCGCCTCTTCTCCATCGTAAGCGCAGTCCACCTCCATGCCGTCCTGCTCCAGACTGAACCGGATTCCTTTCACGATTAACTTTTCATCATCCACTACAAGAACTCTCTTTGCCATAATCTGCACCTCAATCAACTTTAACGCTGTCCTTTATTTTTGCAAATACACCGTCTTTGATTCCCTCAACCTTCATCAAATCTTCTATCTGACCAAAACCGCCGTTTTTTTCCCGCCAGTCCAGAATGCTTCCCGCCTTGGCTGCTCCGATTCCCGGAAGGGCCATAAGCTCCGCTTCTGTGGCGGTATTCAGATTAACTCTGCCGTCCTCATTTCGGGATTCCCCGAAAGAATCCTCCGGTTCCTCCTCGCCGGCGGCCGGAATATAAATCATCTGGCCGTCCTTTAAGCACTCTGCCTGATTGATTTTATCCGCTTCTGCCTGCTCCAGCAGGCCCCCTGCCAGTTCCACTGCCTGAAAAATGCGGCTGCCCTCCGCCAGCCGATAGACGCCGGGGGATTTTACGGCCCCGCTCACCTGCACATAAAGCGCATGTTCTTCCTGTTCCGGAACCTGGCCCTCTGTCGGCTTCTTTGCCTGGGCCGAACTTGTCTCAGACGAATTCTTCCCTGGAGACGGATTTTCCCCGGAAGCATTCCCGGTCACAGCCCCGTCGTTCTTCATCGATTCTTCCAACAGAATATTTTCCGGCCCGGGGCTCCCGCAGCCGCCTGCAAGCAGCAATGCTGTCATACTGAAAATGATAATAATTTTTGCCATAGGTTTCTCCCTTCCCGCTGTATGCGTTTGCATCTCTTACAATTTGCCTCTTTCAAAACAATACTGCAAGAAGAGAAAATCTTATTCACGAATCTTTTCTATTGTAACGAACTTCCCCAATTATTACAAGAGTATTTCAAAAATATTGAGAAATTTTTGTTACAATAAGGTCCAAAACTGATCCGGGGCAAATTTTACCGGGTCTCCCATTTAAAAAGGATAATTCCTCCGATACAAACTGCCATCCCAATCACTTTACGCCATTCAAAGGGCTGCTTTTCCATGCCGAACAAGCCGAATATCTCAATCAGATACGCCACAATCAACTGGGCAATCACAATCAGCATTACCGCCTGGGCCGGCCCCAGCGCATCCATGCTTTTAATCACCGTGTAGGTAATAAACGCCCCGATTACGCCGCCCAGCAGCATGTATTTGGGCTGTACCTGCAGAATCCCCGCAAAGCTTGTCCGATCGGTAAAAAACCACCCTACCAGGCAAATCACCAATGCCGAAAACTGCACCCAGCTGTTGCTGACCCACATACTGGTTCCCTTGGTCACCTCTGTGTTAAACACTCCCTGAACACTCATCAGCGCCCCTGACAAAAGGGCAATAAAAATTCCAATCATGATAATCCTCCTGACTGTTTTATTTTATACCCGTGAGCCGAATGTTTTGCCAAAAGTTTTGCTGTGTAACTACAGCAAGTCCTTGGGCAAATACGTATACTCTCGAATATATGTAGGATATACCATAATTGGAATTTTTATACCGGGAAAACCTGTTCCCTTTAATAACGTCCGTTTATCTGTTTTTCTTTTTAAAGTAATCGTCAATCTCTTTCTTAATCTTCTCCGGAGCCAAAGACTTCAAAAGATATCCGGCCGGCTTTAAGGATATGACTTTCTGAACGCTCTCTCTGTCTACCCGGCTGGTCAGAAACATAACCGGAATATCTGCAAATTCCTTCTCAGAACGAATCATCTCCAACACCTGTCTGCCGTCGCAAACCGGCATCTCATAATCCAACAGCACCAAATCCGGCCGGTTTAAGGTAATGCAGCGAATAGCTCCCAATCCGGAATCCGTTTCTGCAATCTCATAGTCCTCTCCCAGAAGCTCCTGCATAGCCAGACGCATAAATTCCGAATCATCCACAACCAGCAGTTTCTTTTTCCCGCTCACCTGTTTCTGATGCTCATGGCTTTTATTCAGGTATTTTTCCACCTCAGACATGGCGTTTCCTGCCTGAATGGAAGCTGCGCTTCCCAAAGCAGCTCCCTTTCCGTCCTGAATCAGATGAGGCGCAAGGGCACAGAAAGCGAAATAGCCTTTCCCTGTATCGAACAGCAGGCTGAACTGCGGCTTCTCGCCTGTAAACCGCTTCTCAAACTGCTCATGGCTGAGCAGATTTTCTTCTTTTACCTCATACATGTCAGGAGGAAGGAACTGATCCCGAATCCGTTCCACAAACTGACGCGCAGTATACCGGGCTGCATTCATCACCAGAACGCTCATTTCCTCTGATTCTGCTCCCAACAGGCTTCCTATGGTTTTCACCAGGAGCTTTTCTTCAAAAACCAGCATTATCTCCCATTTTTCTTCTTTGCTTGCACCATAAACAAGACGGTAGTAAATCCCTTTTCCAAACTGCTCCCCGCCGTAACATTCACTGACTACCCGGGCCTTTAACCCGAACATTTCATCCAGAAGATTGAGAATCATTCTTCTCATTGCCGACTGCTCCTCTTCCGGAAGCAATTCTCTCCACCGGCTCTCTACTCTCCCGGTAATCGCACGATCTTCTGTCAGTGTGTGTCCAATCAGCCATCCGGCGCAGACTCCCAGAAAATGTTCCATTGCCTCTTCTGAGTAATTGGACTGATTCAGCTCTTTTTCCAGAGACGGAAGGGTTTTCTTCCGAAAATTGTCGTGCACCCGTCTGTGGGTTTCAAACCCCGGATAACTGATGGACGCCATATAGACTTCTTCTTCTGCAAAATGTTTCATGGCATGCTCTTTAAAGTATTTGATTCCTTCCTGACAGGCCCATTTGTGCTTCTCATCCTGACCTTTATTAGAAAAGAGCTTACCCAGAATACTGAAAAGTTTTTTGTGCTCTTTATCGATTACTTCTACTCCTATGTTGAATCGATCCTGCCACACTAATTGATTACCCATGATATCCTCCTTGCGTAATGATACAATATTATAATATAAGATTTTTTTCGATTTGTCATTACCTTTTCCCCTTTTTTTTGGGTAAATTCTCCTACAATTTTTCACATAATCTTTCTGTACCGGATGACTTTCTACGGCTGATATTCTCCCAGCACATTACGAAGGATTTCTGCCATTTCATCCACATGTTCCTTCTCAAGCACAAGAGGCGGAAGAAACCGCAGCACGTTGTTTCCTGCCGTAATCAGAATCAGTCCCTGCTGCAGCGCTTTTGCGCTTATTTCGCCTGCCGGCACGCTGGATGCCAGCTCCAATCCCTGCATCAGTCCCCGGCCCCGCCGTTCCGTAATGCAGGGATATTCTGTTTTCAGCTCTTCCAGACGCTTCCTTAAATACCCGGAAATGTCCTGTACATGCTCCAAAATTTTCTGCTCTTCAAAAATATCCAGCACCTTGCTGACTGCCGCGCCTGCAAAGGGATTTCCGCCGTAAGTGGTGCCGTGATCGCCGGGCTTCAAAGAAGCATCCGCCACCTGTTTTGTCATCAAGAAGGCTCCCACCGGAATGCCGCAGCCCAGGGCTTTGGCGCATGCCATAATATCCGGCTTTATTCCGTATTCCTGCCATGCAAACATGGTTCCCGTCCTTCCCATGCCGCATTGAATTTCATCCAGGATCAGAAGGATATCATGCTCTTTACAAATCTTTTTCACTCCTGCCAGAAATTCTTTTTGGGCCGGATAGATGCCGCCTTCTCCCTGAATGGTTTCCATGAGAATTGCACAGGTTTTGTCATTTACCAGGGATTCCACGCTTTCCAGATGATTGTACTCTGCAAATTTCACAATTCCCGGCAGCGGCTCAAAAGGCTCCCGGTAATGGGCGTTTCCCGTTACCGCCAAAGCTCCCAGGCTCCTTCCATGAAATGAATGCTCCATCGCAATGATTTCGTGGTCTGTGGTCTGATCCTTGTCATAGGCATATTTCTTGGCAGCCTTGATGGCGCCCTCTATGGCTTCCGTACCGCTGTTGGTAAAAAATACCCGGTCCAGGCCAGAGACTCTGCAGAGTTTTTCCGCCGCTTCTATGGTAGGCTGATTGTAATACAGGTTGGAAGTGTGAAGCAGCTTGTCAATCTGCATTTTTAAGGCATGATTGTATTCCTGGTTTCCATAGCCCAATGCCTGCACTCCGATTCCCGCTGCAAAATCCAGATATTTTTTCCCCTCTGTGTCATAGAGGTACATGCCCTGCCCCCGTTCCAACACAATCTGATAACGGTTATAGGTATGTAAAATGGTCTCTTCCGCCTGTTCCATCCATTTCTTTGCTTCCATTCTGATTCTCCTTTTTCGTGGTCCCATTGCTGGGGGAAACTTTAGTTTTTCGAATAAAACCGCTCTTCGCTGTCTCCTAAAATAGCGGTTCCGATTCCCCGGTTGGTGAAAATCTCCAGCAGCAGGCAATGGGGAATCCGGCCGTCTAAAATATGCACTCTTGACACCCCGTTTTCAATGGCGTCAATACAGTTATTCAGCTTCGGCAGCATCCCGCCGCCGATAAATCCGTCGCCGATCAGCCTGTGGGCTTCGGATGCAGACAGTTCGGAGATCAGCGTGGATTTGTCGGAAGGATCTTTGTATACCCCCTCAATGTCCGTGAGAAACGCCAGTTTTTCCGCACTGACTGCCCTTGCAATGGCGCATGCCGCATCATCTGCATTAATATTGTAGGTGTCAAATTCATCTCCCAGGCCGATGGGGCATACAATCGGAAGAAAATCTTTTTCCAGAAGGTCGAAAAGAACTTTGGGATTGACTTCTTTCACATCTCCTACAAAACCAATGTCCTGCCCGTCAGAATATTTCTTATCCACTTTCAGCAGGCCGCCGTCCTTGCCGCTGATCCCGATGGCGTTTACCCCCAATTCCTGTACCATCTGCACCAGGGATTTATTGACTTTTCCAAGAACCATTTCAGCAATTTCCATGGTCGCCGCGTCGGTTTTCCGAAGGCCGTTGACAAATTCCGGTTCCATGCCGGACTTCTCCACCCACTTGCTGATTTCCTTGCCGCCGCCGTGAACGATAATGGGCTTAAATCCCACCAGCTTCAGCAATGTCACGTCCTGAATGACGCTTTTTTTCAGTTCTTCATCCACCATGGCGCTTCCGCCGTATTTTACCACGATAATTTTGCGGTTGAACCGCTGAATATAAGGCAGGGCCTCAATCAATACTTCTGCTTTCTGCAGGATTTCCTGCATGTTCTTTTCTTCCATCTTTACTTCCTCTTTTCTCTTTTCTGTTTCTGCAGGCATCCGTATCGCATGCCGTCATATCCGGCCGTTTCTGGCCATTTAGTTATCTGTCCGGCGCAGCGGCAGATTCGTAATCCCGGCGGATATCTTCTGCCAGTTTCTGCCAGGATTCATACTTCAGCTCTTTTTTTAGTTTCTCCCAGCCGCCTTCCGCTTCAAGAGGAATCTTCCTGCGGCCAAACTCCCGGCCAAGCCACCGGGCATAATCATACACATCCTCAGGGAACCGGCGTTCAAACCCATCGCTGAAATATTCTGCGCTCCACAGCCATCCTCCGTTAAAACTACGTTCTGCGCCGTCCGCCATTTGAAATTCAAAGGTCAGTACACCCTGAAAATCCCCACGCAAAGTAAAACATTCCACATCTTGCCAGGTATATTCCTTTTGATAGAAAAAACAGCGGTATTCCACCCCGTCCAAGGTAAACCTCTGATACCAGCACATGCTCCCAATCATCCCTGTTACAGCAAGAAAACAAGCTGTCAGCCCGGCCAGATATTTCTTTTTGCCGGAGAAACCGGCCCTGCTTCCCTCCCCGTGTTCTCCTTCAAAACAGCCCGCCAGTCCATCTCTGCGAAACAGCCAGAGAACTGCCATAAATAATACCAGAGACAGCAAAATAGGAACCCCTGTCCCGGTAATCAGATAAACGCTGTCGGCCCCGTAATAACGCTGATACCCTTGCTCCACCATTGGAAGCAAAACAAAAAAAATGATCAGAATGCACAAAGCCGCCGCCAACAGGCGGCAGAAAACGCCTCGTATTCTCATAGGCGTTCTCCTTAAGATCGGTAATCCGCATTAATTTTCACATATTCGTAAGTCAGATCACAGCCCCAGGCCGCCGCCTCTTCGTCTCCCATCTTCATATCCACAAGAACTGTCACTTCCGGATCTGAGAGAATCTTCGTGGCTTCCTCTTCACTGTAATCTGCGGCAGTTCCATTCTGATAAATCTGAATCCGGCCGGATTTGCTCTGGAAAAACAGTTCAATGGCCTCCGGATCAAATTTGACGCCGGAATAACCCAGGGCGCAGAGAATTCTTCCCCAGTTAGCGTCATGGCCGTAGATTGCGGCTTTTGTCAGGGAAGAGCAGATAACAGATTTCGCCAGAGTGCGGGCATGCTCCTTGGTATCTGCATGAATCACTTTTGTTTCAAAGAGAGCCGTTGCGCCTTCCCCGTCCCCTGCCATCATTTTCGCCAGGGCAGTATTGACATAATTCAGAGCCTCCACAAATTTCTCATAGTTTTCATCTTTACTGGTAATCTCAGGATTGCCTGCCATTCCGTTGGCCAGCAGCAGCACTGTGTCATTGGTGGAAGTGTCTCCGTCCACAGAAACCATATTGTAAGTGTCCACAATATTTTCCCGCAGCGCCTCCTGCAGCAGCTCTTTGGAAATGGCCAGATCCGTGGTAAGGAATCCCAGCATCGTGCACATATTGGGATGAATCATGCCGGAGCCCTTGCACATGCCGCCAAGGGTCACGGTGTTTCCTTCCACCTGAAAAGTAACGGCTGCCTCTTTTGCTTTTGTGTCTGTGGTCATAATGGCACAGGCTGCCTGATGACCGCTTTCTTCGGTATCTTTCAATTCCGGCGCCATGGCCTCAATGCCTGCCGTCAGTTTTCCCATGGGAAGCTGCATGCCGATTACTCCTGTGGAGGCGGTCAATACCTGGTTTGCCGGAATCTTAAGCGTACGCTCCACTGCTTCTGCTGTTTTTCGGCAGTATTCCATTCCTTCCGCTCCGGTGCATGCATTGGCAATTCCCGCATTCACCACAATGGCCCTGGCATGGCTTTCTTCCATAACCAGACGCTTATCCCACTTTACCGGCGCCGCCTGCACCACATTGGCAGTAAAAGTTCCTGCTGATACTGCCGGAACCTGGCTTACAATCATTGCCATATCCATTCTGTCCTGATATTTAATCCCGGCCGCTGCCGCTGCCGCCTGAAATCCCTTTGCCGCGGTTACCCCGCCTGTGATAATCTCCATTATTTCTTCCTCCTGTCCCGACTTTACTGAAATGTGGTAATATTTTCATCATTCAGCACAAAATCATAATAATTCAAATCCTCCCGGAACGTCCATCCTACGCTTTTCCAGAAAGAATTTCCCACCTCATTTTTCTTAAAAGCGATAAGGCATACTTTATTGATATGTTCTTCCTGCAGAGCCTTCATGGCAAATACCGCCATATTTTTCCCAATGCCCTGCTGCCGGAACTCTTCCCTCACGCACACATGGTAAAAGCACCCCCGCCTTCCGTCATGGCCGCAGAGAATCGCTCCCACCACCTGCCCATTTGCCTCTGCCACTACGCTGATACCGGGATTGCGGCGGATAAACCGGATGACGCCCTCCTTAGAATCATCCACGCTGCGGATGCCGAAGCCCTTAATGGTTTTCCATAGTCCAAATACTTTTTCATAATCCGCCTCTTCCATGGAGCGGATGGTAATTTCCTGATTGTAATTTTCCATTTTCATTTTCCTGCTCTGTAATTATTCAAACATTAAAGTACGGACAAAACTGCCCTGGTTTCCGTTAAGGGAACACAGGCGCCAGAACAAGGCCCTCCTGCTCTTTCAGGCCGAACATCAGATTCATATTCTGCACCGCCTGTCCCGCCGCTCCTTTCACCAGATTGTCGATGGCGCCCATCATGATAATTCTTCCGGTACGCTTGTCAATCTGAAATCCGATATCCACAAAATTACTTCCTTCCACCCATTTCGTCTCCGGGCATCCTCCCGGCCCCAGCAAACGGATAAAATATTCATTTCCATAATATTTCTCATAAACGGCCTGTACCTGTTCCTGGGTGGGAATTGCCATTGTTCCGTCCGGCTGCTTTATTTTTCGCAAAGATGCATACTCGGTAGCCAATATCCCCCGGTTCATGGGCACTAAATGGGGCGTGAAATTAATTGTCACCGGACGCCCTGCCCCATAGCCTAACTGCTCTTCAATTTCCGGGGTATGGCGGTGGGTGGATACTCCGTAAGCCTTTATATTTTCGTTGACCTCACAGAACAGATTGGGAAGCTTCGCGCCCCGGCCTGCGCCGGAGGTTCCCGACTTGGCGTCCACAATCAGGGTATCCGGATCAATCAGCCCTTCTTTTACCAACGGATAGGCCGTCAGTATGGAGCATGTGGTATAGCAGCCCGGATTGGCCGTAAGCCTTGCCTGCTTCACCTGCTCTCTGTTGATTTCGCACAGGCCGTACACTGCTTCCCCGATAAACTGAGGGCTTTTATGTTCAATTTTATACCATTCTTCATAAATCTTCACATCTTTCAGCCGGTAATCCGCACTTAAGTCTATAACCTTTGTTTCCTTTAAAATATCCTCCGTCAAAACGCCTGCCAGAAATCCCTGGGGCGTGGCTGTGAAAATTACATCCGCCTCCCTGGCCAGTTCTTCTATCTTATCATCCCGGCAGACATTCTCCACAAGCCGAAACATATTTCCATAGACCCTGGCATATTTTTCATCAATATAGCTTCTGGAACCGTACCATATAATTTCCACTTCCGGATGTCCCAGAAGAATCCGCACCAATTCCGCCCCCGCATATCCGGTAGCTCCGATAATTCCCGCTTTTATCATAATCTTCCTCACTTTCTTATTCAGACAACTGCATTCTTAAACATATTAATACATCTCTTCTGTTTCGTAAAGTCTTTTTTATTCATTCGAGATTGAATAATTATACATTGATTTCGATTTTTATTCAAGCAGGAATTTTGATTTTCCCAAAATATCACGTTCTGTTTAGCGTTTTGTACGTAAATTTGCATTTTTATTACTTTATTATGTATAATTTTTCACTTGTCTTTTTACGCACATTAAGATATAATGATGTGAGCATTGAAAAATAACGTAAAACAACGGAGGAAATGTAATGAAAGAAAAAGTCATCTTAGCTTATTCCGGCGGCCTGGACACCACCGCCATCATCCCATGGTTAAAGGAGAATTACGATTATGACGTTATCTGCTGCTGCATCGACTGCGGGCAGGAAGAAGAACTGGACGGTTTAGAAGAACGCGCCAAATTATCCGGCGCTTCCAAATTATACATTGAGGACATCACCGACGAATTTGCAGAAGAATACATTATTCCCTGCGTACAGG
Organism: Lachnospiraceae bacterium; assembly: GCA_910575555.1. GTDB lineage: Bacteria > Bacillota > Clostridia > Lachnospirales > Lachnospiraceae > Petralouisia. The sequence continues at coordinate 242,549 of CAJTFX010000005.1, read as the reverse complement.
CAGGCGCTGTCTATGAGAATAAATACCTTCTGGGAACCTCCATGGCACGCCCCGGTATTGCCAAACGTCTGGTGGAAATTGCAAGAAAAGAAGGAGCTACCGCCATCTGCCACGGCGCTACCGGCAAAGGAAATGACCAGATCCGGTTTGAACTGGGCATCAAGGCCCTGGCTCCCGATTTAAAAATTATTGCAGCATGGAGAAGCGACAAGTGGAACATGCAGTCCAGGGAAGAGGAAATTGCATACTGCAAGGAACACGGCATTGACCTTCCCTTCTCTGCAGACAGCAGCTACAGCCGCGACCGCAACCTGTGGCATATCAGCCATGAGGGACTGGAACTGGAAGATCCTGCCTGCGAACCCAACTACGACCACCTTCTGGTACTTGGGGTATCCCCGGAAAAAGCGCCGGATGAAGGAGAATACGTTACCATGACCTTTGAAGCCGGAGTTCCCAAAACCATCAACGGCAAAGCCATGAAGGTTGCTGACATCATCCGCGAATTAAACCGTCTGGGCGGAAAACACGGCATCGGCATCATTGACATTGTGGAAAACCGGGTGGTAGGCATGAAATCCAGAGGCGTATATGAGACTCCCGGCGGAACCATTCTGATGGAAGCGCAGCAGCAGCTGGAAGAACTGGTGTTAGACCGGGCCACCATGGAAGTGAAAAAAGACATGGGCAACCGGCTGGCTCAGATTGTATATGAAGGCAAATGGTTCACTCCGCTGCGCGAGGCAGTGCAGGCTTTTGTGACTTCCACCCAGCAATACATCACCGGAGAAGTAAAATTCAAGCTTTATAAAGGAAACATTATCAAAGCCGGAACCACTTCTCCCTACTCTCTCTACAGTGAATCTCTGGCAAGCTTTACCACCGGTGATCTGTATGACCATCATGATGCAGAAGGCTTTATCACCCTGTTCGGGCTTCCGCTGAAAGTGCGGGCCATGAAGATGGCAGAGCTTGAGAAGGGACAGAATTAATCTGCTGCATATGATTTTAGATTTTATCTGAAAAAACTGCCGTGTGGAAGATGCCTGATCTTCCTGCGGCAGTCTTTCTGTTTAATACCCATACCGCTTCCTGTATTTCAGAAACATAAAAAAAGACAAACCAAGAGCCATCAATTCTGCTGCCGGCGTAGCCAGCCAGATTCCATTAACGCCGAGCACCAGAGGCAGGGCTATCATTGTAATCAGCATAAAAACAAAAGATCTGGAAAATGCCAGAACCGCAGAAACCACTCCATTGGACAACGCAGTAAACATCCCGCTGGCAAAAATATTAAATCCGATAAAAAGCAATGCTGCCGTACAGATCCGATTGCCGGTAACCGCCAAATCATACACCGGATTTTCCGGAGAGGCAAAAACCGCTACCAGCGGCTTTGTCATCAGGAAAGAAGCCGCTACTGTCACTCCGGAGATTCCTCCAATCACCTTCAGGCTCACTTCCACCAGTTTTTTCAGTTTATCATGGTTTTGCTCTCCGTAATAGTAACTCAGCATCGGGGCCACTCCGTAAGAATATCCCGTATACAGAGAGCTTGCAAACATCAACACATACATAATAATGGTAACAGCCGCAACGCCGTCTTCTCCAACGTAATGGAGCATCGTCCAGTTGAACATCATAGTGACAATTCCGGTAACCAGGGCCGTGGCCATCTCAGAGCATCCGTTGGAAGCGGCGCCTGTCAGAACACGGAGCCGAACTGCCGGTTTCTTAAAGTGCAAAAGATTCTTTTTCTGACTGAACACAAACAATCCTGCCACCGCCGTTACGGAATAGCCCAGGCCGGTGGCCGCTGCCGCTCCGCCGATTCCCATATGTAGCCCTGCCAGAAATACATAGTCCAGAATCATATTGAGCACGCCGCCTGCCACAGAGCAGACCAGGGACAAGGCGGCCTTCTCACTGGCAATCATATAAAGGGTAAAGTTATTCATCAATAGAATCGGCACCGTAAATACCAGATAACGGCTTAAATATTCCACACAGTACTGTTCCACCGCTGCCGAAAGATTCATTCCCCCAAAAATACGGCCCATGGCAAAATATCCCAAAGCGCACATGATAAGCCCCACTATCACATTCACCAGAATCAGAAAGGTAAAATCTTCTTTTGCTTCTTCGGTCTTATGCTGCCCCATCTTTTTCATAATCACTGCGCTGCCGCCGGTGGCAAGCATGGTGGAAATGGCAGTCACAAGCTGAATGACCGGCGCTGTCAGGTTAATGGCCGAAAGTGCGTCTGTGCCGATAAGGTTAGACACAAACAGGCCGTCCACCATGGTGTAAAATGACATAAAAAGAGTCATGGCAATGGTGGGCACTGCGAATTTTAAAATATTTTTCAGAGTTACAGGTTTTAAATATGCATTTTGATTTTCCATACAGGTTCTCCTCTCGTAAACTGTCGTTACTGTATTTCCTGTAACCCATCATAAACCATATAGTAACAGTACGGTCAATATGAAAAATCAAAACAATAGTCTATAGGAAACCCCCATCATGCTCAGACTTCCGTCCGGCGGGCCGCATGGCCATCCTGGCTATGGAAGCCAAGGGCTTTCCAAGGGCTTTCATAGCAAATTTGCCCGCTGCAGCGCATTGTAAATCTGCGGCGCAATCATCACTGCAAGAACCATCTTAACCAGATCCCCCACAAGAAAAGGCAGCACTCCAACCGCCAGGGCAGCGGGAAAATCCATATGGGCCGAAACTGCCAGCCATGCCGTGCCGAACCCATAGCATACCACAGTGCCCAGAACCATGCCGGCAAGGCTTAATGCCGCTTTCCGTCCGGATTTCTCAATAAAAAGCCCGGCAATCACCGCCATGGGGATAAAGCCAATCAAATATCCTCCGGTGGGCCCAAGCAGCTTCTGGGGGCCTGCTGTAAATGCGGAAAATACCGGAACCCCCACCAGTCCAATAAGAAGATAGACGCAATAACTGATGGTTCCCTTTTTCCACCCCAGAATATAAAGCCCGAAATAAATCACCAGGTTTGTCAGAGAGATGGGCACCGGCCCGATGGGAATGGAAAGGGGCGCCAAAATACAGGTTACCGCCGTAATCATTCCGATTGCTGCAATTGTCTTAACCGATAATCCTTTCGTTTCTGTCATACATACTTCCTCCTGCTTAAAATTCTTTTCTTCACGAGTATACATGGAAAACCTTCAATTGTCAACTGTAAATAAATATTAGTTAACAATTGAAGCAGATTTTAAACTTTACTGAAGAAATACAGCAAAAAAAGCAGGAACACCCTCCCTGCACAGCCGGGCAGATTCATCTGCAAAAGACAATCTGTCCGGCTTGCCCAAAGAACAGCATTCCTGCATTTTTATGAAGCGTTCTATCACTCGTCAGAATTTCTGAAAATTAATAAAAATGCTTTACGCCTCTGGTGGCGTCTTCGGCATACACCATGGTGCAGCTTTTGATTTCTCCGGCTTCGTTGTAGAGAAACGCAATGGCTAGATGGGGCTCTGCAGGCACCACAAAATTGTTCTGCTCCAGCTCCTCATCCGAAATCGTCACGTATTTCCCTTTCTGCAGCTCATACTTGCCGGTTACTGCCGTCCCGTCCTCCAGGGTATCCTGAATGTCATAGGTTCCGTAAAACAACCCGTTTTCTACCTGAAAGTCCTGATCTGTGTCCACCGTGTCTCCCAGAGCGATCACCTGATGCCCTGTTCCATTGGGCGCGTCCCCGCTCCAGTCTCCATTATAGACCTCCTTATAGAGACTTTTATCCTCGGTATGGCTGCTGACGTAATACCAGATTCCCTTTCCTTCCCGTTTGCCTTCCTGGTAATCTCCATAGTACCATTGATCGCAGTCACAGTCATTAAAGGTATAAAATCCAATGCCCTTGCCGCTGGTTCCTCCCTCCGGCATATAAAGATAGCTTCCGGTTTCTTTTGCCGCCTTCACCAACGCCTTTCCTGCGTCGCTTTCCTGCAGGGCGTCCAGAGCAGCCGCGTCGTCCGCTTCTATGGCCTGCCGGGCAGCCTCCATTGTTGCATTGTAGCCGTTGATTTCATCTATCTTCCGATCGATCTCCTGATTCATCTTATCGGAAGCTGCCAGAAGCTCTTCATCCTCAGGCGTCTGCTCCAATGCCTGCTCCATGGCCTTTCTCGCCTCATCATACTGTCCCTCTTCCAGAAAGGATTCTGCTTCCTCCCGGTACTGCCGGGCCGCCTCCCTCTGTTCCTCTGTCGTACAGCCTGCCAGAAAAATCATTGCCATTGACAGGATCATAATGCCTGCCTCTGCAATTGTTTGATGCTTCTTCACTTTTCTGCCTCCTTCCATACTGCACAATATGATTTCTGTTCCATTTTCGCCCGGACGGCCTCTGCATCCGCTCCATGCAGAATACCGTTACCGTTTCATCTGCTCTATAATATCTTCTTTCAGATCCAATGCCATATCCTTCAGCCGCCGGCTTGCCGTGCCGGAGGTCAGTACGCCTCCCAGAAATTTAGAAGCCATTTCAAATTTCTTGAAGTAAAAGGACATATAAGCCAGAAGATAATCCATCGTACTCTCATCCATTCCGTAAATCGGAAACATTTCCTGGGAAATGGCCTTGCTGAAGCCTTCATATGCCTGCAGGTAGAAGGTGTCTTCTTCTTTCTTCAGCGCTTCTTTCACCGCCAGTTCTTCCGGCGTATTCCCCTCTAAAGTATCTGCTTTGCCCCTGAGCAGCCATGAAATTTTCAGGCATGTATAGGCTTTCTCACTTTCTTTTCCCCGTTTGACCGCAGTATTCAAAAGCGCCAGCTTGTAGCGTTCAATGGCGGTATTATAAGAATAGCTTCCCTCTTCCGTCTCCTTGCGGGGCTGAAATTTGGAAGAAATCTGCTCTTTTATCATTTTAATCTGGGTGGGGGTAACTCTGTCAAAATCCCGTGTCATAGCCGTATAACCGCAAAAAGGACAGGAAGCGACGTCATATTTTAAGGTGTCAATATATTGAAACCTGGGACGCAAATCGCGATCCGGCTGCAGCCGCCTTGCTTTTCCGCTTTTTACCGTTTTGTTCTTAAAGTCCTGTTCACATACTTTACAATGTACGGTCTTGGGAAGCAGAAAATCTGCTTCGGGAGGAACCGCTTTTTTCTGCTGTTTCTCCGGCTTCTCCCCTTTCTCCTGCTCCTCTTTGCCTGTCTGCGCATTTTCCTTCTTTTCCATGGTTTCCGCAGATTTTGTACCGAATTTCTCTAATCCTGAAAATAAACTCATATCCTTCTCCTCCTGTGTGCTGCTAGTTCTGGGTCGGCAGCTTATAAGAACTCTTTAACGATACAATTCGGTTGAAAACCAGCGCATCCGGCCTGGAATCCTTTGCATCCGTACAGAAAAATCCCTGTCTTACAAACTGATAACTGTCATATGGTTTCGTGTCTGCCAAAGCAGGCTCTACATAACAATCCGTTAAAACGGTCAGTGATTCCGGATTCAGGTTCAGGCTTCCGTCTTCTTTGTTATATACTCCTTTTTCTTCATCCACCAGATTCTCATACAATCGTATTTCACATTTTTCAGCAAAAGGCGCCGGCACCCAATGGATCGTCCCTTTTACTTTGCGGCCGGTAAAACCGCTTCCTGCCTTTGTCTCCGGGTCATAAGTACAGTGCACCTCGGTGACAACTCCATTTTCATCCTTTACAAAGCTTTCGCATTTCACAAAGTATGCGTGCATCAGACGCACTTCATTTCCCGGATAAAGACGGAAATATTTCTTCGGAGGCTCCTCCATGAAATCTTCCCGTTCAATATACAATTCCCGGCAGAATGGAATCTTCCTTGTGCCCAGCTCCTCATTTTCCAGATTGTTGGCTGCATCCAGGTATTCCACCTGCCCTTCAGGATAATTGTCAATTATCAGCTTGATGGGGTGCAGCACAGCCATCATCCGGGAACGCTTCAGCTTCAAATCCTCACGGATGCAGTATTCCAGCATGGCATAGTCCACAGAACTGTTAGCTTTGGAAACCCCGCACAGCTCCACGAATTTCTGAATGGACTCCGGCGTAAATCCTCTTCTGCGCAGCGCCGCTATGGACACAAGCCTGGGATCATCCCAGCCGTCCACAATGCCGTCCTCCACCAGCTTCTTGATATACCGCTTTCCCGTCACCACATTAGTTAAATACAGCTTGGCAAATTCAATCTGTCTGGGGGGATTGGGGTATTCCAGCTCCCGCACTACCCAGTCATACAGCGGCCGGTGATCTTCAAATTCCAACGTACAGATGGAATGGCTGATTCCCTCAATGGCGTCCTCAATGGGATGGGCAAAATCATACATGGGATAGATGCACCACTTATCCCCTGTATTGTGATGGGACATATGGGCCACCCGGTAAAGAATCGGATCGCGCATATTGATATTGGGGGAAGCCATGTCAATCCTCGCCCGAAGCACCAGCGCGCCGTCCTCATATTTTCCGTTCCTCATATCTTCAAACAGCTGAAGATTTTCTTCCACGCTTCTTCCTGTATTGGGATCTTCTTTTCCCGGCTCTGTCAAAGTGCCCCGATATTCCCGAATCTGCTCCGGATTTAAGTCAGACACATAGGCTTTGCCTTTCTGAATCAGCTTCACTGCCGCCTCGTACATCTGTTCAAAATAATCCGAAGCAAAAAAGAGACGATCCTCCCAGTCCGCGCCAAGCCACTGAATGTCCTCTTTGATGGATTCTACGAATTCTGTTTTCTCCTTGGTGGGATTGGTATCGTCAAAACGCATATGAAACTTTCCGTTGTATTTTTTTGCCAGACCATAATTCAAAAGAATGGATTTGGCATGTCCTATATGGAGATAACCATTGGGCTCCGGTGGAAAACGTGTTCGAATTGTTTCGCAATGTCCCTCCTTTAAATCCTCTTCAATCTCCTGTTCAATAAAGTTCCTGGAAACCACTTCATTTTCCATCTGTGCTCCTCCTGAGTTTTGTATTTTCAAATTTATTTCCTACTAAGAGAATGAAGCATATCGGAAGCTTCAGTACTTCTGATATGCCACATTATGGATATTATAAGTTCTTATCTTACGTTTGTCAATGGACAGAAACAACCAATTCCGCCCGCTTAACTGCGTTTTATATGCTGATGGGTAAACAGATGATCCTGACAGTATTCATAATTGCCGTCACATTTTGAACAGAACCGAAACTCCAGTTCCGCCCCGTCCCGCTCCGTCCTGCCGCAGACCGCACATTTATGCCTGGTAACATTCTGGGCCTGGCGCATCTGCTGCCGATATACCTGCTTTCTGTGTATTTCCTTCGGAGACACCCGGTGGTAGTCCCTGGTGCTGAAAAAGAAAATCAGGAAATTCATCACAGACGCAAGAATCGCCGTCCGTCCTGCCGCGTTGCTTGCAATCAGCATAAACGCCATCCAGACCGCATCTATAATTCCCATCCATTTTGCCTTAATGGGAATCAAAAAATACAGCCTGAATTCCACATTGGGATAAATCACTGCAAATGCCATAAACAATGACATGGTGATATATTCCGTACTGAAATAATACCCGATTCCGGTGACCGCCACTCCCCTGAATACATAATAAAAGCCGTACAGCAGGAAAGCCCCCAGAACAGAACACAGCAAACCGCCGATTAAATACACATTGTAGCGGAAAGTTCCGATGGCCTGTTCAATGGAATTCCCAATAAAATAATAGCAGGATAAAAAGAAAATCAAAAACAGGAGATTCACCGGCGGCGGAACCAGCAGCCAGGAAACAATTCTCCATGCCTGCCCTCTCAGAATCAGCGCAGGTTCCAAAAACAGCAATTTTTGAACCTCCGGCATTGTATACTGAATGATAAAGCCTAAAATCCAGGCTCCGATTAACCAGAAAGTCAAATTTTGAATGGCGTACTTTCCAAATTTCCGCTCCATTTTGTTCAGAAAATTCATAATATCCTCCTATGCAGACAGGCATTCTTCAAGTATCCATTATAGATTTTCCTTTCTGGTTTGTCAACGAAAGCCGCACAGTTTCATAAAAAGTTTATAATTCCTGATCCGGCGCTGTTTCCCTGCCCTGCATCAGTTCTCCCTGCATTCCGTGCTCCGGGGTTCTGGGCTGAATGCTGATTGGGATGCAGAGTTCATCTCCAATCTGCAGATTGTAAACATTTACAAAGGGATTTGCGAACATCAGCTGCCCCACGCTGACATGGTAGCGTTTTCCCAGCTGGTAGAGTGTGTCTCCCTTTTCGATGACATGCACCATTCCCCGGCAGGAGCCTTCATTGTAAATGGGGCCGATGGGAATCGGAATCATTTTTGCCATAAGCTTCCTCCATATTATTTCTGTTATCTCCCTACTATTATATTCCCGGAATGGAAATGGGTTCTGCCAAAGGGAATTTCCGGCCCATGGAAATCTGCTCTTTTGTTCTGTATTTTTATTTCAGACATATACTAAAATACAAAAAATAAAAAAAATAATTGTTTTTTGCTAATTCCTGTCGTATAATAAGCGGTGTTTGATTTTTGGACCCTTATAATAAATAGGAAGAAACAGCAAAATTTACCATTTAAATTCTACAGGAAACTGGAGGAACTGATATGGAACAGCATACTTTACACAAGCTGGGCATTGACATTGGCTCAACGACTGTAAAAATTACAATATTAGACACTGACAATCAGATTTTGTTTGCCGATTATCAGAGACACTTCGCAAATATCCGGGAAACTCTCTCCGACCTTCTGGCAAGAGCGCAGGATGAACTGGGCAATCTTTTCCTGTCTCCTGTGATTACCGGTTCCGGCGGACTGACCCTGGCCAGACATCTGGACATTCCCTTTGTACAGGAAGTGATTGCCGTGGCTTCTGCCCTGCAGGATTATGCGCCCCAGACGGACGTTGCCATCGAACTGGGCGGCGAGGATGCTAAAATCATATACTTCGAAGGGGGCAATGTGGAGCAGCGCATGAATGGAATCTGCGCCGGCGGCACCGGCTCTTTCATTGATCAGATGGCTTCTCTGCTTCAGACCGACGCCACCGGACTGAATACTTACGCCAGGGATTACAAGGCAATCTATCCCATTGCCGCCCGCTGCGGCGTGTTCGCCAAATCAGACATTCAGCCCCTAATCAATGAAGGCGCTTCCAAGGAGGATTTGTCCGCTTCCATTTTCCAGGCGGTGGTCAATCAGACAATTTCCGGCCTGGCCTGCGGAAAACCCATCCGGGGGCATGTTGCTTTTCTGGGCGGCCCCCTGCATTTTCTGGGAGAACTGAAGGAGGCTTTTATCCGGACTTTGAAGCTGGATGAAGCGCACATTATTGCACCGGACCACTCCCACCTGTTTGCAGCCATGGGTTCCGCCTTAAACTGCAAGCCGGAAATATCCATGGAGCTGAAAACCATTTTACAGAAACTTTCCTCTGAAATTAAAATGGAATTTGAAGTGGAACGAATGGAGCCTTTGTTTTCCACCCAGAAAGAATATGACAGATTTCAGAGACGCCACAGCAGGCATCGGGTGACAGCCGGAGATTTGTCCACCTACCGGGGAAACTGCTATCTGGGCATAGACGCCGGCTCCACCACCACCAAGGTAGCTCTTGTGGGAGACGACGGCGCCCTTTTGTACTCTTTTTACAGCAGCAACAACGGCAACCCTCTGGCTACCGCCACTCTGGCGATTCGGGAAATCTATTCCCTGCTGCCGGAAGAGGCCCATATCGTACACTCCTGCTCCACCGGATACGGGGAAGCGTTGTTAAAGTCCGCCTTTTTACTGGATGAAGGGGAAGTGGAAACCGTGGCCCACTACTATGCGGCGGCATTTTTCAACCCTGAGGTGGACTGTATTTTAGACATCGGCGGCCAGGATATGAAATGCATTAAAATCAAAAACCAGACGGTGGACAGCGTGCAGTTAAACGAAGCCTGCTCCTCCGGCTGCGGCTCTTTTATTGAAACTTTTGCAAAATCCCTGAATTATTCTGTGGAGGATTTTGCCCAGGCCGCTCTGTTTGCCAGACATCCCATTGACCTGGGCACGCGCTGCACGGTATTTATGAATTCCAAGGTAAAGCAGGCCCAGAAAGAAGGCGCCGAAGTATCCGATATCTCTGCCGGCCTTGCTTATTCTGTCATCAAGAATGCCTTGTTTAAGGTAATCAAGGTGTCCGACGCCAAAGACCTGGGGAAACATATTGTAGTCCAGGGCGGAACCTTCTATAATGACGCAGTGCTGCGCAGCTTTGAAAAAATATCCGGCTGTGAAGCCATCCGTCCGGACATTGCAGGAATTATGGGCGCTTTCGGAGCTGCGCTGATTGCAAAAGAACGCTATGAGGATAATCCCCGCACCACCATGCTGCCCATCGAAGAAATTGAAAACCTGAAAGCAGACACCAAACTGACCAGATGCCAGGGCTGCGCCAACCACTGCCTGCTGACCATCAACCGTTTTACCGGAAACCGTCAGTTCATCACCGGAAACCGCTGCGAAAAGGGCCTGGGAAAAGAGAAAAATAAAGAGCAGATCCCCAATCTCTTTGAATATAAAAACAATTGCATGTTTTCCTGCGAACCTCTTTCCCAGGAAGAAGCCCTTCGGGGAAGCGTGGGAATTCCCAGGGTGCTGAACATGTACGAAAATTATCCTTTCTGGGCGGTATTTTTTAAGACTTTAAAATTCCGCACGATGCTGTCTCCCCAGTCCACCAGAAAGATTTACGAGCTGGGCATTGAATCCATTCCCAGTGAATCGGAATGTTATCCGGCAAAGCTGGCCCATGGACATGTATCCTGGCTGATTCAGCATCAGGCAGACTTTATTTTCTACCCCTGCATTCCCTATGAGCGGGATGAATTTCCGGATTCCAACAACCATTTTAACTGCCCCATTGTCACCTCCTACGCGGAAAATATCAAGAACAATGTGGATGAAATTACCTCCGGCAAGGTGCGTTTTCTCAATCCTTTTCTGTCCTTTGCTTCCAAAGAAACACTGGCAGAACAATTGCTGCCTCTGTTTTTACAGGAATTTTCCATTCCGCCGGAGGAAACGCAGGCCGCGGTAGACGCCGGGTGGCAGGAACTGGCCCGTATGCGGGAGGACATCCGCCGCAAAGGGGAGGAAACTCTGAAATACATGGAAGAAACCGGCCGCCGGGGAATTGTCCTGGCCGGACGGCCCTACCACATTGACCCGGAAATTAACCACGGCATTCCGGAGCTGATTAATTCCTACGGCATTGCGGTACTGACAGAGGATTCCGTTTCCCATCTGAAGGAGGTGGAACGGCCCCTGCTTGTGATGGATCAGTGGATGTACCATTCCAGGCTCTATGCCGCCGCAAACTTTGTCAAGATCAGGGAAGATCTGGATTTGATCCAGTTAAATTCCTTCGGCTGCGGCCTGGACGCCGTCACCACCGACCAGGTCAATGATATTCTGACTAAATCCGGCAAAATTTACACCTGCCTGAAGATCGATGAAGTAAATAACCTGGGCGCCGCAAGAATCCGTATCCGCTCTCTTTTGTCCGCTCTCCGGGTGAAGGAGAAGCAGAAAAACTGCCGCACCGTCCTGCCCTCCACCTTTGACCGTGTAGTATTTACAGAGGAAATGCGCAGACACTACACCATCCTCTGCCCCCAGATGTCTCCCATCCACTTTGAACTGCTGCAGCCCGCCTTCCAGTCCGCCGGATACAATATGGTGGTTCTGGGCAATCAGGGCAAAAGCGCTGTGGACATGGGGCTGAAATATGTGAACAATGACGCCTGCTACCCTTCCCTGATTGTGGTAGGGCAGATTATGGAGGCCCTCTTGTCGGGAAATTATGATTTAACGAAAACCGCTGTGGTCATCACCCAGACCGGCGGCGGATGCAGGGCTTCCAACTATATCGGCTTTATCCGCCGGGCCCTGGAAAAAGCCGGCTGCCCGGATATTCCGGTGATTTCCTTAAACTTAAGCGGACTGGAGGCCAACCCGGGCTTCAAGCTTACCCTGCCCCTGCTGCAAAAAGGGCTGTATGCTTTGATTTTCGGAGATATTTTCATGCGCTGCCTGTACCGTACCAGACCTTACGAGGCCGTTCCGGGCGCAGCTAATGCCCTTCATGAGAAATGGAAGCAGAAATGCATGGAATTTGTCTCTCACCCCAGAATTCTTTCCCACAGAACCTTCAAACGCTACTGCCGGGAAATCATCCGGGATTTTGACCAGCTGCCAGTCACCGGAGAACGAAAGCCCCGGGTGGGCATTGTGGGAGAAATTCTGGTAAAATTCCTGCCTGCGGCCAACAATTATCTGGTGGAGCTTTTAGAAGCGGAGGGCGCAGAAGCGGTAGTCCCCGATTTGACAGACTTCCTGCTCTACTGCTTCTATAATCAGAATTTCCGTGTGGAAAAACTGGGACAGAAAAAATCCGCCGCCAGAATTGCCAATCTGGGCATTCGGATTCTGGAGCAGCTGCGCAGCGCCGCAAGAAAAGAATTTGAAAGAAGCCGCCGCTTCGACCCCCCTGCGCGGATTGATGCACTGGCAGACTATGCGTCTCCCATCGTATCCCAGGGAAACCAGACCGGGGAAGGCTGGTTTCTGACCGGAGAAATGTTAGAACTGATTCACTCCGGCACGAATAACATTGTATGCGCCCAGCCCTTCGGCTGTCTGCCCAACCATGTAGTGGGCAAAGGCGTCATTAAGAAAATACGGCACCAGTATCCCGACGCCAATATTGTAGCCATCGACTACGATCCGGGAGCTTCTGAAGTAAACCAGTTAAACCGGATTAAACTGATGCTGTCTACGGCGCAGAAAAATCTGGCGAAGGAACATCCTGGCAGGGCGTAGGGGAATTTCTTTCTGTAATAACGAATGAAAGGCGGAATATTGCAATGTATATCAGAAAAGCATCGTATCATGATTTAGAAAATATCCTGCCCATCTATGCTTATGCAAGAAAGCAGATGGCATTAAACGGCAATCCCGGGCAGTGGGGAATGGACAAACCGGAGCCTGAAACCATCCGGCAGGATATTGAACTGGGCAGATTGTTTCTGATAGAAACCGAACCGCAGGCAAATACCGAAGGATTGACAGCTTCCGCCCGGCAGATTGCCGGGGTATTTGCTTTCCAGATAGGAGAAGATCCCACTTACCGGAACATACAGGGCAGATGGAGCAACGATCTTCCCTACGGCGTCATTCACCGCATCGCAAGCGCCGGCGGTCAGAAAGGCATTCTGACAGAATGCCTGAATTTCTGCAATACTCTCATTGGAAATCTCAGAATTGACACCCATGAAAACAACTTTGTCATGCGGCATCTGTTAGAAAAAAACGGGTTTCTGGAATGCGGAATGATCCATGTGGAGGATGGAAGTCCGCGCATTGCTTTTCAGCGTCTGATTCAGCAAAATTAAACCTGGTACCCTTCATCCAGGAAATGATGGGTACCAGGACATCTGTTATCTTTTGTATGCTCTACTCTAAAACTCCTTACGAAGCTCTCTTATCAATTCAAGATGCCTTTCATGCGGCTTAATTGATACTTAAACCGGCGCTTGCATATCCTGCAACTGTATTGAGCAAAGTCACTCCGCTGGCCGTCGCTGAAAATACCAGCATCAGCCGAGTTTGAGCCGTTACAGGAATATTAAGTCCTGTAAGCGCGCCATTCAGCAGCGTGCCAATGGATATAATTCCGGAAAGCGACGGCGTCAGATTGATCTGTGTTCCTGCAATCGGAGAAAAAACATTATTCGGCGTTGCAGACTGATAAATCTGCGCTCTTATTGTAACAGTAGAACCTATTAAGGACAAACCTACCGTAGTGCTGAAAAATGCGCTGAACGAAGTGATAATACCGTCGCGGGGAACCTGAAATGCAAAGTTAGAAAGTGTTCCGCCGGCATTTGTAATATCAATGGTTGAGCCCAAAAGCGTAAGCCCCTGCGCACTGCTTCCAAAACCAACAAAAGCAGGAATTCCTGCAAGCCCTCCGGCAATTGTCGTCAAAGAAACCGGAAGCCCCGACGCAAAAGGAATAACAGCTCCTGTGCCTGCAACTCCTGTGGCTCCCGTTGCTCCTGTGGCCCCCGTGGCTCCGTCTGCTCCTGTGGCTCCCGTTGCTCCTGGTGCTCCATCTGCTCCCGTGGCTCCTGTGGCTCCCGGCGCTCCATCTGCTCCCGTGGCTCCCGGCGCTCCATCTGCTCCCGTTGCTCCTGTGGCTCCCGGCGCTCCGTCTGCTCCCGTGGCTCCCGTTGGGCCTGTCGGACCGGTTGGACCATCATCTCCCGGACAGCCTTTCGGACCCTGAACACCATCCGGACCTGTGGCGCCCTGAATCCCTTGCGGACCAGTTACGCCTTGCGGACCCATCGGGCCGGTTGCCCCGGTGGCTCCTGTCGGACCTGGAATACCTCTGGGGCCCTGGAGCCCCACATCTCCTTGCGGACCTGCAGGTCCTGCCGGGCCTGTGGGGCCTGCAGGTCCTACCGGACCGATATCTCCCTGGGGACCTTCGCAGCCTGGATCGCCTTTCGGCCCGATATCACCGCGGACTCCCTGAATTCCCTGAAGCCCCTGCGGACCTGCGTAACCTCTCGGACCTGCACAACCTCTCGGACCCGTATTTCCAGTAGGGCCTACAGGCCCTGTGTTTCCCCTGGGACCTCTTGCTCCGGGAACGCCGGGAATTCCCTGGGGGCCCATAGGGCCCTGATCTCCCCTGTCGCCTTTTGGTCCGGGACATCCCATATCGCCTTTGATTCCCTGGGGGCCCATGGGGCCCTGATCTCCCTTAGGACCTGCCGGCCCGCGTTCACAGCAGGAATAATGACATTGATTCTGACAGCTATTACACAAATTTTTATTATCCATATCATCCAATTCCTTTCCAAATTATTTGAAAAAAATACATAAAAATGTTTTTTTCTACAAATATTTTATGTTCACTCCACAAAAAAGGTTACATATTTTAGAAGGATTCAGAATATATTAGAAATATACTTCAAACTCAAACATAAAGGGCAATCCGGCAGTTCCTGTGCATCGAAATATAGATTGTTCGCTGTACTAACATACCCCCAAACTGTCAAAATACTGTTTGTTATACAAATACGCTTTAGCATATGGTTTACAAGCTCCTGCTTTTTCATTGTATTCTTTTGCCTTCTTCCGGTCTCCCATTTTATCATAGCATACGCATAACTGCATATAAGGAATATAATCATAACAGTCTAAAAGGATAAACCCGCCTGAACATTCATTTCCTGGCCTGCTTAAAGCAGTTTCATACCAATAAACCGCAGTATGGTAATTCCCATGCTCCAAAAAGTATTTTCCGATTTCACAGCACAATTCCGCTCTCGGCAAGTCAAAGCTCATACTGCGCAGAAGAGAATTTAATGCAGATTTTTCCTGTCCCAAGCCATAATAACAGTTTGCGCAGACGGCGCACGCCTCTATTTTATTTTCAATCCATCCTTCTTCCGAAAGCAGGAATTGTTCCAGCACAGAAACAGCTTCTTCATATTGTTTGTGATAATATAATTCGCGTCCATAATAATATTGCTGCCGCGGCTCTAACGTTTTTCCTTCTGCCAACGCCTTTTGGTATATCTTAAGATTCCGATCCGGATCGCCTGCGTTTATTTTTTTGTGGGAAACTGCAATATCAGAATACACAATGTTTCCGCTTGGAGATATTACTTCATGAACTGCGCCAACCCAACGGTACTCGGAACAATTTCTAATCCATCTTTCCCTAAAATATGAAAAAGAAGGCTTCCCGTCCTCATCAAAAGCAGTATTATATTTCATCATGACCATATCAACATCCGATGACAGCGTCTGCTTTAACTGCAGAAATTTATCCTTTTCCGTTTCCTCCAGTATATCGTCGGCGTCCATCCACATACAGAACTCCATCGACGCCTTTGAAAAAGAATAGTTCCTGGCTTCAGAAAAATCCTCCCGCCAAGGATAAAAATATATGTTTGTTGTATATTGAGACGCGATTTCTACGGTCCTATCCGAAGAGCCAGTGTCTACAACAATAATTTCATCTACCAGATCCGCCACACTTTCAAGACACCGGGCAATATGCATCTCCTCATCTTTAACAATCATACAAAGACTTATTGTCGGCATATTGAAACCTCCCTCCTAATCAAATGATTGCCTGCCAAGCTTTTCTATACATAAATTCATATTAATTCTGGCCGCGCCTGCCGAAGAATTCCATGCAAAGCACAGGGTAGATGCACAAGGTATTTCAATAATAAAACATCTTGATACCACTAGTGTTTCCTTCCGTTTTGCAGTCTCTGCATATGTGCGAAATACCGTCTGAGCACAGTCATTTAATACTGGCGTCAGCTGAATCATCCCGTGCTTTTTAACTGCCGCAGAGATATAATACCAGATTGTATAACATCCAGGCGTCAGCGATACGGAATAACCGTTGCACAGAGATATATTTTGAGTAATATCTGATATGTCCGTTTTAAGGGGAAGATTTCCGTTTTCCGGCAATATCAGCTCCTGTCCTAAAAATGATGCAAATATACTGTTCTGCGGATATCCAGGCGGCCCTTGCGGGCCGCGCGCCCCGGGTTCTCCTCTGGGTCCCTGGGGCCCTGTTGCCCCTTGCGGGCCCTGCGGGCCTGTAACTCCCTGCGGGCCAGTTTCTCCCCGTTCTCCTGCACAGCCCGGCGGCCCGGGTTTTCCCCTCGGGCCCTGGGGGCCAGGCTCTCCGCATATTTTCCCACAGCACGGAACGTCGGCTTCTACATGTATTTCCCCACAGCACGGAGCGCCGGCTTCTTCCCGCATTTCTCTACAGCACGGGACGTCGGCTTCTACATGTTCTTGACAACAATTCCTCTGACAATTCCTTCCTCTGCAAAACAAATTCGGCGGATTGAACATCCAGTTATAATTAAAATTATTCAATGATAATCACCCCATTCATACTCGGTTTCCAGCCATAATACGCTTCGGTTACTGTTTACCAATTCTGCGCGAACAGCAACACTTGCCAAACCTTTTACTATCCCTCTGAAAAAAATGGTTCTATATTATCCTGAGGGTATAATAAATTATATGCATAAAACGTATTTTTGCTTTTCGCATGCCGTAGCAAAACTTCTTCCCCATCCTGAAGTCATTCTCCCCTGCCAATCGTTTTAATGATCAGACAGAGTAAAACCATTCGCAAAGGAGGATATGTTATGAAAAACCACAACAAATTTCTGTTCATTCTAATTGGCATTGCCATTTTTTCCGGCATTCTGTGCTCCGGCATCATCATCGCGTCCGGAATCCAAAATGATTCCCCGGCTTCTGCCCGCAGGGATTCCCCCCGCAGAGAAAAATACCCGGAGCCTCACATTCTGGAAAAAACAAAACTGGAAGATTTCTCGGAAATTTCCATCTGCTTAAATTATGCTGATGTATCCATTCTGCCCTCTGACGGCTTTTATCTGGAGTACAGCCTGGACGGCAAATGCAGCAAACCGGATTACGGCGTATCCGAGGGGAAATTTCATTTCCAGGAAGGCAAGATGCAAAACCCCTATCGTATTTCCCTGGATTTGTTTCATAAGCCGGTATACCAGGAGCCCTTTTACATGAATCTCTACGTCCCCAAAGAACAGTATTTCGATCTAATACACATGTCCATAGAAAGCGGAAACCTGGAAATTGATCAACTCAATGCTAAAAAAGCCGATTTATTCCTGACATACGGAAATCTGACCCTTGGAGCATTTACCGGAGATACTCTGGAAATTGCTTCCGAATCCGGCAATATTAATGCAGAAACCGTCACCTGCGGCCGTTTGACCCTCTCCGCTTCTTATGGAGATTATACCGGCGATACCGTTTCCGTTTCTGAAATAGGAAATTTTAACCTGGAATCCGGCAATCTGAAAATTTCTTCCCTGACCGGAGGGAATTATTCTGTAAATTCCATGTACGGAACTTGTACCGTTGAAAGTTTCCAGGCAGAAAAAGGCACATTTTCTCTGGAATCCGGCGATCTGGAAATTTCTTCTCTGACGGCGGATGCGTTCTTTGCAAATGCCAGTTATGGAAATTGTACCATTGACAGCTTCCAAGCAAAAAACAGCTATTTTTCTATGGAATCCGGCAATCTGACTCTGAAGCAGGCAGTTCCGGAACAGATAAACGCCTGCTCCGAATACGGAAACGTAACCCTGAAGCTGGCTGAACAAGCAGCGGATTTCAATTATGATCTGGATGCAGAATACGGAACCATTCAAGTGAATGGGAAAAAGATAGAAGAAAACGAAGACGGCGCAACTCATTATCAAAAGCAGGACAGTCAGAACGCCCGCAGTATTTCTGTTCAATGTGAAAGCGGAAATATTACCATAAAATAACTGCCGGCGTAATAAAACAAGGGAATGTCGGGAAACAGCAATTTTTCACAATATATAGCTGCGGCTTCTAAAAACTTGCAGCTATATATTGTGTATAAATCCTGTTTTCCGACAGCCCCTGTTTTACTTCGGTATAAAATTTATAAAACCCTGACCGCTCTGTCCCTATTTATGCAGGTAATCCACATGCAGAAGATCATGCTCCCGGTTTTTCAGCAAATCTTTGTAAAGGCTTTCCACCAACGGATTTTCTTCGCTGCGTTTAATCTGCATAGCCTTGTCATTCTTATAAAGGCCTTCCGCGCGCATCCGTTTCTCAGTGGAACGGGCAAAGGGCTGACCTGCTCCGGCCACACATCCTCCCGGACAGGCCATCACTTCCACAAAATCAAAATGCTCCTCACCGCTTTCTATTTTCTGCAGCAGGTGATCCGCATTGCCAAGGCCGCTGACTACGGCAATCCTTATCTGCCGTTCTCCAAAGGGAAGCTCACAGATTTTGACTCCTTCCATGCCGCGGGCGCCGATAAATTCAATCTCCTTCAACGCTTTAGGGCTCTTATCTTCCACCACCCGCCGCACTGCTGCTTCTGTCACTCCGCCGGTTGCACCGAAAATCACTCCTGCGCCAGAAAAAATAGAAAACGGCATATCATATGCTTCCGGCTCTAAACGGTCAAAACGGATACCGATTTCCTGCAGCATGGTAATCACCTCTTCAGAGGTCAGCACATAATCCACATCTGGTATGCCTTTCCGCTTAAATTCTTCTCTGGAAGCTTCGAATTTTTTGGCCGTACAGGGCATAATTGCCACAGATACCGTCTCTTTTCCTTCTTTTTTGTCCTGTTTCCGGTAGTATTCCTTAATAACTGCGCCGAACATCTCCATGGGAGATTTGGAGGTGGACACATACTGCATCAGATGGGGATACTGAGTTTCCACAAAGCGAATCCATCCGGGGCAGCAGGAGGTAAACAGCGGATATTTCCGGTCTTTCTCCTCCAGGGCCTCCAGTAACTCCTCCGATTCTTCCATAATGGTAAGGTCTGCGCCCACGGAGGTGTCAAAAATAGCGTCTATGCCCAGTTTCCGCAGGGAGGCCACCAGTTTTCCTATGGTATTTTCCCCCGGCTCATAGCCGTAAGCCTCACCGATTGCCACACGGACTGCCGGTGCAATCTGCACAACCACCCGCTTCTTTGGATTGTGAATCGCCTCCCACACATCATGGCTGTCACGCTTAATGGTAATGGCTCCTGTGGGGCAGACTGCCGCACACTGGCCGCAGCTTACGCAGTTGGTATCCGCAATATCCCTGCCGAATGCAGTGGAAATCTCCATTTTGGAACCCCGGTGGGCAAAATCAATGGCTCCCACATGCTGAATTTCGCTGCATACCCGCACACAGTCGCCGCAGAGAATGCATTTGTTGGGATTGCGGACTATGGCTTTGGAGGATGTGTCAATGGGCCGGATGGGATTGGTATTTTCAAATCTTACCCCGGGAATCCCGAACCTGGTTGCCAGTTCCTGCAGCTTGCACTTGCCGTTTTTCTCGCAGGTGGTGCAGTCCCTGCAGTGAGCCGCCAGCAGCAGCTCCAAAATCCGCTTTCTATGATAATAAAGCTGAGGCGTATTGGTACGGATTTCCATCTGGTGTTTGGGGGGCGTGGAGCAGGAAGCGATAATGCCGCCCCATTGATCCTCCACCACGCACATCCGGCATGCGCCGTAAATAGAGAGATCTGAATAATAACAAAAAGTCGGCAAAATAATTCCTGCCTTCCGAATAACGGCAAGAATATTTTTTTCATCGGCAAAAGATACCCGTTCGCCGTCAATGATCATATATTTTTCCATATCCAGACCTCCTACACTTCTTTTACTGCGTGGAAACTGCAGCCTTCTTTGCAGGCTCCGCACTTTATGCACTTCGACGTATCAATGGTAAAGGGCTTCTTGACTTCACCGGAAATGGCTCCCACCGGACAAAGCCTGGCGCATTTGCTGCAGCCTTTGCACAATTTCGGATCGATTTGAAGGGATACCAGCGCTTTGCACTGCCCGGCAGGACATTTTTTATCCACCACATGGGCCAGATATTCTTCCCGGAAATATTTCATGGTGCTCACCACCGGAGAAGCCGCCGTTTTGCCCAGACCGCAGAGAGCCGTAGCGGAAATGGTTTCTGCCAGTTCCTCCAACAGCGTGATGTGGTTCATGGTCCCTCTGCCCTCGCAGATATCATTTAACAGCTCCAACATCCGTTTGGTGCCCTCTCTGCAGGGAATACATTTGCCGCAGGACTCATTCTGAGTAAAATTCATGAAAAACCTGGCCACTTCCACCATACA
Organism: Lachnospiraceae bacterium; assembly: GCA_910575555.1. Taxonomy (GTDB): domain Bacteria; phylum Bacillota; class Clostridia; order Lachnospirales; family Lachnospiraceae; genus Petralouisia. Next base: position 221,749 of record CAJTFX010000005.1, on the reverse strand, counting down.
GCTCTTGTCGTTCATCACCACCAGGCCGCCGCTTCCAATCATGGCCCCCACTTTTTTCAGGGAATCAAAATCCAGATGCAGATCCAGATGGTCTTCCGTGGGGTTGATGCAGAGGCACCCGCCGGAAGGCCCGCCGATTTGCACCGCTTTGAATGCGCCGCCCTTGACGCCGCCGCCGATATCAAAAATAACTTCCCGAAGAGTAGTCCCCATCGGCACTTCAATCAATCCGGTATTCATCACATTTCCCGTTAAGGCAAATGCCTTGGTGCCGTGATTGTTTTTGGGGCCGATGGTCTGATACCACTCCGCCCCTTTGCTGATAATGGGCGGAACATTGCAGTAGGTTTCCACATTATTCAAAACAGTGGGCTTCTCAAACAGCCCTTTTTCCACCGTACGGGGCGGCTTCACCCTGGGCATGCCCCGGTTTCCTTCAATAGATGCCGTCAGGGCAGAGCCTTCTCCGCAGACAAATGCGCCGGCTCCCTGGCTGATTTTTAATTCGAAGTCAAAGCCCGAATTCAGGATATTTTTGCCCAAAAGCCCCTTCTCTTCCGCTTTGCTGATGGCTGTCTGCAGCCGTTCCACTGCCAGGGGATACTCGGCCCGCACGTAAATATAACCATAATGGGCTCCGGTTGCAATTCCGGCAATCAGCATGCCTTCAATGACCCGGTGAGGATCGCCTTCCATCATGCTCCGGTCCATAAATGCCCCCGGGTCGCCTTCGTCGCCGTTGCAGACCACATATTTTACTTCTTCCTTCTGGGCAAGCACCTGAGACCACTTCCGGCCGGTGGGGAATCCGCCGCCGCCCCGGCCCCTTAAAGATGCTTTGGACACCTCATCCACAAGCTGCTGGGGCGTCATGTCAAACAATGCCTTTGCCACTGCCTGATAGCCGCCTACCGCTATGTATTCCTTAATGGACTCTGCATTGATCCGTCCGCAGTCCTCCAATGCCACACGGGTCTGCTGCTTGTAAAAGGGAATCTCTTCCTGTTTCTCATAAGGTTTTCCCTGAGGGTCATGGTAAACCAGACGGTCAATCACCCGATCATTTACAATACTTTCTTCTATAATTTCCTCACAGTCCTCCGTCTTTACCTTAATATACAAAAGACCTGACGGTTCAATCCGAAGCAGAGGGCCCATTTCACAGAACCCATGGCAGCCGGACTTTTTTAAGCCTACGCTGTCGCCGTGAGGCTCCTTTTCCAGTACCAGAGCGCATTTAATGCCCCGTTTTATGAGAATCTCCTGCATTTTTGCATAGATATTCAAAGAACCTCCCGCCACGCAGCCTGTGCCGGCACAGATTAAAATCTGTTTTTTCTGGGTCTTTAAGGACGCTGCATATTCTTTTCTTCTGGCTTCTAATTCTTCTCTTGTATTAATTCTCATCTGCAACCTCCTTTGGGGCCCGTTCCATTCTTTCTGTTAATTCTCATCTGCGGCCTCCTCTCCTGCGTCTTTGTCTGCGTTTTCCTGCAATTCCCTGATCAATTCCCTGGCCTTTTCCGGCGTCATGGCAGGATGCACCACGTCATTGACGGTGCAGACCGGAGCAAGCCCGCAGGCGCCCAGGCAGGACACTGTCTCAACGGTGAACATCATATCCTCTGTAGTGGGCTTTGCCTCCGTCACTCCCAAAATTCCGCGGATTTCATTCAGAATCGCTGTGGACTGACGCACATGACAGGCTGTGCCGTCACAGATTTTGATAACGTATTTTCCCTTAGGCTCCAAAGAAAAATTCTCATAGAATGTGGCTACCCCATATACTTTCGCTTCGCTTAAATGCAGCTTTTTCGCAATATAGCAAAGCATTTCCTCCGGCAGATAACGGTATACCTTCTGGATCTCCTGCATAATTCCGATGACTGCCGTCTGGTCATAACTGTGAGATTTTAAAATCTCATCCAGTATCTTTTGATCCTTTGTTTCCAATCCTTCTCCTCCTTGTTTCGCATATTCCGAACGCTTACTTGTCGCTTACCCCCACAGTATAACATTGTTAAATAATTAACTCAATCATTTTGTATAATCTTTGCGATTTGTTCTGGTAATTTTTGTACAAATTTTACCGATTGTACATTTTTTTGCAGAATAATACTGTGTAAATCCATAAGGCACTCTGATTCTGCTCAGAGCAGCCATTAAAACCTCAGTTTAATGATTTTATGGGCAGCATTTTTGAAGATATCTGCCGGCAATATCTCTACCGCCCGGATATCTATCCCATCCTTCCCTTTCCTTTCGGAACGCTGGGCCGGTGGTGGGGTTCTAATCCGGCAAAAAAACGCCAGGAGGAAATCGATATTGCGGCCCTTTCAGGCAAACAGCTCCTTCTGGGAGAATGCAAATGGAAAAATGAAAAAGTCGGTACAGATGTTTTAAAAACCTTAGTGGAACGGGGAACATTGTTTTCTTACCCGAAAAAGTACTATTTTATATTCTCCAAATCGGGATTTGCAGATGAATTTCTTGAACTTTCCTTATTTTTCAAGGCTTTTAGAGCCTTATATAGTGAATTGATATGTATTTTCCCTTGTTTTTGCCCTTATGGGTATTTTACAAGGGAAAGTTTTTGTGAAATGTACTTAATCGTTGCCTGCCACTTTATCTAAGAGCCTTGCGGAAGTCCGCTTTGCTTCCCTTGTGGCATGGGCATACACATTCATTGTGGTACTTACGTCAGAGTGTCCCAAGAGTTCCTGCACGTCCTTCGGCGCTGCGCCGTTTGACAGCAGATTGCTTGTATAAGTATGGCGGAGCTGGTGGAAGTGAAAGCCCTCAAACCCGTCCAGTTTCTTTGCCAGTGTCCGGCAGACGATACTCAATGTACTCGGTGTTTCAAGGCAGCCGTCCGGTCTTAAACATACAAATGAAATCTCGTTGTAATCCGCCGGAATGTCCTGCGTGCTCTCCAAGTTGTAATACTCATAGTAAACCCTGTTTTTATCCTGCACTTCCTTGTAGTAGTTGCGGTGGTACAGTTCCCCGTACTGCATCAGATTTTTAAGCTGTTCTTTCCTTGCTTTTCTCAGTATGGCGGTAAGTGTGTCCCCAAAATCTACCGTCCGCACTTTCTTACGTTTAGTCGGTCCGATAATCGTTTTGTGCTTTGCACCGTCATAGCGGACGCTCCGCTTTACCGTAAGATACTGTTCCTCAAGGTTGATGTCCTGCCAAGTCAGCCCGCATACCTCGCCGATCCTAAGCCCTGCATAGTAGGCTATCTGTATCGGCAGAACTGCAGAGACATTTTTCTTTTCAAGATAAGCGATAAGTTTCTCATAGTCATCATGGGAAATAGGCTGCGTGCCTGACTGTCCCATATCTTCCTCTGAAAACAAATCCACTTCCTCTGCCTTTCGTTTCAGCTTGATGTACTGCATTGGATTGAACGTAATCAGTTGTTTTGGGAATACCGCAAAACGGAACGACTGCTGTAAAACCGCTGAGAAAGAGTGGATATAGTCTTTGCTCAATCCTTTTTTGACTTTTCCGTCTGGATAAGTCCCTCCGAAAGTAAGCAGGTCAAGGAATGTCTGCAAATGCTCCGCTGTTACGGTTTTTAATCTACGGTCAGCAACAGGGTGTTTCTTAATGCACCGTATCGCACCGAGATAATTTTCCACCGTACCGTTGCTAAGCGTGCCGACTTTCAATTCTTCCTCCGCCCAAATATCGAGCAGTTCCCCAAGCGTGATGTTGTCAGCCTTTGCAATGAATTTCTTTTCCTCGTAATCCTCCATTGCCTGCCGTAACAGCTTTTCCGTCTCGCTCTTGCTTTCCGTACCCGTAAACTCTTTCTGTACCAAGTTGCCGCTTGCGTCCTCCACATAGAAGCGGTAGTACCATTTCTTTCCTTTTTTTCTTACAGAACCTTTTGCCATAATCCGTTCTCCTTTCGATAACGGGCAATCGGAACTGATGAAATGCTTTCTGCGTGTAAGTATATCATGACTCCGATTGCTTTACTATACCGATTCGGATTCTTCCCCCGATACCATAGAAAGAAGATTTGCAAGCCTTACGGTGGCTGTTTCAGGATTTTTGGAATAGATCCTCACAATATCGCCCATATCATTAAACATGTTTACGGTGTGGGTGATTTCCCGAAGGAACATAATCTCGTTATATTCCTTATTCGATTCAAACCCCATTGTCCGGGCGAGTGCGGCATTTTCCGCATTGTCCTTGAAATTCTTACAGGCAAACCGGAAAGAATCCACGAACAGTTCATACTCCCTCAACATCAGCAGCAGTAAATCCTTTGTAAAGTCCGACTCTGCCTGTTCCATGTCAAACGGCAGCTTTGCGAGAATGGAGGACATCACATCACGAATGAATAATTCCCTTTTATCCGTAATGTTTGTTTCGTATTCTTCTGTTTCCCCTTTTAACCACTCCACAGATACATGAAGTGCTTCTGACAGACCTTCCAAGACCAGCTTCTTTGTGTTGTCGATTGTCCCTGCCTCGTAGCGCACGATTGTGGAAGTGGCTACCCCCATCTTCTCTGCGACATAAGGCTGGTTCAGTCCCAACTCCACCCTCCGCTGCTTTGCCCTGCTACCGATCAGCCTGCGCAATTCTTTGTCTTTCATGTTGATACGCCTCCTTTGTCGGTATGTTTATACTATAGCATACAAAAAGCAATAATGCAATATGCAACTTAAAAACAATTTTCGTATTATCATAACGCTTGACAAGGGAATATAAAAGCAGTATAGTATCAGTACACACAAAATTGCGTAATGCAATTCAAAAGGAGGGAAGTTGATGACAGAAACGAAGATTGCAATGACAATCGAGGAAGCATCCGAGTATACGGGAATCGGCAGGAATACCATGAGAAACCTTGTGGAATGGGGAAAGCTGCCGGTCTTAAAAGTCGGGCGAAAGGTACTTATCAAAAGCGATATTTTGGAAAAGTTCATGGAAGTGAACGAGGGAAAGAACCTGCGGGATAAGGGCGATGTAAAAGCGGTAACAAGAAAATCAGCAGTATAAAAGGCGGCTTCTTACGAAACCGCCTCAGGTATGTATCAGACCGAAGCCATGATATACCTACACGCAAATAGATTATATCATGTGCTTCCTTCCGGTACAAGCGGAAATTTGCGGGAATGGGCAGAAAGTGGGTTGAAAAAATAAGTCCATATGGCAAAAACGGACTTAAAAAATCGACTGATTTCTGTATTTTCAGTTAGAAAAGTCAACTGATGTTTTAACGATGTTTCTAATGCAGCATAAAGTGACTGTAAAAGTTCAACTGACTTTCTCCATTTTCAGTTGAAAGAAATTTCAGAACCGGCACTTTTATTATCATATGTGGCAGCACTTTTTGATAGCATGATGGCAGTTTTTACTATCATAAGTATCATCACTTTTTGCTATCATAGCGGCATCATTTTAGGCGAAGTGATAGCGTTTTTTGCCATCACAAATGGAAAAGTGCCATCATTTTTTGCTATCATGACAACCGTTTTGCAGGCATAATTCGAGTGCCTATAGGGGAAATTCCTTTCTCTTAAAGCCCTCGGCGTTTGAGAGCGAAATACACCCATTGCACAAACTTCGTTTATGCAATGGGGATTTCGCCCCTGCGTGGAGCAAATTCACGCAAGCGTGAATTACAAATGCTGACGCATTTGAATTGACCGCCACAAGGCGGATGTGTTTGTAAACATACCGCCTATGTCGCCCACTCACAATCTGTTCCGCCATACCTCCGCTTACTCCGATCTGATACTGCCATTTGCAGGAGGGAGGACAAAGCACAATACAAAGACATTCATTCATCCGCATGAGCAAACTGTCCGATGTCAGGGGCAGGATCACTTATATATCCAGCCATGCGAAACAGGAAAACCTGTATGCGGTCTATGAAACGACAGACCGCCGCTATTGGACGGAGCTTGCGAAATGCAACCGGCAGGAATTTGAAAAAAGCGGCACAGAGGGAATGTGCATTGAGGCGAGGGAATTTATCATTGCCCTGCCCGAATCATTCCCTAATCTTTATGAGCCAAACAAGCTGTTGCAGCTTTTTACAGATCGCTTCAAAGAAAAATATGGCGTGGAGTGCGTATCAGCACTGCACCATAACAAACGAAAGACAAATTACCATATCCATCTTATTTTTTCTGAACGGGAACTGTTGCCCGAACCCATAGAAAAAACCGCGACACGCAATATGTTCTATGACGAAAACGGGAGACATGTCCGAACCAAGAAAGAGATACTCGGCGAAAACGGAAATGTCCGCAAAGGCTGTAAAATCGTGAAGAAAGGAGAAGTCTATGAGCGAAGTCTTTTTACCGCCAAGAGTAAGCTGTTCAAGCAGGAAAATTTTGTTGACGAGATAAAGCATTTCTATACCGACCTTATCAATCTTCTTGTAAAAGACGACAAAGAAAAACTTCATGTGTTCGACAGCAGCGGATTGTATCTTGCCACCAAGAAGATAGGGAAAAACAACCCGAAAGCGGAACAGATACAGACCGATAACGAAATGCGTATGCGTTGGAACAGGGAAGTTGACAGGGCAATTGTCAGCGGCGTTCCCGAAACAGAGATACGACAGATAAAGAAAAAATATATCACTGACCGCATCAGAGAATCGGTTGATATATTCGGCAGCCAGCCGGAACGTCTTGGAAGTATTATTATGACCGCTGTTACGGCGTTGGCATTGCTGATTTCTAAAGTATTGGATAAGGCAAGGGAACTGTCAGCAAAGTTATTTGAGAAAGAAACGATACAGCCGGTTGCAGAGCCAAACGAGAGAAGAACGACACAAGTAATACCGCAGACTGATAAAATACCAATGCAGGAAAAAATCACTCATAAAGAACCGACTGCTAATCCATCATCACAGAAACAGGAGTTGCAGGCAAAAACACAGACAACAGAACAGGAAAAACCTAAAATTCCACCAAAGCCTGTTATGTCCGCTGAAGCCACCGCATATCCAAAGCTGCTGAAAATTTATAAGGAATTAAACCGCCAAAACGGAATTATCTTTGATGCGGAGAGGGAACGCAATGAGTTGGAACTGGAGCGTGACAGCCTGAAAGGATTTGCGAAATTGACAAAGAAGGGGGAACTGCAAAGCAGGATTGAGCGCAAAAATGAGGAAATAGACCTTCTCAAAATTGGTTTGTCGGGGATAGTCAAGCGATATGGATTCCAGACGGTGCATGATTTCTACAAAGTCTTTTCTGTCTCTAAAACTGCTAATGCCGAATATCGGGACAAGGTGGATAAATGGGAAGAACAATACGGGGAAAAAGTACAAAAGAAGGAAGAAAGCATATCCAAACGGTTACGGAATTATCAAAGGGAAAATGCAGACAGACAAACAAAACAGATTTCAAAAAGCAGAAACAGAGGGGCAAGATGACATGCCCCTCTAAAATTTTATTAAGATATTTTTGGCTTGTAAAAACTTTACATCTATTTTACAATGCCGCGATATTGGATTTGATTTTTGTCATGTATGATATAGCTGTCACTTCAAGAAACAATAAAAAGCAAAGGAGATTCAAAAAATGAAAACATCAAAAAAATTCTTGGCATTTGCCCTTGTGAGTGTTCTAATGCTGTCTGCATTAACGGGGTGCAGTAATAAGAACGAGGGAGATTCCGGCAAGTTTGACACGGCAAGAGAGATCAATGTACTTACCCGCGAAGATGGTTCGGGGACACGCGGCGCGTTCATAGAGCTGTTTGGAATCGAGCAGAAAAATGAAGCGGGAGAAAAAATTGACTATACAACAGACACCGCCGCCGTTACAAATTCTACGTCTGTTATGATGACAACGGTTGCCGGGGATTTATACTCTATCGGATATATTTCTCTTGGCTCCATGAATGATACTGTAAAAGCGATTCAGATCGACGGCTGCGAAGCAACGATTGAAAATATTAAAAACGGTACTTATGAGATTGCACGTCCCTTTAACATTGCAACAAAAGACGGTTTGAGCGACACGGCGCAGGATTTTATCGACTTCATTATGAGTGCGGACGGTCAAGCGGTGATTGAAGAAAATGGATATATTTCTGTATCTGACGCGGGAAGTTACAGCGGGGAAATGGATTCGGGCAAAATTATTGTAGCGGGTTCCAGCTCTGTCACCCCGGTTATGGAAAAGCTCAAAGAAGCCTATCTTGAGAGAAATCCGGGCGTTACGATTGAGATACAGCAAAGTGATTCTTCTACTGGTATGTCTGACACAATAGACGGAACCTGCGATATAGGCATGGCTTCCCGTGAGCTGAAAGATTCCGAAATGGAAAAAGGACTGACCGCTACCGTAATTGCAATGGACGGTATTACAGTGATTGTTAATAATGACTGTCCCATAAATAACCTTACAAGCGAACAGGTAAAAGATATTTTCATGGGTAATGCGGTTCGTTGGAGTGAAATATCACAGTAGGATTTTAAGGGGCTGCGGTAAGAAAGCCGCCGCCCCTTTTCAATAAGGAGCATGATTATGAAGAATATAAAAGAAAAAGTGATGAAACTGCTTTTTTTCTTGACAGCCCTTGTTTCCATAGCAGCGGTAATTCTAATCTGCATATTCCTGTTTGCAAGCGGTATCCCTGCAATAAAAGAAATAGGCGTTTTCAAATTTTTGCTGGGTACAAGCTGGAAACCTGCAAATAATCTCTATGGGATTCTCCCTATGATCGTCGGCTCTTTCTATGTAACTGCCGGAGCATTGATTATTGGCGTACCGATTGGAATATTGACAGCGGTATTCATGGCAAGATTTGCTCCGAGAAGTATCTATGCGCCTTTGAAAGCTGCTGTTAATCTAATGGCGGGGATTCCGTCGGTTGTGTACGGTTTTTTTGGATTGGTAGTCTTAGTGCCTTTTATCCGGGAAGCCTTTGGCGGGCGCGGTATGAGTGTTCTTACTGCTTCTGTCCTGCTGGGGCTGATGATTTTACCTACCATTATCAGCGTTTCGGAAACTTCAATCCGGGCTGTCCCGGAAAGTTACTATGAGGGAGGGCTTGCTCTTGGAGCTTCCCATGAAAGAAGTGTATTTTTTACGGTTCTTCCCGCAGCAAAGAGCGGTATTTTTGCAGGGGTTGTATTAGGGATTGGGCGGGCAGTCGGTGAAACAATGGCGGTTATGATGGTTGCCGGAAATCAAGCGGTTATCCCGGACAGTATGCTTTCCGGCGTCCGGACACTGACCACAAACATTGTATTGGAAATGGGATATTCTACGGATTTACACCGTGAAGCGTTAATTGGTACGGCTGTTGTTCTGTTTGTTTTCATTCTCATTATCAATCTGTCCCTCTCCCTGTTCAAAAGGAGACCAGCTATGAAAAGTCAAGCCTAAATTAGCAAAAAATTTCTTCTTCGTATCGGTGGTAAAAAAGGGTAACCTTAATAAAGCTCCCTAAAGGTGCATTTTCAAAATCTATCGGTATTGGTATACAGACCTCCTAATCGAGGTTAAATTCGACTTCGTCAGTGAGCATCTTCCAGATGACCCTGACAAGTTTGCCGGCACAGTGCCCGAGGGCGTTGTAGTGAGTCCGGCCTTCTGCCATCTTTTTGTCATAATAGGTTTTGAAGGTGGCATTGTTCTTTACAACATTGTGTGCTGCGTTGATGAGTGCGTACCTGAGCACTCTGGAGCCACGCTTGGACATTCTGGTGCGTCTAGCACTGTAATTACCGGACTGGTAAACAGAAGGGTCTAAACCGGCAAAAGCAAGCAGCTTAGCGGGGCAGGAGAAACGGTGTATATCGCCGATCTCACCAAGTATCATTCCGCCGTTGATGTAACTGATACCCGGAATGGTCATGATAACAGAATCATTGAATTTCATGATCTGTGTCATTTCAGCCTCGACACTGTTCAACTGGCTATCCAGTAACTCAATCTGTGCAATGGTATGAGTTATCTGAATAGATAGGGCGCTGTCATTAGCACCAACAGACTTCTGTGCGAGAACTCTTAATTCTTTGGCCTGTTCCTTCTTAAAGTGGCCGTGTGAGGCAGCCACAAGGAGGTGGCTCAGATGAGTCATGTGCATAGAAGCAATGTCCTGAGGCGTGGGAGCTTCTTTCAAAAGAGCATAGACAGTTTTCTGATGCAGGCCAGATTTAAAGAAATACTGCAGTTCCGGGAAGACCTGGTCAACATAGGAAGTCAGCTGGATCTTTAAGCGGGTTCGCTGCTTAATGGTCTTCTGGCGGAACCGACCGAGCTGTTTGAGATCCATCAGGTCAAGGTCATAGAAAGAGACAAACCTATAGGAATCCTGCATCAAAAGTGTTTTGGCAATGATGAATGTGTCGACTTTGTCTGTCTTGGTCTTGCGGATGTTATCTTTACGCATGACCGAGGTTTTGATGGGGTTTAGTACACACACGTTGTAATTACAGGCAACAAGGTATCTTACAAGGTTGTCGCCGTAGTGTGCCGTCGATTCAAGACCGATGATGATGCTGTCGTCTTCATAAGAAAGTGCAGTGAGACGGGAATCCAGCATTTGGAAGCCATCACCGTCGTTAGTAAATTTGAACGGCTTCATGAGTTCCACGCCATCAGAAGATATGGCTGATGCAAAATGGTTAAGTTTGGCAATGTCGATGCCTACGTAAATCATGAGGTTGTACCTCCCTTTCATAAAGTCTGATACCGTGATATCCACCAACGATTATCATCGTAGACTTGATTGAAATAAGAACTCAGGAACATACGCTCCGGCTCATCCAGCAGATAAACAATTCAGATAAAGGCAGCGGCAATACACTCCAGTCGAGTAGTCAAGCTACAGGTAAAAATCAAAAGTCCACAGTATCTGAATTGTATTGAACCACGATATTAAAAAGAAAGGAAGTTATGGTGTTTTTGCTTCTATAAACATCATACAAGGGTGAAATAAATGATTGGGAAATTGAAACGGAAATGGTGCGCATACAGACGCGACCCTAAATCTTTTGTTCTCTTTCTTTCTGTATGCCTTGCAGCATTGATTACAATGCTCGCGCTTATTTTTATTATTGCATACATATTGATGAAAGGGATTCCAAATTTAACGCCGGATTTATTTGACAGCAAATATACAACAGAAAATGTGTCCCTGCTTCCGGCACTTATCAATACACTGTTCATTATGCTGCTTTCTCTGCTGTTTGCGGTTCCCGTAGGAATTGGTGCAGCAATTTATCTGACAGAGTACGCAAGACGGGGAAATAAACTGGTTCATATCGTAGGTATTACTGCTGAAACATTGTCCGGGATTCCGTCAATCGTTTATGGGCTGTTCGGTTCCCTGTTCTTTGTAAAATATCTTGGGCTGGGGTTGTCTTTGCTGTCCGGGGCTTTGACTTTAAGTATTATGATTTTACCGCTTATTATGCGGACAACAGAAGAAGCCTTGCGAAGCGTTCCCGACAGCTACCGGGAGGGCAGCTTCGGGCTTGGAGTCGGAAAGTTACGAACCGTATTTTCTATTGTCCTGCCCTGCGCCGTTCCGGGTATTTTGTCCGGCATTATTCTTGGAATCGGGCGTATCGTCGGGGAATCGGCGGCACTGATCTTTACCGCCGGAACCGTTGCAGAAATAGCAACAAGCATTTTTTCGTCGGCAAGAACGTTATCCGTCCATATGTATTCTATTTCGGGCGAGGGGCTGTATATCAAGCAGACCTACGCAACTGCGGTTGTATTATTGGTGGTTGTCATTCTGATAAACGGGCTTTCCGGGTTTGTGGCAAAAAAGATAGGAGGTAAAAACACAGATGGATAAAATCGTGGTTGAGGATTTGGATTTATTCTACGGAAACTTTCAAGCCTTGAAAAAAATAAATGTGGCGTTTAAGGAACACGAAATTACCGCTCTGATCGGACCGTCGGGCTGCGGTAAATCGACATTATTAAAAACATTGAACCGAATGAATGACTTGGTGGAGGGCTGCCACATCAAAGGGACTATCCGTTTAGACGGTGAAGATATTTATGGAAATATGGATATTAACCTACTGCGTAAACGTGTGGGAATGGTATTTCAAAAACCGAATCCGTTCCCTATGAGCATTTATGACAATGTTGCCTTTGGAGCAAAGACACATGGTATCCGTTCTAAAGCTGCGCTGGACGAAATTGTAGAGCGTTCCTTAAAGGGGGCGGCAATTTGGGACGAGGTAAAAGACAGGCTGAAAAAATCTGCGCTTGGTATGTCGGGTGGTCAACAGCAGCGTCTTTGCATTGCCCGCGCTTTGGCAGTGGAGCCGGAAGTTTTGCTGATGGACGAACCGACCAGCGCACTTGACCCTATTTCTACGGCAAAGGTAGAGGAACTTGCCGCAGAATTAAAAAAGGACTATACCATTGTCATTGTGACACATAATATGCAGCAAGCACTCCGAATTTCCGACAGGACAGCGTTTTTCCTGCTTGGGGAAATGGTGGAGTTTGGAGAAACAGAAAAATTATTCTCCATGCCGCAGGACAAGCGGACAGAGGATTATATTACGGGGAGGTTTGGATAATGCGCCTAAAATTTGATGAACAGTTAGATTTATTAAATAAAGAGTTGATTACAATGGGGGCTTTTTGTGAAAATGCGATTGCTATGTCCGCTAAAGCTCTGACAGAGGGGAATCCCGCGCTTGCAAAGGCTGTTCCCGATCTCTCTGTTCAGATAGACCACAAGGAGCGCGAAATTGAAACTATGTGTCTAAAGCTGCTCTTACAGCAGCAGCCCGTGGCAAAAGATTTGAGGGTTGTATCGTCCGCGCTGAAAATGGTGACAGATATGGCAAGAATCGGAGATCAATCCGCAGACATAGCGGAAATTATCACATTAGCCAATATCCACGCCACCGACGACACACAGGTTATCCATGATATGTCGGTTGCTGTCATTAAGATGGTAACAGACAGCATTGACGCTTTTGTGAAAAAGGATATGCAGATGGCGAAAGCCGTGATAGATTATGATGATGTGGTAGATTCCTTTTTTGATAAGGTGAAGAAAATGTTGATTGAGCTTTTCAGTAAACCCGAAACAGACGGTGAATATGCCATAGACCTGTTAATGATAGCAAAATATTTTGAGCGTATCGGAGATCATGCGGTCAATATTGCAAAATGGGTTCTGTTCTCAATCACAGGGAATAAAGAGGGGTGAGCATACCGCCGTTGATGAAATACAGGTAATATGGTATGATTGAGTTCGGAATATTGCCACAGGAAAGAAAGGAGCGGATTTATATGATTTATTGTGTTGAGGACGACAGCTCTATCCGTGATCTGATGATATACACATTAAATTCTGCCGGATTTGAAGCAAAAGGTTTTGACTGCGCGGACAGCTTTTTTGACGCTTTGCAGACAGAAAAGCCCCAGCTTATTATGCTTGATATAATGCTTCCCGGCGAAGATGGCATTTCCATATTGAAAAAGCTGCGTATGCAGGGGACGACAGAGGATATTCCTGTTATTATGGCGACAGCCAAAGGAACCGAATATGACAAAGTAACCGGGCTTGACTTGGGGGCTGATGATTACCTTGCAAAGCCGTTTGGCATGATGGAAATGATTTCCCGTGTGAAAGCGGTATTGCGCCGTACAAGCCCGAAAGAAGAAACAAAAAAGCTAAAAATTGGAAATTTAGAATTGAATTTGGAAACATATATTGTACTTGTAAACAACGAACGGGTTCAGTTGACACTGAAAGAACATAAGCTGCTCCATATTTTTATGGAAAACCCCGGACGGGTGTTTACACGCGATCAGCTTCTTGAAATGATATGGGGCATTGACTACATAGGGGAAACCCGAACCGTAGATGTTCACATTGGAACACTCCGAACAAAATTAGGCGAATGTGGGAGCTATATTGAAACGGTACGGGGAGTTGGGTATCGAATGGAGGGGGAAGTATGACGAAACGAATTTTTCGTTCAATCTGCCTTGTCGCATTGACTGTTTTTCTCGCGTCTGTTGTCCTGTTCATGGGTGTTCTGTATGAATACTTTTCAAATGTTGAACAGGCACAGCTAAAAATGCAGACAACCCTTGCCGCACAGGGCGTTACAAATGAGGGTATTGATTATTTCCATGATTTGAAAGTGAAAAATTACCGTATATCATGGATTGATACAGAGGGAAATGTCATTTTTGATAGTGCGTCTGATACTGCGGAAATGGAAAATCATTTAGAGCGGGAAGAAGTGCGGGAAGCCCTTTCTTCGGGCTATGGTGAAAGCAGACGGTATTCTGCTACTTTGATGGAGCGTTCGTTTTATTCCGCGCAGAAACTTGATGATGGCACTATATTACGGCTTTCTATATCTCAAAATTCTATTTTGACTCTCCTTTTAGGCATGACACAGCCGATTTGCATTATCTTTGTGATTGCGCTGATTCTTTCCATTGTTTTAGCTATTCAAGTTTCAAAAAAAATAGTAAAGCCATTAAATGAAATTGATCTTGATAATCCGTTGTCAAATGAGGGCTATGATGAGCTTTCCCCTTTTTTACGGCGTATTGACAGCCAGCAAAAACAGTTACGGGGACAGAAAGCCGAACTTCTCCAAAAAGAGAATGAATTAAATACGATTATCGGCAGCATGAATGAGGGCATGATTCTCTTAAATCAAAAAGGAAAAATTATCAGTATAAACCCTGCGGCAAGAAAACTGTTAGACGCTGACACAGACTGTATCGGTTCTGATATGCTGTCCTTGTGCCGTAATCTTGAATTGCAGGAAATCCTTACAAAAGCCTTGCAAGGGGAACGGGGCGAGAACATTATCCGGCTGTATGGAGAAAGCTATCAAATTGACGCTGATCCGATCACTTCTGAAAACATTGTGAAAGGAGCCGCACTTTTCTTTTTCAATGTGACGGAAAAAGAAAAAGCAGAACAGATACGCCGAGAATTTACCGCTAATGTGTCCCATGAATTAAAAACCCCGCTTCACTCCATTTCCGGGTATGCGGAGCTTTTGAAAAACGATATGGTAAAGGAGAACGATAAAATACCTTTTGCCAGAAAGATTTATGATGAAGCCGGACGTATGATACGGCTTGTAGAGGACATTATCAGTCTTTCGCACCTTGACGAAGATGCGGACGATATGCAGAGGGAAAATATCGACTTATACACATTGGCAGAAAAGGCGGTACAGAGCTTAGAGCCACAGGCAGATACTGTATGTGTTGCATTGGAGCTTTCCGGCGTTCCGGCTCCCCTTAACGGTATACCCCAGCTTTTATACAGTGTGATTTATAATCTTTGTGACAATGCGATTAAGTATAATCACGAAAACGGAAAAGTAATGGTGAACATACAGAATGAAAACGGCATGGTAGTTTTATCAGTGGAGGACACAGGGATAGGAATTGCACCCGAACATCAAGAGCGGATTTTTGAGCGTTTCTATCGTGTTGATAAGAGCCATTCTAAGGCAGTAGGGGGAACCGGGCTTGGGCTTTCTATTGTGAAACACGCCGCTAAAATCCATAATGCCAAAGTTGATGTAAAAAGTCATGTCGGAAAAGGCACGACGGTTATTGTAACATTTCCCAAATAAAAATATGAACGGTTTTATTACCTCTTGTCATAAGTGTTAATTTAGAAAAAGCTGAACCGATAACATATATAATTAGCAGTTATCGGTTCAGTTAATTTGTTTCAATTTGTTCATTAAAAAGCTACACTATGCAAATATTGATATAGTAATTATAAAAATTACCACAATTCCAATGAATCTTCCGCATCCACCCACATCTGCATATTTCCATCAAGATAGAGCCTTGCGTATTCAAGCGGCTCGTCTATTGCCAGAGTATTTAAGGCACATTCAGAGCAGGGAGTAGTTTTCAACCCTTCTTCCGCTTTATTGCAGTCTATCCGTAAAAAGTTGCCTACATAAGTGTATACGTCAATGCTGTTATGGTGGATATTGTATGTTGCGTAAATCATATTTATTTTATCTGTCCTCTTTTCAATGATTTTTTGAAAGCATTTCAATCAGTTTACCAATTCCCGTATATTATGTGTTATAATATTTTATGTGATTTTGTTTCCCTCATTTTTTCCCTTATCAGGGTTCGTAATGCCCTGTGGGAATATATAACACAAGGGAAACCTTAAGGGAAAGTTCACCTGCAATAAACTTAGTGTTTTCAAGGGTTAGCGGATATTTTAATAATAAAATATAACAGCTAATATTCCCCTTAAAAATCATCGAATCACAATCGGAATTTGAAAAGAATACCACAGCATTGGCAGAAGAATTTGGAATCCGGAGAATTTCCTTTACTGAAATGCTGGAATGTAATAAATAACCTGAATTTGGCGCAAATATCGCTCTAAGTAGGGGATACAGATGGCGGGAATGAATTTTTAATTTCCCTTGCGCCCTTCTGATATGCAACAGCCTGATCCTCTACACAGATTCCCAGTCCCTTTTCCATAGCTGCAAGCGTAATATTCTGCGTCAAATAATCTCCTTCGTTTTCCATCCTCCCTGGAAATACCGCGCCAGCGCTATCACAAGCCCCACTGCCCATCCTGCCGGATTGGCCCACATAATAATCATCCCGTGGGTGACATCCGCCAACAGATACGTAAGAGCTACCCGGACGCCCAGATTACACAGGCTGCAGGTCAAAAACCAGCCCATATCCGCGGCTCCCCTTAAGACGCCGTTGCTGACATTTAAAATTCCCATCATAAAATAAAACAGCGAAACAATGCTCAGATACCGGGCGCCGATCTCAATGGCCTCCCTGCTGGATTCTGAATCCAGAAACAGCCCCACAAAATCATTGCCGGCAAAATGCAGAATCACTGCGATAATAAGACCGATGCCTGCCGCCATCACCAGGCAGATCCGGTAACCTTTTCCAATGCGTTCCGGCTTTCTGGCTCCCATATTCTGGGCCACATAAGTGGAAACGGCATTTCCAACGGCCACCATGGGGATAATGGCGATTCCGTCAATTTTCGTCGCAGCAGTATACCCGGCCAGAAATGTGGAGCCGAACCGGTTGACTGCTGACTGTACCAACACCATGCCCACTGAAACAATAGACTGCTGCACAATGGTGGGAATTGCCACTTTTACCATATTTTTCAGCAATGCTCCGTCAAACCTGCTGTACGTATCCGTTTCAATCCCCTTTAATTTCTTTAACAGAAAACCAAAGGACAATACTGCAGAAATCCCCTGGGCAATCAATGTGGCCCAGGCCACACCGGCCACGCCCATATGAAGCCCTGCCACAAAATACAAGTCCAGCCCAATATTCAGCAGGGAAGAAAAAATCAAAAACATCAGCGGTTTCCTGGAATCCCCCAATGCATTAAAAATAGCAGAAAAAGCATTATACAGAAATAAAAATGCAAACCCCAGAAAATAAATCTGCATATACTTTGCCGCATCCTCAAAAATATTATCCGGCGTTCCCATCAGACGCATCAGGCCCCGGTTAATGAAAAGGCCCAGGGCGCTTAAAAAAATGCTGAATGCCAGAACAGACAAAAGCGCTGTGGAAATGGCGGTTTTCATTTCTTTTAACTTTCCCGCCCCGAACAACTGAGAAATCACCACTGAACAGCCGATGCCTGTCCCAAGGGCCACCATTACAAACATCATGGTAATGGCTGTAGAAGCCCCCACTGCCGCCAACGCTTCTTCCCCTACCACATTTCCCACAATCACAGAATCCATAATATTGTAAAACTGTTGAAACAGATTTCCTGCCACCATGGGAAGGGTAAAGCTGATTAACGCCTTGGTGGGATTCCCTGTTACCATATTTCCTTTGATTTGTTCTGCCATAACTTCTGTACACTCCTGTTCTGCCGTAATTTAGATTGCTGTCGAATCAGTTCCTGATCAGATCGACACCGCCAAGTATATTATTATCTACGTCATTTATATAATCCTGGCTTCTATTTGCTTTAATTCGTCAAGTGTTAACGCAGGAACACAATCCGCAATTTCTTCAAGTGTCATTTTCCCTTTTTTAATCATTCTTTCTGCCGTTTTTCTTTCTGTTTCTCTTTCCTTATTATCCTCAATATCCTTTGCATAAGCCTTCAAAATCTGCTCGTCATCAAACAATGTCATCATAATATCCACAACCTCCTGTTCCCTGCTTTCAAGATACTCTTTCAGTACGTTCCTATCCTTGCAAATACGGATTGTTTCTGTTACTGCCTGTTTTGTATTTCCATATAATTTTCTCTGTTCGTTATATACTTTAGAGAAGATAATATACTGTCCGATAATATCTTTCTCATTTTCCTGATATAAAACTTTCACTTCCACATCAATAGCAATCTCTGCTCCACCAAAAAATTCTTTAGAAAGCGAAATTGTATCGGGAATATTTTTTCTTTCTCCTGTAAATATCACATACAGCTCGGGAATTGGCATATTCACCTTTTTGCTCCCATACAGATTTTGGTTTGTGCGTTTAAAATAATCGTGATAAGTCTGTATTAAATACATCAGTGCACGAATGATGATATTCAATGTCCATGTCGACTGGCTCTCTATCAGTATCATTAACCGGTTTCCAACAGAAAAACCCAAATCATTATAGTCTGCATCAACCAGTACATGCTTAATTGTGATATCTTCAATCTCATCTTCCGTCACATTATGGTCTTCTGGATGGAGAGCCTTATATAGCTGAAGCAAATACTTTCTATCTTGGAATAAATTTGTAAAAACACTGTCCTTTATTTTACGTTTCGGCATATTTTCTGCCATTTTACACCTCATTTCCGACAAATCAGCAAAAGATAAGACACATTATGTTATATCCCAATTATACAAAAAAGCACCCCCGTTTACAATAAAATTCCCCTTGAATCTATCAGTTTATAAACTTTTAATAATTTCTCAACCCCTTGATTTTCCTGGCTTTTTTGCAATTTGTTAGCACTCATTTAAGAAGAGTGCTAAATTTCTATTGACTTTTAAAAAAATGGGGCTTACAATCTTCTATAGATTGAAACACAGATTCTAAATAAAGGAGTGTAATTATTATGAGCAGTAAACATGGAAACCTTTCCATTAACAGCGACAATATTTTCCCTATTATAAAAAAATGGCTGTATTCCGACCATGATATTTTCTACCGTGAATTAATTTCCAACGGATGCGACGCCATCACCAAGTTAAAAAAACTGGATTTGATGGGAGAATATGAATTGCCCCAGGATTTTGAGCCGAAGATTCAAATTCTGGTGAATCCGGAAGAAAAAACATTGAAATTCATCGACAACGGCCTTGGAATGACCGCTGACGAAGTGGAAGAATATATTAACCAGATTGCATTTTCCGGCGCTACGGATTTCCTGGAAAAATACAAGGACAAGGCCAGTGAAGAACAGATTATCGGCCACTTCGGACTGGGCTTCTATTCTGCTTTTATGGTGGCGGACGAAGTGCATATTGATTCCCTTTCCTATCAGAAGGACGCCGTTCCCGTTCACTGGGAATGCGACGGCGGCACCGAATTCGATATGCAGGACGGCTCCAAAGACACCGTGGGAACAGAGATTACATTATATCTCAATGAGGACTGCCTGGAATTCGCCAATGAATACCGGGCAAGGGAAGTGATTGAAAAATACTGCTCTTTCATGCCCACCCCCATTTTTCTGAAAAAAGAAAATGCGGAAACCGAGTACGAAACGATTCCTGCAGAAGAAGTCACGGAAAAAGACACCGTGGTTGAAACCATCATAGAAGAAGCTAAATTTGAAGAAAAAGAAAATGAGGACGGAACCAAGGAACAGGTAGAGGTATCTCCCAAAACGGAAAAAGCCAAGATTATCAAACGTCCGGTTGCCCTGAACGATACCCATCCCCTCTGGACCAAACACCCCAACGACTGCACCGACGAGGAGTACAAAACCTTTTACCGGAAGGTATTCCAGGATTACAAGGAGCCCCTGTTCTGGATTCATCTGAACATGGACTATCCCTTTAACCTGAAGGGAATCCTGTATTTCCCGAAAATCAACACGGAATACGATTCCATTGAGGGAACCATTAAATTATACAATAACCAGGTATTTATCGCCGACAACATTAAGGAAGTGATTCCGGAATTCCTGATGCTGTTAAAGGGCGTGATTGACTGTCCGGATCTGCCGCTGAACGTATCCAGAAGCGCGCTGCAAAACGACGGATTTGTCCAGAAAATCTCCGATTACATTACCAAAAAGGTAGCGGACAAGTTAAGCGGCATGTGCAAAACAGACAAAGAAGCCTATGAAAAATACTGGGACGACATCAGCCCCTTTATCAAATTCGGCTGCCTGAAAGATGAAAAGTTCTGCGATAAAATGAACGATTACATCCTGTTCAAAAATCTGGAGGACAAGTACCTGACCCTTCCGGAATGCCTGAAAACAGAGGAAGAAACATCCGAAACTAATGATTCCGCCGATGCTTCCGCTGCTGATGCTTCCGAAGATACACCGGAGCATGAGGAAAAAGACACCCGCAAGCCGGTATACTATGTCACCGATGTTCAGCAGCAGGGACAGTATATCAAGATGTTCAAAGAACAGAACATGGACGCAGTGATCTTAGACCACAATATTGATACCTCTTTCATCACTCAGTTAGAACGCAGAAATGAGAAAATCAAATTTGTCCGCATTGACGCCGACTTGACTGAATCGCTGAAGGAAGAGGTTTCAGAGGAAGAATTAAAAGAAGCAACCGACACTTTAACTGAAACGTTCCGCAAGGCTCTGGGCAATGAAAACCTGAAAGTAACTGTGGAGAAGCTGAAAAATGCCGGCATCTCTTCTGTCATCACCCTGTCGGAAGAAGGACGGCGGATGCAGGATATGATGAAAATGTACGGTATGGCAGGAATGGACCCCTCCATGTTCGGCGGAGACCAGACCCTTGTGTTAAATGCCAACAATATCCTGGTTCAGTACATTTTAGACCATAAGGATTCCGAACATGTTCCGGTATTCTGTGAACAGCTCTACGATCTGGCCATGCTGAGCAATCATCCATTGCCCACCGACGCCATGAGCAAATTTGTGGCGCGAAGCAACAAAATCATGATGCTCCTTGCAGATATTCAATAGAATCTTAGAACCGCAAAGCTGCAGTCACCAGCGTCGGTAACCGTCAATTTGTATATTTTGACGGTTACTGGCGCTTTTTTACTATAAATAGTGGTTGCATTTCACAAAAATTTCCAATATAATAATTTATATACTCCCATTGATTACATGATACTGACAGGAGGACCCCAAGTGGAACAAAATTTTCATGAAATAACAGTAGAACAGCTCTGCAAAGTCATTAATTTGCTGCATCCATGTATGGATGATTATCTGTATGTCTACGATTTTATCAACGATTTTTACTATATATCCCCACATGCCAAACAGCGGTTCTGCATTCCAGACAACACCTTCCATGATGTTGTGGCTTCCCATGGACTGTTTGTTTATCCCGCCGATCTGGCTGCGCTGCAGGAGGATTTAAACGCTCTTTTGGAAGGCAGACGCCAGTTCCACAACCTGGAATACCGATGGCTGGATCTGGACAGGCAACCGGTATGGATCAACTGCAGAGGCTACGTGGTAAGGGATCAGGAAAAAGCTCTGTATATGATAGGCTGCATCAATGAAATCGGCGCTGCGCAAAAAGCAGACAACGTCAGCGGCCTGTTGGGTTCTTCCAGTCTTCAGACTTATATGGATACCGTACCGGTTCCCTTTCCAGACGGCTATCTGCTGCATCTGGGACTGGATGATTTTAAAGAAATCAATGAAAAACTGGGCATCGAATACGGGGATACCGTTCTGCGTCAAACGGCAGAGTGCATTTCCAAATGCATCTTCCCTTCCCAAAAACTATACCGGACTGTGGCAGATGAATTCCTGATTCTGGATTTCCAGGGCGGAAGCTGTAAGGACGCCAAAGCGCTTTATCGGGCCATTCAGCGGGAAATTATACACTTCGTGGAAGAATGCCGCTATGAGGCAGTTTTTACCATTTCCGGCGGAATTCTGGAATCCTCCAAGATTAAGGATTATTCTTTTTACGATGTGATGAAGCTTTCTGAATTTTCCCTGAATGAAGCAAAACGACAGGGGAAAAACCGCTGCTACTGCTTCTGTCAGGAGGACTACGAGGCATTTTTGAAACGCAAAAAACTGACCCAGTTTCTGCGGCAGGCAGTGTACCAGGACTGCAAAGGATTTGAAGCCTATTTTCAGCCCTTGTTCCATGCCCGCACCAATACGCTGTACGGCGCCGAAACACTGATGCGCTTTCATTCTCCGGAAGGCAGCATGGTTTCCCCGGTTGAATTCATCCCGATTCTGGAAGAAACCGGCCTGATTATTCCGGTAGGCCGCTGGATATTGGAACAGGCTCTGACGGCCTGCAAATGCATTATGGAAACCATTCCCGATTTCCGCATCAGCATCAATGTATCCTATGTACAGGTAATCAAAAGCGATATTATCAACGAAATTGTGTCTGCAGCAAACGCACATCAGGTTCCGCCGGCCAATGTGATTGTGGAGCTGACTGAAAGCGGACTGTTAGAGTCCAATCCCCATTTTACCAGGCTTCTGGCCAAACTGAGGGAAAACGGCATCCGGCTTGCCCTGGATGACTTCGGAACCGGATACTCCAATTTCCATTATCTCCATGATTTACGGCCGGATATCATTAAGATTGACCGCTCTTTTACCGCCAAAGCCCTGGCCAATGAATATGAATACAATCTGCTTGATTTGATCAGCAAAATGGTACATACCCTGAATCTGAATGTCTGCGTGGAGGGGATTGAAACAAGCAATGAACGGAACCAGATTCAAAATCTGGCGCCGGATTATATCCAGGGGTTCTATTTCGGAAAACCCTGCCCTTATCAGCAGTTTACAGAAAACTATATAAAATAAAAAACGGCTGTCGGAAAACGAATTCTCACAAAACATGGTTGTATCTCCCAAAGGAGCACAAGATGTATTGCAAAATCTATCCATTTTCCAACAGCCCATTTTTATGGCTGCTACCAGGTACAATATTTTTCGTATACATCAAAAAAGCTGTCTGTTTTCACTTCTTTGTGGATCTCCACCTTCACCTTATCCCAGACCTTTTCATTCAGTTCTGAGGAAAGGGTATCCAGAAATTCCGTATACACATCGTCAAAGGCTTCTTTCCTGCGGTTTTCCAAAATTACGGATTTGTGATCGTCCGTTTTTTCCTGATTATAGTGATTGATGCACTTAAAGAAATAGTATCCCTTATCCGTTTTGATTTTCTTGCTGACCTGATCGTTTTCCAGCGCAAAGGCCACCTCTTCCACTTCCGGCGGCACATCATTTCTGCCGAAGGTGACTTCTATCTCAGGAGCCTCATTATAAATATTTGCAACTGACAAAAAATCTGCATCTTCCCTCAGCTGCTTCTGCACTTCTTTCGCTTTCTCCTTACCGGTCACAAAGATCTGCTGAGCCTCCATAATTCTTGCCTCATCGTCGCTGACCTCGTCATCCACGCCCTGGGTGAGATGGGTATACAGCTTGTTTGCAAGGCCGTACCGTTTGTAGAGGTTTTCAATGTCTCCCTGTTTCACATGCATATATTCCCGTTCTGTATCGTTCAAAGATTCATAATATTCCTTCGCCGCATCCTTAATCTTGGCCTTCTCCTCTTTGGACAATTCAATGTCGTTCTCCTCTGCCAGAAAATCCATGGACATAATCTGAGCCAACCTGGAAATTGTCAGATCCTTCACATATGTTTCCAGATCATTGTCTCCAAACTCATGCTTCCACAAATCAATGCCGTACATGGTGGCATACATATTCTGATAATTGGTCAGAATCACTCTTGCTTCCGGCAGGGTGCAGACCTGATCCTTGATTTTAAACACATCATTTTCACTGAATCCGGCGTTGACGGTCACCTGCGTTTTTCCCAGTTTACATCCTGCCAAACATAAAAACACCAGACTGCACAGTACGGCTGTCACTGTATATTTCATATGTTTCTTCATTTGTACTCTCACCTGCTAATTCATTTTCTTTAAAATACTGCGGGCTGCGCTTAAGCCGTTGGCCGACGCCTGCTGAAGCCCTCTGGTAACAGACGCTCCGTCGCCGATGGCCCGAAGCCCCGGAATATTTGTCTCAAACTCCTGATTTACCACCACTTTATTCGAGTAAAACTTCACTTCCACGCCATACAGCAGCGTCTCGTCGCTAGCAATGCCCGGCGTCACCTTATCCAGAGCCAGAATCATTTCCTCAATATCCACCATAATGCGGTGAGGAAATACCAGGGATAAATCTCCCGGCACGGCATCTTTCAATGTGGGAATCAAATTATTCCGGCAGAGACGCTCCTCCGTGGTGCGCCTGCCCCGCCTGAAGTCCCCGAAGGTCTGCACCAGAATTTTCCCGTCGCAGAGCATATTGGACAACTGGGCAATCTGCTTGCCGTATTCAATGGGCGTCTTAAAGGGTTTCGTAAAATTCTTCGAAACCAGCAACGCAAAATTGGTATTATTGGTTTTCAAATCACTGGACTTATACGCATGGCCGTTGACTACCGCAAGACCGTTATCGTAATATTCTGTGGCCACCTCTCCGGAAGGATTGGTACAAAATGTCCTTACTTTGTCGTCAAAGGTAGGCGTGTGGTATATCAGTTTGGCTTCATAGAGGTTCTGATTCAGAAAATCCATCACTTCATCCCGAACCTCCACACGGACGCCGATGTCCACAGTCCCTACTTTCGTTTCAATCTGCTGTTCCTTGCACACATGGCTGAACCAGTCTGCCCCTTCTCTTCCAACGGCGCAGACAATCTCTCTGCCGTAAAAGGCTTCTCCCTGGCCGGTAAGCACGCCTTTGGCCCTGCCGTCCTCTACAATAATATTCTCCACCATAGTTTTGAACTTCATTTCCACTCCCTGGGCTAACAAGTGTTCCTGAAGCCGCATATAAATCTTATACCCTTCCTCTGTGCCCAGGTGCCGAATGGGGCACTCCACCAGTTTCAGATTGGCATTGATGGCTTTTCTCCGGATCTCCCGGATTTCCTTCTCCTTGCCCAGTCCGTACACACTGGCGTCCGCACCGAATTTCAGGTAAATTTCATCGGATTCCCCAATCAGCTCCTGAGCTTTCTCATAGCCTAAAATCTCCGTCAGGTTCCCGCCCACATCCGGAGACAGGGATAATTTTCCGTCGGAAAACGCCCCCGCTCCTGCAAATCCTGTTGTGATGGAACAGGGCTTGCACCCCACACAGACCTTTGTTTTCCGTTTGGGGCACTGGCGCTCTTCAATTCTCCGGCCCTTCTCTAACATTAATACCCGAAGCTTTGGCTTTTTATGAATCAGTTCATATGCACAGAAAATACCGGACGGCCCTGCACCCACAATAATTACATCATAGTTCGTCATCGTTTTCTCCTTCTCTATGCTTCCACCACCAGATATCTTCCGTCCGGCAGAGAAAACACCTCTGAAGCTTCTTCCAGGTCCTCGTCGCTCATCCCGGATATATCCGCTCCTTCTTCCTCAAAATAATCCCGCACCTCCTGGATATTGCCACATATTACCGCCATGCAGTCCTCCAGAAATTCTTCCGCTTCCTCAGGATTCTTCGCCACTTTTTCATCAAAGAGCTGCAATTGATGCTTTAAAAAATATTCCAGACAAATTTCATCATACTCATTCATATTATTCCCTCCTGCTGCTTCTATGATAGTATGAATCTCACAAAATTTCAATGCCTGATTTTTCCAAATTTTGATAAATTGCCGCCACCGGGAGCCCTACCACGTTATAATAGTCTCCCACAATTTTCTCAATGTAAACCGCGCACTTTCCCTGAATCCCGTAAGCGCCCGCTTTGTCCAGAGGCTCTCCTGTCTCTGTATAAGCCTGAATCTGCTCCTTTGTCATGGGATACATG
Source organism: Lachnospiraceae bacterium (assembly GCA_910575555.1). Taxonomy (GTDB): domain Bacteria; phylum Bacillota; class Clostridia; order Lachnospirales; family Lachnospiraceae; genus Petralouisia. Next base: position 195,736 of record CAJTFX010000005.1, on the reverse strand, counting down.
AAAACTCTGGTTTCTTCATAAAAAGAAATGATTTGTTCCTTGCCGTCTCCCCGCACAATCATTGTCACCCCTGTAAATACGCTGTGTTCCCGTCCGTTCAGCAGCCCAAGCATTCTTACGGCGTCTTTCTTATCTTTAGGTTTTCCAAGAATTGCTCCATCCAGGGACACAATCGTGTCCGCTCCCAACACCACAATATTTCCGGCATCCCCGCTTAACCTGCCGGCTGTCTCTTCTGCCTTTTGGCAAGACAGCTGCAGTACTGCCTCCTTAGGCTCCGTACTGGTAAGCAGTTCTTCTCCCTTTGCCGGAATCACCTCAAACTCTGCGCCGACCTGGGCCAGTATCTCCCTTCGCCTGGGAGACGCAGAGGCAAGAATCAATCTGTATTTCAACGGTAATCACCTGTTCCTTTCATTTTAACTATATCAATCCCTTCTGGCTGCCGAGCTCGGATACCCGCTCTAAAATCCTGCAATGGGGATAGTTCTGAAACTCTTTTGCATCGGTGGTCCCTGTCAGAACTGCAGCAAAGTCCACGCCTGCGCTCTGGGCCGCTTTTGCATCCACAAGGCTGTCCCCCACGTACAGGATCTCTTCCAAAGAAATGCCAAACTGATCTTTGATTTTACGGATTCCCTCCGGATCGGGCTTGGGCTTTTTCACATCTTCCCCGCCGATCACTGCATCAATCAAATGCTCCATCTGATTGGCGGCAAGAATCTGCTGAATCCGGTAGTGATACTTGGTTGTGACAATGGCTGTTTTTTTCCCTTTCTCATGGAGCCAGGTTAACAGCTCCTTCACTCCGTCGTAAACCCTGGTATTTACAACCATAACCTCATCGGCTTTTTCACGGAAATATGCTTTAAAATTCTCCTTTTCCCTGCTGTCGGTTCTGCCGGTAAGCGCCTGATAGCTCTCTTCCAGAGACAGGCCGATGGTTTTGATTATCCGTTCCTTTGGCGCCGTTTCCAGATTCATTTTTTCCAGTGCAAAATTGATGCTTGCAATGATTCCTTTTGCGGAATCTCCTAATGTATAGTCAAAATCAAAAATAACTGCCTGTTTCATTGTCTCCGCCTTTCTGCCGCAATCACATATATCTTATCTCAGAGCTTCTTCATCATCCAGTAAGCATCCTCATAGGTTCCGTCCTTATACTTCATATTATCCGGAAATGTACCGTATTTCTGAAATCCCAGACTCTCGTACAGCCGGACTGCAGGCTCGTTGCCTGCCGCCACTTCCAGTTCCGCCTGCTCATAGCCCATATCCCGGGCTGCGTTAAGAGCCTCCTCTATCACGGCTCTGCCGATTCCGGCGCCGCAGTATTTCTGATACAGCGCAATGGCCATATCGCATCTGTGGGCATACCTAGAAAAGCCTCCAAGGCTGGATATGGAGCAGTTGCCGATATGTGTTTCATTTTCAAAAACCAACAACATCAGGTCCCGTTCCGATTCCGCCCTCTCCCGGATAAAATTTCTCTCCTGCTCCAGCGTAAGGGTAACTTCCTCCGGCTCCCGGATCAGATAGGGGGTTTCTCCATAGATGATTTTCATATAAGTCAAAAGCGTTTCTGCGTCTTTTTCTTCTGCACTCCGTAAAGAGATGGTTCGCTGGCCGATTTTTATGGGTTTATTTTTGTAAATCATTGTTGTAATTCCTTTCTTTGTGAATTTTAATTTCCTCTGTTTTCACAGATTCCAATGCTTGATATTCCTGATTTAATTCACGCAGCAGTTCTTCCTCACTGGGCAAATATAATTTATATTTCGAAGCAAAAATCTGGGTTTCATTTTCAGGCAGTGTATACTTAACCACAGATTCACTCTTGTCCGCACACAGCACAATGCCAATCGGCGGATTATCTCCTTCATTCATAAGCTCCCGTTCATAATAATGAACATACATCTGCATTTGTCCCAAATCCTGATGGGTTAAATCCCCAACTTTTAAATCTATCAAAACAAAACATTTTAAAATATAATTATAGAATACAAGGTCAATTCTAAAATGCCGGCCGTCAAAAGTAATCCGTTTCTGTCTGGCAACAAAAGAAAAGCCCCGTCCAAGCTCTAAAAGAAATTTTTGCAGATGAGTGATCAGTGCATGCTCCAAATCATTTTCATAAAAATCATCATTTGGACTTAAACCAAGAAATTCCAAAACATATGGATCACGGATAATATCTTCTGGTTTCTTGACAGGCTCTAATGTTTGAATCTCTGCTGCAACTTGTTTTTTATTTTTACTGGATAATAACCTTTCATAGAAAAATGAATTTATCTGCCTCTCAAGCTGTCTGGTACTCCATTGTGATTTCACAGCTTCCTGCATATAAAATTCCCTTGCATTATCATTTTCCACTTTCATTAAAAGCCTGTAATGAGTCCAGCTTAATTCGTCACGCAATGCGTGACCGTTTGGAAACGTCAAATAGAACTGCCTCATGTATTTCAAATTTGTCACCGTAAAACCTTTTCCAAAATCTTGTGTCATTTGTTTTGACAGCTCTTTTAACAAACCTTTCCCGTATTCTGCTTTTTTGTTTCCACCCTGTTCTTCTATAATGGTTTTTCCTATGTTCCAATATGCTTCAACCATCGTAAAATTAGCAGCTTGATAGACCTTATTTCTTGCGGTTATTAATATTTCCTTTATTTCATCATAAAACTTTTGATTCATTAAAATACCTCCAGAAACAAAACCATTATACAGAAACCACTTCCCCCAGACAGAACGAATAAAGAAGCCGTTCTTTCACCTTCTTTCCTGTGGAACGCTCAATCGCCTCCTGATATAATACCAGTTGGGCATGGTAACGTCCGGCCAGTTCCCGGGAGGATTTCACCCGGTCTGTTTTATAGTCCAGCAATACGATTCCGTCTGGTTCTTCGAAAAATACGTCGATAATTCCCTGGATTAATATCATTTCTTCACTGGCGCTGCCCTCTAATATTTCACTGGCAGGTTTTCCCATGACAAAGGGCTTCTCCCGGTATAATTTTTCCCGTTTTGCCGCTTCCTGCAGCCGGACTCCCAGATCTGTTTTCAGAAATTTTTTCAAGGCGGAAACAGAAACTAAATTCAGCAGCTCCCCTTCTATCCGCTGCTGTTCTTCCATTTCCCGAAGCTGCTGCCCCAGGGTTTCAGGCGGCATGGCGAAATCATAGCATTCCAGGACGCGGTGCATGGCGGTTCCCCGCTTTGCGCCCAGATTTTCTTTCTGCACCCCCTCCATAAATGCGGGAATATACCGCTGAAAATCTTCTGTCGGCATTCCGGTTTCCAGAGCCCCTTTCAGAGCCTCTGCCTGCATTCCGGTTTCCAAATCCTCTGTCTGCTCCAGATGTTTTGAATCTTCTTTCGGAATCGGTTTCCCCGGACTTGCCGCCGGAAACATCTGCTCCAGCTGCTCCTCTTCTATCAAGCGATCCATGGCGCGGTGTTTGATTTCTGACACCGACAGCTTTGTTTTCATGGCCACCTCATGTTCATAAGGATATACATAAGAAAAACGTTCTTCAATTTTTGTTTCCCACTCAGGCTCTGCCTCCTGAAGTCTGGCCAGCAATTGTATTCTGGTTAACCCTTCCTGCACTGCTTTTTGTACCTCTTGCTCTTCCAGCTCCTTCTGTTTGATTAACCTGACCGGCAGCTTTGTTTCCATACAGCTTACGGCCAACAACAAAAACTGCAGAAATGTGCTGCTGTTTAATCGGCTTAAAAAGGTCAGAAAACCGTCCTCTGCGGCAATGGCCTGCATGGATTCCAGTTTCTCCTCCGCTTTTTTCATCACGCCTGTCAGCACCAGTTTTTCTTTAGCTCTGGTTAATGCCACATAGAGAATGCGCAGCTCTTCTCCCACATTTTCCATGGTCACTTTCCGGGCTAAAAACTGTCTGGTAAGCCCCGGCGTCCGCAGGCGGCGTTTCAAGTCCACCGTATCCATGCCAATGCCAAGCCCCGGGTGCAGCACCACCCGCTCCCGGACCTCCTGGGTGTTAAACATTTTTCCCAGGCCCGACACCAGCACCACCGGAAATTCCAGGCCCTTGCTTTTGTGAATGCTCATAATCCGCACCGCGTCTTCTGCTTCTTCTCCTTCTGCAAGGGGAAAATCCACATCATATTTCTGCAGCTGCTCCATATAGCGGATAAAATGAAACAGGCCCCGGTAACTGGTATTTTCATAGGCAATGGCTTTTTCCATCAGCATTTCCAGATTTGCCCGGCGGATTTCTCCTCCCGGCAGCGCATATACATAAGCCTGGTATCCGGTTTCCTCCAATACCTGAGAAAGCAGTTCATGGATGGGGGTATAGCTGACTTTTTTCCGAAACCGTTCCAGAAAAGCCAGAAACTCCATGAGCTTTTTCTGAAGCTCTGTCTCCTGCCGGCCCGGTTCTGCATAGGTCAGCACAGCCTGATAAAATCTGCCCTCAGGACAGGAAGTCCGTATCGCCGCCAGTTCTTCTCCGCTCAGTCCTACAATGGGAGAAGCCAGTACGGAAGCCATGGGAATGTCCTGTCTGGGATTATCCAGAATCCGCAGCAGATTCAGCGCCGTCTGCACCTCAACGGCGGAAAAATATCCGGTTCCCGCCGCAGCCCTGGCAGGAATTCCCATCTCTCCCAGAACCTTCACAAAAATATCTGCCCATCCGCTCATGGAGCGAAGCAGAATCACAATATCAGAATAACGCAGCGGCCGCAGCGTTTCCGGCTGTTCTGCCGTGACCTTTTGGGCCTGCATCAGCCTTTGAATTTCAAATCCTGCTGCCTTCGCCTCTAATTCCTGGGTTTTCAGATCTTTATTTTCCTCCTCCGGCTCAATCACAAGAAGCTCTGTCTCAAACATCCCCGCTTCCCCTTCCGGAAACGCCGCTCCCGGATAAAGGGCTGCTTTCGCATCATACGTAATGTTTCCGATATCCGCTTTCATAATCCGGTAAAAAATATCATTAACGCTCCTTAGCACCTCCGGCCTGCTGCGGAAATTCCGGTGCAGGTCAATTCTCTGGCAATTGCTTTCTTCCTGGGTATAAGTGCGGTATTTTTCCATAAAAAGCTCCGGCCTTGCCATACGGAACCGGTAAATGCTCTGTTTCACATCCCCCACCATAAAAATATTGTAAATATTTTCTGATTCTTTAGAAACGGATTTCAAAATCGTCTCCTGCACATAGTTGGAATCCTGATATTCATCCACCATGATTTCCGTATAATTCTTCCGCAGCTCCAAAGCTGTCTTTGACGGTTTTCCGGATGCATCCTCCACCAGAATCTGCAGCGCAAAATGCTCCAGATCGTTAAAATCCATCATATTTTTTTCCCGCTTTTTCTCCGCAAATTTCCGCATGAAAGCCAGGGTAACCTCAATGAGCATATCTGCCACAGGCTGATTCTTTTTCATATCCGCAATCATTTGCTCCGGGCTTTGAAAGAAAAACTGCTCCACCGCTTTTTTCATGGAATTTTTCACTTCATTCCTAAGCTTCTGCACCCGCTCTTTTTTTGCCGGATCTCCTTCAAATTTTCTTGCTGACGGCAGCCGCCCGAAGGAAAATCCCCGAATTTTTTCATAATATTGGGAATACGTTCTGCATGTCTGAATCTCCTCCATGGCCTGGGCTTCCCTGGCCAGAAGCTCTTCATACATAAAAGGCCCGTCTTTCTCCAGGCTGAGATTTCTGCAGATTTTCATCTGCAAAGCCCACTGGCCGGCAATGCTGCTTAAGTAAGACAGCAATTCTTCTGCCAGGGGAAGATGTTCAAATTCCTCCAGGGTTTCAATCTGGAATGGCTTTCTGCAGTCCTCAAACCACTCTTCCACCCATGGATAACTCATGGCAAACTCAAACAATTTCAGAATCGTCTCTTTCAGCGGCAGATCCGTTTTGCCGGTGGCGATGGTCTCCGAAAGAGCAAGAAATTCCGGCTTGGCTTCTTTGTAGTATCCCTCCAGCGTCTGATCCAGCGCATCGCTTTTTAACAGCTTTAACTCCCCTTCCTCTGCCACCCGAAACTCCGGGTCCAGCTCTATCCGGTGGAAATAATTGCGTATCACATAGAGACAGAAGCTATGTATCGTAGTAATCTGCGCATTGTGCAGTAACGTCTGCTGCTTCTGCAGATGGCTGTTTTCCGGCTGCCGCTCTAAGGCCTGTTCGATGGCAAGGCCAATCCGTTCCCGCATTTCCGCAGCCGCCGCATTGGTAAAAGTCACAATCAGAAGCCTGTCAATATCAAAAGGGTGCTGCGGATCTGTGATTTTCCGGATAATCCGCTCTACCAACACCGCTGTTTTTCCGCTTCCTGCCGCTGCAGACACCAAAAGATTTCTGTTCTCAAGTTCAATGACCTGCCGCTGTTCTCTGGTCCATTGCTTTTCCACGTCTCCTACAGCTCCTTTCGCATTTTTTCCAAAATCTCCGCTTCATCTTTGATATTTTCCAACTTCCGGTAATTCCATCCCGGAGAGGAAGGATCAAACCCGCAGACACCGTGGTAGGGACAGTAATCACAGCCGGTACTGTCTCCCAGCTGATACGGCTGGGCGCCGATTTCCCCGTCAAAGATTTTCCGGCCGATATCACGGATTTTGTGGTTGACATAGCGGGAGAGAATCTGGAATTCCTCTGCCCCGGCCTTTTTGGATTTTTTGCTGACGCTTAAATCTTCCCCTTCTCCGGCCACTCCTTTCAGCTTCAGCTCCTCTAATATTTTCTCCTGTATTTCCGCATCCGTACTGGCGGAATTTCCCTCCACCACCGGATCGTCCAGATGGTAATAATACATGCCGCCGGGAATCACTTCTTTCTTGGGATATTTCCGTTTTACAAGCTCCACGGCGGAATTCAGGTAAACCACCAGCTGCAGCTGCAGTCCGTGGTACAAAGACAGCAATTGAAATTCCCGGTTTCCGGATTTATAATCAATGACCTTCACGTAAATCTGATCCCCTTCTTTTCTGGTGTCAATCCGATCAATCCTGCCCTTTAACCGCATCCGCTCCTCTTCGCTTAAAATAAAATTCACTGCATCCAGATTTTCCGCAAAAGAAAAGGAAATCTCATATCCCTCCGGCATGAAATGGCTGGTCTGAAGCTGTTCCGTAATGGTATCAATGGTACGCCTTAAAATCCGTTTCATCCGTTCCAGCAAATAAGCGGTTCTGGCCTCCTGAAACAGCCTGCTTGCAAATCCAGAACCCAGTGTTTCCTCCACTGCCTGCTGAATCAGCCGTTCTTTCACTTCCTTTGGCACGTCAAACCAGTAAAACCCCTCTTCCTCCATATGATTGGAATACCGCTCCAATGCTTCATGAAACATATTTCCCATGTCCACCGGCGCAAACTCTCCCAGGCTCCGTTCCTTAAGCTTCAGCCCATACTGGAGAAAATGCCCGAAGGCGCAGGCGCTGAACTGCTCCAAACGTGTTACGCTGTTTTCCAGTACTTTGCCGTACAGGGCGCGGATCACTTCCGCCCCCACCGGTTTTGCATGATACTGATAAAACGCCGCCTCCAACAGCTGAGACGCCTTTTCTTTCCAGGGTTCTTTGGACAGATACCACCGATACAGCCCCTTCCACTGGGGATAGAGGATTCCTTTCTGAGCTGCTTTCAGCCCCTCTGCCAGAAACTTCAGGCTGCTATTGGGGGTTACAATCTGCTCCATATTTATCGTTTCTTCCGGTTTCAAGCTGTCTTTCGGCAAAAGCCCTCCCTGGCGCTTTGTGTGAAAAATTTCCTCCACCCGCACCGGCAAGCTCTCAGGAAACATCTTAAACATAGCGCTGAGCAGATAAGATTTCCTGGCTTCCTTGCCGTCCTGGGTCACCCGAAACCAGGTCATATACAGCTTTTCCGAAGGTTTTGTCAGATTCAGATACAGGTAAAACTTCTGGATAAAACTCCGCTCTCTGTCCGTTGGCGCAAGCTCCATGCCCTGGGAAGCAAACCACTCCCGATCCGACTGGGAAATAATTCCCCCGTGCTGAGAAGCCTTCGGGATCAGGCCGTCATTGACTCCCACAAAAAACAGAATCTTAATATCCGAAAGCCTGGTCCGTTCAATATCACCGAATACCACCCGGTCATACCCCGGCGGAATAATTCCCACTGCCGCCGCTTCCAGTCCCGCTTCCAAAATCTCCCGGTACTCCCGGACATTCATACGCTCCTCTCCCAGAAGCTCCACCATTTTATCCAGTAAATCCATTACAATTTTATAAATCTGGGCATATTCTTTTGCCAGGGCATTTTCCCCTTCCCGGCTGAACTGTTCCTCATACTCCTTTAGTTTTCCCTCCAGATCAAGCTGAAACATCAGAAGATACAATGCCCTGGACTCCTCCAATACTGTATGGCTGCGTCCGTTTTCCCTGCGAAAGCTTTCCCGCAGCGGGGCAAACTGTTTCACAAACTGCTCCCGCAGTTCATTAATCTGCTCCAGTTCCTCCTGGGACTGGACGCTCCCCCGCCGCACCCAGGGCTCCTGCCAGTTCTGAAAGCCCCGGATTCCCTCTGCCAGAATATAATTCTCCAAAAGGTCCACCTGTTCCATGTTCCATCCGCAAAGGCCGCACCGAAGGTATCCCAGCGCAGCTTCATAAGAAAAATCCTGCTCGATCAAAAGCAGCGACTGTTTGATAAATTCCGTCATGGGGTGAAACACAATATTTTTTCTGGTATCCAAAAACAGGGGAATCTGATACGTATCAAAAATTTCATTGGCATAATTTCCATACAATTCCACATCGCCGCACACAATGGCAATGTCCTTGTAACGGTAATTCTGCTCCCGCACCAGTCTTTTGATTTCCCTGGCGGCAAAATGAAGCTCCTGCCTGGGATTTAACAGGGAAAAGAACCGGATATCTGAATTCCCCTCTGCCGTCTCTTCACCTTTGGCAGCCCTGGAAGCAGCATAGGGCCTTTGCCGGAAGCGGAAAAGATTCTGTTCCAGCCACCCCAGGGCAGGGGAATTTGCAAACCGGCTTTTTTCCGTGTGGCGCACCCAGTAAGGCTCTTTAACCTCCACATGGTTCTGCTCAGCCAGACGCAGCAGCGTTCCCACAGTCTTTTTGCTCATATAAAAAAGCTCCTGAATTCCCTGGCACTGGTAGGGATTCTCCCGTTCGTCCAAGGTCACTGTCACCACAATCTCGTCGGTCAGCCTTAAGAGAGTTTCCAGAAGATAATACTGCACCGGGGTAAATCCGGTAAATCCGTCCAGTACAATAACAGAGCCTTTCAAAATCTCAGACCGTTCCGCAGCCTGCGCCAGAACCTCCAGAAGATCCTCTGCCGTGATATAATGATGTTCCCCGGCTGCGGGCCCTTTTCCTTCCAGATAATCCAGAAATCCCTGATACATGGTCTGAATATCCTGAATCTTATAGCGAAACAGCGGCGACTGCTCCTCATCCTGAATAAAAGCGTCCAGCTGTCCCGGCAGAATCCGGTACTGGGTCAGCTCAGAAATGACAGATTTCACCTCGCTGATATAGCCAGCTTTTTTCATACTGGCCTTCAAAAGCTTTAAATGCTCCTGCTGTTCTTCTGCCACCCGCCGCAGCAGCAGATTCTTGCCCGTCTCTTCCAGAATGCTCAGATTCCCCATGCCCAGTTCGTCAAAAACCCGATAGGCAAGCCTTGGAAAGCTGACCACATCCACATTCATAATGCTGTGGTTTTCCTGCCGCCTGACCAGTTCCCTCTGGGTCTGCATGGTAAACTGCTCCGGCACCAGTACAAAAAATGTTTTATCCTCCTCTGACTTGGATCGCTTTAGCAGATTCCGGTATACATAGTCAGATTTTCCGCTGCCGGAGCCTCCAAAAATCAATTGCAGTGACATTATGTACCTCCTATGTCTGAGAAAATTCTTTTTTCAGCATTTCATACACGTAGACAGAACTTTCCATCCATCACCATTAATTATAAAAACATCCTCAATGGAATTCTCAGAGCCTTCGTTCCATATACCCGCAAGCCAAATGATTTGCCGTCAGCTTCTCATAATTTCAGGAAAAACAGCAAACCATTTGGCAAATAAGTATGCTCATGAGTATAAATCCCATCAAGGATGTCTTTCTTTAACATGCAACAGGCCGTCTCCTTATTCTTCCACTGGCTGAAAACGTTTGAAAAATTTATCCTGTCCGCACACATGCCGTTCCATATCCTTCTCTACGATGATATAATCATCTTCCCGGAGAAACGTAAGGCCTCTGCGATTCTGGACAAAGGGACAAACCACTACGCCGTCCTCTCTTGTAATTTGAATCAGATTATCGGGTTTGATCCAGCCTGTAGTCACTACAGAAGTCCACGGCATAAATCCATCTTCCAAACCCTTGCCAAGTTCGTATTTTACCGCTTCTACCTCCAGAGAACATCTCATATATTTCTTCATATGCCTCACCTGTCCTTTACTTGTCACTTATTATCCTCTTACTAATAATATACCTCAAAATGGCTAAAAACTCAACCAGTTTCGGGAATTATTGCTCTGTAAAAATATCCGCATATGAAGAACTGACTGCCTTATTCGTCCTTCCCCCGCTCTTTACTTTCCTCTATCATCTGATGCAGTTTTTTCATGGCTTCATCAATGCCGCCCACCTCATTGATAATGCCCTCGGACACCGCCTGGCTGCCCACCAGAATCGTACCCAGATCCTTTGTCAGCATACTGGTATTCATCATCATTTTTTCCAACTGCTCCTGACTGGCAAAACAATGGTTTGCAACAAATCCGGTAATCCGATCCTGCATCTGCTGAAAGTAATCATAAGTCTGGGGCGCGCCGATCACCAGGCCGTTTAAACGCACCGGATGAATCACCATGGTTCCTGTGGGAACAATATAGGAATAATCCGTGGAAACTGCCAGGGGCACCCCGATGGAATGGCTTCCCCCCAGTACAAGGGAAACCGTGGGCTTGCTGAGTGAAGAAAGCATTTCTGCAATGGCCAGTCCGGATTCCACATCTCCTCCTACCGTATTGATAATCACCATCACCCCGTCTATGCTGTCGTCATCCTCAATGGAAGCCAGTTTTGGCAGCACGTGCTCATATTTTGTCGTCTTAGTGTTGGGAGAAAGGCTCTCATGCCCTTCAATTTCCCCGATAATGGAAAGCAGATGGATTTTGTGTCTATCCTTTCCCTGTTCTAAGGTAAGCTGTCCCATTTCCTTTATTTCTTCATTTTCACCCTGGTTCTTTTCCTGCTGTTTTAAATTCTCTTCCATATTTTTCTCCATTCTATAGAATTTTCGCCATAATTTCTTATGTTAGTATCGAAAATTCCATGGAAATTTATACGGAGCTGCTATGGAAATTACTGGTTCCCGGAACATGTTGAAAGGATGCAGCTTTTATGATATGCTTTTGTAACAGGCTTTCCTGCTGACGCAAGCTTTTTATATTTGGATACGGACAGATACCGGAATCATAATATCTGTTTTACTGAGGAGAACGAACATGAAAAAAATAAAAGAACTGATCACATCCTGCCGGGAGGTCCTGGCCTATCTGTTTTTCGGCGTCTGCACAACACTGGTAAACATTATTGTCTACTATATTTGCCGGAAGCTGGGGACAGACACCACAGCTGGAACTGTCACTGCATGGATTCTTTCTGTGCTCTTTGCCTATGTGACAAACAGGCGCTGGGTATTTGAAAGCCGGGCGGATTCCGCCATCGGTATAGTTCGTGAAGGGCTGTCCTTTTTTTCTTGCCGTCTGGCCACCGGAATCCTGGATCTGGCAGTTATGGTACTCTTTGTGGATCTGCTGCATCAAAATGACATGCTGATTAAAATTTTATCCAATGTACTGGTAATTATACTGAATTACCTGGCAAGCAAGCTGTTTATTTTTCAGAGGGAGGCATAGGTTCGTTTTAGAGCGTGTTTGATATTTGGATACGGACAGAACTACCGGATTGCCTTTTGACACACAAACTGGGCAGCGTTCCGGCGAACTAACTGCTAACTGCGTCTAAGGAGTTCCGGAAAGCCGTCACTCCTAAAACTCCGTAAGCAGTGGATTTCGCCTCCACACAATACGCCCAGGAACCGTTTGCTTAGCCAAAGGGCAATCCGATAGTTCCTGTGTATCGAAATATAGATCGTTCGCTGTAGTATTAGAGCATGTTTGAAAATGCTTTGGTCCAACTTCCTGTTTCATTTTCCAGAATGGAAAAGGGATATTCCAAATGTATTTTATCGGAATATCCCTTGATTACTGATCCAACTCTGTTTCTTCGTCTGGATGGAATTCTATTATTTCCTTAATATCACAATCTAAAATATGGCACATCGCATTAAGCGTATTTGTAGATACTGATTCATCAGACATTAATCTTTGAATTGTCTTACTGTCTAAATTGTATATTCCGCACTTATTTCTTAGATAATATGTGCTAATTCCCTTTTGGGATAATAATTTTCTTAATGGTTCAAAGGAAATCATGTGTTTCTCCCTTTACTTTCCGCAAATAACTTCACACTCTGATTCATATTGACTATAATAATTACAGGCTCTGTCAGAAGCATTTTCAAAGAAAAAGAGGCTCATCCGCAGATGTCCTCTTTTTCTTTTTAATCATCTTTAATGTCTCCCGGTCAATCGGCCTTTTAACACTCGCCCATCAAATACTTATACAGTCCTTCATAACGGAACTTAGAAGCATTCCAGGAATAATCATTGGCCATGGCCCGGTCAACCATCTGGTTCCACTGACGTTTCTTGTCAAAGAAAATCTGCTTGGAATAATTGATGATATTCAGCATTTCTTCTCCGTTATAATTGGTAAAGGAGAAGCCGTCTCCCACATTGTCATATTCATTGTAAGGCTGCACCGTATCCTTCAAACCGCCGGTTTCACGCACAATCGGGATGGTTCCGTAGCGGAAGGAAATCATCTGGGTCAGGCCGCAGGGCTCAAATCTGGAAGGCATCAGGAATGCATCTGCCGCTGCGTACAGTTTATGAGCCAAATCATCGGAATAACAGATATTAGCGGAAATTTTATCCGGATACTTCCATGCAAAATGACGGAACATATTCTCATACTGAGGATCTCCGGTTCCGATTACCACCAGCTGGGTGTAATCGTCAATAATCCGCTCAATCACATAATTGATCAAATCCAGCCCCTTCTGATCCGTCAGGCGGGAAATCAATCCAATCATGTAGCGTTTCTTATCCACTGCAAGACCCAAATCCTGCTGCAGTCTTTCTTTATTTGACGCTTTCTTTTTTCTGTGGCTTCCCGCGTCATAATTCACATAGATCTTGCTGTCTGTGGCCGGATTGTATTCATTATAGTCAATACCGTTGACAATTCCCTGCATATCCATGTGTCTTGCCGCCAGAAGGCCGTTCAGCCCTTCTCCATAGTAATTGGTCTGAATCTCCTGGGCATATGTATCGCTGACAGTTGTAATATAATCTGCATAAACCAATCCGCCTTTCAGCATATTGGCGTCTTTCTTAAACTCCAGCTTATCCGGCACAAACAAATCGGTGGGGAAACCGGTCAGCCCCTTCATGGTCTTTACATCCCAGATCCCCTGGAATTTCAGGTTATGAATGGTAATCACAGACTTCATGCCCCAGAAGAACATATCTCCCTGGAACTCTGTTCTCAGATACACCGGGATAAAACCAGTCTCCCAGTCATGACAATGAATAATCTGCGGCTGAAAATTAATCAGAGGAAGCATGGACAATACTGCTTTGTCAAAGAATATAAATTTCTCCACATCAAAACGGATATCTCCATAAGGCAGAAAACAGTCAAAATACTCCTGGTTATCAATAAAGTAATACGTAATTCCATCCAGCTTATACTGCAGAACACCCACATACTTATTTTGTATGTAGCTTCCGCAGCTCATATAGAAATGAGTAACATATTCAAACTGGTTCCGCCATTTTTCCGGAATACAGGTGTAATTAGGGAGCACCACCCTGATATCCCAGTCGTTTTTATCAAATTCTTTGGGCAGGGCGCCGCATACATCGGCCAGTCCGCCTGTCTTAATAAATGGTACACACTCTGATGCTGCAAACAGAATTTTTCTCATATCTACTCCTCCAAATTAATCATTGTCTACGGCTTTTAAAGCCTGTTCCAGATCTGCGAGAATATCCTGGACATTCTCAATTCCAACGGACAAACGAATCAAATCCGGCGCTACGCCTGCTTCCACCAGCTGTTCATCCGTCATCTGCCTGTGGGTGTGGCTGGCAGGATGCAGAACACAGGTACGGGCATCTGCAACATGCGTTACAATTGCAATCATTTTCAGCTTATCCATAAAGTCCACGGAAACTTCTCTTCCGCCCTTTAATCCAAAAGATATGACGCCGCAGGTTCCGCCCGGCATATATTTCTTAGCCAGATCATAGTATTTATTCTCTTTCAGACCCGGGAAATTTACCCAGGCCACTTTCTCATGGCCATTTAAAAACTCCGCTACTTTCTGAGCGTTTTCACAATGCCTGGGCACCCGCAGATGCAGCGTTTCCAATCCTACATTCAGTAAAAAGGCATTCTGGGGAGACTGAATGGAGCCCAAATCCCTCATCAGCTGCGAAGTTGCCTTGGTAATGTACGCTCCCTTGCCGAATTTCTCTGTGTACACAATTCCATGATAGGTGGGATCAGGCCGAGTCAGACCCGGATATTTCTCCGCATACTGATTCCAGTCAAAATTGCCGCTGTCCACAATGCAGCCGCCCACACACATTGCATGTCCATCCATATATTTGGTGGTGGAATGTGTGACAATATCAGCGCCCCATTCAAAGGGACGGCAATTGATGGGAGTGGGAAATGTATTATCCACAATCAGCGGAACCCCGTGATCATGGGCCGCTTCGGCAAATTTCTCAATGTCCAGAACCACCAGGGCCGGATTTGCAATGGATTCTGCAAACACCGCCTTTGTATTGGGCAGAAATGCCTGGGACAGTTCTTCCGAAGAAATGTCCGGTTCCACAAACGTACAGTCAATCCCCTGCTTTTTCAAGGTTGCCCCAAACAGGTTAAAGGTGCCGCCGTATACGGTGGAAGAACATATCAAATGATCCCCCGCCTCACAAATATTGAATACTGCGTAATAATTTGCAGCCTGTCCGGACGATGTAAGCATCGCAGCCACTCCGCCTTCCAGTTCACAGATCTTCTCTGCCACTGCATCGTTGGTGGGATTCTGCAGTCTGGTATAAAAATACCCGCTGTCCTCCAGATCAAACAGCCTGCCCATCTGTTCACTGGTGTCATATTTAAATGTAGTACTCTGGTAAATGGGGAGAACTCTCGGTTCTCCCTTTCCAGGATGCCAGCCGGACTGAATACATTTTGTCTCTATCTGATAATTGCTCATGTGCCTTCTCCTCCTGCCGCACAGCCTTCCTGTTCAGAAAAACAGCGATTTCCTGATTGATTCTTATCTTCGTTCTTAATCCAGATTTATGTAATCGCCGGAGTGTCCGCCCTGATCATATCCCTGATCTGGAGTAGAAGCCAGGGCATATTCTGCACGGAGAATAAACTTGGCAACAAGCCGTTTCAGCATATCTGCCTGTTCGGAAAGCTCCTGACTGGCTGCTGCGCTCTCTTCGGAGGTGGCAGAGTTGGTCTGTACCACACTGGAAATCTGGTTGATCCCCAGAGTAACCTGTTCAATTGCGCCTGCCTGCTCTTCTGCCGCATCTGCAATCTTATCCACCTTGCCGGAAGCAGAACGAACTTCGTCCACTACTTTCACCAGGGACTGAGCCGTAGAATCTGCAATCTTGGTGCCTCGGGTCACTGCCTTGATGGAGCTTTCAATTAATTCTGCCGTATTCTGGGAAGCGGCAGAACTCTTGCTTGCAAGGTTGCGCACCTCGTCTGCAACCACTGCAAATCCTTTTCCTGCCGTACCTGCCCTGGAAGCCTCCACTGCCGCGTTCAATGCCAGAATATTGGTCTGGAACGCAATATCTTCAATGGTCTTAATAATCTTTCCAATTTCATCGGAAGTACGTGTAATCTCTTCCATTGCAGACATCATATCACGCATCTGTCTGTTGCATTCTTCCGCTTCGTCTCCCGCTGTAGTAGACTGTTCTTTTGCCTTCAGCGCATCTTCCGCCGTATCCTTCACCTGACTGGAAATACCTGCAATGGTAGTAGCCAGCTCTTCCACTGCTGCAGCCTGTTCGGTGGAACCCTGGGAAAGAGCCTGGGCGCCGATGGATACCTGATCGGAACCTGCTGCTACCTGATCTGCGCTTCGGTTAATCTGTCCCAGCGTTATGCTCAAATCACGGTTCAGCTTGCGTATGGAGGATAACAGGCCCTGAAATTCTCCCACATATTCATCTTCCGCATGGGTGCGCACGTCAAAGTTGCCGTCTGCCATTTCGCTCAGAAGTCTGGAAGCGTCTGTAATAATATCCTCCAATGTGTCTGTCATCTTCTTAAACGCCTTTGCCAGCCTGCCCAACTCATCTTTGGATTCATAAGTTACTTTAATGTCAAAATTACCGGATACAATCTTCTCAGCAGAATCTTCCAGTTCCTTCAAAGGCTTGGTAATTGCCCTTGTCAGATAAAGAGAAAGAATCAATGTAATCAGCAGAGCCCCGCCTGCCATGCCGTACTGAATCAACTTCAGATTTTTCTGCATATTAACCGTAAGTTCATAATCTGACTCTGCATTTTTCTCTGCCACATCACTGACATTAATCAGGGAATTTACAGCTTTTTCAACCATGGGCTGATATTCTTCCAACAGCATTTTCTGGGCCCCCGGCCGATCCGTCTCAGCCAGCTTCATCACGGTTTTCTGCATTTCCACCGCCTCTGTGATATAGGCGGAAAATTCTTCCAGCAGCTTATTATCTCCTGTAAAATTCTGGAACAGCCAGTCGCCGTTTTCTGACAGAAGATCCAGCTCCTTCTCTAAATCTGCTTTGTAAACCTCGATCTGCTCTGCATCCTCTTCCATCGTCACAAAGGAAATATCTTTTACAATAATCTGCAGTCCGCGGCGCATGTTCATAACTTTATTGGTAATCTGATATCCCACATTGTAAAATTCTGAATACTTTTCGGCGCTTTCATCTAATCCGTTAATTGCAGTTACCACTGTCGCACAGAATAAAATGATGATAAGCATAAATGTTATTAATAATTTTGTACCTATTTTTAAGTTTTTCATTTTGGTCCCCCTGTACTTTTTTTCTAAAATTCGGTTTTGTAACTTCACATAAACTCAATACTTTATTCGTCCCAGTTGTGATACACAGCCTGTACATCATCATCTTCTTCTAAAAGATCCAACGTTTTCTGAAGATTTTTAATTGCAGTTTCATCCGTTAATTCCACCCAGTTCTGAGGAATCATGGTTACCTCCGCCGAAGCCATGGGTATTCCTTCATCTTCTAACTTCTGCCGGACTTCGCTGAAAGAGTCCGGATCTGTAATAACTTCATAGCTGTCTTCTTCTTCGGAAAAATCCTCTGCTCCTGCGTCCAGCGCAGTCATCATCAGATCATCCGGTTCCAGTTGGCATTCCTCCTTGTCAATGATAATCTGTCCTTTCTTGTCAAACATATAAGATACGCACCCGGGCGTCCCTACATTCCCATTTCCCTTGGTAAATGCGCTTCTTACATTTGCCGCTGTCCGGTTCTTATTGTCTGTCAAAGCATCCACAATAATCGCCGTCCCGTTGGGCCCATAGCCCTCGTATGATACAAATTCATAATTGACAGCATTGGCGTCTCCCGCCGCTTTCTTAATTCCTCTGTCAATGGTATCATTGGGCATATTATTGGCCTTTGCCTTTGCGATTACATCTCTCAGACGGCTGTTATTCGCCGGGTCTGCGCCGCCTTCTTTCACCGCAACTGCAATTTCACGTCCAATAATCGTAAAAATTTTCCCTTTTGCCGCATCATTCTTTTCTTTCTTGTGTTTGATGTTGGCAAATTTAGAATGTCCTGACATATGTTTTCCTCTTTTCTGCTTCTCTTTCTCTCTATTCTGTATTCTATCATGTTCTGGCAAATATGACAAGATTTAGTATGCTATTTGATTTCAGCTTCTACATTCTGTTGTAGTTTCTCCTCCGGTTCCCGGAAAATCCTCTCGTGTTTTGTCACTTTTACCGTATGGATCATCTTGTCCCTGACGGAAAGCACATGAAAACGCCACCCCTCACAGTCCAGTTCAAACTGTTCCTGCTCCCCCGGTATCCTTCCAATCAGGGAAATCAGAAATCCGTTTAAAGTCTCATACTCCGCTTCCTCTAAAGCAAGCTCCAGGATTCCGCAGACTTCCTGAAAAGGCGCCAGTCCGCTCATCATAAAGCTTCCGTCCGGCTGGCTTATGATGGTAGTTTCCTCTTCATCGTATTCATCAAAAATATTTCCGACAATTTCTTCCAGAATATCTTCCATGGCCACAATGCCCGCTGTCTGCCCGTACTCGTCCACCACAATTACCATATGGTTTTTTTTCGACTGCATGCCCTTGAACAAGTCATTGATATTTCTTGTCTCCGGAATAAAAAACGCTTCCCGGACCAGTCCCGGGATATCCTGTACGGCCCAGTCCAGACGCTCCCCTCTCCGGCTCTCAATCATAACGTCCTTCATATGTATGATTCCGATAATATTGTCAATATCATCCTTGTATACCGGAAACCTGGAATTATTTGCCTCCAGAATAAATTCCAGAGCATCCTTCAGCTGCGTCCTGCCCTCAATGGCCGCCACATGCTTGCGGTGGGTCATAATATCTTTGGCCTCCTTGTCATCAAAGGCAAAAATATTGTGAATCATTTCCGCTTCACTGGCCTGCAGAACTCCCTGCTCATGCCCTTCCTTTACCATGGAAATAATTTCCTCTTCCGTCACATCGTCAAAACTTGCATTTGGGTCCACCCCCGCAAGCCTGACTACCAGATTGGAAATCTTCTCCGCCGGGTAAGTGTAAAATCTCAGTACAGACACCATGCCGTGAAGAAGCCCCGCCAGCGCAAAGAGCCATTGCTCCGGCTTCCTTGCAGCAATCTTCTGAGGCGCAATAATTCCGACTACCGCAAAAAAGAAAATTCCCGCCACCGTTGCCAGAATAAAACATAAGCTTCGGATTCCCGGGTCTGCCCCCTCCTGCGATAAACTGCGAACCAGAAAATTTCCCAACAGGCGTATCTGGTAGATTCCGAAGATACCGCTGACAAAAGTTACCATAATCTGAATTGCGTGCCTGGTTTTGTAAGGATCGTCCATCACCGAAAGAAGCCAGGCCGCATGCCTGCTGCCTTCCTCCGCCCGTTTCTGCACCTGGCTCTCCGTCACTTCCTCCAAAGCCGTAAGAAACCCGTACAGACCTCCGTTGACCGCTACCAAAACCAAAAATACCATAAGCCCTATGACCGGACTCCCGCCATCCTCCATTTTTCATGCTCCTTTTGCATTTGTATTCTAAAACACTTGAAATATACCATTTTCATGCATATTAGTCAAGATTTATGTATACAATTCCAGGCTGATCTCAAGCGCTCTGTCTACTTTTTTCAATATTTCGCTGTCCAGACGGCATACTTTATCCTTCAGCCGCTGCTTATCAATGGTGCGCAGCTGCTCCAGCAGCACCACCGAATCCTTCATCAAATCATACCTTGACGCCTCCAGTTCCACATGGGTGGGAAGCTTCGCCTTGTTCATTTTCGATGTAATAGCCGCACAGATCACTGTGGGGCTGTGCCGGTTTCCCACATCATTCTGAATAATCAGCACCGGCCTCACTCCTCCCTGTTCGGAACCTACCACCGGCCGTAAATCTGCATAATAAATATCTCCTCGATGAATAATCACTTTTCTCACACTCCAAAACTTTATAGGTTATTTCCTATTCTTCCCAATTTTTTCGTGTGTATACAGTTTATTCTCCAAAATAATCTCTGGTTTCCGTTATCTTACCCTCTTTCCGGTAAACCCTGGGGATACGTTTTCCCAGATCACAGGCAAATTCATAGTTAAACCTGCCGGACAAATCTCCGATTTCCTCCATGGAAATCTCTCTGGCGCCATCCTTTCCCACCAGTGTCACCTCATCCCCCTCTTCTGCCTCCGGAATATCCGTCACATCCGCCATAAACTGATCCATGCAGATACGGCCGCAGACAGGGGCGGGCTTCCCATGGATCAGCACATACCCCCGGTTGGAAAGGCTTCTGGGATACCCGTCTGCATACCCCACGGGAATTGTGGCAATCCTCTGACGCTTTTTCGTTTCATAAGTGGCCCCGTAGCTGATGGTTCTCCCCGGCTCCAGTTCTTTCAGAAATACAATGCGGCTCTTTAAGGACAGCGCCGGCTGCAAATCCAGATTTTCTTTCCTGACTTCCCCGGAGGGCCACATGCCGTAAAGGCTGATTCCGGCCCGCACCAGGCTCATGCCTGATTCCGGCAGGTCAATCATTGCCGCGCTGTTGGCGCAATGGCTGATGGGGATGGAAATTCCACGCCGGGACATCATCTCCTTCATCTTCTGAAACTGCCGCAGCTGCTCTTTTGCCATGGTTTTGTCCCGGGCGTCTGCCATTGCAAAATGTGTAAATATCCCTTCCACTATGATATGCGGCATCCCGGCAATCTGTGCCAGTTCTTCTGCCGCCTCCTCCGTCACCTGAAATCCCAGCCGGCTTAAGCCTGTGTCTATTTTCAGATGAACCTTTAACACACAGCCCCATTTTTCTGCAAAACGCTCCAGTTCCCCGGCCTGTTTCATGGAATATACCGTAGGGCGGATTTCGTTCTTAGACAGAATTCCATACTTTTCTGGAAATACAGCCCCCAAAACCAATATGGGCTTCTTCAGTCCGTTTCTGCGCAGAATTTCCCCTTCCTCCGCTGTCGCAACGGCATAACCCCAGAGCGATTCCATCCTCTCCAGTTCTTTTCCGATGGGGACGGCGCCGTGACCGTATCCGTCTGCCTTGATCACGCCCATAATCTTTGTATCTTTTCCGATTCTCTGTTCTATCTGGGCGATATTATGGCTGACTGCATCCAGATTTATTTCCGCATACACCCTGCTGTATGATTTCATCTCGGTATCCTTTCTATTTCTTTCAGAACTATCCCGATCCCATCCAGAATGTCCCGGGCCATCATGCCGTAAGTTCCGGTGTGTTCCGCCTGCAGATCCCCCGCAGCTCCGTGCAGGTACACCCCTGCCGCAGCCGCCTGAGCCGGCTCCATTCCCTGGGCAATGAGCCCCGCCAGAATTCCGGTCAGTATGTCGCCGGAGCCTGCCGTAGCCATCCCGTGATTTCCGCTGGTATTGATACAGACCCGGCCGTCCGGCCATGCGGTGATGGTTCTTGCATCTTTCAAAATACATATTACATTATATTCCCTGGCAAATTCCTGTGCAACCTGCAATAAATGCTTTTGTATCTCCCCAATGCTTTTCCCGGTGAGCCTTGCCATCTCTCCCAGATGAGGCGTTATAATTACAGGAGCCGACGCCTCTTTCAGCCATTTTAAATGCTCTGACAGGACATTCAGCCCGTCCGCGTCCAGAATCACCGGAACCTTCGCCTGTTTTAAAATAAATTTTATAATTTTCCCTGCGTTTTTTCCTGTGCCAAGCCCCGGCCCCGCTGCAATGACAGTTCCCCAGGAAAGGGCCTGCGACAGAAGCTCTTCCGGAAATTTTATTCCCTCCCAGGCAGTCAGAATGGCTTCCGGCAGCAGCTCCTGCAAAATGATCCGGTTCTGTTCTTCTGTAAAAATCCGTACAAGCCCCGCGCCCGTAAGATAGGCGGCTTTTCCGCTGAAAAAAGCAGCTCCCGCCATATTTTTCTGCCCTGCCACCGTCAGAACTTTCCCGTAGCTGCCCTTGTTGGAACGGTTTTTCCGGAAAGGAATCCCATTCAGATCCTCCGCCTCCGCAGCAAACAAAAAAGGCTGCTCTTTTAAAAAGCTGCGGCTGTCAATTCCAATATCTTTTACCAGAACCGTTCCGGCATATTCCGCCCCCGGATAGAGCAAAAGCCCCGGCTTTGCAAAGGCAAAGGTCACTGTAAGATCTGCCAAAAAACCAACGCCCATCACTTCTCCTGTGTCCCCATGGACGCCGGAGGGAATGTCCACCGCCACTTTCAGCCCGGATTTCTGATTCATTTCCGTCAAATATTCCCGGTACACCCCTTCCAGGTTCCTGGTAAGGCCGATGCCAAACAGCGCGTCTATCACAACATCAAACTCTCCCTTTGGCATATCGTGCAGCAGCTCTATTCCGTAATGGCCCAAAATCTCTTTCTGGGTTCTTGTTTCCTCAGAAATTCTTCCTGACTCCGGCGGCATTACGATTGTTGCCTCATAGCCCCGCTGAAACAGTATGCGGCCGATGGCAAGGCCGTCTCCGCCGTTATTTCCAAATCCGCAGACTATAAGAGCCGTCCGTTTCTTTCCGGACGTTTCCCTGTCGGCCGCGGCCTGCCCCTTTTTGCCGCCCTCCCGGAAATATCTGTCAATTTCATCTGCCGTACTTAAAGCCGCCCGCTCCATCAGAACCAGAGACGGCACTCCGAAATGCTCTATCGTATTCTTGTCGCACTGCTTCATCTGCCTGCTGTCTAAAAGAATCTTCATTCCAACCTCCTAAGCCGGTTCCGGCAAAAACCGCTCCGGATACAGACTGCGGTTTTTGGGAAAAGGCACAATAAACTCCGAAAAAAGACACCCCTGACAAGTTCTGCCAAGACTGCCTTTTATTTCTTTGTTCTTTTATATTCCTCTCCATATTTCAAATCAAAAGCTCCGATGACCTGGGCCCCGAAAATATCATGGAGGTACGCATAAATTGCGCGGCTCTGATCCTCAATGGCGTCCTTGCGGATAATCTTTACCTTCAGCTCTGTCCGGGTCTTTGCAATCCACTGGGCCAGTTCCTCCTGTTCTTTCTCATTGCTGTTCATGATTCCATAACAGTATTCCAACGTCTCCGCCATCAGCTGTTCATTGTCCTGTCTCATGGTATCCTGCAGTTTGTCCAGCTCCCCGCGGCAGGAATCCATCCGCTGATTGATCTCTGTAATCAGCCTTCGGTTCTCCTGAAGCCTGCCGGTCTCCTGTCCCTGTTCTCCAATTTCATCCATATTGGCCACAATATTTTTCATCAGCTTGTTTTTCAGAGATTTCAGCTCTTTGAGCTCCTGGGTCAGATGTCCCTGTCTGGAAAGGTGCCCGCTGACCTTCTGCTCCAGCTTCGCCACCTTTGCCGGCTTGCTGCCGTCCAGAAATAACTGATGCCATTTCTGATCCAACACCAACGGCGGAAGCTCCCTTGTCTGGGCAATTTTTTCAAATCCGGGGCTTGTGTTTTTTCTTTTACTCATATGCTCACTTCTTATCTTTGGATTTTTCTGTTTTCTCAATATTATAAGATAACTGCATCAAGCTGTCTGAAAGATGTACATTTTCCACCACCACATGCTCCGGCAGCTCCAGATCCAGATGGGCAAAATTCCAGATTGCGCGAATTCCAAGATTCACCAGTCCGTTTGCCACCTCATCCGCCTTCTCTTTGGGCAGGGTAAGGGCGGCAATATCCACTTTGTTCTTCTTCAGGAACTCTTCCAGTTCATCCATCATGCGCACCTTAATTCCCCGGACGGAAATCCCTTTTAATGCCGAATTCACATCAAACAGCCCGATAATTACAAATCCCCATTTCTCAAACTTAATGTAATTGGCCAACGCCTGCCCCAGATTGCCGGCCCCTACCACAATAATATTGTGCTGCTGATTCATTCCCAGAATCTTGCCGATTTCATCATAGAGATACTTCACATTATAGCCATATCCCTGCTGTCCAAACCCACCGAAATTATTCAAATCCTGCCGTATCTGGGAGGCGGTCACACGCATTCTCGCGCTCAGTTCATTGGATGAAATCCGCTCCACCCCATCATCCAGAAGTTCCCCCAGATATCTGTAATACCTTGGCATTCTTCGGATTACTGCCTGTGATATTCCTTTTTCCATTCTCTCTTCTCCTGTTTCACGGGCATCCGCTCGCCGTTTTTTCATTTTTTTATTATAAACAATCTGATTCCGGATGTCAATGTGGGAAACATGTCACAGCAGTGTTTCCCAATGCTCATACAGTTCTTCCAGCTCCTTCTTGAGCCCTTCATATTCCTGATGCAGCTCCTGCAGTCTGGCAGAATTGGTTGCGATTTCACTGTCTGAAAACGCTTCTTCCAATTCACTGATCCGCTGCTCTGCGGCTTCGATGCTGTCCTCGGTGCGCTTCCTGTCATTTTCCAGCTTCCGCTGTCTGGCCTGCTCTTCTTTCTTCTGTTTCCAGTCCGCCTTGTTGCTGCTGACAGTTTCCGTTTTCGGAGCCGTTTCTCTGCCCGATACATAAATATCGGTCAGTTCCCTGGATTTTTCCAGATAATAATCGTAATTTCCGATATAATTTACCAGTCTGCCGCCGGTCAGCTCCATAATCCTTGTTGCCGTCTTATTGATAAAATACCGGTC
Organism: Lachnospiraceae bacterium; assembly: GCA_910575555.1. Taxonomy (GTDB): domain Bacteria; phylum Bacillota; class Clostridia; order Lachnospirales; family Lachnospiraceae; genus Petralouisia. Next base: position 171,142 of record CAJTFX010000005.1, on the reverse strand, counting down.
ATGGCTCACAAACAGCACCGTTCCCGTATAGCGGTTTAACGCCTGCTCCAAAATCTCTTTGGAGGTAATGTCCAAATGGTTGGTAGGCTCATCCAGAATCAGAAAATTTGCTTCCGAGAGCATCAGCTTTGCCAGTGACACGCGGCCCCGTTCTCCGCCGCTTAATTCTGAAATCCGCTTAAACACGTCGTCTCCGGTAAAAAGGAAGGCCGCCAGTACATTCCGGATCTCCGTATTGGTCAGATAAGGATATTCGTCGGAAATCTCTTCCACCAGCGTTTTCCCCGAATGAAGCACCTGATGCTCCTGATCATAGTATCCGATATGCACGTTGGTTCCCAGTTTGACCGCGCCCTGATCTGCGTTCACCATATCGTTGATAATTTTCAGAATCGTTGTTTTGCCCGTTCCGTTATCTCCGATCAGCGCAACCCGCTCGCCCCGTTTGATTTCAAAGAACAGCTCCTGAAACAGCGGCTGCCCCGGATAGGCTTTCGCCAGACGCTCCACCGAAATCACATCGTTTCCGCTGACAATGCCCGGGTTAAGCTGCAGATGAATGTCTGTATTCTCCTCTGTGGGCTTCTCCAGCCGTTCTATTTTGTTCAGCATTTTTTCCCGGCTTTCTGCCCGTTTGATGGATTTTTCCCGGTTAAAGGATTTCAGCTTGGCAATCACTTCCTCCTGATGCCTGATCTCCTGCTGCTGATTGTAATACTGTTTTAACAAAGCCTCCCGCACCTGGGCTCTTTTCACGGCATAAGCGCTGTAATTGCCAGAAAATACCGATACCTTGCAGCGGTCCAATTCCACTACTTTGCCAACCACCCGATCCAGAAAATAACGGTCATGGCTGACAATTACCACCGCTCCTTTATAATTCAGCAGAAATGTCTCCAGCCAGGTAATGGAGCCGATATCCAGGTGGTTGGTGGGCTCGTCCAGAAGAATCACATCCGGCTTTGTCACCAGAAGTTTGCCCAGACACACCCTGGTACGCTGCCCGCCGGACAATTCCTGCATATGCTTGGCAAATTCTTCCTCGGTAAATCCCAGGCCTTTCAGCACCCCTGTGATTTCACTTTTGTAAGACTGGCCGCCTTTTTGTTCAAATTCCAGGTTCCGGCGGTTATAGCTTTCCATCAGCCGCTCCAGGGCTTCCCCTGTGACGCGGCTCATTTCCTGCTCCATGGCAATCAGTTCTTCCTGCATGTCAACCATTTCCTGCCTGGCAGAAAGCACTTCTTCATAAATCGTCCGGTTTCCCGCGATATCCGGATTCTGGGGCAGATATCCGATGGTTCTGTTTTTCGCCAGAACCACAGTTCCTTCGTCTGCCTCCAGTTCTCCCATAATAATCCGGAGCAGGGTGGTCTTTCCCGCTCCGTTGATTCCTACAATCGCCGCCTTTTCATTTTCTTCAATATGAAAGGAAGCATGTTGTATGATTTCATCGGTGCCAAAGGCTTTGCTGATGTTTTGGCAGGCTAAAATCATGGTTCTCTCTCCTTAACAGTTATGTTCGCATAATGTTTCCAGTTTTTCCCGGATTGCTTTGATAAAGCCTTCGCTGTTTAAAACAGTCACATCCTTCAGTGTGGTAATCAGCGCAAGGTCTTTGGTCATCTTGCCGGATTCGATGGTGGACAGGCATGCCTCCTCCAGTTTGTCCGCAAATGCGGAAAGCTCCGGCAGCCTGTCCAGCTCCCCTCTCTTGCGGAGGGCGCCGGTCCAGGCGAAAATTGTCGCCACCGAATTGGTGGAGGTTTCCTCTCCCTTCAGATGTTTATAGTAATGACGCTGCACGGTTCCGTGAGCCGCTTCATATTCGTAGTAGCCTTCGGGAGATACCAGTACGGAAGTCATCATGGCAAGGGAGCCGAAGGCGGAGCTTACCATATCGCTCATCACATCTCCGTCATAATTCTTGCACGCCCAGATAAATCCGCCCTCCGCTTTCATAATACGGGCTACCGCATCGTCAATCAGCGTGTAGAAATATTCAATTCCGGCTGCTTTATATTTTTCATCGTATTCTTTTTCATAGATTTCCTGGAAAATATCTTTAAAGGTATGGTCATATTTCTTGGAAATGGTATCCTTGGTTGCAAACCACAAATCCTGTTTGGTGTCCAGTGCGTAATTAAAACAGCTTCTTGCAAAACTTTCAATAGAACCATTCAGGTTGTGCTGTCCCTGTATCACTCCTGCCCCGGTGAAATCGTGAATCAGCTCTCTGGTTTCCGTGCCGTCCTCTGCCGTATAGACAAGCTCGCATTTTCCCGCTCCCGGAATCTTCATCTCGCTTGCCTTGTACACATCCCCGTAAGCATGTCTTGCAATGGTAATGGGCTTCTTCCAGTTCTTCACACAGGGTTCAATCCCCTTCACTGTAATGGGGGTGCGGAATACAGTTCCGTCTAAAATTGCGCGGATGGTTCCGTTGGGGCTTTTCCACATCTGCTTCAGATCATATTCCTCCATACGGGCCGCATTGGGAGTGATGGTGGCGCATTTTACCGCAACGCCGTATTTTTTGGTGGCATTGGCGGAATCAAACGTTACCTGATCGTCTGTCTCATTCCGGTATTCCAGCCCTAAGTCATAATATTCTGTCTTTAAGTCCACAAAGGGGCACAATAATTCGTCCTTAATCATTTTCCAGAGAATCCGGGTCATTTCGTCCCCGTCCATCTCTACCAACGGTGTTGTCATTTTAATCTTGTCCATGCTCTCTTCCTCCTGATATTTCCATATTCTGAATTGCGCATTTGATATGCATCCTGACTGCTTCTTCTGCTTTTTCGGCATTCTGTTCCCGAACGGCCTCCAAAATTCTCCAGTGCTCCCGGTTAGACTGCTGCGCCCGTTCCCGGTTGGATAAGCTGGTCTTTCTCGCCCGGCACAGATACTGATGATAGTCCTTCAGGGCGTGTTCCAGTACTTTGCTCCCGCCCGCTTCATACAGAAGCCCGTGAAACTTGTCGTCCAGTCCCGCCATCTGCTCCATATGGCCTTTGCTGTAATGAAAGTCCGCCAGATAGAGAATTTCCTCCATCCGCTCAATCTGAACCCTGTCGGCAGACAATGCCGCCCTTTTTACACACAATCCCTCCAGGGCCAGGCGCATCTCATAAATATCCCGGATATCCTGCCCTGAAAAACCTACCACAAAAGCCCCTTTATTGGGAATAATGGTAATTAACCCTTCCAATTCCAACTGCCGCAGCGCCTCGCGCACCGGCGTACGGCTCACGCCCAGTTCTTCTCCTATGGCTGTCTCTTTCAGTTCTTTTCCCTTAGCATATGTTCCGTCTAAAATCTCTTCTCTGATTTTCTGAAAGACCAGCTGCCCCAGTGAATGACTTATTCCATCCAAACCAGACCCTCCTTGCCGGAAAATAATTTCCATGAATTATTGTATACATTTATGCATTTTTTTGTCAAGGGGAAATTATTTCTGAAAAACCGGCCAGCTTCACACCTTCTTTTATTCTTTTAAACGGAATCTGGAAACCAGTTCTTTCAGCGCCGCTGCCTGGCCGGACAATTCTTCACTGGCGGCAGCGCCGGATTCCGCTGTGTCCACATTACTCTGCACCACAATGGAAATCTGCTCAATTCCGTGACTGATATCCTCTGCTATGTCAGCCTGCTGTTTTGTGTAATCTGCAATGCCGCAGATTAATTGATCCATTTCCTCCGCCATCTCTGCCGCGGCAAGCATGGACTGGGCCGTATCGTCGGCTGCAATAACTCCCTGTTCCATGGATTTAATGGTCTCTCCCAAAAGCTCCGTGGTTTCCTGGGCTGCAGTGGCAGATTTGCCTGCCAAGGTCCGCACTTCCTCCGCCACCACTGCAAAGCCTTTTCCGGACTCTCCTGCCCGGGCCGCCTCCACGGCTGCGTTCAGCGCAAGAATATTGGTCTGAAACGCAATATCATCAATGGTTTTCACAATCTTGTGGATGGCGTTGGACTTCTCGCTGATTCGCTGAATCACTTCCCGCATATTCTGCATCTTGGTATTGCTTTCCAGCAATCCGTCTTTGGTTTCTTTCGATATACCGCTGGCCTTCTGGGCCCCCTGCGCCACCTTTTTCACGCTGTCAGCCGCTTTTTCAATATTTCCGGACAAAGCTTCCACCTCTGCGGCCTGCTCCGCCGAACCCTGGGACAAGTTTACCGCGCTGCCGGAAATCTGCGCCGCCCCGGCTGCCACATCCCTGGACGACACTCTCATCTGCCCCATAATCATATTGAGCTCCACAGCGATCTCTTCTAAAGATTCCCGGACTCTGGCAAATTCGCCGGTATATTCATTTTTCAGCTCAAAGGCCAGGTTTCCCCGGGCAATTTCCCGCAGAGTGTCTGAGATTTCATTGATATATTTTATGTAGTCTTTCAGCCTTACGGTAACCTGGTTGAAATCATCCACCAGGATGCCCAGTTCATCTCTGGATTTGTAGCGGATGGTCTGATCCAGTTCTCCCTCCGCAATCCGGGTAGCCGCCCGGCTCAGCTCCTTCACCGGCCTGCCGATAATCCTCCGAACCTGAATTACCACTAAAAGAGTCATGACAAGTACGGCTGCCGCCGACATAACTGCCATAATATAGGTCAGATCATAAAGCTCCGACAATATTTCTTCTTTGGACACATAAGCCACTGCCGCCCAACTGCTTCCTTCAACCTCTGCAATCTCAACATACGTGTCTTTGTAAAGGCCAAGCCCTGTGTTCCCGGACTGAAGCTGTTTCTCTGCATAAGCATACATACCGCCGCTTTCGCCCAGCTTCGTTCCAACCACTGCCGAATCCTTGTGACCGATAATGGTGCCTGTCAGGGTATCCACCAGAAAAATTCCGCCGTTATCCTCAATCTGGCTTTCACTGACAATTTCAGAAATAGAGTCCAGATTCACATCTGCCGCCGCAACGCCCCGCACTGCGCCGTCCGGGCCTCTCAGCATGCCGGACGCTCCCACCACATAAGACTGGCTGGCCTCGTCCAGATATACATCGCTTAAAACAATTTCTTCAGACTCCAGTCCAATCAAATACCATCCTTTTTCCAGAGGACTGTAATCCGGTCCCGGCACATATGACGCATGATACAGGGCCCCGTCTGTCAATGCCACATACAATCCCGCCGGATACGCTTCATTCTGTCCGGCCGTATGCTTCACATACTCTGCAATGGCAGTCACGTCCATATTCTCATACTCTATGGTATCTCTTTGCATTTTCATCATGGCCAGCATCCCGTTCATCCATGCCTTCGTCTCCTGAAGGGTTTTCTCAGTGGTGGTGTGCAGCATTTCCCCACTTTTCTGCAACAATGTCTGGGACATTCGCTGGTACACCACTGCCAGCAGCGCTGACACTGCAATCATAACGCTTATAATAACGGCTGCTGTCAGTTTTACTGTCAGGCCCAGTCCCCGCCGTTTTGCACTGTCTGCTTTTGTCTTTTTCTTTTCTTTCTCACTCATTTCAGTTCCCCGCTTTCGTTTCTGTAGTATTGCATGCTCCGGCTGTTTCGCCTTCTGGTTGAAAATATAAACTTCTTATTAATAATTGTAGCACAGGCAGATAAAAAATAAAATACTTTTCCCATTCTTTTCCAGACTGCCTATTTTTTCAGTTTTTTGACCATTTCCCGATAAAATTCTTCTGCAGCCGCAAATTCTTTTCCTGTAATGCCCTGTCTGGAAAAAGCCGCTTTCTGCCAGATCCCGACGGCTTTCTCCCAATCCGCCTCCGGCAGCTCCCGGGCCAGAAATGCTCCGTACTCCTGATCGCTCATGCCCCGTTTACGCTCCAGGCCTTTTGATTGTAATAATTTTTCCAGGGCTTTTCCCATGGCCAGCGCGCCTTTACTGCGATCTGCCTGATAGAATTCCGCCTCACGCCTCCTTCTCAGATATCTCTTCCCCCGCCAAAGCAGCCCCAGCATAAGAACTGCTCCTGCCAGACAGATACCTGCAGCTTTCACAGGTTTTGGTATGACGTCCTTTCTGCTTTCCTTCTCTGTTCCGCCGTTTTGGGCTTTCCCAGCTGCCGCTTCTTCTTTCTGCAAATCCTTTTCCTGGGTCAGATTCCTGGCATTTTCTTCTTTCTCCTGCTGTTTTTGCTCAGACGATTCGTTTTGTATCTTCTTCTCCCCTGCGCCCCGTTTCGCTTCCAAAAGCCTGTCCGCATCTTCTCCCGGCTTTAACTCCTGCAGGATATCCAGATAAAGGGGCGGCGTCACTTCCAGAGGATAAAATCCCGTTTCAGACTGAAACACTTCGGTCCAGGCATGGCCCCGCAGATCTTTTACCACGGCTGTGTAGGTTCCGTCCTGGTTCCGCTTAAAATCCTCTGGAAATACCACATATCCGCTGACATACCGGGCCGGAATTCCAAACATCCTCAGAATCAGCGTCCCTGCCGTGGCATAGTGGACGCAGAATCCTTTCTTCTGCTCCAGTAAAAAATATTCCGTGTAATCCCTTCCCTCCGGCACCGGTTCTAAATTCTGGCTGTACTCTGTCTCAGACCAGAGAAGCATTTTTGTCTGCATGATTCTGTATTCCGGAATTCTCAGCGCCTGTCCCTGCTGAATCTCCTGACCTGTCTCTGCTTCTTTCTCAAAACCTTCTTCCTGTTTTCCCCACAAATTTAATTGTGCATAAGGCGCGGTCAGTTCCTTCACCCGCTCCAGCCCCTGAGCGGGCAGACGGGTATAGACCTGCTGCGCATACGCGCAGTAATTCTCCCAGATACTCTCTCCTTCTGCCTGGACTGACAGTTCACCGACGGATACTTCCTGCTTCCAGGTATCCATAGAATGAAAACCCTCCCGCTGCCAGTCTTTTAGAAACAGAAAGCTGTTCCACAGAAATTTTTTCTGCTCCTGAGGCGTCAGCATCCCGTCCCCTTCTGCGGACTGCTCCTCAGAAATTTCCGTATAATACGGAGACAGGGTATAGCCCGAAAAAGGATGCTCCAGGTCTATGGTTACCTTCCGGGATGCGTATTCCCGGTCTGTTTTTTCATACTCTTTTAAAATCTGGTAAGGATAATTCTGCACCGCATCTCTGCCTTTTTGATTGGACAGCCCCTGGCTCTGGGCCCAGTGGGAAAATTCCTGCTTCGACACTGCTTTCCAGCTTCCGCCCTCATAATCCCCTCCGATAAATCCCCGGAGATACAGGGTCTGCTCCGGCCGGCTGTCCACGGTAATCCGAAACAGTTCTTTCCCTGTCTGCTGAGGCCTGTCATTGCCAAGAAGATATTCGCTTTGTGCTTCGTTTTTGGAAAATAACCGGATTCCAGTGATTTTATCCGTTAATTCCATCAGTTGATCCTCCAGTGACAGCTGTCTCTGATACCAGGGTTCATGCCAGCGCTCCATCAGCTGCCGGGCCAGACTGCTTTCCGAAAAAGCGGCTGACAGCGCAAGAATCGCTGCAAGCCCCACCCCCGGAATCCATGCCCCTTTCTCTTCAGGCTCCAGATTCACTGCCAGAAAACCTGTCAGTATCAGCAGCAGCCCTGTCCTGGAAGGGGAAATTCCCACATAACATCCCAGTACAAGGATCACGGCAGGAATGCTCAGAAATGCAGCGCGCCCTTTCCATTTCTTAAAAGCAGATTTATTTGCTACGAAAGCCCCACTGCTGACAGATACAAACAGCAGAATCTCCAGAAATCCCGCCAATGCGCACAAAAGGACAAAACACCAGATTTTTTCTTCCCCTTTGGGTCTCACAAACCAGGTCAGATATTCCGTCCGGTAATATCTGTTAACCAGATTCAGGATACGGTTGGCAATCTCTTTTGCGCCCTCTGTAAAAATCTGCTGATTCTGACGCACTGCCGCTCCCAGAACCGCTGCATACAACAGACTGACAGCCAGTCTCTGCCTGCTTCCCAGATACATAATTTCTGCCAGAATCAAAAGCAGCCCTGCCAGTAAAAACATTGTTTTCGGCTCTGTCTGGGACAGCAGTATATGCTCCATGCACAGAAACATACCGCACAGAGTCAGAAACAGACAGATTCCGGCTTTCAGCCGGAAAGAAACGGGAATGCTTCGGTATTCAGTTGACGGTTTTTTTAAACGAAAGTTTACAGCCATTTTCATTCGATTCCTTTACTGTTACAGCCTGTGATTCCTCTTCTGAACTCACACCAGCAGTTCCAACTCCTGCATCTGTTCTTTGAGCCGCTCCGGCTCCCCTTTCATCAGAAATTTTCCGTTACAGTGCAGTTCCAATTCCTGGTTCCACAGAATCCCGGTCACATAGCTTTCTCCCCGAAACGCCTGTCCATATTCCTTAAAAAAACTGCACCGCCCCATCCGGTATCTTAAAATCCCGCACCAAAAATCCGTCAAATCCTGAAATTCCCGGACCGCCCGGCGCTGCAGTCTTTGTTCCTTCTCATCATACCACACCAGATAATGAAAACACTCCTGCGCAAGAAGCCCCTGAGAAACCGTGTTCACTGCCTCCCAGTAAGCCCGGCGGGCTTCCTGGGTCATATCGTCTGTGCAGGCGTCTAAAAACAGCGTCACATTGCAGCCAACCGGCATACTCATTTCAGCCACAATTAATTCCTCCGTTCTGGCTGACAGTTTCCAGTGAATCCGGTTCAGCCGATCCCCCTTCTGGTATCCCCGCAGGGTTAAAATCTCCGCCGGATCATCCCCCTTCGTCTGGGGATGGCAGATCTCCCCGTCCGAAAGAAACAGTCTGGTGCGGATGCCCGCCTGAATATTCGTCTCATAACATGCCGGAAAAATCATCACCTGCTTTGTCTGGTTCACTTTCTTTTTCCACCCAAAAAGCCCCAGGCAGTCATAACAGGTCAGAAAACGGCATTCTGCCTGCCACATCCCAAAATCCAGATTTTCCGCTGTTCCAACCAGCTTCACATTCTCCCCGGCGCCGGCTCTCCCTGAAAGCTTCACTTTAAACACTTTCCCTCTGTACCCCGGGAATCTCCCGCCAAAGCAGGCTTTCCCAGTTCCCAGAACCGCCCTTTTACGGCTGTCTGCGCTTTCTTTCACAGGTTTCATCACTATTTTTGCGCGGATCTCCGCCAGATAAAAGGGGCTGTTATTATTTACCAAAAGACTGATTTGATACCTGCCGTCCTTCTCCGGATAGGGAGAAAATAAAAGTCCGCATTCCATATGTGTTCCGGCATACCACAAGATGCATAGCAAAAAAGGCGGCAGTAGCACTGCAGCCCCAAACAATGTCAGAAACCCTTTACTGTTATAAATAATTGCCACATAACCTGCGCCTGCTGCCGCAAGCAGATAGAAAAATTTATTTTTCATTTTCTTCCCCTGACCGCCTTCGGTACCGGCACAGTTCTTAAAATCTCCTCCAACACCTGCGCTGCATCCATGCGGGCCACCCTTGCCCTGGCATTTAATACCATCCGGTGGCCGCAGACAGACAAAAACACATCTTTTACATCCTCCGGAACCGCATAATCTCTCTGCCGCAGGAACGCCAGGGCCTTTGCCATCTGCAGAATATTCAAAGAACCTCTGGGGCTGATCCCAAGCTCTGCCATTGGATCAGTCCTGGTACTGTGTACCAGTGCACCGATATACTGATAAATCTCTTCCTGTACAAACACCTGGGACGCCAGCTGCTGCATTTCAAGCAATTCTTCCCGGGTGATCACCGGCTCTATCGCTTCCCTTCCCTGCTTTCCCTTCAGAATATTGATTTCATCCTCCATACTGGGATACCCCAGCTGCAGACAGACCATAAAGCGGTCAAGCTGAGCCTCCGGCAGCATCCAGGTTCCGGCGCTTCCTACAGGATTCTGGGTGGCAATCACAATAAACGGGGAGGGAACCTTCCGGCTGACGCCGTCCACCGTTACCTTCTGCTCCTCCATGACCTCCAGCAGAGCCGACTGGGTCTTAGGAGAAGTCCGGTTAATCTCATCCGCCAGCAGCAGATTGCACATTACGCTTCCCGGCTGATAGACAAAGGAACCGGATTCCTTCTGATAAATAGAAAATCCTGTCAGATCCGAGGGCAGCACATCCGGGGTAAACTGTACCCGGTTCTGCTGCAGGGACATGGATTTGGACAATGCCGTTGCCAGGGTGGTTTTGCCCACGCCTGGGATATCGTTTAAAAGTATATGGCCTCCTGCCAGAATGGCAGCCACGGCTTTCACAATACAGTCGTCTTTGCCGATAACGGCCTTTTTCACTTCATGGATCACTGCAAATGCAGGCATCTGCTGCCTGTATGCTTCCATTTCTTTTGATCTTTTCATCCTATATCACCGGTTCTTCATCCGCTTAATCACTTTCAGCCGGGTAAACTCTTCTCTCTCTTTTTCCTCCAGTGCGCTCTGTATGCTCTTAGTCAATGACTCATACCTGGGAATGGTGATATTCTGCAGGGCATTGGCGCGCTTCTGGGTTTTCTTGATATTATAAGCCAGGCGGTAAGCGGAGGTTTCCACCTGGGCCAGACGTATGGTTAATTCCTTCACCTTCTGAAATTTCTCACAGGCTTCATCCAGGGACATTTTTGTCCCGTAAAACGGATACGAGGGCTTTAACTCACCGGCGTCATATTCCACTTTGGGGATCTCCGTTCCCATAACGCTTCTGCGCTTAATGGAAATGGAATTTTCCACCGGCACGCTGAGACTTAACGCCTCCACTTCATGAATGCCCATCTGAATATTGGCTTTCTGCAATGACTGGTAAGCGCTGGTAAAGGTCACGTCAATTTCTTTTTGAATATCCGTCGCCTGTTCAATCAGCTCCATCAGTTCCCGAATCAGGATATTCCGCTTCTTATCCATCAGTTCATATCCCTGTCTGGACAATGCCAGGGAATTTTTCGCAAGCATTAAATTGCCTTTGGTTGGAAATGTATTAGGGTCCATCTAGCCACCTCACCAGTGTTTCTCTAAGATCTTGGTATCAATCCGGTCTAATTCCTCTTTGGGCAGGATATGCAGAAGCCTCCATCCAATATCCAGCGTTTCTTCTATGGCGCGGTTTTCGGTCACTCCCTGGGCCACAAATTCCTGCTCAAATCTGACGCCGAATTCCAGATATTTCTTGTCTGTATCAGACAATTCATCTTCTCCGATGACGCTGGCCAGATCCCTGGCTTCTCCCACCCGGGCATAGGAAGAAAAAAGCTGATTTGCCACATCCTGATGATCCTCCCTGGTGTATTCCGCTCCAATACCGTCCTTCATCAGACGGGACAGGGAAGGCAGCACGTTAATGGGCGGATAGATATTTTTCTGATGCAGAGAACGCTCCAGCACAATCTGTCCCTCGGTAATATATCCGGTCAGGTCAGGGATGGGATGGGTAATGTCGTCGTTGGGCATGGTTAAAATCGGAATCTGGGTTACGCTTCCGCTTCTTCCCCGGACAATTCCGGCCCTCTCATACAAGGTAGCCAGTTCACTGTACAGATATCCCGGATATCCCTTCCGGCTTGGAATTTCCCCTTTGGAAGCCGATACCTCCCGCATGGCCTCTGCAAAAGAAGTCATGTCCGTCAGGATCACCAGAATATGCATATTTTTCTCAAATGCCAGATATTCCGCCGCAGTCAAAGCCACCTTGGGGGTGATCAGACGTTCCGCCACCGGATCGTTGGACAGATTCAGAAACATGGTAACGTGGGAGCTTACCCCGCTCTCCTCAAATCTCCGGCGGAAAAATTCCGCCACATCGTATTTAACCCCCATAGCGGCAAATACAATGCCGAACTCCTCCCTGGAGCCTTCCCCCAGAGACGCCTGCTCCACAATCTGGGCTGCAAGCTGATCATGAGGCAGTCCGTTTCCGGAAAAAATCGGAAGCTTCTGTCCCCGAATCAGCGTAGTCAGCGCATCAATGGCAGAGATTCCCGTCTGGATATAGTTTCTGGGATATTCTCTGACACAGGGATTTAGGGGCAGTCCGTTGACATCCAGGGTAACCTCCGGATTGATTTTTCCCAGACCGTCCACAGGCTCTCCCAGGCCGTTAAAGGTTCTTCCCAGAATTTCCGGCGACAGGCCCAGCTCCATGGGATGGCCGCTTAATCTGGTATGGGTGTTTTTCAGGGACATTTCATCCGTGGCGTCAAAGACCTGGATGACTGCCTTATCTTCGCTCAGGGCCACAATTTTCCCTTTTTTGCGCTTGCCGCCTTCCACCACGAATTCCACCATTTCTTCAAAAAAAGCGTCTTTTACCCCCTCCAATGCAATCAGGGGGCCATTGATTTCACTTAATCCTAAATATTCAATTGACATATCCACCCTCCTATGCATTGGTTTCCAGCAGACCCCGGTAAAATTCATCGATCATCTGCCGGTATTCGTCAAATTTATACAAATCTTTATTTGCCACGTCATATTTGATGGCAATTACTTTTTCAAAAATACAGTTTTCCCGCAGCAATGCCATCGGCATCCCCATCTCAATCAGCTCTCTGCATTTTTCATAGAGATAGAGAATAACCTTCATCATCCGCAGCTGTTTTTCCAGAGGAACAAACGTATCCTCCTCATGGAACGCATTCTGCTGCAGAAATCCTAAGCGAATCACCCTTGCGATTTCCAGAATCAGCTTCTGGTCGTCCGGCAGCACGTCGCTTCCAATCAGCTTTACAATCTCATTCAGACGGCTCTCTGTGGTAAGAATATTCAAAAGCTCATTCCGGCAGGGAATAAAATCCGCCCCTGCATTGGCCGCGTACCATCCTTCCAGATCATTTAAGTATTCCGTATAACTGGTCAGCCAGTTGATGGCCGGATAATGCCTTGCATAAGCCAGAGATTTGTCCAATGCCAGAAAACAGCGGACAAAACGCTTGGTATTCTGGGTCACCGGCTCGGAAAAATCGCCGCCCTGGGGAGAAACCGCCCCGATAATCGTAACGCTTCCGTCTGTGCCGTTTAAATTCTCCACATACCCGGCCCGCTCGTAAAACGCAGACAGGCGGCTGGCCAGATAAGCCGGAAAGCCCTCTTCTGCCGGCATTTCCTCCAGACGTCCGGACAATTCCCGCAGCGCTTCCGCCCAACGGGACGTGGAATCTGCCATAATCGCCACATGGTAGCCCATATCTCTGTAATATTCAGCCAGGGTAAGCCCGGTATAAATGCTTGCCTCCCGGGCCGCCACCGGCATATTGGAAGTATTTGCAATCAATGTGGTCCGATCCATCAAAAGATTTCCAGTTTTAGGGTCTACCAGCTGAGAAAATTCCTCCAGCACATTGGTCATTTCATTTCCCCGCTCGCCGCATCCAATGTAAATGATAATATCCGCATCCGACCACTTGGCAAGCTGATGCTGCGTCATGGTCTTTCCGGTTCCAAAGCCTCCCGGAATGGCTGCCGTCCCGCCTTTTGCAATGGGAAAAAGAGTATCCAGTATCCGCTGTCCGGTTACTAGCAGGCGATCCGCCGGATACCTTCTCTGGATGGGCCTTGGGATACGGATGGGCCACCGCTGCGTCATGGTCAGCTTCTGCTCCTCCCCGGTCCGGGTGCGGAGCACAGCCAGAGTCTCCTCTATGGTGTACTGCCCGTCCTTCACTGCGCAAATCACAGTGCCCTCCACTTCCGGCGGCACCATAACCTTATGGACAATGGCAGGCGTTTCCGGCACTTCCGCAATGACCATTCCAGGCGTCAGGATATCCCCTTCCTTCACCGTAATCTTTGTGTCCCATTTCTTTTCCCGATCCAGTAAATCCACATTGACGCCCCGGGGAATGTAGGCGCCTGACTGCTGCCCAATCAGCTGCAGGGGACGCTCGATTCCATCAAAAATATTGGTAATAATACCCGGCGCCAGGGTGACGCAAAGAGCGCGTCCGGCGCCCTCCACCAATTCTCCGGGCTTTAAGCCTGTGGTTTCCTCAAACACCTGGATGGTTGTCTGCTCTTTGGTCAGACCAATCACTTCCCCCACCAGACGGTGTTCTCCCACATAGACCATTTCAGACATTTTAAATCCCAGATTACCCAAAATGGTGATAATCGGCCCGTTAATTCCGTATATTTTTCCTGTTACATTCATAAAAACGTCTCCTCCTGCTCTAATTTCGTCATAAAGGATTCATCAATTAAAATATTCCTGGAACGGATCACTGCCCGGATTCCTCCGCCGAATTCCATATTGCTGACCGTTAATTCCACCCCTGTGTCCCGCTCCAGCCTTTCTTTTTTATCTGCGTCCGCAGGATCGATATAAACTGTAATTTCCTCTTCTTCGGCCACTTCCTTCGCCATCCTGATTTTGGCAGCCAGGTACTTCTGGTAATCTTCTGTCTGCTGATACTGCTTCAGCCGCTCCTTCACCTTTTCTAACAGCTTCTCTTCCCACTCCCGCTTACAGCTGTCCAACAGCCGTTTCTGACGCACTACCTCCTCAGATACTTTCCGGTTCAGTTCCCGGCGGATTGCGGTTTCTTCCATCTGAAATTTATGCTCCATCTCCATCTGCCTGTTCTTCTGAAATTCTTCATTCTCTCTTTGACAGGCCTCTTCATATTCACGAATTAACGTATCACTTTCACTGTTTGCCACATTGATGGTAAACTTCTGAAATACTTCCAGCTTTTCCTTTATCTGCATTCCTTTTCCTCCCGTCCGGACAGCTTCTAAAGTTTCAGTCCGATTGCCTCACTGACGTAATCTGTGATAAAATTCTCCTTCCGGCCGGTTCCGTGGCGATCCGGAATCTCAATCAGCAGGGGCAGGCGCCGGTTTAGCTTTACTTCATCAATCAAATCCGGAAATTCCCTGCCGAACTTCTCTGTCAGCAGTACAATTCCAATCTCCTTATCCTGAACTGCCATATCCAGAGCTTCCTTTAATTCCTGACGCTCATGCACCACAACGCCTTCCACGCCGGCCAGCCGCATTCCCGTCCAGGTATCCCTGTTATCACTGATTAAATACATCTTCATAGCCGATCTCCTCTATCCCAGAATTGAGAAAGAAATCAGCAGACCATACAAAGCAATGGACTCTGCCAGAGCCACGAAAATCAATGCCTTACCCATAATACTGGAATCCTCGCTCAAAGCGCCCAAAGCTGCGCTTGCCGCACTTGCCACGGCAATTCCCGCGCCGATACAGGAAAGTCCCGTAGACAAAGCCGCTGCAAGATAACGCCATCCTTCCACACTGGCTTCTGCCGCTTCTCCGGCTGCCTGTACATTGCCGCTGAACAGTAAAATATCCGCCACCAGCACCGTTCCGAAAAAGAAAAACAAATTGCTGGCCAACGCCGCCTTAAATCCGCCCTCTTTCCGCTTGCTGAGTAAGAATCCGCCCACCGGAATTATCATGCTGCAAAGTAAAATCATCACTAATATAATTTTCGTTACCATCTTCCTATCCTCCTGTTAAACAATCAATTCTGTTATCTCTCTTCCTGTTTTCTGAATGGAACAAAAGGTTTTCCATCCCCTGTATAAAAACGGCTGAACATCTCATAGTACTCCAGACGAAGCACCTGAATTCCCACAACCAGGCCCTCCAGGCCGGCCACAAGGGCGTTCCCCAGTATAATAATCACCCAGTTGGGATTTCCTTTCTCCAGGCCGGCAAGGGTCATTACCACGCCCATCATGCCCGCATGGCTCAAGGCAAAGGCCCCCACACGCACAAAAGAAATGGTGTTGGTGGCGTAACTGAGAACCACGTCAAAGCCTTCCACCAAAGCCTCCACGAAAAACATCACCTTACTGCCCTCCGGAAACAGGCTGCCTTTCTTCTCAATAAAATGGCTTAAAGGCTCTTTCAGCAATATTGCAATCAGCGGAACGCCCACTGCCGTTCCAATCAGGAGCGTTGCCGGCAGACCGTGCCCGGCAGCAAAGAGCAGAACGCAGAAAAACACAAATCCATAGCAGATTAATCCTGCCAGTCCGCTCTGGTGAAACAGAAGCCTTCCGTATTGTCTGGCGCGGACGGCATTGATCATATTCAATACCATCGCCACCAATATCAGCACTCCGCCAAATCCAATGGCAAGCATCAGCGTATTCATAATATTGTCCATGGGCTTCATCCACAGCGCCGGAATCATTTCTTCAAATCCAAAGAAGCTTCCGTACAGGAACCCGAAAATCACAGACCAGACGCCGGCCACTCCCACAATTCCTGCCAGCCGTATGTGTTTAATCCTGTAAAGCAGGACTCCTCCCGCTAACAAACACGCCCCCTGGCCCACATCTCCGAACATTACGCCGAACATAAAGGTATAGGTCAGCGCAATAAACAGGGTGGGGTCCATCTCGTTGTAGCCGGGCAGCCCGTACATTTCCACAAACATTTCAAAGGGCTTTAATATCTTCGGATTCTTCAGCCTGGTGGGAGGCTTGCTGTCTAAGTCATCCCCCGGCTCCTCCTCCACACAGTTGATATGTTCATCCATGGCAATTTCCCGCTGAAGCTGTTCTGCATCCTTCCTGGCCATCCATCCATACAGGATATAGTGCTCAATGCCGTCCTCCCTGGCTCTGGTGCAGGCTGCATATTTGCGGATTTCAAAATTGTCACAGTAGCTTTGCAGACATTCGCAGGCTGCCAGAATCTCCTGCTCTCTGTCCTTCACCAGCTCTACCGCCTGCAGCTTTAAGCTTTCCAATTTCTGCTGATAGTTCTGCAGAAGCTCCCTGGCCTGTTCAAATGCCTGCCTGGGAGTGTCCTCCAGATTATCCGGCACCTGAATCGCTTCAAAATGAAACGAAGCATAGACGGCTTCAATCTCCACCAAATGGGTATGGGGTACAAAGTAAACGCCCCAGACATATTCGCTGTCGTTGTTGCACTCATAAAACAGCGTGTAGGGGTTATGGAACACATACTGCTCCACTTTATGGTAATTCTCCACTTTGATTTTGCCAAACTGATAATCAATAAAATGGAAATCACGCAGCTTGCAGAGTTCAAAATCCAGGCCGATAAAGGGGGCGATCTCCGCCATCCATTCTTTCAGTTCCCGCTGCTTTTCCTGCACCTCTTCCTGCTGTTTTACCACATCCGCCAACTGTTCGTGGGCTGCAAAAATAATTTCCCGGGCCTGTTCTGCCGTCACTTCCAGCTCCGTTTTCCTTGAGACTTCCAGATATTGCTTTAATTCTTCCCCCTTCTGGGCGGCTTCCCTGTACAGATTTGTTTCCACAAAAGGCCGTACATTTTTTAAATTGTTCAGGCTTGTCATTGCATTTTCAAAATGAATGTCATATTTATTCAAATACAGCTTCACTACCCGGTCAATATCATTTTTGGGACCGGTAATATGCAACAACTTCATTTTCTCAATCAATGCTTCCTCCTCCAATCCTCCTGTATTCTTATTTCATTCATATTATAATGAGTTTCCGAAGCTCCCTGGCCGGAACCTGATACCGTATCCCCTCCAGAGCGGTGGTAAGACGTTCGATTTCCTGTTCCTTTTCATAAAAATAATAAAACACCGGAGCCATGGAAGCCGGATATTTCCGGCAGATTCTCTGATACATTTTCTTCATCACCTGATGATAGGAAATCTCATCCTGCATCTTCACCAGTGCATCCCTGCCTTTAAAATACATCGTATTTCCCAGAATCCGACAGAACTCTTCCGTCTGTTCCGTCTCTAAAAGCCTCTGTTTCTCAGTTCTTTTTAATTTGTAGTTCAGCGGAATCAGCATCTTGGCCGTTTCCTCCGGTTTCTGGCGGAAAAATTCCTTTCCCCGGTACATCCACATAATATTCAGCCAGTCCGCCTGGGTGCCGAACACCTCCCAAAGCACCTGTTTCATCTGGCTTTCGGAAAATTTACCAATCTGCTTCCACACCTCCGTAAAATAGGAGTTTTCTATCTTAGGAACTCCGTCGCCAAACTGAAGCTGAGGTAAATACAGCGCCAGGGCCTTCCTTTGCTGCTCGTTCCCAAACCGGTACAGCTTCTGGTAATCCTCCAGAATGGAAGTATGAATCAGCTCCTCTACCTGTCCTCGGTGCCGGATATCCTCCCGTCCCCCGTAAATCTTCCCGTAGCTTTCCTGCTCCCGGAGAAAATCAATGGTTTCAGGAACTGTCTGGAATTCCGTAATCCGTTCAAAATCTTCTTTCTTCAGCAGCCGGCTGCGCATGGCTCTCGTCTTGGTGATCAGCCCGCTGTACTGCAGTAATTCTCCGGCCATAAGCTACACCTCTGTGATCTTTTCTACCATCTGTTCCGCAATCTGATCCAGGTTCTTTTCACACCTCTCATTCAGCTGCGTGATCCGCTCCTGATTCTTCTTCACAACCGCTTCCAGTTCCTCCTCTGTCTGAGTCTCCAGCTGAGAGCGCAGAATGGTAAGCCTGCCTTCTAATTCTCTTTCCAGTTCTGTTACGCAGTCCTCCTTCTGCTTCCTGCTCCTCTCTGTCAATTCCTGTTTCTTTCTGGCGGCATTCTCCATAATCTGCCCCGCCTGCTCTTCTATTTCATAAAGCCCCATTATAATTTCATTCATTGTACCCATCTTCCTTCCTAAAATACAGCCGCACTGCAAACTGCTGCTCCTTCACGCCGCTTGTCATACGAAATGACAGGGATTTTGCAAGCTCTTTCATGAAGCTTATCAGTAAATTCCGGACTTTTGCATTCCGGATCTTATAGCTTTTCTCTCCCGGAGGATGCTGACAGAACATCCGCATGACATATACCGGCCCCTCTTTTTCAACCAGTATCACGGTGCGGTAAGTATGAAACATCTGCTGACACAGATAGCCCCCTAAAAACATTCCGTAAGCCATCCGGGGCAGAATCTCCCGGGGCACTTCTTCTCCGGTTTTATTCTTAATTTGCAGCACGCATCCTTCCTCCGGATAACTGAACCGGATCTGCAGATACTTTCTGTGAAATTGCCAGTCATGCTCCTCAAACATATAATAACGCATAAATTCCTGCAGAAGCTCCTCGCAGGCGGAGGCGGCAAAATCAGCCTCCGAGCCGTTTATTTCATTCATCTCCGAATTCAGGTTTCCCCGGATTATGCCTGAAGCCGCATGGTAAATGCCTCTGTATTTTCTCTTTTTCTCCTCCAGTTTCTCAGAAAACCGCTGACACACTTCCTCCAAACGCGACAGCTCCTGGCCCATTTTCCTGAGCCGCAGTTCTTCTCTTTCCAATTCTCTGTGGTATTCCAATGCCTGCTGAATGGGATTTACAAGATCCTCCGGCAAAAAAAACGGTTTCAAAAATAATTTATAAATTCTGACACGGTTAAAAATCTCCAGAGTCTCGGCAACACTGTCCATCTGTGTCATGGCGATTCTCACCGTGGAAGGCGAAATCATTTCCGCCATATCAAAGACTTCTTTACCTGACATTATCGGCATTTCCAGTTCACTGATCAGCACTGCTGCCGAATGGTTCTTCAAATAATCCAGGGCTTTCTCCGGATACTGGAAAAACTCGCAGTCTATCTGCGACCTGGAAGCCTCCAGCATCCGCCGGTATCCTTCAATGTTTTTACTTTCATGATCCAGAATCACTACTGTATTCACAACCTGCCTCCCTTCGGGGAACCAAACAGTCCCCTATTCTGCTCCGTCGTCCTTTTCTCGCTGCCTATCATTATATCAGAATATATTAAATTTTTCAAAATTTTTTTCGAAACATTGCGAAACACATACAAGCAGCCCACATATGATACATTGTAATCAAAATATTGGAGGATTTGAACATGAGTGATTTAGCTGCTACAAACTGTGGATGCGGATGCGAAGGAAATAACAACGGAGGATGCTCTTCCATTATCTGGTTAATTATCCTGCTTTGCTGCTGCGGCGGCGGATGCGGAAACGGCGGTTTCTTCGGCGGAAACGACGGATGCGGATGCGGCGGCGGAAACAGCTGCCTGTGGATTATCCTGCTTCTCTTCTGCTGCGGCGGAAACAGCAATGGATTCGGCGGCGGCTTCTGCTGCTAATCCCCACTGGAATTTTTCTTTCCTTCCACCAAAAAGACGGAACCGGCGCAATGCGCCGGCTCCGTCTTTTTCTCTATCCCTTGGCTTGCACCGCCCAATTTCCATTTCTCCTACTTTTCCAGTATAAACTGTCCCACAAGTTCATCCAGAATCTGAGCCTGCGCCGACAATTCCTCACTGGTGGCGGAAGCCTCCTCAGCAGTGGCCGCATTGCTCTGCACCACCTCTGAAATCTGGTTAATGCCCAGTTCCGCCTGATGCATTGCTTCACTCTGATCTTCTACCATTCCCTTTAAGTTTTTGGAAAAATCTGCAATCTGCTTAATGCCGTCCACCACAGAAGCAATGGCGTTGGAAGCCCGCTCTGCCGCCCGGTTTCCTTCTGTCACTTCCCGGATGGAGCCTTCAATCAGTTCTCTTGTATCTACCGCCGCCTGTGCGCTCTGATCTGCCAGTTGCCGAATCTGGTCTGCCACTACTGCAAAGCCCCGGCCGGACTCTCCGGCTCTGGCAGCCTCAATGGAAGCGTTTAAAGACAGCAGATTTGTCTGGGCCGCAATGGATTCAATTTCAGAAATAATATCCCCAATCCGCGTAGAAGCGTCGTTGATCCGCTGCATTGCCGCCATCATGGTATCCATTTCTTCCCGGCTGTTATCTGCCTCATTGGCATAATGCTGGGCTTTCATGTAAGATTCCCCTGCGCTCTCCGCACTCTTTTCCATGGTAACTGCAATGTCAGAAATGGTCGCATGAAGCTCCTGCACTGCCTGAGCCTGCTCCGTTGCCCCTTCTGCAAGGCTCTGGGACGCTGTAGCCAAATCCCCGGAACCAATGGATACATGCTCTGAAGCCTCTCCGATGGATATAAGCGTCTGGGTCATCTGTTCCCGCAAGCTGTACATGGATTCATATAATTTACCAAAATCTCCGGTATATCTGTCAGAAGCGTTGGACTGAACTGCATAGTTTCCTCCTGCCATCTGTCCCAGAACTTCATCAATGTCGTGAATAATCACATTCAGATTATCGGCCATCTCTGTGGCGTCCTTCTCCATATGCTCCACCTCGTCCCCGGTTTCAACCAGCGGAAACGGAGAAGAAAGGTCGCCGGTTGCAAAGGTTTTCAGACGGCTTCCCAGTTTTCCAAGAGGTTCTGAAATCCTGACAGCAATGCTCTTTCCAATCTTTGTGGAAAAGACAATTGCAACAACTGCCGCCGCTACCATCGCAGCCGCCAGAACCCAGCCTGTAGTATTCAAAATTACAGACAGACGGTTTCCTTCCTTTACCTTCACGTTCAAAAGCTCTTCCAGCTTTATGTAGATACTGTTATAAACGTCTGCCAGTTCACCCAGCGCAATATCCTGAGCCTGTTTGCAAAGCTCCCGATCCGTGGTTGCGCCGATATCCATGATCTCCTGATCCAGCTTCCAATATGTTTCCAGTTCAGCCTTAATCTCATCATAAGTCTTTCTGCCTTCAGCTGAAACAATTGTATTTTCAATCAAGGCAAAATTTTCTTCAAATGCCGCCTTGCTTTGTTCATGCTGCTCCACCACTGCGGCAATGGCATCCGGATCATCATATCCAATGGCTGCCCGAAGAGACGACCTCAAATCTGCAAATTCGAACATCGTCTTGCCGATATCCCCCTGAGCAAAACCATAATTGTGCAATGCATAAGAATACCTGTTCGATACCACCAGCACCGCAATCAATCCTAATAATGCTACTGCCACTGTAATTGCTGACACCTTCGCAAAAGATTTGGTAAGCCTCTTTTCAATGCCTGCCTGTTGTACATTCATTCCTCAATCCTTCCTTTCTCCCTGCTCTTCAAATGCTTTCGCCGACAATCCGGCTAACTGGGGCTGCCTGTCATCAGCGATAGTCCATCAAATAATATTATAACTCATTTATCAAAAGTCACAATACCTAAAATAGCTTAATTTTTCCAATTTTTGATATATTTTTGTACAAAATTATGTTATTTTTGCACAATTTGCATAAAATGCTCGTTTTGGAACATACTTTGGTACTACAGCGGACAATCTATATTTCGATACGCAGGAACTGCCGGATTGGCCATGTCCAAATATAAAACGTTGGCTGTAGCACAAAATCCGTGTATTACTCCGGCGGTTAAATATCGCAGCAGATGGAGGTTGGGGAAAGTAAGACACTGTGATATTTAACCGCCGGAGTAATACTATTTTTTACAGAACGGTTCCGTCAGCTCCCCGGCCCCAGCCGGTTCTCCCGGGCCGCCGGTATGGATACTGCTCCCGGCCCTCCTGCCGGTTCTTAGGATTTCTTTCCGGATGCTCCTTTCTTCGGATGCACTCTTCATCTATCTCATAAACACTGTTTCCATCTATCACTAACCTTCCCACGGAATTCATCTCCTGAAATGTACTCCCTACTATTATACTCAGATGCACACTTATTTGCCAAATGATTTTCTGAAAATCACCTGAGGGCAAATCATGGAGACGGCGGGAATCTCCTGCCAAAAAGATGAGAAACGCCCCTTTTGTCATATCATCTGGCATTCTTACATAGATTAAAATAAAAAAGGTGAATGCAATGGAAGCGATTGATACACTGATTCAGGATAGGCACCTTGAAATGATAAAAGCTGCCATTCCCTATTTAGATAATTCCCGGCAGAGAAATATGGCAATGCTGGTCAAATTTATGGAATTGCAGCGAACCATGGCGCTGTTTCAGAATTCCGGAAATGATTTGCAGATGTGTTCGGAGGAAGAACGCAAAGACCCGGTGCAGATGCTGACTGCCATACGGGAATACTGCACAGACAGGGAAAAAGAAATGCTAGACAGCATCATCGGCTTTGCCCAGATGTTTTCCACCTATGAAACTCTGTTTACCGCAACTTAAACGCAGCCACAGAAAGGAAAATTATGAACCCACAGGACATATTAAACAACCCGCAGCTTCAGAAAAATATTTCCCCCGATAAACTTAAGCTGCTGATGGAGCTTGCCGCCAGTAATTCTGCTAATACCTCCTCTCCCCAGGCTATGGCGGAATCTTTGAAAAACGCCTCGGAAAGCGTAAAAAACCAGGGCATGGACTTCTCCTCCGCAGAGCGGGATATGATCATTGAGGTGCTGAAGCAGGGCATGCCGCCCCAGGAACAGCAGAAAGTG
Organism: Lachnospiraceae bacterium; assembly: GCA_910575555.1. GTDB lineage: Bacteria > Bacillota > Clostridia > Lachnospirales > Lachnospiraceae > Petralouisia. Next base: position 147,988 of record CAJTFX010000005.1, on the reverse strand, counting down.
AATCTGCTGATGCAGATGATGAAAAATATGCGGAAATGACCCTGCTGCAGACAGCGGGCTGTTATTCCATAAATCACTGTAAACAAGAGGCTGTCGTATGTAAGAAATTCTACATAAGATATAGAATATACAGCAACCCAGTATATCTATGCCTTATGTCTATGACCTTTCATACGGCAGCCCCCTGTCCTTTATGTCTGGAAAATCTATTCTGTTATTTCATCACAATATTAATAATCCGTCCAGGAACATAAATCTCCTTCACCACAGTTTTGGTCAATTTATCTCCCAGCGCTTCTTTTCCGGCTGCAATGGCCGTATCCTTGTCCACATCCACTGGAAGGGTAACAGTTGCCCTGGTTTTCCCGTTGATCTGAACTGCCAGCTCTACGGTGTTTTCCACCGTTTTCGCTTCCTCATATTCCGGCCAGCCGCACTGGTAAACCCTGCCCTCATACCCGCAGGTCTGCCAGATTTCCTCTGTAATATGCGGCGCCACCGGATTTAAAAGAATCAGAAATGTCCGGAATTCTCCCCGGCTGATACTGCCTGCCTTGGAAAAATCGTTCAGCATGGACATCATGGCTGCAATGGCTGTATTGTATTTCAGGTTCTCATAATCAGAGCTTACCTTCTTGATTAACTGATGCATTCTGGTCTCAAATTCCGCCCGGTATCCGTCGCCGTCCACCAGAATATCCTGCAGCTTCCACACACGCTCCAAGAATCTGCGGCAGCCCTTTACGCCGTTTTCCGACCAGGAAGCGCTCAAATCAAAGGCGCCGATAAACATCTCATAAGTCCGAAGGGTGTCTGCGCCGTAGTCCATAACGATATCGTCAGGATTTACCACATTTCCGCGGGATTTAGACATTTTTTCCCCGTTTTCCCCAAGGATCATGCCGTGGGACGTCCGCTTCTGATATGGTTCGGGTGTGGGTACTATGCCCTTGTCATAGAGGAACTTATGCCAGAATCTGGAATACAAAAGATGCAGTGTGGTATGCTCCATCCCGCCGTTGTACCAGTCCACCGGAAGCCAGTATTTCAGCGCTTCTTCACTTGCAAGGGCTTCTTTGTTCTTGGGATCGGTATAACGCAGGAAATACCAGGAAGAGCCTGCCCACTGGGGCATGGTGTCCGTCTCCCGTTTTGCCGGCCCGCCGCAGCAGGGACATGTGGTATTCACCCAGTCTGTAATAGCAGCCAGAGGCGATTCTCCGTTATCCGTAGGCATATAGCTGTCCACTTCGGGAAGCTGCAGGGGAAGCTCGCTTTCCGGCAATGCCACATAGCCGCATTTCTCACAGTTTACAATGGGAATGGGCTCGCCCCAGTAACGCTGACGGGAAAATACCCAGTCGCGGAGTTTGAAATTGGTCTTGCCCTTTCCAATCTTCCTCTCTTCCAGAAATTCGATGATTTTCTTCTTGGCCTCTGCCACTTCCAGGCCGTCCAGAAATCCGGAATTTACCAGTTTGCCTGTGGCAACGTCTGTATAGGCTTCTTTCTGCACGTCCTCGCCGCCTGCCACTACTTCGATAATGGGAAGGCCGAACTTGGCTGCAAATTCCCAGTCACGGGTATCATGGGCCGGAACTGCCATAATCGCTCCCGTTCCATAGCTCATTAATACATAATCTGACACCCAGATTGGAATTTCCGCATCATTGACCGGATCAACGGCCCGCAGCCCGTCTATCTCCACGCCTGTTTTCTCTTTTGCCAGTTCCGAACGCTCAAAGTCAGATTTTCTGGCGGCCTGTTCCTGATAAGCCGCAATCTCATCCCAGTTTTTAATTTCACTTTTATATTTCTCTAAAATGGGATGCTCCGGGGACACTACCATATAAGTTGCTCCAAACAGGGTGTCCGGCCTGGTGGTATATACGGTGAGTTTGTCCTCTTTTCCTGCAATCCGAAAATCCACTTCCGCTCCCTGGCTCTTGCCGATCCAGTTCTTCTGGGAAACCTTTACCCGTTCAATATAGTCCACATCATTTAAGCCCTCCAGAAGCTTTTCCGCATATTCAGTAATTTTCAGCATCCACTGGCTCTTCACCTTGCGTACCACAGGCGCGCCGCACCGTTCGCAGACGCCGTTCACCACTTCCTCATTGGCAAGTCCCACCTTGCAGGAGGTGCACCAGTTAATGGGCATCTCGGTCTTGTAAGCCAGACCTTCCTGGAATAATTTCAGGAAAATCCACTGGGTCCAATGGTAATATTCCGGATCTGTGGTATTCACTTCCCGCTCCCAGTCAAAAGAATAGCCCAGGGCGCGAAGCTGGCCTTTAAACCGCTCTACGTTGTTCTCTGTCACAACCTTCGGATGGATCTTATTCTTAATTGCGTAATTCTCTGTGGGAAGCCCGAATGCATCCCATCCCATGGGATAAAGTACGTTGTAGCCCTGCATTCTGCGTTTTCTCGCCACAATGTCAAGGGCTGTATAGGGGCGGGGATGTCCCACATGAAGTCCCTGTCCGGATGGGTAGGGAAATTCTACCAATGCATAGTATTTCGGCTTGGAATAATCCTCCGCAGCGGCAAAAGCCTTTTCTTCCTCCCATATCTTCTGCCACTTTTCTTCCAAAGCTCTGTGATTGTACGGTGCTGCCATTTGATATCCTCCTAAATTTCAATCAATCCTAATCTAATTCTTCTAAAATTTTATCACATCAAAGATATTTGTCAAGAATCCCTGCACGCTTTTTGATTTCCCATCATATAATATATAGAAACATCTTGTCACCGCCCGGCGGGAAAATAACCTGCCAGCTGCTCTATTTAAGAGACAGGGGCAAAGATTCAGGAGATTATTATGGCAAATTATGAAATAGATACGGTATTCACAGAAGATTCTTATGAAAATCCAGGCAGATTTTTTATGGAAATCGCCCTGACCCAGATGCCTGACGCCTATGCAGAACTTACGGGAAATCCCGGAACCGGAGAGATTACCGGTATGGTCCGCTTTTATTCCGTCGGCGCCGGCGTTTTGGTAAATGCGGAAGTTTACGGCCTGCCTGCAGGCACAAATCCCTGCAGCTCAGATATTTTCGGTTTCCACATTCACGAGGGCCATTCCTGCAGCGGAACGGCAGAGGACCCTTATGCCAATGCCGGTTCTCATTTTAATCCGGCCCTCTGTCCCCATCCGGCCCATGAGGGCGATTTGCCGCCTCTGTTCGGCAATAACGGCACCGCCTGGATGATGTATTCCACCGATCGGTTTTCCATTTCTGAAATTATCGGAAAAACAGTGATTATACACAGCGGTGTGGATGATTTTTCCAGTCAGCCTGCAGGAAATGCCGGCGCAAAGATAGCCTGCGGAACCATACAGGCAGTCTGATCTGCCAAAACGGGCCTGCAGGAGAAATTTCCGCTCCTGCAGACCCGTATATTCTGTATTGGTCAATCGACAATTCTTATAGCTGCGCCAGCTTAAACATTTCTATCATGTCGTTTAATTCGATTGCCTGCGCCGATAATTCCTCACTGGTTGCAGAACTCTGTTCCGCTGCCGCAGAATTAGACTGAACCACCTCTGAAATCTGTTCTATTGCCTGATTGATTTGCTGCATTGCGCCGTTTTGCTGACTGGAATTGTCCGCCACTTCTTCCACGGCTTTCACAATCTCTGAAATTCCATTGATGATTGCCTGCAAAGCCTGGGCTGTTTCGTCTGCGATTCTGTTGCCGCTTTCCACTTCGCTGCTTGCAGTCTCTATCAATCTTCTGGTATCTTCCACTGCCTCTGAGCTCTGACTTGCCAGATGCCCGATTTCCCCGGCCACCACAGCAAAGCCCCGGCCGGCTTCACCGGCTCTGGCCGCTTCGATGGAAGCATTCAAAGACAGGAGACTGGTCTGATCTGCAATGGCTTCAATGGTCTGTATTATATTGGCAATCTCCAGAGAAGCGGCATTGATTTTACTCATTGCCCGAGTCATCTCCATGATATGCTCATTGCCTTCTCTGGCCTGTTTTCCAATTTCATCTGCTTTCCTGCTGGTGGCAACGGCATTTCTGGTATTCTGTTCCACCTGCTCTGCCAGATTATTGACTGTGGCAAGAAGTTCTTCAATGGAAGCCGCCTGATCCGTAGCTCCCTCTGCCAGCGCCTGGCCGCTTTCCGCCATCTGGTTAGAGCCAAGTCCCACCTGATCGGCAGATTCCCGAATATGCCCCAGAGTACCGCTTAAGGAGTGATTAATCCTGCGGACTGCCAGAAGGATTTCCTCAAAATCTCCCACATAGGAATCTGTCGCCCTGGAATGGACGTCAAAATTATTCTCTGCCATCTCTCCCAGCAGATATTTGATGTCTGTAATCATCTTACCAACTTCTGCCACAATCACTCCGGTTGCCTCTGCCAAAACTTTAGTTTCATCTTCAGAGGTAATGGCCGGGATATCCGAATGCAAATCTCCTCTGGCCAGTTCCTTCAGACGCTCCGCGCAGAGCCGGATAGGCGCGCCGATGCTTTCCGCCAGTTTTCTGACAATACTCCATGCAATGACAATGGTAACGAGCACAATGGCAATCGTCAGAATAATTCCAAAAACTGTCTCCCGGTTAAAATCTGAAAGAGGAGCCGTGATGGCAATGCTCCAGCCGTCGCTGTTTTCCACAGGAGCATAGGCCATAATCTTTTTCACGCCGTCGTAACGGTACATGCCAAAGCCAATTCCCCCTGCAATCATCTTCTTCTCCAGCTTCGCCAGAGCCTTCAGCCCGGAATCCTTCTCAGCATCTTTGATGGAATTGTCCCGTTTCTCCACCAGCTCCATATTTTCGTGGGCAATCACCGCGCCTTCTTTGTCTATCATATACGCATAGCCATGCTCGCTGACACTGGTAGACTTCATGATATCATTTAAAAATGTCTCTTCTGGAACCATATACACTACGCCTATCACCTGGGTTCCCGAGATTCCGCCTTCCCATATGGGCGCTGCGATAATGGTGGTCATACTCCCTGTGGTCTTGCTGACAATCGGTTCTGAGACACAGGACTGTCCTCCCATTGCGGTTTTAAAATATTCCCTGTCACTGTAATCCTCACCTGTGAAAATACTGATGCCGTTTTTATCCAGGATATTCCCACGTATCAGGTCATTCGCCTCCACACGTTCATCGATAATCCGCTGTTTTTCCTCCAGCGTCACATCCTCCCTGGCAATACGCGCCGTCACTCCCAGATCTTCCGCAAGGTTGCGGTATGAGGTCATTTCCCATTCCACACGCTCGGAAGCCACTTTCGCGGTAGCCGCCATATTATGGCTCAGTGTGGAGTTGGTGCTGTGATTATTCAGTATGCTGGCAATAATTCCCAGAAGCGCCAACGGCAGGATTATCAGTGCCAGTACTGATATGGTAATCTTTCCCTGGATCGTCTCACGGTACAGACGCTTTGCCTCCTGTATACTGATAATCTTTTTACTCTTCGCCGTATGTTCTTTCTTTTTTGATTTCATACGGTCCACCCTTCTTTCATCTCAATTTCCGTCTGCTTAATCATCGCCGTTCTCAAGCTTATTGGCTCTCGCTGCAATTTCTTTTTCCTGAATATCAGAAGGAGCCTGTTCATAACGGGCAAATTCATAGGAGAACAGTCCGCTTCCGCCTGTCATGGAACGCAGATCTGTCATATATCCGTAAATCTCCATGTACGGAACGTCTGCCGCAATCTCTGTCTTACCGGTTTCTGCCGGATTCATTCCCAGTACGCGGCCCCGGCGCTTGTTCAAATCTCCCATTACATCGCCGGTATATTTATCCGGAACCACCACCTTCATGGTTGCGATAGGCTCTAACAATACAGGAGAAGCCTCCATCATTCCCTTCTTAAAGGCCTGGATGGTCGCCATCTTAAAGGCCATCTCGGAAGAATCCACCGGATGGTACGATCCATCGTAAAGAACTGCTTTTACGCCCACCACCGGATATGCCGCCATAGGCCCTTTCAATACAGATTCCTGCAGGCCCTTCTCCACGGCCGGGAAATAATTCTTGGGTACGGCGCCGCCTACCACCTGCTGTTCAAAGGTATAAGCTGTCTCCAGATCCCCGCTTGGCTCAAAGGTCATCTTTACATGTCCGTACTGTCCGTGTCCGCCGGACTGCTTTTTATATTTGTACTCAACGTCAGATTTCTTGCGGATCGTCTCCCGGAACGCAATTTTCGGCCTGCTCAGTTCAATATCCACTTTATAGCGTTCCGCCAGTTTGCTGACCACCACTTCCAGATGCTGATCGCCGATGCCGTAAATCAATGTCTGTCCGTTGGCGCTGTCATTTTCTGTTTTCAGGGTCAGATCCTCCTGCATCAATTTCTGCAACGCCTGGGAAATCTTATCCTCGTCTCCCTTCTTCTTTGCCTTATAGCGCATGTAGGTATAGGGAACAGAAATCTGAGTCTTTCCGTAAATTACAGGCGCAGCCTTAGTGGACAGGGTATCTCCGGTGGAAACCTTGGTCAGCTTAGCCAGGGCTCCGATATCTCCCGCATGAAGCTCCTTCACCTCAATGGGCTTATTGGCGCGCATCACATAGATCTTGCCGATCTTATCATCCATGTTCTTCTCAGAATTGAACAGTACATCATCGGTTTTCAGAACGCCGGAATTCACCTTAACCAGTGAATATTTTCCGATAAAGGGATCGGCAATGGTCTTAAATATGTAAGCGCTCTTTGGTTTTGCGATATCGTAATCTCCGTCGAAGGCTTCGTTGGTCTTCATATTGACGCCCTTGCAGGGACGCTTCTCCGGACTCGGCAGATATTTGAGAATATCATCCAACAGGGTATACACGCCCTGCACCAGCGTACTGGAACCCATGGAAACCGGAACAATGCTTCCGTCCACCACATTGGTGCGCAGTGCGGAGCGAATCTCAAATTCAGAAAATTCTTCCCCGGCAAAATAGCGATCCATAAATTCCTCGCTGGTCTCTGCCACTGCTTCCATCAGCGCTTCCCGGCACAGCTCCAGGTTCGCTTTGGAATATTCGGGAATCTCCGTTTCCACCACCTTGCCCTTGTCATCCCAGCGGTTTCCGGTCTGGGCCACAACATTGACATATCCCACAAACTTTTCATTTTCACGGATGGGAAGATGGAACGGCGCAATCCGCTTGCCGTACATCTCCTGTAAATCTGTCACTACCTGGCGGAAACTTGCATTGTCGTCATCCATTTCTGTTACAAATACCATTCTTGGAATCTTGTATTTCTCACAGATATCCCATGCCTTCTGGGTTCCCACTTCAATTCCGCTCTTGCCGGACACCACGATAATTGCAGCATCCGCCACACTGACCGCTTCTTCCACTTCCCCGACGAATCCAAAGTAGCCGGGCGTATCCAGTATATTGATCTTGGTATCCTCCCAGATAATTGGAACTACGGAAGTATTAACAGAAAAGAGCCGTTTGGTTTCTTCTTTATCATAATCGCTTAAGGTATTTCCATCACTGATTTTCCCCATGCGGTTTGTGATGCCGGACAGATATGCCATCGCTTCCACCAGAGTTGTTTTCCCGCTTCCGCCATGTCCCAGAAGTGCCACGTTTCTTATCTTGTCAGTTGTATAAACGTTCATATGAATTCCTCCAATACAAGTATATTTTATGATGTATATATTCTACTAAAATTTTGGGAATAATACAACCTTTTTATTCAACATTTACAAATCTGTTAAAAATCCTCCGATTTTCCTGTTGCTTTTTCACTTCAACGCACAAAAGCATTGACTTTTTTTTCTGTATCCTTTATGATAAAGTACATTGAACGTTTTACATCACAAACACGCAATCCTGCGCATTTTATGGTACGGGCAGGAATTGATTACAGTTTTACAGGAAAGGAATTTCTACATATGAAGCCTGAAAAAATCGGTTTTATCGGCCTGGGTCTAATTGGCGGCTCCATCGCCAAAACCATTCACCGGATTTATCCGGAGCTTACATTAATTGCATATGATTTGGATCAAGATTCTCTGGCCCTGGCTCTGGAAGAGGGAGTCATTGACGAAGCCTGTGAGGGTTTGACCGAATCCTTTGCCGGCTGCCGTTATATTTTCCTCTGCGCCCCGGTGCAGAAAAATACGGATTTTCTGGAAAAATTATCTGCGTTCGCCGGGGAAAACTGCACCATCACCGATGTGGGCAGCGTGAAATCCGCCATCCATCAGGAAATCGCCCGCACCTCTTTCGCCCCTTATTTTATTGGAGGGCATCCGATGGCCGGTTCTGAGAAAAGCGGCTATTCCCATGCCACCGCTTATCTGTTGGAAAATGTGTACTATATTATAACGCCCAGTCCCAAAGCGGCTCCGGCGTCCGTGCAGGAATTCCGGGACTTTATCCGCTCCCTGGGCGCGCTTCCCATTGTACTGGATTACCAGGAGCATGATTTCATCACGGCGGCAGTCAGCCATCTGCCCCATATTCTGGCTTCCAGTCTGGTGAATCTGGTAAAAAATTTAGACAATGACAAAGAAATTATGAAACAGGTAGCCGCCGGCGGCTTTAAGGATATTACAAGAATCGCTTCCTCCTCCCCTGTGATGTGGCAGCAGATCTGCCTCACCAACCGACAGCAGATTTTAAAGCTCCTGGATGCATTTACGGCCTCCCTGGAAGAAACCAGAGACGCCGTTGCCTCCTCTGAGGGGGACAGTCTGTTTGATTTTTTCCAGACTGCCAAGGATTACCGGGATTCCCTTCCGCTTACAAGCTCCGGTTCCCTGCCAAAAATCTACGAGCTTTACTGCGATATGGTGGATGAAGCGGGCGGAATTGCGGCCCTTGCCACAATCCTGGGCACCAGTCAGATCAGCATTAAAAATATCGGAATTATCCACAACCGGGAATTCCAGGAAGGCGTTCTCCACATAGAATTCTATGATCAGGACGCTCTAGACAAAGCCCTTGTGCTGCTGAGAAAATATCACTATACCTTATATGAAAGATAGATATTGTGAAAACGAAAGGAACTGATGATTCATGGAACTTACAAGAAAACATTCATTTCATGGGGAACTTACCGTTCCCGGCGATAAATCCATTTCCCACCGGGGCATTATGTTCGGCGCCATTTCCAACGGGCTGACAGAAGTTACGAATTTTCTCCAGGGGGCGGACTGCCTTTCCACCATTGCCTGTTTCCGGCAGCTCGGCATTGAGATTGAAAATGACGGCTCCCGGGTTCTGGTTCACGGAAAAGGGCTCCACGGCCTGAAAGGCTCTGAACAGGTATTGGATGTGGGCAACAGCGGTACTACCCTGCGGCTGATTTCCGGTATCCTTGCCGGCCAGTCTTTTCAAAGCACTTTAAATGGAGACGCCTCCATCCGGAAACGTCCCATGAAGCGGATTTTCAAGCCTCTGTCTGAAATGGGCGCAAGATTTCAGTGCTGGGACGCCATGCATTTTCCGGAGCATCCGGCCAAATCCAGTTCCGACTGCGCGCCTTTCACCATTCAGGGCGGCAGTTTAAGGCATATCCATTACCAGTCCCCCATTGCCTCCGCCCAGGTAAAGTCCTCCATTCTTCTGGCAGGGCTTTACGCAGACGGCATTACCAGGGTAACGGAGCCTGTTCTGTCCAGAAACCACACGGAACTGATGCTTGCCGGCTTCGGGGCAAACATTGTTTCAACAGAAACTACTGCCGCCGTGTGGCCGGAGCCTGTCTTAGAGGGACAGTCCATCTGCGTACCCGGGGACATCTCTTCCGCCGCTTATTTTATCGCACTGGGACTGATCAGCCCCAATTCTGAATTTCTGATTCAAAATGTAGGGGTGAATCCTACCCGAAGCGGCATCCTAAGAGCTGCTCTCGCCATGGGCGGAAACCTGACCCTTTTGAATGAGCGCACTGTTTCCGGAGAGCCTGTTGCAGATATTCTGGTAAAATCAAGCAGTCTTCACGGCATTGTGGTGGAGGGAGAGCTTATCCCCACACTGATTGACGAGCTTCCTGTGATTGCAGTTATGGCGGCTTTTGCAGAAGGCGAGACTGTCATCAAAGACGCCCAGGAGTTAAAGGTAAAGGAATCTGACCGGATTGCTTCTGTCACAGAAAATTTAACGGCTATGGGAGCTGACGCCCTTCCAGCCTGGGACGGAATGATCATCCGCGGCGGCAGGGCAATCCACGGCGCACGGATTCATACCTACGGAGATCACCGGATTGCCATGGCTTTTGCAGTTGCAGGGCTGAATGCGGACGGAGTCACCAGCTTCGATGAGGAACAGTGCGTGGCGGTTTCTTATCCTTCTTTCTACGAAGATATTAATAAATTGCTGGCTTAGTGCATGTTTACGTTTTTCATACTTTATACCAGGGTAATATCTCTGATATAATACACATACAAACACATAAGAAACCGCAGCGAACAGAAAGCAGGTGATAATATGTTATTGGAAGAACAAAGGAAGCAGCAAAAGTAAAATTAGCAAGTTTCGGCATTGATTATTCTGATCTGGAATTCTAAAATATTATTATGCTTTGGAATATTTTCGGACATGTGCAGAGCGGGGCTGCCGCATTAAGAAGTAAATACTATATCTTGTATATTTACTTCTTAATGCGGCAGCCCCAATTTGTTATTTTTACTAACCAACGCGTATTCAGCCCGGCGCTCCGACACACAGGCCCAACTCTTATTCCTCCTCTATCGGCTTCCACGCCTGCCCGAACTTCACGTCCCGAAACAGGGCCGCAAGTCCGGTGATCTGCTTTAACCGCAGGATCTCATCTTTGCTCATTCCCATGTGCTTGGCAATCCAGGCGTCAGATCTTCCGATTTCATGAAGCTCTTTCACAATATTGCTCATCAGATCCACATCATGGCTTCCTCTGGCCCGGTTATGCCGAATGGTGCTCGCCATCCGGTTGGACAGGGATTTCTCAATGACAGTCACCGGAAGCATCCCGTGCTCCCTTTCATAGATGTCCTTATGCTCCTTCATCACCCGGTAACGGTGAAATCCGTCCACAATCACATATACATCCTTTTCTTTGGAGTAATAACAGACAATGGGCATGGTATAGCCGTCCTCCTTGATGCTGTCATACAACAGCCGCATTTCCGGCGGAGCCACCGCATTGGGATTGTAATCATTGGGGACAATCTTTTCGATGGGAATCGGCATTACTTTGTAAGCCGGGCTCTGGTATATTTTACTGCTCATTGACAAATCCTCCGTATTTCTTCTTGATGGCGTTGATCTGCTCTTTTTCCCTGGCAGACAGGCCAAATCCCATGTATCTGCAAATATGATCATTTTTCAAAATACAATAGCACATTCGCTTCCAGCTTGGGATATCTTTGGTAGTTTTAATATCGTCGGTGTCATCCGGTATTTTTCCGGTAAAAATAATTCTGGAGCTTTTATTCACAGTATAATTGGAAATTCCGTTTCTCTGAATCTGATAGCCGTGATCCAAAAGCTCCTGAATGGTTTCCTCAGAAAGCCCTCCGCCGGTCTGATGCCAGAACTTCATGGACGTCCGGAATTTTTTCACATAATTATTCCGTATCCTCACCGGCAGCGTGTCCAGTAAAAACTTGGTGTAGGATTCCCAGGTGTGGCCCTCCGGCAGCTTGATATTCCGGTATGCCATAGCCTTTGACCTTGCATACACTGAGGCGAAATTGGCGCCCCGCACTCTTCCCACCAGTCTGGCCCAGATTTCCGGATCAATCACCCGGTACAGATTCAGGCTGTCTTTGGCGTAATCGTTAAAAGGCGACGCCACCCGCATCTGGCTTGGCTTTAACCCTGCCATATAATACAAGTCATACAGCTTATTATAGTCGTACCCAAATTGGAAATTCGCGGCCCACACATCGCTGTTGGTCCAGTCATACAGGGGCGAAGCGCACCAGACATCTTTAAACTGTTTGGAAATCCAGCATTCTCCCTTATAACCGTATTTCCGGTTTAAAAATCCGCTGTAGCGCTGCATGGACTCCTCCGCCCGAATTCCCAGAAGGCAGACGGTGCTTTTTTTCCCATGCCGTTCCTTATAAAAACGCCCGAACTGCTTGGCCAGATTTTCCTGGGGCATCCGGTAATGGTAGTGATGAAAGGGATTTTCCATATTAATCACATAGGGGTGGCCGGGCATGGGCCGCACCCAGATATCCTTTTTCGTGTCATCCCAGGGATACCAGTACATCTCATAGCTGCTCACCGCCGTGCGGGTGGCCATGGGCAGACAGACCCAGAAAGGCTCCAGTTCCCGCTCCAGGCGCTGGAACGTCCGTTCCACATACTCGGTGGTCATTGTATACTGAGCTTCAAAATCCTGATGGAACAGCCCCACATTCCGATAAGGATAATACTTCCGCTTAAAATCCAGCAGCAGGTTCAGCAAAACCCCGCTGTCCTTCCCTCCGCTGAAAGATACATAAATATTTTCAAATTCCTCAAATAAAAAATGAAATCTCTTCTGAAGCGCCTCATAAACATTTTCTCTCTGATATTCCCGTACTCTCATGCTGTCACACACATCCTTGTTTTTCCAGAATTTTCCAGTTTCCCTACTATCATACTTCGAACAAAATATTTTTGCAACCTTTTTCCCGGTTCTGTTGACAGGCGCTCCTGCAAGGCATACAATAAATATACAGCTTTACTAAGCGCACCACACAGAAGGAGGTATTTTTACATGGCTAACATTTTAATCAGCCCGGGCAAATATGTTCAGGGCCCGGGGGAACTGAAGAAACTGGGGGAATATGCTGAAAAATACGGCAAAAAAGCCCTGATTCTGATCACAGCGTCAGGCTTTCAGAGAATCGGAGCAATTGTAGAAGGCAGCTTTTTGGGCAAAGAAGCTGCTGCGGAATTTGACTATTTCAACGGGGAATGCAGCAAAACAGAGATCGACCGGCTGCTGAACATTGCCAGGGACAAGGGCTGCGACATGATTATCGGCATCGGCGGAGGCAAGATTTTAGACACCGCCAAGGCGGTTGCTTTCCACAAATCTGTTCCTGTGCTGATCTGCCCCACCATTGCTTCCACAGACGCTCCCTGCAGCGCATTGTCCGTTATCTACACAGACGAAGGCGTCTTTGAAGAGTATTTGTTCCTTCCCGCCAACCCGAATCTGGTTCTGATGGACACGGAAATCATTGCCAAATCCCCCGTCCGTCTGACTGTATCCGGCATGGGCGACGCGCTTGCCACTTATTTCGAAGCAAGAGCCTGCAAAAACAGCGGGGCTGCCACCTGCGCCGGAGGACTTGCAACTTCTGCGGCAATGGCTCTGGCAGAACTGTGCTTCCACACCCTGATGGAGGAAGGCGTGAAGGCAAAACTGGCGCTGGAAGCAGGCGCATGCACTCCCGCAGCGGAAAAAATAATCGAAGCCAACACCCTTTTAAGCGGCATCGGCTTTGAAAGCGGCGGCCTGGCCGGCGCCCACGCCATCCACAACGGCCTGACGGTATTGGAAGAATGCCATTCCATGTATCATGGGGAAAAAGTGGCCTTCGGAACCATTACCCAGCTTGTACTGGAAAATGCTCCTGCCGATGAACTGGAAGATATCATTACATGGTGCATCGAACTGGGCCTGCCTGTCACATTAAAAGAACTGGGCGTAGAAGAAGTGACTGACGAAAAGATTATGGCGGTGGCTGCTGCAGCATGCGCAGAAACCGACACCTTACATAACATGCCCTTTGTAGTAACTCCGGAAACTGTAAGCTCCGCCATCAAAGCGGCAGACGCCTACGGACGTTATTATCTTGGAGAATAGCGGGTTCTGCGTTTTTGCAAAGAAACATGCAGGAAAATAGAAATTATTTACAATAATTTCTATTTTCCTGCAAGGATTCTGAAATCCGTACCGTATTATAGGTAGAGACACTACGTAGTATGTTTTATTTTGGGAGGAAATGCAAATGGGATTTTTTAAGAACTGGAAAAAAACTGCGGCGGCAGTCCTGGCTGCTTTTGTATGTATCGGAAGCTCTGTAACGCCTGTCATGGCTCATGGGCACCATGGCGGCGGACATCACGGCGGCGGAGGATATTCCAACTCTGGAACTTACTGCCCTTACCACCACTACAACCACCAGAATCCGCAAAGCTGTCAGAATTACTGCGGTTACCACAACTCCATTCATCAGAATGCGTCGGACTGCTCCAATTATTGTCCGTATCACCATTCTACCCATCAGAATCCGGCAGACTGCAAGAATTACTGCGGTTACCATCACACGATTCATGCAAATATTAAAAGCTGCAAGAATTACTGCTCTGTGCACAAAACCATTCACACCAGCCTCAAAAGCTGCAAGAATTATTGTCCGAAACACAAGACCATTCACAAGAGCATTAAGAGCTGCAAGAATTACTGCCCCACGCACAAGGTAATTCACAAGAACATCAAGAGCTGCAAGAATTACTGCTCTTACCACAAGGTAATTCACAAAAACATTAAAAACTGCAAGAATTACTGTGCAGCCCACAATAAAGTTCACATTAAAGGACGGATTCATACTGAGGTTTAAGTAAACTGAAAACGGCGCTGCCGGGAAATTTTGTTTCCTGGCAGCGCCATTCTTTTTTTTATTTCATAGGAAATTTTTATACAGGGGCAAAACACATCACGGTTTGCTTTCAGATAATCAGCATCGCATCCCCAAAGCTGAAAAAACGGTACCGTTCTTCCACCGCCGTTTCATAGGCATGCATCACCCGCTCTCTTCCGGCAAGGGCAGACACCAGCATCACCAGTGTGGATTCCGGCAGGTGGAAATTAGTGATCAGCCCATCCAATACCTGGAACTGATAACCGGGATAAATAAAAATATCCGTCCAACCGCTTCCCGCCTGAAGAATCTCCCCTTCCCCCGCCATGGAATTTTCCTTCCGCAAGCGCTGGGCCGCAGACTCAATGGTACGGCAGCTTGTGGTGCCCACACAGATGATCCGGCCGCCCCTTTGCCTGGTTTCATGGATCAATCCGGCTGCTTTTTCGTCAATCTGATAAAATTCCGAGTGCATATGATGCGCTTCTACCTGTTCCGCTTTCACCGGGCGAAAGGTTCCCAGACCCACATGAAGGGTCACTTCTGCCACAGAAACGCCTTTCTGCCGGATTTTCTCCAACAGCTCCGGCGTAAAATGCAGTCCGGCGGTAGGGGCCGCCGCGGAACCGTCATATCTGGCATACACCGTCTGATACCGGTTTTTATCCTGAAGCTTTTGGGTAATATAAGGAGGCAGAGGCATCTGCCCCAGCTGATCCAGCACCTCTTCAAAAATCCCCTGATAAGTAAACTGAACCAGCCGGTTGCCTTCTTCTGCAATTTCCAGAATTTCCCCGGTCAAAAGACCGCCGCCAAAGAGAATTCTGTCTCCCGGCCTGGCTTTTTTTCCCGGCTTCACCAGGGTTTCCCAGATATCATTTTCTTTTCGCTTCAGCAGCAGGATTTCAACCTTTCCTCCGGTGCCTTCCCGTTCCCCCAACAGCCTTGCAGGAATTACCCTGGTATTATTCAGCACCAGGCAGTCCCCGGGATTCAGATATTCTGCAATATCCCGAAAGCTTCTGTGTTCCAGTTCCCCCGTCTCCTTATGAAGCACCAGAAGGCGGGAGCCGGAGCGATCCTTAAGCGGCTCCTGGGCGATTAGCTCTTTGGGCAATTCATAGTAAAAGTCTTTTACTTCCATATCTTTTTATTTCCTCAATTCAATTCCCATGGCTTCTAATGCTTTCAGTATTTTATCCATGGCAGGCGCATAGTCCGCTTCCTCCAGCGTCTTGTCTTTGGCCCGGAAAGTCAGGGAATACGCCACGGACTTATATCCTGCCGTAATCTGCGCCCCTTCATAGAGGTCGAACAGTTCATAGCTTTCCAGATATTGTCCGCCTTTGGATTCGAATACCTTCTCCACTTCTCCCACCAGGATATTTTTCTTCATCACCATACTGATGTCACGGGTAACCGCCGGGAATTTTGCAATTCCTTCGTATTTCCGTTCAAAACTTGCCAGTTCCACCACCTTCGGCATATCAATCACAGCCACATACACACGGTCTTTGATGGAATAATTGTCTGTTACCTGGGGATGCACTTCTCCCAGATATCCGATGTTCTGGCCGTCATAGAACACATTTGCCTGTCTGCCCGGGTGAAGGAAGGGTTTTTGGGCGTTGGGATCATAGGTTTCTTTTCCGGACAGCCCTGCTTTGTCCAAAAATTCCTCAATAACGCCTTTCATGGTATAGAAATCCCCTTCTCCGTACATCCCCAGGGTAAACTGCATCCGCTCCTCCGGCAGCTCCGTCACCGGCGTCTGTTTGGGCAGATAGATATTTCCCAGTTCATACAGGCGCACATTCCGGTTTCTGCGGTTATAATTGGTAGACAGAGAGGTGAGCATTCCGTTCAGGGAAATCGTCCGCATAATGCTGAAATCCTCGCCCAGAGGGTTGGAAATCACCACGGTATTGCGCAGCTGACTGTCTTTTGGAAGCAGCAGCTTGTCAAACACCTTGGGACTCTCAAAGGAATAGGTCATTCCCTGGCTGAACCCGCAGTATTCTGCAATATTTCTTGCCACTTCTTCCACCCTGAGCTTAAAGGACAGTTTTCCGGTGGTTGCTTCTCCGGTGGGCAGTGTGGTAGGAATATTGTCATATCCATAGAATCTTGCCACTTCCTCTGCCAGATCTGCCAGGCATTCCAAATCCTGTCTCCAGGACGGCACAAGTACCTCTTCGCCGGCAGCATCGTATTCCAGATCGATTTTACGGAAATACCCCAGCATGGTTTCTTTGTCAATGTCTGTTCCCAACAGACGGTTGATTTTCTCCGGATCAAAGGGAATTCTTCTTCCCTCCCTGACTTTGCCGTACACATCCACAACGCCGCCTACCACTTCTCCTGCTCCCAGTTCTTCAATTAACTGACAGGCCCGGTTGATGGCGTCTATGGCATTGTTGGGGTCCAGGCCTTTTTCAAACTTGCCGGAAGCGTCAGTCCGAAGCCCTACCTTTTTACTGGACAGGCGGATATTGGTGCCGTCAAAGCATGCGGCTTCAAACAGCATGGTCTGCACCTGGTCTGTAATCATGGAATTTTCCCCGCCCATGATTCCGGCAATGCCCACGGCCTTCTCTCCGTCGCAAATCATCAGGACAGAATCATCCATAATTCGCTCCTGGCCGTCCAGGGTTACAAATTTTTCGTCTTTTGCGGCGCGCCTTACGATGATCTCATGTCCTGCAATGGTATCTAAATCATAGGCATGCATGGGCTGACCGTATTCCTCCATCACATAGTTGGTAATGTCCACAATGTTGTTGATGGGCCGGATTCCCTGGGAGGCAAGCCGCCGCTGCATCCACTTGGGCGAGGGAGCGATTTTAATATTTTTCACCACTCTGGCGCAATATCTGGGACAGAGCTCCGTATCGTTTACCGTAACTTTGATGTAATCATTCACATCCTCGTCATTTCCTGTCTCCGTTACCACCGGAGGCTTGAATTCCTTCCGAAAAGTAGCCGCCGCCTCTCTTGCCAGTCCCAGTACGCCGAAGCAGTCCACCCGGTTGGAGGTGATTTCGTATTCAAATACCACATCCTCCAATCCCAGGGCCTTCACTGCGCTTTCTCCTACCACTGCATCCTCTTCAAAAATGTAGATGCCCGATTCCGGCGCTTCCGGGTACATATCCCGGCTGGAGCCCAGTTCTTCAATGGAGCACATCATGCCGTTTGAGGGCACGCCCCTTAATTTTCCCTTTTTGATTTTAATTCCGCCGGGCGTTTTCTTTCCGTCATGGCCTCCTGCCACCCGGCCGCCGTCTAAGACCACCGGAACCTTCTGGCCTTCCTTTACATTGGGGGCGCCGGTGACAATCTGAATCTCTTCCCCGGTTCCCACATCCACCTGGCAGACAACCAATTTATCTGCATCGGGATGCTTCTCGATTTTCTTAATCTGGCCGATGATAATTTTCTCCAGATCTGCGTCCAACTTCTCATACCCTTCCACCTTGGAACCGGAAAGGGTCATTGCGTCCATGTATTCCTGGGCCGTCACGTCCAGCTCCGGCACATATGCTTTCACCCATGATAATGATGTATTCATAACGATTGATTCCTTTCTGTTTTTAATCTATAAAGAGTTCCCTCTAAAACTGTTTTAAAAAACGGTCGTCATTTTCATAAAGCAGGCGCATGTCGTCAATTTCATATTTCAGCAGCGCAATACGCTCCAGACCCATTCCAAATGCAAAACCGGAATACTCCTCCGGATCAATCCCGCTCATTTTCAGCACTCTGGGATGCACCATTCCGCAGCCTAAAATCTCAATCCAACCGGAGCCTTTGCAGAACCGGCAGCCTTTTCCGCCGCATTTAAAACAGGTGACGTCCACTTCCGCACTGGGTTCTGTAAAGGGGAAATGATGGGGCCGGAATTTCACTTTTGTTTCCGCTCCGAATAACTGTCTGGCAAATTCCGCCAGAGTTCCTTTTAAATCGGCAAAGGTGATATGCTTATCCACCACCAGTCCTTCCACCTGATGAAAGGAGGGGGAATGGGTCGCGTCCACCTCGTCGGAACGGAACACACGGCCCGGCGCAATCATGCGGATGGGCAGCTTCCCTTTTTCCATCTCACGCACCTGCACCGGCGAGGTCTGGGTGCGCAGCAGAATCTTGTCATTGATATAAAAAGTGTCCTGCTCATCTTTGGCCGGATGGTTTGCCGGAATATTCAGCGCTTCGAAGTTGTAGTAATCGTATTCCACTTCCGGGCCTTCCACAACTTCATAGCCCATGCCCACGAAAATCCGCTCCACTTCCTCCAGCGCAATGGTGTTGGGATGGCGGTGGCCCACACGGTTCTTCTTTGCCGGAAGCGTCACATCAATCACTTCCTGCTGCAGCCTCAGTTCCCGTTCCGCCGCCTCTAATTTGGCCTTTGTCTCCTCAATCAGCCGTTCAATGCTTTCTCTGGTGTCATTCACCAACTGTCCCACAACAGGGCGTTCTTCGGGAAGAACATCCTTCATGCCCTTCAATACGGCTGTCAGTTCTCCTTTTTTGCCCAGAAACGCAACTCTTACCTCATTTAATTTCGCCAGTCCATCAGAATTCTGGATTTCACGGACTGCTTTTTCCCTAATCTGCTCCAGTTTTTCTTTCATTCTCATTCTCCTTTCATTGCCGCTGCAATGCGGTAATTGTCTTTATTACTCCGGCGGTTAAATATCGCAGTAGATTACGCTGAACAAATAAAATGCTGTGATATTTAACCGCCGGAGTAATATCTTACAGAATTTTCTCATAAGACAAAAAAGCCCCTATGCCTAAGCATAGGGACGAAAAGTTCCGTGGTACCACCCTGTTTCTCAAGAATTCCTGTTTCTGACAAACAATCCTTCTCAAGCACTCTTTCTGCGTAACGTGCAGGAAACGTCACGTCCTACTGGGGAACACTCCCGGTTCAGACGTACAGCTCCGGCGGGAAATTCGATTGCTGCCTTTTCTTAAGAGGGCTTACAGCCGGCGGCCCTCTCTCTCTTTAAGCAGTGCAGTTCTCTACTGGACACCTTCATCGCTTTTCACTGGAAACCATTCTAACACGGGCTTTCAAAAACTGCAAGAAGTTTTTTCAAAAAATATCAGCTGACAAAGCTGATGGATACCACTTTGCCGTTTTTCAGTTTAAAAATAACTTCCAGACCGTTGGCATTTCTGCACAGCGCCTTTCCCTCCTTACTGGAAATTCTGTATCGGCCATGCTCCGCAGAGCCGTAGAATTTGAATTTTTTATCCAGTGGGAAAGTCCTCGTTTTCCTGGAGCAGTATTTCGCCTTTTTGCCGTATAACTGGCTCTCCTTCGGCGCAGAACGAAGGGAGCCTGTGACAATTACCTTGTTCTTTTTCAAGGCGATTTTGGAAACTGCCGGGCCTCCGGTATAGGAATATTTCGTATGGTTTGCACTGTAAAAAATAATGCTGTCTTTGACCTTTACTGTCTTTTTGGCGCTCCATGCGCCGTAATAGGTTTTTCCCTTTACTTTCCCGTAAATTCTTGCACGGACATAGTATTTTTTATTACTTTTTAATTTTTTGACGTTAAGTGTGGTTCCCTTTGCGCTGACTTTTTTTGCGTTTTTAAAATTGCTTTTTAAGGAGCATTCCACCTGGTAGCCCTGGGCTTTGCCGTTCTTTTTGACTTTCACCTGAATGCCGGAGCCATTGACGCTTTTTACGGACAGAATGCTTCCCTTTGCGGATGTAATGGCGCGGATTTTGGCCTCTGTCCCATCATTCCCATTGTCACCATTCTCGTTGTTGTCATTCCCGTTGCTGTCATTGTTGTCATTGTCCTTATCGTCTGACGGTGAATCGTCCTTCACCGTTACTGAAAAAGACGTATCTGCACTGCCCCAGGCAACGGAAATCTCCTGCTGTCCAACACGGTTCTTGTCATATCCGCTGACTGCGGCTTCTGTCATGGGGATGGCGGCTACTGCTCCGTCCTCATAGACAACCTCAAGCTCTCCGCCGGTCAAGTCCAGGTCCTCTCCCAATTCATACTCTGTTTTATCCGGCATGGATTTGATCTCTATGGATGAAATGCGAACCTGGCGGTTGCTCTTTAACTGGGGATACTGATATGCAGAGTACGGATCTGTTTCCCAGACAGATTCAAAATCAAATCCGGTCAGGAAGCTTTTATTCTTCATCTGCGCTTCATTTCCAAGCTTGCAGCCTGAATTCTTATCTCCCGCCGTACCGGACAATGCATAACAATAACGGATGGGGTTGTCCTGTAAACCGGCAATGGGATCGGTTCCTTCCAGTTCCCCGTTTAACGTTACCATTCCCACATTGTAGCAGCATTGTGTATATAATCCTGAGTTAAGCCCCATAATTCCGCCAATCAGCGCAGGGGCGGCAAGACTGGGGTTTGCCGTTATTTTAATCTCGCAGGCATTATAAGAATTCTCTGCCTGGGCCTTCGCCCCGGCAAGCCCGCCTGCATAAACGCCCTCTGTCGAGGTCACAGAAATTGTTCCTGAAGTATAACATTGTTCTATTTTTGCTACTTTTCCGCCCTGGGGAGGATATCCATTCCCGACAATTCCGCCCACTGCAACTGCATCAAGGGCGCCTCTGCCGTCGATGGAAACATCTATCTCTATCTCTGTCAGCCCAAGATTTTTTATCACCGTCTCGCCGGCAACTGTTCCAAACAGTCCAACCGTTCCGGTCATCTCTCTGCGGATTTTCATTCCCGATATCCTGTGTCCATTTCCATCAAAAATTCCGGAAAATCCATCAATGGGGTCCCATCCCTTTCCCCCGTTGTCTAAGGCTCCGCCTACCGCCGTATCCTCCGACAGATCAATATCATTCATCAGTATATAATTGGCTGTCAAATCATTGCGAATTCCATACAGGTCATCACTGTTATGAATGGGAGTGTAACCCTCCGGCACCGGCTCTGCCGACCCGCTCTGCCCGCTGGCCTGTACCGGCAGACACCAAAAGACAAGCATGACCAAAATTGCAGCCGCTCTTGTCCCCTTTTTGAATAAATTTTTCATGTTATCACCCGTGCCGGCCATGCTCCAAACGTTCGGTTTCAAACGCCTGTCAGCCGGCATTTACCCTTTCCTGTCTTTTCTATAATATAACATTTCTGTATTTGAAAATCCACTGCATTTTGGGAAATCCAGTATAATTATTTCTGTCAAATTTCTGACGCACATCCCGAACACGGACACCGTTTTTCCGGAATTTTACAGTTTTCAGTTGGACAGGATGAAAAAAGAAACGCCGGAAGTCCCCATAAACAGGCGCTTACAGCGTTCCATACAGATTGATAAAAAACATACCATAAAAAGTACCATAATTTCCAACTTTGTGATAAAATAGCCTGGGAGAAATCCGTATGGTTTTCAGAAAGAAAATCTCATCTTCTTTTGCAAAAGAAAACATACGTGTCAATGATTATGGATAAAGATTTAACCTCAGGAAACGTATGGAAAAACATTCTGCTGTTTTCCCTGCCTTATATGCTGTCCTTTTTTCTTCAGACATTATACGGCATGGCTGATTTATTTATCATCGGGCAGTTTAACGCCACAGACAGCATTACCGCCGTGTCCATCGGCAGCCAGGTCATGCATATGCTGACGGTGATGATTGTGGGCCTGGCCATGGGGGCAACCGTTACCATCGGACTTGCAGCCGGCGCAAAGGAACTGAACAAAGCCTCCCGTCTGGTGGGAAACACAGCCGTTTTATTTATCACCGGCTCCTTTGCCGTAACCGTCCTGCTGCTTCTTCTGGTAAACCCCATTGTAACTGCAATGTCCGCGCCGCCGGAAGCAGCCCTGGAAACTGCTTCTTATCTCAGAATTTGCTTTGCCGGTATTCCCTTTATCACCGCTTACAATATCATCAGCTCCATATTCCGGGGTCTGGGAGACACCAAACGGCCCATGTATTTCATTGCCGTGGCCTGTGTCTGTAATATCGCTCTGGACTATCTGTTTATCGGAGCGCTGGGCATGGGCGCTATGGGAGCCGCCCTCGGCACCACCGTCTCACAGACAATTTCTGTGATAACGGCGTTAACGGTGATTTTGAAAAGAAAAACGGGACTGGTTCTGAAAAAAAGCGATTTCAGACCTCAAAGAACGGTTATGGGCAGCATCCTTAAGATTGGCCTGCCGGTGGCATTGCAGGATGGATTTATTCAGATTGCATTTATAGTTATTACTGTGATTGCCAACCGCCGGGGGCTGCATGACGCCGCCGCAGTAGGCATTGTGGAAAAAGTCATCGGCATTCTGTTTCTGATTCCCTCCTCCATGCTGTCGGCAGTATCTGCCCTTGCCGCACAGAATATCGGAGCCCAAAAGCATGACCGGGCAAAACAAACCCTGGGCTGCGCCCTTGTCATTTCCATTGGATTCGGTATGGTATCTTCTGTTCTTGTGCAATTTGTGGCTCCGCAGATTATCGGTCTGTTTGAGGATAATGCCGACGTTATCCGCCTGGGCAGCCAATATCTGAGAAGTTACGTCTGGGACTGTGTATTTGCGGGCATTCATTTTTGCTTCTCCGGGTATTTCTGCGCCCTTGGGAAATCCGGTATTTCCTTCCTGCACAATTCCCTGTCCATTGTGCTGGTGCGCATTCCGCTCTCCTGGATTACATCCAGGAAATATCCGGACAACCTGTTTCCCATGGGGCTTGCGGCGCCTTTGGGCTCTCTTCTGTCGGCGGGGATCTGCGTGGCTGCATATTTGATTTTGTCTGGAGAGAGAAGGCGGCGGGGAGATTTATAAATATTTGAACCCCGCGAAGGGGCTGCGCACTAATTACTTAGTGCGGCAGCCCCATTTGACTTTCGCGGCAGCCTTAAAATGCTCCTTCTATTTCCTGATTTTTCCACTGCGCTTCACGCTGCTCCATGCCCCGTAAAGCTTCTGGGTTTTCTTGTTCACCTTCACGCTCTTATAAGCGCGCACACGCACGTAATACCGTTTCCCTTTTGTTAATTTCGAGATGGTCCTGGTGATCGTCTTATTCCTGCTGATGGTAATGGTTTTCACGCCCTTTTTAAATGCCTTGCTGGCGCAGTACTGGACCTGGTAGCCTGTGGCGCGGCTGTCCTTTTTCCAGCTTACTTTCAGCTTCCTGCCTCTTAATGTTTTTAAGGAAGGAGCAGAAGCCTTGGAGGGGCTGACTTTTACTGTTACTTTTAAGCTTTTGTCGTCATACCCGGAAGCAGTGGCTTTTATGGTGATTGTGGCAATTCCCGTGCCCTTGATTGTTACTTTGCCCTTTTTGTCTACGTCCGCCACCTTCTTATCGGAGGTTTTGTAGGTGATTTTTGCGCCCTTTACAGCCTTTGCCTGTAAGGAAAATGCTTTGTCCCCGTATTTCTTTGTAAATACTTTTTTACAGGTAAGGTCAATATTTTTCTTCTTAGCCTCTTTGATAGTAAATTCCTTGGTTACTGTTCCGGTATAACCCCCTGCGCCGGTGACAATGGCTTTTGCTGTCCCAGGATTGATATTATTTTCGTATTTCACAGTAAAATCTGTTCCTCGGAGCTTCTCTGTTCCCTTTGTGACGGTTACCGCCGGCTCTTTTGCTTTGCCGTCGTACGTATATTCGGTTTCGCTTAAAGTTACGGTAAATCCCTGGCTGGAGATGTCCTTAGAAGCTTCTATGGTAAATTCCTTGGTTACCGTTCCAGTATAAATCCCTGCTCCGGTGACAATGGCCTTAGCGGTTCCGGGATTGATATTATTTTCGTATTTCACCGTAAAATCTGTTCCTCGGAGCTTTTCTGTCCCCTTTGTGACTGTTACCGCAGGCTCTTTTGCTTTGCCGTCGTACGTATATTTACTTTCGCTCAAAGCCACGGTAAACCCTGTGCCGGAAATGTCAATTCCCTTGATGGTAAATTCCTTGGTTACTTCACCGCTGTATTTGTCGGCTCCACGGACAATGGCCTTGGCGGTCCCGGGATTTACATTGTCTTTATATTCCACGGTAAAATCTGTACCGCGCAGCAGCTCCTCTTCTCCTTTTTTTACGGTAACAACAGGCCTTTTGCCTGTTCCGTCATAATCATATACTTCCGCTTCCAGAGTTACAATATATGCCGCGTTTGAGATATCATAAATTTCCCCTTCCGGTTCTTCCGTGCTTGGGGGCTGTGGGGGCTGTTCGGCGGAAAAATTAATATTATTATTCCTTGCAAAATTTTCTGCATGAGAGTCTGCCTTGCCATAAATGGTCAGATTTGCTGTATCTTCGGACCAAATAGCATCATAATCAATGAGAGTAACAGACTCTGGGATCACCCACGTCTTAAGGCTGCTGCAGCCCCTGAAGGCTTGTGAGTAGATATGCTCCACCCCTTCCTGCAGGTACACGCTCTCTAAACCCGTACAGCCTTCAAAGGCATGTTCCCCTACAGAATATGCCTTACCGAGAATTGTGACTGTCTTCAATTCCTTACATCCATAAAATGCATAACTTCCGATATTATTTACCGTTTCTGGAATTTTAATCTCTGTAAGGGCAGTGTCACGGAATAAATAGCTGGAAATCTCGCTTAAATCTGGAGGAAGGACGACTTTCTTAAGCCCTGTGCAGCTATCAAATGCACCATTGCTGACCGTTTTCACTGTATCAGGGATTTCCACGCTGATTAAATTGGTGCAGCCCCCAAAAGAAGCGCCTCCGATATTTGTAATTCCTTCCGGAAACTTTACCTCTGTCTTTCCGGCCGGACAGGCTACAAGGATCAGCTCCGTATCCCAACGTTGATACAGGCATCCCTCCAAAACAAGGTAGGCTGACCCTTCTGCAACCTTGAATTCTGTCAGGCTGGTACACTTGCTAAATACATTTCCAGCTTTCAATTCCATCTCTGCCGGCAATTCTACCTCTTTTAGGCTGCTGCACCCTTCAAAAGCATCACCTTCTAAATACCTTTTTCCTGCTGTTTCCCCTTTCTGGAATACTAGGCTCTCTAAAGAGGTACAGTTGTAAAAAGCCCAAAATGCCACATTCGTTACGCTGGACGGAATCTGGATGCTTTTTAAGCTGGCACATTCACTAAAAACACCCATATCTATCTTTTCCAGTTTTCCCGGTAATTCCACCGCTAATAGTTTTTTGCATCTGGCAAAAGCATATGATCCTATTTCTGTCAATGTTTCTGGAAATACTGCTTCTTCCAGATTGCCACAATCCACAAAGGCGTGAGTTCCTATGGTTTTCAGCCCTTCTGGAAACTCCACTCCTGTCAGTTTCCCGCATTCAGCAAAAGAATAGAGCCCTATTCCTGTCAATGTTTCTGGAAATACTACTTCTTCCAGATTGGCGCAGCCCTTAAAAAGCTCTCTGGGAATCTCTGTTATCCCTGCCGAAATTATAACTTTTGTCAGTTCCTGCTTTTTCTCATCAAAAATCTTTTCCGCTATCCCTGTTACGTCAATTTCTCCTACCTTGGCTGGAATGGTAAGTTCCCCGCCTTCCCCGTTGTATGCAGTCAGGATGCCCTTTTCATCTACAACAAAGTCCTGGGCTTCAGTGCCAGTCCCTTCGTTGCCGCTGCCGCCTTCTTCTGTACAATCGCCGTTTCCGCCTTCTTCTGTACCGTCGCCGTTTCCGCCTTCTTCTGTACCATCGCTGTTTCCGCCTTCTTCTGTACCGTCGCCGTTTCCGCCTTCTTCTGTACTGTCGCTGTTGGCATTTCTTAAAACGCCCTCACTAATGCCCTCCTGGTTCCCGGCTGCACTTTCTTCCTGGCTTATATCCTTAAGCCTTTCATTCGCTGCCTGGTTTTCTCCAGACAGTTCTTCCAGCTGTCCGGCGCCGGGCAGCTCTGCCGCCGATACCGTGGAAGCTGGGACAAGCAGCGCTGCGCTTAAAAACACAGCCATTAAGCGTTTCCCCAATTTCTTGTTTACCATATGTCATTCTCCTTTCTGGTTTCAGGAAATGCTCCGAAACTCAGGCCGCTGCCACGCAAAACCTCTGTCTGCAGTAAAAAGCCTGCGCTATGGCAGGGCTTTTTTCGGAAACTTCCCGTAGCTTACTGTTCTATCCAAACTTATAATATAGGAAATATTTTGTAAACCGGGCCTTCAATTATAGCTGTTTTTTCAGCAAAATTAACGGATGGGACACATCAAACAATAAAAATGAAGGGGCTGTCACATTAAGAAGTAAACATACAAGATATAATAATTTAACCAAAAATTATACCATATCTTGTAGTTGTATTTCTTAATGCGACAGCCCCTCCATGATTTTTCAGCACGCTTAATCCTACAGCATATTTATAAATCAATTCCACTATTTCTCAAAATGCTGATAATCCTTCACAGAATTCCAGTATCCGCCCCACTGAAAGCCATATTCTGAAAAAAGCTGCAGACACAAATCTCCTTCTGTGATTTTATAAGGAAATTCCTGGCTTCTGTCCGCGTATGCTCCGCCGTTGGCAGGGCTTACCAGAACTTCTCCGGCTTTTTGCTTCACATAAGGGTTATATCTGGGATTGATATCAACGGCCAGACCCAGGGCATGTCTGGAAAGCTTGGAAGAGCCTGCAATTTCGCGGTAATTAAATGCAGATGTATTATTATCTGACATGGAGCTCTCATCGTCTGCGCCGTACTCGTCAATCAGAAGCATTTTCTCAATCGGATAATTCTGACGGTATAATTCAGACATAATCTCTAATATATCCTCCGCAATGGACTGATTGACGATCAATTCCCCGATATGGGTTTCTCCGTCAAATCCCGCATGAAGCACCCGCAGATAGCGAAGCTCTGACAGGGAAATATGATTGTTTTCCTGATAGGAGCTGCCCCAGATACGCTGACGGAGCTCCTCTGAGATTTCCTGACTGTAGAACAGGCTGTCCAAAAATTCCCGGGATAAGGCGGAAACGTCCAGAATTTCCCCGGCAGCCATTGCCTGAATATCCGCTAATTCCAATATCCGGGAGCTGCTCTGGGCTGGGGCCGATGTTTCAGAATTCTCCGAAGCATCGCTGTCTGGCTTTGTATCCTCCTGTTCCCCGGGCTCTTTCTGTTCTGAAGCTTTGGCGGACGGCTCTTCCATATGCTCCATGTCCGCCGTTTCAGCAGACTCTTTCTTTTTATCTTCCAAAACTGCAGTTTCTGCAGACTGCTCCTGTCCGGCTTCATGGCCCTGTTTTCCCCAATTCTGCTGAATCACTGCCGCGCCAATCAGCAGACACAAACAGACTGCGCCTGCGAAAATGCTTCTTTTTGAAACGGCGGAGGATTTTCTTTTTCTCATGTCCCGGCTTCCTTTCGCAGCAATGCAATTTCCCGCTGATAGCCGTCAAGGTCATTGGGCGTTTCCAAAAAGAACGGCAGATGGCTCAGCCGGGGATGGGTGACAATGGCGCTAAAGGCCAAAAGGCCGATGCTGCCCTCCCCGATTTTCTCATGACGGTCTTTGTGACTTCCCAGTCCGTTCATGCTGTCATTTAAATGCATGGCTTTCAGCCGTTTCAGTCCAATCACACGGTCAAATTCCTCTAATACCTGATCCAGATTTCCTGCAATATCATACCCGCCGTCAAACACATGGCAGGTATCCATGCAGACTCCCAGACGGCTGCTGTCCTCCACACGATCTATGATTTCCCGCAGTTCTTCAAAATTCCTGCCGATTTCCGTTCCTTTTCCCGCCATAGTTTCCAGAAGGATCACAGACTGATATCCTTTCTCATTGATCCGGTTCAGCATATCAGAAATATACTGGATTCCGGTTTCCACCCCCTGCTTCACATGGCTGCCGGGATGGAAATTATACATGGCATTGGGAATATACTCCAGACGGCTCAAATCATCGCACATGGTTTCATAAGCAAATTGCCGCAGCCCCTCATCCCTGGCGCAGGCATTTAAGACATAGGGCGCATGGGCCAGAATCTCAGCCAGCCCATGCTCCTTTGCATACTCCAGATAGGCGGCAATATCAGCCGAATCTAAAGCTTTTGCCTTGCCGCCCCTTGGATTTCTGGTAAAAAACTGAAAGGTGTTCGCGCCTATTTTCACTGCCTCTTTTCCCATAGCCAAAAAGCCTTTGGAGGAGGACAGATGACATCCAATTCTCAACATACCAAACTCCTCTGCATTATGACAGTTCCTTCTTCATCACGGCTCCGGTTGCGCCGGAGGTCACCATCTGGGCATAACGGGCCAGATATCCTTCTGTTACCTTCGGAGTTCTGGGCTTTAAAGCTGCTTTCCGCGCTGCAAGGGTTTCTTCCGGCACATCCAGTTCCAGTTTCATCTCCGGAATGTTAATTTTGATAGTATCTCCCTCTTCCACCAGTGCAATGGTTCCTCCTACCGCTGCTTCCGGGGAAACATGGCCGATGGAAGCGCCCCGGCTCGCGCCGGAAAACCGTCCGTCTGTAATCAGTGCAACTGTAGAGCCTAAGCCCATTCCTGCAATTGCTGAAGTTGGATTTAACATTTCACGCATACCCGGGCCGCCTTTGGGGCCTTCATACCGGATAACCACCACGTCGCCGGCAACAATTTTTCCGCCCTTGATGGCTGCAATGGCATCCTCTTCACAGTCAAATACCCGGGCCGGGCCTTCATGCACCATCATTTCCGGCGCAACTGCAGAACGTTTTACCACGCTGCCTTCCGGCGCCAGATTTCCTTTCAATACGGCAAGGCCGCCGGTAGCGCTGTAGGGATTGTCCAGCGGGCGGATGACTTCCGGGTTCTTATTGGTGCACCCTTTGATATTTTCCCCTACAGTCTTTCCTGTTACAGTAATACAATCCAGATTTAATAAATTTAATTCTGCCAGTTCGTTCATAACCGCATAAACGCCGCCTGCTTCGTTCAGATCTTCCATATACGTAGGTCCTGCCGGCGCCAGATGACAGAGGTTCGGCGTCTTTTCACTGATTTCGTTGGCAAATCCAATATCGAAATCAAATCCTATTTCATGGGCAATGGCCGGAAGGTGAAGCATGCTGTTGGTGGAGCATCCCAGGGCCATATCCACTGTCAGCGCATTCAAAACGGCTTCTTTTGTCATAATGTCTCTGGGACAGATATTCTTTCGATACATTTCCATCACAGCCATGCCGGCATGTTTTGCCAGACGGAGACGGTCAGAATAAACGGCCGGAATGGTTCCGTTTCCCTTCAGTCCCATGCCCAGGGCTTCTGTCAGGCAGTTCATGGAATTGGCGGTATACATGCCGGAGCAGGAACCGCAGGTGGGACATGCCTTCTCCTCAAATTCACATACGTCCTCTTCTGTCATAGTTCCTGCCGCATAAGAGCCCACTGCCTCAAACATGGAAGAAAGACTGGTCTTTTTCCCTTTCACACGGCCTGCCAGCATGGGCCCGCCGGATACGAACACCGTAGGCACATTGATTCTTGCCGCCGCCATCAGAAGCCCCGGCACATTCTTATCACAATTCGGCACCATCACCAGAGCGTCAAACTGATGAGCCAGCGCCATACATTCCGTGGAATCCGCAATCAGATCACGGGTAACCAGGGAATATTTCATGCCGGTATGCCCCATGGCAATTCCGTCACAAACTGCAATGGCCGGAAATACCACCGGAACGCCGCCGGCCTCTGCTACCCCCAGCTTCACTGCATTTACAATTTTATCCAGATTCATATGCCCCGGAACGATTTCATTATAGGAGCTTACAATTCCAACTAACGGTTTCTCCATCTCTTCACTGGTAAATCCCAACGCGTTAAACAGAGAACGGTGGGGGGCCTGCTGCATTCCTTTTTTTACATGATCACTTCTCATTTTTCTTCCTCTCTTTCTCTTGTTTCACTATCTCACCATGCCAAATAAACTTTATTTTTCATTTCTGTATTATACACATTTAGTTGTCTGCTGTCAATACCATTGTTTGACAAATAACCCCTTGAAAAATTGACTTTTCCGCCAAAATATGCTACACTGAATGATAGTTCAGTGTATGATAATCTGCTTATCAGGGGGACATGACATGAGTAAACCAACAACAAATCATAACTTGTTTAAATATTTCCTGACTGCTTCAGAACCTCAGGAAAATGAGACCGTTCAGGAAATTATTGCTTTTATGGATGAAATACCAGGCGGATTTCTGATCTACCGCGCCGATGAGTCAGAAGAAATTATCTATGCCAACAAATCCCTGCTGCGGATTTTTCAGTGCGATACCCTGGAAGAATTTATGGAATTTACCGGCAAATCCTTCCGCGGCATCGTTCACCCGGATGATTTGGCGGACGTGGAACAAAGCATTCAGGAGCAAATTGCCGACAGTCAGTATGATCTGGATTTTGTGGAATACCGGATTATCCGAACGGATGGGGAAATCCGCTGGATTGAGGATTACGGCCATTATATTCATATCAACTCTGTGGGAGGAATTTTCTACGTATTTCTTTTAGACACTACAGACAAAAAGAACCGGCACCTTTCCGAAAAGCAGCAGCTTCTGCAGGAGAAAAAGCAAAAAGAGCAAAAACTGCAAAATTTAATCGAAGAATACGACAAAGAACGAAAGCTGATTAATCAGGAGCATCTGCGCCGGCTGGAAGTGATCGAGGGACTCAGCGTGAATTATGACTCCATCCTCTATGCCGACTTGGACGCTGACCGGATACTGCCCTATCGTCTCAGCAGCAGA
The DNA here is from genome assembly GCA_910575555.1 of Lachnospiraceae bacterium. Taxonomy (GTDB): domain Bacteria; phylum Bacillota; class Clostridia; order Lachnospirales; family Lachnospiraceae; genus Petralouisia. The sequence goes on along the minus strand of CAJTFX010000005.1, from coordinate 116,716 downwards.
ACAGAGCTTCAGTTCGGCAGGAAATTTCAGCCGCGGCAGCTGAGCTGGTATTTATCCGATTACGTAAATACCTGGGTGCATCCGGAAGACCGGCAACTGATTCTCAGGGTCAGCGATCCTGCATATATCCGCAAAAAACTTGCAACCAGTAAAACATATTATACCAATTACCGCGTCATCAACGGCGAAGAACTGCAATATCTGCAGCTTCGTATCGTAAATGTAGGCAGCCGGGATCGCATTTCCCAGGTTGTTATGGGCTACCGGAAAGTAGACGAGGAAGTCCAACGAGAGATGGAACAGAAACAGCTGTATGAAGAAGCGCTGAATACGGCAAATATTGCCATCAATGCCAAGAACACCTTTCTCTCCAATATGTCCCATGACATGCGCACGCCGCTGAATGCGATTTTCGGTTACACTACCCTGGCCAGAAAGCACATGGCAGACAGCCAGGCTGTACTGGATTATCTCCGCAAGATTGACATTGCCAGCCGGCAGCTTTTGGAGCTGATTGAAAAAGTACTGGAAATCTCCTGGTCAGAATCCAACGACACCCGCATTACAGAAACAGAATGCAATTTGAGCGATATTGTCCAGGATATTCATGAAAATCTGCTTCCCCAGGCCGAGGAAAAAAATATTACCTTTTCTGTGGATTCTGCGGGAATGACCCACTGTGATATTTTCGGAGATCAGGACAAGCTGCGGCAGCTTCTGACCAATCTTGCAGCTAATGCCATTACGTATACAGAATATGACGGAACCGTAGAGCTCATCGCAGAAGAGCTGGAGAAATTTCCCAATAATTTTGCAGTGTATCAATTTGTGGTCAAAGACAACGGAATCGGTATCAGCGAAGATTTCCTGCAGCGTATTTACGAACCCTTCGAACGGGAAAAAAATACAACCTTCAGCGGAATTCACGGCTCCGGACTGGGCCTTACCATTGTAAAAAGCATTGTGGATATGATGGGCGGAACGATTCAGATTGACAGTTCTCCGGGAAAAGGCAGCGCTTTTACGGTAATTCTCCGGCTCCGGCTTCAAACCCATCCGCTCTCCTGCGTCAACCATACGGAAGATGTTTTTTCCAGTCTGCTGAACAAGAAAATTCTTCTGGTGGACGACAATATGGCTAATCTGGAAATTGAAACAGAGATTCTCCAGGGCATGGGATTTATTGTGGAAACCGCCATCAACGGCCAGGCTGCCGTAGAAAAAATGGAGCTTGCTTCGCCGGAGGATTTCGACCTGATTCTGATGGATATTCAAATGCCTGTGATGAATGGCTGGGAAGCGGCCAGGGCTATCCGCAGACTTCCGGAACCGTCCGTATCCCACATTCCTATCATTGCATTGTCGGCAGACGCTTTTGACAGCGACAAGCAAATGTCTAAGGAAAGCGGCATGGACGCACATTTGACGAAGCCCATTGATATTCCTTTGATTCTGGAAACAATTGCCCGGATACTGCAGAGCAGGAAGGGCGTCGTCTGAATTCTGAATCAAAGAAGATATTTTGATACAGGCGGCAATTCAAAACGGGACTTCCTCACACAAGCCGGAGGCTTTGAGGAAGTCCCGTTTGGGACTGTCTGTGCATGGAAATATCCAATACATATGTATCTGTTCTGTCATTTCAATATGCGGGGATGGGGAAAATAGCTGACAGCGGCTTTTCCGATGATATCTTCCGCTTCCACAAATTTATGTTCCCAATATCTGGAATCCCAGGAATCGTTGCGGTTATCTCCCATCATAAAGTAAGTTCCTTCCGGTACGGTATAGGGCCCGAAATCATCTTCGCTGACTTCTTTGGTATAATCTGGTTCCAGAGGTTCCCCGTCAATGTAGATTTTGCCGTCTTTTCCCTCAATGGTTTCTCCGGGAAGCCCCATCACCCGTTTCAGGTAGAGGGTTTCTCCGTCGTCGGGATAGATAAAGGTTACAATATCTCCCCGCTTTGGCTCACTGAACACATAAGAAAGACGGTTCACAAGGATTCTGTCTCCTGCCATCACGGTAGTCTCCATGGAGGAAGTCGGCACCTGCGCATTGGCAATCATAAATTTGTTTAAGAAGAAACCAAAGGCAAGGGCCAGTAATATCAGTCCCACATTTGTTAAAACTTCTTTTAATATCTTTCTTTCCATTGATTTTTCCTCTTTCTTCCTGCCTGTGCGTCAAAATCCTGACATAACTCAGGTATGCCGATACGCAGGAACGCTACTCCATGGGAAGCTGATCCATGGCATGCAGAATATGTATCCGCATGGCATTGCAGGCTCCTTCTCCATTCCGTGCTTTCAGAAAATCCATCAGCATCTTGTGATCGGCCAACGTGGCCTGTACCGCTTCTTCGTAGGATTCTGATAATTTCACTCCCTTGTTGATGCCCTCATAAATCACCGGCATTAACTGATTGATAAACTCATTGTGGGTGGCTCTGGCAATGGATTTGTGAAAGGACTGCTCCACTTTGGTGCGGTCCTTCCCCTGCCGTATCCGTTCCTCGACTTCCTCTCCCAGAGCCAGAATACGCTGAATTTCTTCTTCTGTGGCGCGTAAAGCCGCATAACGCGCTGCCTCCGGTTCAAAAATCAAGCGTATTTCATACAAATCCCTGACATTGACTTTTTCAGGGGCGAGACGGGAAAATTCCTGAAACTGGCTCACTTCAAAATCTTCCCGTACAAAGGTGCCTCTGCCCCGCCGGATTTCCAGAATCCCTCCGGTTGCAAGAATCCGAATCGCCTCCCGCAGCGTGGTGCGGCTTACCTTTAATTCCTCCGATAAGATATTCTCATTGGGCAGTTTGCTGCCTGGCAGAAACCGCTGTTCTACGGTAATCATAGATAAAATGCTGTCTGCAATCCGATCTGATAATCTGCTGTCCTGTTCCATATGCTTCATCCCGCCTCTAACTGAAATAAATCAGATCATCCTCCGGCTGTTTTGCCGGCTCTACCTCCAGGGCATACAGCACCGGGCCCTTTCCCCTGTACTCCATGGCAAATTCATTTTTCATCTCCGCTGTAATAGTAATCCATGATTTATGCGGTATGTCTGAGGCTTTGTTAAATTTACATTTAAATCCTATGAAAGTAATGTCGTCGGCGCAGCAGGTCATGGCAAAACGTCCCGGAATAAACACTCCCTTTTTCATTTTTTCCGGACGGTATACCAATGCCAGAAAACGCACCTTTTTCCCTTCATATTTTTTCGGGTCGTCCAGAGCGTCCATATACCAGATGCCGTAATCCATGTCGGTGATCTCAATCACCTCCTGATTCAAATCATAGGGCAGAGCTTCCATATCATTTTCATCTATGGTGCCGTCCTCCCGTTCATAGGCAATCTGGGCTTTCCGGTTCAAAGCCTTAATGGCCCGGCGGAATTTACCCTTAGGAGTATCATCGGTGCAGCGATTGATAATCACCACGTCTGCTGCAAATAACTGCTCCATAATCATGGCCCGCATATTGGCCAGATACATTTCAAAGGTGGTGGCGTCCACGGTTGCAAGAGACTGCACCAACACCCAGTTTTTCGGAAGCTCCGTCTCCAGAAACGAAGCCATCTGCCAGGTTCCGTTGTATTCTATAAACACCTGGTCCGGACGGTAGGTTTTGTCCAGTTCCTGCAGTTTTTCACTGGTAAACCCTTCCTCTTCTTCTATCATTGCAAGCTTTGTATTTACTTTCAGCAGCTCTTCCTCTTCGAATTCCACTTCCCCGTCCTCACAGAGAATCAAAAGCGTCCTACCGTTTTCACTGAAATCCCCTTCCACCAGCGTTTCCCGTATCAGGGAGCTTTTTCCGCTGTCCATAAAGCCGGAAAATAAATATACCGGTATCTCCATTTTTTCACGACCTTTCTATATTCCAAACAGCTCCGCCAGTTTTTCCTCCTGAATATCAGTTCCAATCACACAGAGCCTTCCGGTGTAATCCGCCTCTCCGGTACGCAGTTCATACTCCCCGTCCACCATGTCAAAATAAATCCATGTGCCGTCCTCTGCCGGAACCATGCCCTTTGCCCGCAGAATTACACCGTAATCCTCTGTATCGCAGAAGGCCTTCATGGCATGTTCAATTACTTCTCTGGTGAACACATGAGGAGTTTCCCTTCCCCAACTTGTAAATATTTCATCGGCATGGTGGTGATGATCATGATCGTGACAGCCGCAGGTGCAGTCGGGGCCATGATGATGGCAGTGCTCGTGCTCTCCGTGGCTATGGCTATGGTCTCCATGGTCATGGCTATGGTCATGATCGTTATGGTCATGCTCTCCGTGGTCATGGTCGTGGCTATGGCAGTGGCTATGGTCATGCTCTCCGTGGCCATGGTCGTGGCTATGATCATGGCAATGACTGTGGTCATGGGCTTCCCGGCGATTCTTCTGTTCTTCCAACAGCTCTTCTTCCAGTGATTTCTGCTGCTCTATCACCTTATAAATCTGCATTCCGTCAATCTCATCCCAGGGCGTGGTAATCACAGCGGCATCCGGATTTTTCTCCCGGATGGCTTTTACCACAAGCTCTGTCTGCTCCGGTTTCACATTCTGGGTACGGCTCAGCACAACTACAGTGGCATATTCAATCTGGTTATTGAAAAATTCACCGAAGGCTTTCATCTGCTTGGTGGCCTTGGCAGTATTTACCACCGTAATCCTCCCGTTTAATTTTACTTCATTTTCCTGCTCCACTTCCTGCACGGATTTCATAACATCCGAAAGTTTTCCCACGCCGGAAGGCTCAATAAGTATCCGTTCCGGATGAAACCGCTCCATGACTTCCCGCAGATTTTTTCCAAAATCCCCCACCAGGGAACAGCAGATGCAGCCGGAATTTAATTCGCTGATTTCAATGCCGGAATCCTTCAAAAATCCGCCGTCAATGCCGATTTCCCCAAATTCATTTTCAATCAGAACGATTTTTTCACCCTGAAATACATCCTCCAGCATTTTTTTGATAAAAGTTGTTTTTCCTGCGCCTAAAAATCCTGATATAATGTCAATCTTTGTCACTGATTTTCCCTCCGTTTCTCCCGCAGAACATTCGTCCTCTGCAGGCTGCACTTTCTTATTCCTGTCAGTTTTCGCTTCAGCCAAACGGCATTCAGGCCGGTGAATCTGCATAGCTTACCATGCCTTTTTCCACCAGAAATACCGGACGGTAGGACAATTTCGCCTTCCGAAGCCCTTCTGCACCGGTATCCTCTTCCCGGTTCACATACTGGTAATCCTGGGCTTCATTGGATACAAACTGCTGATTTATCATAGGATAAGCCCCCTGAATTTCTGCAAATGCTTTTTCAATATGCACCACAAACGTATCAGCATTCAAAGGCTCTCCCAGGGTAAACGCCACAACTTCCCCATTCTTTTCGGTCCGAAGAAGTCCGCCCTTCAGCTTCAGTTCTTCAAACAGGCGCAGCGCATTCAGCGTAACGCACATTTCCGCCCGTTTTTCCTCGTCCTGCTCACATTCTGCCTCCGTCCGCCATTTTAAAGCCATCTGAAAGCATTCCTCCACATTTTCACCTGTCACCGGCTCATAAACCCATTCCGGGTAATTTTCTTTGAATTTATTGATATGGTTCCGCTTTCCGTGAAGTTTTTTGCCGGCCAGCGTTGTGAGCTTTTCCGTCTCATAGACGTAATCGGCAAAATCCCTGTCATATGCTACCTGGAATTTCCCCGGATACCATAATTCCAGCAATTCAAATTCCGGCTCCTGCACCAGATGCATGTGAAATTCTTTCTGTTCCCTGTGAAACCACTCCATCATCACATCCACCGCTTTGCGAATCTGCTCCTGTTCCCCTGCCGGAAATGTAATGCTTGGCTCCCCGTTCTCCAGGGTTCCCCGAAACACCAGTGTATCCTCCACAATGGCATAATCCGTAGGATATTTCCGGCTCCACAGATAAATATTCGGAAAAATCAGTTCACAGCTTCGGTATGTTTTCTGATTCAGATACCTGTCAATGAGTTCCCGGTCTTCCAGTCCGATTTTCTTAAATTCGATTTCCATAAATCTCCTATCCGGCAAACTGCATGCTGTAGAGCCTTGCATAAATGCCTTCTTTTTCTAACAGTTCTTTGTGTGTTCCCTCTTCTTCAATGCCACTGTCTGTCAGCACCAGGATTTTCTGGGCATTGCGTATGGTAGACAGCCGGTGGGCAATCACAAATGTGGTACGGTTTTTCGCCAGTTTTTCCAGAGATTCCTGCACCACTTTTTCACTTTCATTATCTAAAGCCGAAGTGGCCTCGTCAAAGATCAGTATGGGCGGATTTTTCAAAAATACCCGCGCAATGGACAATCTTTGCTTCTGTCCGCCGGAAAGCTTCACGCCCCGCTGTCCGATATCCGTATCATACCCGTCCGGCAGCGCCATTATAAATTCATGGGCATTGGCGTTTTTGGCAGCCTGCACCACTTCCTCTGGGGTGGCGTCCGGCCTGCCGTAACGGATATTGTCCATGACCGTTCCCACAAATAAATACACATCCTGCTGCACAATGCCAATCTGGCTGCGCAGGCTTTTTAAGGTCACCTCCCGGATATCCTGCCCGTCAATTTTCACCGTGCCGCCCGTCACGTCATAAAACCTGGGAATCAGGCTGCACAAGGTACTTTTTCCGGCGCCGGAGGAACCTACCAGGGCCATATAGGAGCCTGCTTCCACTTCCAGATTGATGTGGTTCAGCACCGTTTCTGTATTTTCTTCATAATGGAATGATACATTGTCAAAAGAAATATCTCCTTTGACATTTTTCAGCTCCGCCGCTCCCGGTTTGTCGGCAATGTCAGGATTGATGGCCATCATTTCCATAAAACGCTCATACCCGGTGTAGCCGTTCTGAAACTGTTCCGTAAAGTTAATCAGTTTTTTCACCGGTTCGGTAAAGGTATTGATATAAAGAAGAAACGTGATTAAATCCGTCACATCCACCTGTCCGTTGGTAATCAGAACTGCGCCTGCCACCAGTACCACAATGGTAATCAGTGTTGTCAGCGCGCCCAGGCCCGAATGATAGCCCGCCATATACCGGTAGCTGTTCTTTTTGGCCGCCAGAAATCCCTGGTTGCCCTCCTCAAACTTGTCCAGCTCCACCTCTTCGTTGGCAAAGGATTTCACCACCCGGATACCGGAAAGGTTGTCCTCAATCTGACTGTTGATTTCTGCAATTTTCACCCGGTTGCGCTTAAAGGCCCGTTTCATCCTGGTATTAAAATACATGGCATACAAAAGCATCACCGGCACAAAGGCAAAAGCAATCATGGTCAGCTTCACATCAATCCCCAGCAAAATCACAAAAGAGCCTAAAATCTTAATGACAGAAATCACCAGATCCTCCGGCCCATGGTGCAGAAGCTCGCTGATGTCAAACAAATCACTGGTAATTCTGGACATCAGCTGCCCCACCTTCTGGTTATTAAAAAAAGAAAATGACAGCTTTTGGTAATGGCCGAAAATCTCTGCCCGCATGTCATACTCAATCTTCGCCCCCATCACATGGCCGTAATTGGAAATAAAATAATTGCAGAAACACTCCACTGCCACCAGCGCCAGCATCAGAACCGCCAGGCCTGTAATCTTATGGAGCGCCGCGCCTGCTTCCATTGTAATTACATGATTCGTAATATAACGCACAATCAAAGGAATTACTAATGTCACCCCTGCGCCCAGAATTGCAAAAAACATGTCTGCAAGAAATAACGGCAGGTAGGGCTTGTAATAAGAGGCCAGCTTTTTTAATTTTTGTTCCATTAAAATCCCCTTTCCTGAAAATTTTGTCTTGTAGCTTCGACAGTTAAATACCGCAGCAAAATCTGTATGGATGGCTATTTCATATTTTCATCCACAGGGCATATTATAGCACAAATACCATTTTTTTCAAATCTTTTGGAAAAGTCTTTCTTCCTTTCACCAATTGCCGCGCTGATTTTTCTTATTATATGCTTTTACAATCATAATCTCAATATAATTTCCATAAATAAAATTGACGCGCAAACCTTAATCACTTATAATGGAAAAAACACGCGCAGCACTTGTTACGCAAAACACCGTTTCCTTTTACATACCAGAATTGTAATTGCAGAAGCTTTGAAAGAAAGGAGTAATTCTATGACCCCAACAGAAACCTATTACGAAAACCTTGCAAAAGTTACCATGAAAAGCCTGGAACGGCGGCAGTTTGAATGCCACTACTGCAAAACTGCCCAGGACGCCGTAACCCTTGCCTCCCAACTGGTGCCTGCCGGCAGCACCGTATCCTTCGGCGGTTCCATGACATTTTCGGAATCCGGCATGGCTGATACTCTAAATCAACGCAGCGACATCACACTGTTAGACCGCAGCAAAGCAGGCTCCCCGGAGGAAATAAAAGAAATCTACCACAAATCCCTGAATGCGGACTACTACTTTATGAGCAGCAATGCCATCACTGCGGACGGCGAACTGGTGAACATTGACGGCACCGGAAACCGTCTGGCAGCTTTGATTTACGGGCCGGAGCATGTGATCATCCTGGCCGGAATGAACAAAGTATGTCCCACACTGGAAGAAGCCGTTTCCCGTGTAAAAAATGTTGCTTCTCCGCTGAATGCCAACCGTCTGAACCGGAGCACACCCTGCGCAGCCACCGGATTATGCTCCGACTGCTTAAGCCCGGACTGCATTTGCTCCCATACGGTCATCACCAGAAGAAGCGCGCCTGCAAAGCGGATTAAGGTTATTTTAATCGGGGAAGCTCTTGGTTATTAAAGGCATTATGTGAATTATTTTAAAAAATTTCTTTTATTATAACTTCGGCGGTTAAATATCGAGGCAGATGAATGTTTGGGCAGGTAAGATGCTGGGGTATTTAAGCGTTGGGGTAACAGCAACTAACCAACCAGGAACCTGTCTGCGGGTTCCTGGTTGGTTAGTTGTGTTTGTTTAGGGGGTATTTGGTCTTTTCTCATGGTAACCATCAGGACTCCTCCCAACTTTTCGCTTTTTGGGCGCTCTTTGATTTTGTGTTGGGTCCCTCCTCATGGTAAGAATCAGGACTCCTCCCAACTTTCTGCTTTTGGGATGTTCTTTGGGGGTATTTGGTCTTTTCTCATGGTAACCATCAGGACTCCTCCCAACTTTCTGCTTTTGGGATGTTCTTTGGGGGTATTTGGTCTTTTCTCATGGTAACCATCAGGACTCCTCCCAACTTTCTGCTTTTTGGCTACTCTTTGATTTTGTGTTGGGTCCCTCCTCATGGTAAGGATCAAATATCCAGTTTCAGGTGCATTTCTTCTTCTGCCTGCTGTTTGAATTCTTCCAGTTGATCCTGATTCAGTACGGGAAGTTCTTCGATGGACTGAACGCCGAAGCTTCTTAAAAAATCTTCGGTGGTTCCAAACAGCAGCGGCCTTCCCGGGGCATCCAGTCTCCCCAGTTCGCATACCAGGTTGTATTCCACCAGTTTGTTGATGGCATGGGCGCAGCTTACGCCTCTGATTTTCTCCACTTCCAGCCTGGTGATGGGCTGTTTATAGGCAATAATGGACAATGTCTCCAAAAGCACGTCTGTCAGCACATGGCGCCTGGGCTGCTTTGCGATCCGGATCAGATATTCATACATTTCTTTCTTGGTGCACATCTGAACCGCATGTTCAATTTCTATAATTTCGATTCCCCGGTTCTCTGACTGATACCGCTCTCTCATGTTCTGTATCATGTCCAAAACTTCTTCCTGGCTGATTTCCAAAACTTCTGCCAGCCTTGAAATCTCCACAGACTCTCCCATGGCAAACAAAATGCCTTCAATGATCGCCTCACATTTTTCCTTGCTCATATTAACTCCTTATGCCGGCACCTGGCTGTTTTCCCTGTTGGAATAAATAATAATATCATCAAAAATATGCTCCTGCAAAATATGTATCTTTCCCGTTTTCATCAATTCCAGAACCGACAAAAACGTCACAATCACTTCCATTTTACTGCTCTGGGCTTCCAACAGCCCCCGAAAACTGAACTGTCTGTGGTTTAACGCATATTCTTCCAGATATGACATCCGTTCCTCCAAAGACACTTCTTCTTTTTCAATTTTGCCGAACCTGGAACGAATGGGGTCTATTTTGTCCTCCTGTTTTCTCATAATAGAGCGGAAAATTGCATTGAGCTTTTTCAGCGTCACATCTGACATTAATTCCTGTAAATCCACCGGTTCTTCGTATTTTCTGACTTCCTCCGGTATGGTCGGCATTTTAAAGAGGACTTTCTCCGCATCCACCTGCCTGTCCTTCAGCTCATAAGACATGCACTTGTACATCTTATATTCCAGTAATTTCTGCACCAGTTCCGCCCTTGGATCTTCCTCTTCCTGCTCTGTCTCTTCTTTTGGAAGCAGCATTCTGGATTTAATATCGAGAAGGGTAGCCGCCATCACCAGAAATTCACTGACCACATTCAAATCCTGCCGCTGCATTTCATTGATATAGTCCATATACTGGCTGGTTATTTCCACAATGGGAATATCATAAATATTCACTTTATTCTTTTCCAGCAAATGTAGAAGCAAATCCAACGGCCCCTCAAAAACCTGCAGCTTCACAGTTAAATCCATAAATCTTTTCCTCCTGACAAACAGCACTTATGCCCCGATCTTCTCTGCGGCCAAACTCCATGAACAGGCTGACGGCCGTTCAAACAGCACTGTTACTTATTCTACCTGTATCCACTGTTTTTTTCAAGGGATTTTTTGTCAGCATAATACATTTATTCCTTATGTTCCGGCAAAAATGTCACTGCCAAAAGCTCAGCTCTGTTAAAAATCCGAATATGAAACGTATGGGTTCCCATTCCCCGGCTGACAATCACATGCTTTTTGTCCTGTTCAAAATCGCCTGCATCATATTTGGGAAACCAGGTAAACTGCGGGGATATCACGCTGCCAATTCCCGGAATCCGAATCAGCCCTCCATGATTATGGCCGCAAAAAGTGACATCTGCTCCCCAACGGATATATTCCCGGGCATAAGCCGGATTATGGGCAAGAAGAATCTGGAACATTTCTTCCTTCTGAGGAGGAAGGTGTTCTTTTAAGTAGTCCGGCTCCAGAGGAACGGCCCTGCCCTTTTCGTAATAATCAAGCTCCAGCTCCAGGGCTGAAAGCTGCACCTGGTTTTCCCCAAAGGAAATTTCCCTGCTCTCTGTCTGCATCACTGTAACGCCTGCTTCCTTTACCCCGGAAAGATATTCCAGAAACAGCGGATAATTGATTCTCTCCGGAGCATTCAGCCTGCTTTCATGATTTCCGTAACTGTAGTAGACCGGGGCTATCTTTACCAGCTCCTGCAGTGTCTTTAAGGCTGTTTCATAAGTATTGCTGTATTTTGATACCAGCATGTCCCCCGGAATTAAAATTATATCTGGATTTATTTTTTTTATTTTTTCTAATAATTTACAGTTTTCTTTTCCATAAGAAAATCCATGGAGATCTGAAATCACCGCTGCGCAGGCCCGTTTTTTGATCTTGGAAGAGAATATCCTGTATTCTGTTATTCCAAACTTGGTCAGTTCCCATTTTTGCCACAGGATATAGCAAAAAACCTCCAGGAACAAAAAAAATATAATTCTCATTTGTCTTTACCTTTCAAAAGCCCCGTTTGCCCATCCAAACTTATCCTTCGGCAAAAACCGGGCATATCATACAAGCATCCCGCTTAAACTGTTATATAACATATGGAGGTTCTGATATGCATAGTATATTGTCTTTATTCTTATCTGCGTGTTTGCTGATTTCCTCCCTGCTTCCCACTTCAGAAGCGCCGGCGGAACAGCCTCCCGCAGAAGAAGTCACAGTTTCCGCTCCTTCTGTGGCATTAATGGAAGCCTCAACCGGCCAGATTATCTATGAAAAGGATGCGCATACCTCGCTCCATCCTGCAAGCATTACCAAAATCATGACCATGATTCTGATTTTCGATGCGTTGGAGGAAGGAAAAATAGCCTTAGAGGATACCGTTACCGTATCGGAGTATGCCGCAAGCATGGGCGGTTCCCAGGTATTCTTAGAGGCCGGGGAAACCCAGACGGTGGAAACCATGCTGAAATGCATTTCTGTCGCAAGCGCTAATGATGCCTGTGTAGCCATGGCAGAACACATCTGGGGCAGCGAGCAGGAATTTGTCAGCCGCATGAATCAGCGGGCCAAAGACCTGGGCATGAAAGACACCAATTTTGTAAACTGCTGCGGCCTTGACGTGGACGGCCACATGACCACCGCCTATGACGTGGCCCTGATGTCCCGGGAGCTGATTACCAAATATCCGAAGATACATGAGTACTGCACCATCTGGATGGAAAATATCACCCATGTAACCAGAAAGGGCTCCTCTGAATTCGGCCTTACCAACACGAACAAACTGATCCGCCAGTATCCCTATGCTACCGGCTTAAAAACAGGCTCCACCTCCCAGGCAAAATTCTGCGTGTCCGCCACTGCCGAAAAAGACGGCCTGGAGCTGATTGCCGTAATTATGGCCGCTCCGGATCACAAAATCCGTTTCAAAGACGCCACTACGCTTCTGAACTATGGATTCGGAAAATGTCAGGTCTACCAGGATGAAAATACGGATAAACTTCCCAGCCTGGCCATCAAAGGCGGCGTAGCGGACAGTTCCCCCCTGGCCTATGCATCCGGATTCTCCTATCTGGACGTGGCAGGTTCCGATTTGTCCTCCGTCACCAAAGAGCTGGAGCTTCCCAAATCTGCCGATGCGCCTGTCAAAAAAGGCCAGAGCGCCGGTAAAGCCGTCTACAAATTAAACGGAAAAGAAATCGGCTCCGTGGATATTCTGTTTGAAGCGGATGTGGAAAAAGCATTATTCAAAGACTACTTCCTGAAAACACTGGGACAATTTCTGTTCTGCTAATTCTGTTAAAACAAACAGACCAACGATTCCCAGGCCCCCTTTGCGGACGAAACCAATTATATAACATTCTACAGAAGCGGCGCAAACAGCCGCAGAACGCTCTGCAGCGTGCGGATTGCCGCCGGACGCTTCCTGCAAAATTCCATATTGATTTCCTCCGACTGTTCCAGGGTATTCAGCACGTCCGCCTTGACCTGCATAACCGCCCTGGAGCAGTACATCCAGACGCCGCACTCAAAATGCAGATACAGGCTGCGGTAATCCAGATTCACGCTTCCCACAACGGCCACCTCATCGTCGCACACAAAACATTTTGCATGGAGAAATCCGGGATTAAACTGGTAAATCCTTACCCCGCATTCCAAAAGCGGCTCATAATAGGACTGGGAAATCCAGTAGATAATCTGCTTATCCGGAATTCCCGGCATTATAATCCTCACATCCACGCCGCTTTTGGCTGCATTCTGCAGAGCCTTTAAAATCTCATCATCCGGAATCAGGTAGGGAGTAAAAATATATACATAGTTCCGGGCGCGGTTAATAATATTCATATAGATATTTTCTCCCACGTTTTCATGATCCAGAGGACTGTCCGTATAAGGCTGCACGTATCCGTCTGTGTGAAATTCTCTGGTCTGATAGCGGGCAGGCCGGAATTTTTCCAAATCCGCCTCCTGGCTCTTTGTAATATAATCCCACATTTCCAGAAACATAAGGGTAAAACTCCAGACTGCCTCCCCTTCCAGACGGATGGCGGTATCCTTCCAGTATCCGAACCGTTTCACCTGATTCACATATTCATCCGCCAGATTAATTCCCCCGGTAAATCCCACCTTGCCGTCCACCACCAGAATTTTCCTGTGATCCCGGTTATTCATAATCACGGACATAACGGGATACAGAGGATTAAACCGGACGCACTGAATGCCCCATTCCTGCATTCTCCGGTAATATTTCGCCGGAAGCGTGGTGACGCATCCGAAATCATCGTAAATAAAACGCACGTCTACGCCCTGGTTGGCCTTGCGTTTTAAAATCTCCAGGATTTTCCCAAACATATAGCCTTCTTCCACGATAAAATATTCCATGAAAATAAAATGCTCCGCTTCCTCAAGGGCCGCCAGCATATCCGGAAACATTTTTTCTCCGCAGGGATAATATTTTGTTTCTGTATTCTTATATACCGGGAAACCTGCCCAGTCCCTGACATACTTTGACTGGCAGTAAACAGACATATCCTTCTCCATCAGTTCCATCTGTATCTGGGAATGCTCTGGCAGCTCCTGTTCCATCTCAAAGTTAATGGCTTCCATCCTTTTCCTGGTCGGCCTTGTCAGCTCTGACCGCCCGAAAATAAAATAAATCAAAAGCCCCACAATGGGAACTGCCAGTATCACAACGCTCCAGGCCAGTTTATAAGAAAGGTTGCTCCTTTTATTGACAATCAACAGCACCACAAAAACTGCCACCAGATCAATCACCGTGTTAAAAAATGTGAAACGGGCCTGAAAATCATATAAAAACGACAGCAGCCAACACAACTGAATCAGTATGGCAAAAGCCACAATTGTTGCCCTTCCCAACAAAAATTTCTTTATTTTCTTCATCCAATCACCTCTTGCGCAAAGTGCCTCCCCCCAGGCAATGCCTTTCAGTTTCAGAACATTCCCTGACGCTTTTATGCGCTGGTGACATTTTATCACAATAATCTTCCAATGTCTACCATTCCCCATCCCTGTTTTGACAGAGGCAGGCCCAAATCCACCGTCCGCTGATAGAATCGCAGCTTTACATCCGCCGGTAAAAAATGGGGGTATTTACTCAGCAAAAGGGCGATGCTCCCGCTCACCATAGGCGCCGCCATGGAAGTGCCGCTTTTTTGCGTATACAGGCTTGGATATACGCCGCAGCTTGTGACATTGGTTCCCGGCAGCACCAGCTCCGGTTTCACCACACAATGATCCGTGGGGCCCTGACCGGAATAATCCGGCTTTAACATAGACCTTCCAATCTGCTCTCTGGTATCGTCATAGCAGCCGGCGGTTATGATTTTCCGGCAGATTCCGGGCACCGTAATGCTGTTTTCCCCGGGGCCGTTATTTCCCGCCGCTGCCACCACCACCAGATCATTGTCCCAGGCGTATTCCACGGCCTGCAAAAGCCTTGCCCGCTCCCTGCTCTTTGCATGAAGCACCATTCCGATCGATATATTCACAATCCGTATCCGGTAAACATTTCTCTGCTGAACCAGCCAGTCAATTGCCTCTACCACCTGTTCTGTGTTGCCGTTTCCTTTATAATCCAATATTTTCATAATAATCAGATGACAGCGGGGCGCAATCCCCATATATTTTCCCCGGGACGCCCCGCCGCTGCCGCCGATGATTCCGGCAATATGCGTCCCATGGCCGTTGTCGTCATAGGGGGACATCCTTCCTCTTACATAATCCTGAAAACAGACAATCCTATGTTCAAAATCGGAATGGGGATAAATTCCGGTGTCCAGGATTGCCACACCAATTTCTTCCCCAAAATAGCCTTTCTCATGGGCCTGACCGACGTTGATAATTTTTCTTACTCTGTCCATATGATTCTCTTTTTCTATTAATATATGCGTCCCTGATATTTTTGTTTTTCGAAAAAATTCGATTCTGATGCGGCCGCCGCATATCATGAAATATCCGTTGATTTCTGCCAAATTCCCTCCTGGGCAGGCCCGTCCAGCAGATTCCCTTCATAGTCAAACCGGGAGCCGTGGCAGGGACAGTCCCAGGAACGCTCTTCCGGGTTCCATGCCAGTTCGCAGCCCATGTGCGGGCAGACAATATCCACCTGACAGATGTTACCCTCTTCCGTCTTATACACGCCTGCTTTTCCCTGGGGCGTTTCCACCACCGCTCCATGCCCTCTTTTCAGCGACGCATCCGTCTCTGCAGGAAGATGAAAAAATCGTTTCGTCAAGCCTTTTACAGCCTTTCCCCCTTCCTTCATCAGCTGGGGAATTTCCCCGGAAGAAAACCTGGACGGCGCAAATACTTCTGCACATGGATTTTCATTTCCGCAGATCAGATCTTTCAGCAGCATGGCCGATACCATGGCAAAACTCATCCCCCATTTCTGAAATCCCGCAGCCACATACCAGTCCGGACAGTCGGCAGCATAGCCCCCGATAAACGGGAGACCGTCACTGGTCATGCAGTCCTGGGCAGACCAGCAGGCCGCCGGGCGGCTCTCAGGATACATTTGTTTTGCCGCCTCCTTCAGTCTGTCATAGCATCCGCCTTCCCGGTTCTCCCCGGTTCGGTGGGCCTGTCCGCCAAGCAGCAGATAGGGGCCGTATTGCCGGAAAGAAAGTGTATCCTTCCCATCTCCGATATACATGCCGTGAAGTTCTCCTGCATGCTCCAGAGCAATCACATAGGAGCGTTCCTGATGCATTCTGGCAAAGTACATCCCGGGAAAATTAACAAACGGAAAATGCGAGGCAAAAACAATCTTGCCTGCATGTACGCTGCCGCAGGCCGTTGTTACCAGATTCGGCTCCACCTCTGTTACCCTGGTATCCTCATATACGTTCAGGCACTCTGACAATGCTCTGACAAATTTCAGGGGATGAAACTGGACCTGACCCGGAACACACACGGCGCCTGCACAGGAAACCGGAAGCTCGATCTGCTCTTTCAGGAGCGCTTCTATTCCAAGCTTGCGGGCCGCTTCTGTCTCCCGTCTTAATTTTTCCCTGTCTCCGGAATAAACACAGGCATCTCTTTCTGTCAAATCGCAGTCGATTTTTTCTTCTCGGACAATCCTTTTGTATTCCTCCACGGCAGCCTGGTTGGCCTGCACATATTTTCTGGCTGTTTCTTCTCCTTTTTTCTCAATCAATGCGCTGCAAAACATTCCATGCTGCAAGGTAATCTTCGCTGTGGTATTCCCGGTCTGTCCGCTGCCAATCCTGTCTGCTTCCAGGACAACTGTCCGCACCCCGGCCTGCTCTAACTGCCATGCAGTCAGAATTCCTGTCATGCCTGCGCCGATCACAACTGCCTCCGCCTGGATATGGTCTTTCAAAGCAGGACGTTTCTCGCTGTCACACGTTTTTTTCCAAATGGATTCCATGTTCCGCCTCCAGTGTTTTTTATTACTCCGGCGGTTAAATATCGCAGTAGATGAAGGTTTGGACAAGTAAGATACTGTGATATTTAACCGCCGGAGTAATACCTATAACATTTCCCATTGAAGCCGGTTTATTCCTATTTTTGATAATCCCTTATCTTTTTCAAACAATAAACTGCTGCAGATTTCAGCGGGTATACAAAACCGCCGTATCATCACAGCCTTTGAGACAGACTGCGGAGACATTTTTCAAATCATCCTGAATATCAACGGCAAAACTGCCTTCCGAATACCTGCCGCCTGCCAGTCCGCCATAGACCGTAAGATATAAAACCCCTTCCTCTATGGTGTAACTGTATTTCCGGAAGCTCTTACCGCTGGACATAAATTCAGCTTTAGCAGTAAAGCCCGTATCTGTCAGTTTCATTTCTGTAAAAGAAAGCTCCGCTGCCGATGCCTCACTGCCTGTTCTGTACACAAAGAAAACAATCCAAAGCATCACTATAAGAATTACTGCTGCCGCTGCCATCAGGACAAATTTCTTTTTCCTCTTCCCTGTTTTCGTTCCTGACATACCCATTTAATGCTCCTTTCCCGTTATGCGCTGACACACCCCAAAATACAGAAGTATCTATCCTTTTTATTCTCCAAACTGAACTTCGCAGTCTTTCCGGAAAAATGATATGCCATAACAATCAATGCTCCGGTATCCTTCCGTACGCAGCTCTTCCATGTATTTTTTCTCATAGATCTGCTTAAGCGCCTGCTCTGCATCTCTTTCCAACTCATCAATCGTGTCTGAAACCTTGATTTCCAGAATAAACGACCTGCCCCGCAGCGAAGGGCTCTTCACCATAATATCTGAACGTCCGTTTCCTGATTCACGGTTGGACTTCACCAGATAATTCTGACTCTGGCTTAATATTCCTGTCAAAAAGCCATGATAAAAGTTTTCCGCGCTGTCGTAGAAGCTGATGGTGTGGAAAAGCTGTCCATTTAATATCTCTGTCATTCTCCGGGCATTTCCCTCTTCCATTGCATGGTACAAATCATGAAAATCCTCTTTCTTTATCATGGCTTTCATCCAATTTAAAATGGTATTCTGATAAATTGTTTTCACTTCTATATTGGGAATCCGGACACGCAGAAAAATGAAAGATTCTTTAAAATACTCGCTCTCCTTCGTCAGATATCCTGTAAAATAAAGAAAATTCCATAAGTTTTCACCATTATCGCACATGTCTCCATAGGTAACCTCTTCATGCACCTGGATGTCTAACGTTCCTCCATCTAAAAGCGTCTCAATCTGTACTTTTGTCTCCCTGTCCGCCCTGGCAACCAAATCCTTAATAATATCATTGGAACTGGTATTAATCCAATACGGATGAGGAAATGCATCTGTATCCGAATATAAATCATATAAAAACTTAATCACACTCCATGGATTGTAAACTTCCGTATCCCCAAACAAGTACCCATCATACCATTCTTTCATTGTAGAAAAACGGCTTTCCACTTCATAATAAGCCATCATCTGAAAAACTTCCTGTTCTGTAAACCCAAAATGCTCACTGTATTTTTTATCAAGCACAGAAACAATATTCAGGTGGTTCAGTCCGGTAAATATACTTTCCTTTGAAATCCGCAGACACCCGGTAATCACAGCAAACTGTAAATATTGATTGGTTTTCAAAGCCGCTTCAAACAAGGAACGGATAAAGCCTGCCATCCTTCCATAAAAACCTCTGAAATATGCATTTTCCAACGGCACATCATATTCATCAATCAGAATAACCGTATTCTTACCGGTAATCTTATGCATACACTGACAGAATAACTGCAGCGCATTTCTTACCGCTTTTTCCTCCGCCTTCCCTTCTGCGATAGCGGTGTACTGCTCATATTCTCTTAGGGAAAGACATGCTTTCCCTCCTTCCACAAGTTTTCTGTGCCTTTCAAATTCTGTGCTGAGCGCAGTTTGTATCATATAATAAGCTGTATCGTATTCTTCCTGCTTTGCCGATTTCAATGTCAATTCAAACACAGGATACATTCCCATCTGATTTGTGCAATTCTCCCCCGCCTCCATAATCTTCATTCCCTGAAAAAGCGTTTGATACTGTTCATTCTTGTCTGCATCCCCTGTATCTTCAAAAAAATATCGGAGCATACTCAAGTTCAGGGTTTTCCCAAATCTTCTCGGACGCGTAAACAAATTTACTTTTCCTTTTAAATCCATTAATTCTTTTATCAGCATTGTTTTATCGACATAGTAATAACCCGATTTCACCATATCCTCAAAATTTTCAACACCGACAGGTAACGCTTTTTTCATCTCTGCCGCCTCCGTTTTATCTCTTTTCCATATTATACTCTATGCTTGTTTATTTCACAATTCTTTTCTGTCGGGCAATTCTTACATCGGCGGCTAAAATCTTTCGATATTTAACCGCCGGAACGATATAAAGCCGCCTCCTGGACATTTTTATATTTCAAGAGACGGCTCTAAATAATCAAATTGATTTTCCAATTTTAACATAATACTCAAGACTTACTACTATTTTATATATTCATGCCCCGTATCATTATGTAACTTCGTCTCAGATATCGGTGCTGAATTTGGCTGTTCTTCGCAAAATTCTACATCTCGCTCTCCTTCGCCCTCATAAAGAATAATTTCATTTGATTTAGAATTTGAGCTAAAATCTATCTGTTGTCCTGCAGATTCTTGAAATACATGTTCTGACGGACTTTCATTTACTGGCACTGTATTTTCCTGACTTTCGTAAAAACTTTTTCGGCCAGACTGTGCAGTAATGCTAATTAACACAAAGCATCCAATCAAGCCTACTGCTGAGAAAAATCTTTTTTTCATAATAACCTCCAATCATAAATATCCCTTATGCTGTTGTATGATACCTCATTTTCTCTGAAAGCGGCTTTGCAAGCAGCTCTTCATATCTTTCCAATGCCTTGCGGTGAATACCGCTTGGAACTACACTGGTATTTCCCGCCTCATAGATCTCTCCGCCTTCCACTATACACCTTGTTCCATTGATGTTGAATTCTCTACTGGTATCCACTCCCAACTCCCGAAGCAGCCTTAATGCAACTGTTGCATTCATTTCGAATACCATAAAACTTTGCTGATCTGCAAAATGAATCAGGGAATCCAGGGCCACTGCCAACCGTTCCGCATTTTCTTTCCCGGCGCCGCTTCCCCGGCCTTCAACACAGACACGGTCTTTCCACACTCTCAGCCTGTATCCGGTTCCCAAATCAAAAATATCTCCCACTGCAATATTCATGCTGTTTGTAGCTGGATCGTATTCTTTGTGTTTATAAGTTTTATAAGATTTTCCCACAGGACTCCAGGAATCTATTTCTTCGTCTGTATACTCGACTGGTGTATACATATGGAGACATTTATCCCTCCCATTCACTCTAAAAACTGTTTCTTCTCCGCTTACAACTTCACATATAAATTCATATTCTTCTATATTTGGATCATACCATGCCGGAAGATCATTACCACTGATTTTTGCAAGTTTAAACTCATCTTCGATCAAAAATCTTATCCCACCTCTTACCTGCCAATCAAACCCGTTTAATGTTTTGGAAGAACCACCGGAATGCCCTTCGTTAAAAAAAGAAATAAATTCATTTTCTGAACCGTCTTTAGCCGAGAGTTTCCCTGTCTTAAAATTATATCGATAAGTCTGAACTGTCCCGATTCCTGTTACACCCATTTTTTTCTCCTTCCTTACCATGAGGCTGCCGGAAAATGTAATTTACTCAGAACTTATTATATGACAATGAAAAGTTCACAGTAAACTTCCATCATACCAGGCCTGTTGTGAGTACAGGCCACATGGCCGCTCTCACCTATGGAAGCCGAAGATTTTCATCGTAAGGATGGTAAACCATTCTTTCCGGGCAACTTCTTACGGCTTCCTATTCTTCTTTACCTACAAATTCAATTCATTTCCTGGGTAAGGTGCCATTGTACAATTAAATTTGCAGTTCAATCTACCAATCCATTGTGTAATATGCCCACCCTGTCCACATTTAACATAAATATTCCATGATTGTCTCAAATTAACACCGCTCATACCATAGATCTCACTGGAACCTCCAATATTAGAATAGGTCTTTCCTCCAAAATAACGCATGCTTTTCTCTATATCAGTACAGGGGCTTCCTTGTGGAAATGTATCATTAATAGATAAATTTACGATTGTTGCACTCTCGGGTACAACCCCAAATAAATCCAAAGAAAGACTTTTTTTATCACTTCCAAAAATACTTGCTCCTCCAATTGGATATCCAGATACTGAATAAGTTTGCTTTGCTGGTCCTACATAGAAGAAATAGTTCTTTGTAAATGAGGGGGAATATTCCCAATTGTCACTGCTGGCGATCTTTATATAATATTTACCAGTCACCGGTGCTGTCATGTATAAATATTTTTCTGGCTTTAAATGATACACTTCTTTTCGTTCAGGATTTGTCGTATAAAAATACTTTGTTTCACCATTTAGAATATAAGACAACTCAATATAGCAATTTGTTTTCCCTACATTCCTGATATCCACAAAATATCTGGTTCCCGCTTTCAAGTCCACCGTATACCAATGCTCTTCCTTCGGATCATTAAGGGTTCCACTTTTCATTCCCAATCTAAATAAATCCGATTTATTCGTTATAGTTGTACACTATGTTTCATCCTCATAACTTCTTTCTTCCTTTCTTTACGCTTCTTATCGGTATGCCTAATGATTCTTCTCCATTGTCCCCCCTTTCTCTTCATATTCTCTATATACTTTATATAAAAAATATATATATCACACCACCCTATACACTAATTTCTATCCCAATTTCTTTTTCCCATTAATATCGTCCGTTTTTTCATATAGTTTACATCTAATTTAAAAAAATATCTGTTCTCACTAAAATACCTTTTCTTTTCTTTAAATACTTTTTTTATAAACTATTTACATTTAAAACTGCCCGTAGTATGATATTTACAATTATAAAAAACTGTCCTGAAATAAATTATTGTCGGGCTGCCGCTAAAAAGGCTTTGCACCCCCAACTGTACGCATAGCCGGGAGAGCATTATGAGCAGAAAACTCAAAATAACTGGAAAAGAAGAGAGCTTTGCTGAAAGTCTGCAAAACTGCTTGGGCGAAATGCTGGTTCTATTCCTTCTAAAACAAAAACCCATGTATACTTACGAGATTATGCAGGAAATCAGCCGTATCAGCAACGGTTCTTTTTCCTACAAATCTCTCTATCCTTATATCTACCGGCTGAAAAATGCCGGCTGCATTGACGAAGAAAGCACCGCCGTAGCCAACAATCGGACACGGATTTATTTTCATATCACAGAAAGCGGACGGGAACACCTGGTTAAAATCAAACGAAAATACCGGGAAATTACTACTGCCGCCAATCTTATGCTTGATCTTGATGAAATGATTTATATAAGGAGAGATGAATGATTATGAACAGCAATTTCAGCAAACCAGTCAGACGCTACATAAAAAACGCCAGACGTTTATTGGCATGTCCCCGCAATTACCGCAGCAACTTTACAGCAAACATGGAAAAAGATATCCGGCAGTTTCTTCTGGAAAACAATTCTGCGTGATATGATGAAATTAGCGGCTACTTTGGTACTCCCGCAGAACTGGCCCAGCTTTATCTGGACAGTGTTCCGACGGAAGAAATCACTGCCTATACAACCAGAAAGAATTTTTTTACTAAATTTGGATGGTTCATCCTGATACTTCTGTTTACCGCTTCCGTCGGCTGCTTTTACTTTAGTTATATAAAACCAAGGGAACTGAATGTCATTTATATAGAAGAATCCCTAGAGGTAGAGGAACAATAAATATTTTAAAGCCAATATAACCATTACATGCAGCAATTCAGGAGTAATCTCATAACCACTATATCAATTACAGAAAGGTAAGAAAATCATGAACACAACCGTCACCCTTGGAAAAACAGGAATTACCGTCAATAAAAATGGCTTCGGCGCCCTCCCCATTCAGCGTATTTCCACAGAAGACGCCGGAACACTGCTGAAAAAAGCATATGATGCCGGCATCCGCTTCTTTGATACAGCACGGTTCTACACCGACAGCGAAGCCAAAATCGGAAAATCCCTCTCCTCTGTCCGAAGCAGCATCTACATAGCCACCAAAACCGGAGCGCAGAATGCGGAAGAATTCTGGAAAGATCTAGATACCAGCCTGGGGCTTTTGAAAACAGACTACATTGATCTCTACCAGTTCCACAATCCCTCTTTCTGTCCCAAGCCGGGAGATGGAACCGGACTGTATGAAGCCATGGAAGAAGCCAGAAGGCAGGGGAAAGTCCGTCACATCGGCATCACCAACCACAGGCTGAAAATCGCCCATGAAGCCATTGACAGCGGACTGTATGAAACTCTGCAGTTCCCCTTCTGCTACCTTGCCACCGATAAAGACATCGAAATCGTCAACCGCTGCAAACAGGAAAACATGGGCTTTATTTCCATGAAAGCACTGTCCGGCGGACTGATCACCAATTCTGCCGCTGCCTACGCATTTCAGGCGCAGTACGACAATGTATTGCCTATCTGGGGCGTTCAGAAGGAATCAGAACTGGACGAATTTTTAAGCTATATTGACCATCCTCCTGTTATGACGCAGGAACTTTCCGACCTGATCTTAAGAGACAGAGAACAGCTTGCCGGAAACTTCTGCCGGGGCTGCGGCTACTGCGTTCCCACCTGTCCGGCCGGAATTGAAATCAACAACTGCGCCCGGATGTCGCTGCTTCTGCGCCGTTCCCCCGCCGAACTGCAGCTTACGCCCCAGGTGCAGGAAAAGATGAAAAAAATCGAGAACTGTATCCACTGCGGCCAGTGCAGGGCCCACTGCCCCTACGGCCTGGACACTCCCGCACTCTTGGAGGAAAACTATAAAGATTACAAAGAAGTGCTTGCCGGCAAGCACATATGAGAAACAGAAAATCACTTTGACGTAACACACATATGAGAAGCAAAAAACGCTTTGACGTAACACACGACGGAGCCATTCTTTTCCTCATTCCCTATGAGTCCAGAAAAGAATGGCTCATAATATAGAACTCTTCCTGGCTTGGACAGTATTTTTTCTCCATTTTTTCCAGGGTATCGTCATACCTCAATGCCTCTTCCACACTGAATTCCATGACAGGGCTTCCATGATAAAAGAACCGTTTCCCATCGTCTAATGTATGCGGAATCAATTCTTTTACCATCATTGCTGCCGGATATCTGCCATCTTCTGTACAGATATTGTATTTTTTGCAGCTTTTGAATCCAATGCTTACATAATTTGCAGGGCTTCCAAATATCACGATCACATCATACCCCAGTTCAACTGCCCGTGCAAAAGAATGTTCCATAAGCTTCTTTCCGTACCCCTTTCTCTGGTATTTTGGAAGAATGCTGACCGGGCCAAAGGTGAGAATTCTCTTTTCCGTTCCGTTTTCATCCGCCAGTCTGGCTTTGGTATACATGATATTTCCAATTACCTGACCGTCAAGCTCCGCCACAAAGTCCAATTCCGAAACAAAGTCCTTGTGCCGGCGCATTCTGTGCACCAGATAATGCTCTGTGCATCCCGGAACATAAATATTGTAAAATGCTTTTCTGGTAATTTCTTCTACTGTTTTATAATCCTTTTCTGTCTCATTTCGTATATTAAGCACAACGGTCTCCTTTCAGTTCCAACGCATATCATCGTTCTTTCACAGCACATACTCCAACTGACAGTCGCAAGGCTCCGCCGCATACAGTTTTTCGTCATATTCCGCTGCTTCCACACACCCAAGGGCATGATAAAATGCCTGGGTTTCTTCTGAAGAATGCGCCGATATGTACAGTTTTTCCGCTTCCAGCTTTCTTGCCGCAAGAATTGCCCGCTCAAACAGCTGTTTTCCATAGCCTTTCCCCCTGCATTCACAGGACACATGAATGCAGGAAAGCTGCACATACTGCTTTGTGGAGCCGAAACGTTTTGGTTCCACAGAGGTAAATCCTTTTAACTTTCCTTCCTCAAAACAGCCGAATACAAAACCGCCTGTATGGATGGTATTTTTCAGGCATTTTACCAGAAATTCATATTCCGCTTCTTTCCATTCCTCCACAAAAGAAATATCCTTCAATTTCCAACTGCCTGCTTCCTTCCGCCAACAGCGCGTCACCTCCTGATGACGGTTAAAATGGCAAAACAGCTCACGGCTGATTTGGGATTCCGACAGTATTTCAATGATTGCTGTCATTTTATTTTTGTCTCCTTTTATGATCTACGGCCTGACCTGACCGTTTCCATATATTATGTATTTTGTGCTTGTCAGCTCCTTCAGGCCCATGGGCCCTCTTGCATGAAGCTTCTGGGTGCTGATGCCGATTTCTCCGCCGAACCCGAATTCAAAGCCGTCTGTAAACCGGGTAGAAGCGTTCACATATACTGCCGCCGCATCAATTTCATCCAGAAATTTCCTGGAATTGTCATAATCTTTTGTGATAATGGCCTCAGAATGGCCGGTATTGTATTTGTTGATGTGGGCGATTGCCTCCTCAATGGAAGATACGGTTTTGACGGACAGAATATAGTCCAGGTATTCCATGCCCCAATCCTCTTCCTTTGCAGGCAGAATGCTGCTGCATGCGTTCCGGCTCGCTTCGTCTCCCCGAAGCTCCACCTGTTTTTCTGACAGCCGCTTTGCCAGAAGGGGCAGCAGAACATCTTTTATTTTTTCATGGACTACCAGGGATTCACAGGCATTGCAGACGCCGATTCTCTGGGTTTTCGCATTAAAAATTATATCAAGAGCCATGGCAGGATCTGCGCTTTCATCCACATAGATATGACAGTTGCCGGTTCCCGTTTCAATGACAGGCACGGTGGCCTGCTTTACCACAGTGCGGATCAGGCCTGCGCCGCCCCGGGGAATCAGTACATCCACGTACTTGTTCAGCTTCATAAATTCAGCCGCAGTCTCATGACTGGTATCTGTAATCAGCTGAATGGCATCTGAGGGCAATTCACACCTGGCCAATGCCTCCTGTAAAGTCATGGTAATGGCATTGTTGGAATGAATGGCATCCTTTCCGCCCCGGAGAATCACCACATTTCCGGCTTTGAAGCACAGTCCGAAGGCGTCTGCCGTCACGTTGGGCCTGGACTCATAGATAATGCCGATCACGCCCAAAGGCACACGTTTCTGCCCAATCAGAAGTCCGTTGGGCCTCTGCTTCATGGAAAGCACCTCTCCAATGGGATCTTCCAGAGCTGCAATCTGTCTGAGTCCCTCTGCCATCTGGGCAATCCTGGCCTCTGTCAGAAGCAGCCGGTCCACCAGGGCTGGAGCCATGCCATTCTCTTTGGCCCGTTCCACATCTGAGTGATTGGCTTCCAACAGCATTTTCATATTTGCCATCAAATAATCCGCTGAAGTGGTCAGGACTTTATTTTTCTGATTGGCCGACAAGGTACGCAAGGTTACTTCCGCCTTTTTTGCCTTTTCGCCAATCTGTTCCAACGTAAGGTTCATATTTTTTCCTCCATTTCGGTGTTGCTGTTTCTGTTCAGATATGGTAACAGTATAACAAGTTCCGGTATATTTGTCATTAATTTTTGAGGGTTCTTTACACTTTATGGGAAACTTTTGAAACTTTTTCCCGCGCTCTTTCATCTAATAAACAGTAACCGGAAAGGAGATTTCAAAATGAATTCACAAAAGATGCAGCAATTGGTGGAGCAGGAGCTTCTGTCCTCCTACGACTCCCTGTACCGTCTGGCGTTCACCTATGTAAAAAATGAAGCCGACGCTATGGACATCGTACAGGAAAGCTCTTACAGGGCCATTAAAAATTCCAGTTCTGTCAAAAATGCTGCCTTTATCAGAACCTGGATTTGGCGCATTGTAATCAACACTTCCCTGGAGCTTCTGCGCCGGAATCAAAAAGAAGTTTCTTTCGATGAAACGCCGGAGTACGGAACAGAGGACATTTACCTGGACTACGACACCATTGACGCTTTAGACATTCTGAATGAAAAGGAACGGGCTGTCATTGTGCTGCGTTATTTCGAAGAACGAAAGCTGCAGGAAATCGCAGATATATTGGAAGAAAATCTCAATACCACCAAAAGCATTCTGTACCGCAGCCTTGGAAAACTGAGAATCAAATTGACGGAAGGAGAACTCTGCCATGAATCATAATTTAAACCACATCAAACAAGATTATAAAAACATCCCCATCCCGGAGGCCCTGAGGCAAAACGTGGAGCTTTCCATTGCAAAAGCCAAAACCGAGCTGGCGCAAACCCCCTCCCCTGCAAAACTGCCGAATCGGAGATTCCTGAAATCCCCGGACGCCGTCACTGGCCTGCCCAAAGAAGGGAAACGGAATTCCCCGGACGCCGTCACTGGCCTGCCCAAAGAAGGGAAACAGAAATCCTCTGCTTTTTCCATCTGGATTGTCAGAGGAGCCTCTTCCATTGCCGCCGCCATGCTGATTCTCACCGTACTTGTCAACTCCAACGCTTCCATTGCCTATGCCATGGAACAGATTCCGGTTCTGGGCGCCATCGTAAAAATCGTCACTTTCCGGGAATACAAGCACCAGGAAAACAGGATGGAAGCCGATATCAAAGTTCCGGAGGTGGAGATTAAAGACAGTAAGGGAAATTTAATGGAAGATTCCACCCAGAAACTCAATGATCAGATCGAAGCCTACACCAATGAAATCATAGCCGCATACGAAGCTGATCTGAAAGCCGCCGGCACAGAGGGCGCTCAGGCAGTAGACTTAGACTACGAAGTGGTAACCGACAGCGATAAATTATTTTCCATCCGTTTTCACCAGACCATTACCATGGCAGGGGCCGTGCAGATGGAAAAAATTTACCACATCGACAAGCAGACCGGCGAAATGACAACACTGAAAGATTTGTTCCAGGAGGGAGCAGATTACAAAACGCCCATTACAGAAAATATCAAAAAACAGATGAAAGAACAGATGGCCCAGGATAAAACCGTCACTTACTGGCTGGACAGCGACGTGTCTGAATGGAATTTTACGGAATTGTCCGACTCTGTAAACTTCTTTATCGATGAAGCCGGAAAACTGAACATCGTTTTCGACGAATACGAAGTGGCTCCCGGTTTCATGGGAGTTGTCACCTTCGAAATTCCCACGGAGACAGTGGCAGACATTGTAAAAGACGGTTACTTACAATAAAAACTCCATAACTCCTGTTTCCGAAGCAACCCCGTCCATCCTGACGTCATGCTCCTCTAAACAGAGAGTTTCCACCAGCTGAAAGGCATAGGCCGCCCCCAGTTTATAGCGGTGGGGATGCCCGGCAAAATACCTGTCATAATAACCGCCGCCGTAACCAATGCGGGCGCCCTGTCTGTCAAAGCCCAGTCCCGGCGCCAGTACCAGGGCGTCCTCCTGATAGAGCTCCCTGTTCCCCACAGGCTCCATCACATGAAAACTGCCCTCTTTAAATTCAGCAAAAGACTTTGCCTGAAAAAACTGCATTTCCCTTCCTGTTACTCTGGGAAATGCAGTTTTTTTGCCCATTCTCCAGGCTGTCTCCGCCAACGGAAGAAGATTCACTTCCTTTCCCAGAGGATAATACAGGCAGACGGTATCCGCCTGCAGAAACCAGGGATGCAGTTCTATATTCCTGCAGATTTCCATTGATAATCTCCGGGCCTGTGTCCAGGACAGATTATCCCTGTTCCCTTTGAAAGCTGCTCTGATTTGATCCTTAGTTTCCATACGCACCTCCTGCCGGGCGGCTGTTTTTAATTCGCTTCTTTTTTTCCATATTTTTCACCCAGATTTTCCGTGGTGCCGTCAGGATTCACCACATCAATGCTGTCAAGCTGCGCCCGCAGATTTCTTCTGACATTTGCAATATATTCCTTCCGCAGAAGCTCCTGTTCTTTCCGTTCCTCCTCCGTCAGTCCCTCCGCCCTGGACTTCCTTGCCAGCGCATTAATTCTGTCTATTTTACTCTGATTCATACTGTTCTCCTTTATTCCAGACTTTTTTCTATAAAGTCAGCAATGTAAAAATCTTCATCCCGATGCTCCAAAAACAGCGTTCCCACAAATTCCCCCTGGAAAATCTCATGGAGAACGCCCACATCTTTTCCATTTGCAATAATCATATCCGCGCCGGAAAGGGTTGCAATCCTTGCCGCTGTCAGTTTTGTTTCCATTCCGCCGGTTCCCACGTCGCTTCCCGTAGTTCCTTTTGCCATGGAGATAATTTCCTCATCCAGCCGATCCACCACCCGGATCAGCTCTGCATTGGGATTCTTGCGGGGATCGTCTGTAAACAGCCCGTCAATGTCCGACAAAAGAATCAAAAGATCCGCGCCCACCAGAGAGGCTACCAGGGCCGACAATGTATCGTTGTCTCCAAACTGCAT
Source organism: Lachnospiraceae bacterium (assembly GCA_910575555.1). Taxonomy (GTDB): domain Bacteria; phylum Bacillota; class Clostridia; order Lachnospirales; family Lachnospiraceae; genus Petralouisia. The sequence continues at coordinate 87,180 of CAJTFX010000005.1, read as the reverse complement.
TTCGTAAGTGGAAACGGTATCATTTTCATTGACAATAGGAATAATCCCAAGCCGGAACAATTCCTCAAAGGTGTTCTGGGCGTTCTTCCGGGAAACATTGTCAAGCATGGTTCCTTTCGTCATCAGAATCTGTCCGGCAGTCTGATGATATTCCGAAAACATCTTCTGATACGTCATCATCAGTCTGGCCTGTCCCACTGCCGCGCATGCCTGTTTGGTGGAAATATCGGCCGGACGCTCTTTCATGCCGATTGCCTGACGGCCCACCGCTATGGCGCCGGAGCTTACCAGGCAAATGTCCACCCCCTGATTGCGGATATCGCAGAGTTCCCGCACCAGACGCTCTACTTTTCCCAGATTCAGCCTTCCTGTAGCTTCATGATGCAAAGCTGCAGAACCAATTTTTACCACTACCCTCTTTTTCTGTTTCAAATAGTTTTTTGTTTCCAATTTTCCATCCTCTTATTCCGTCATTTTTCGTGGGATTCATCTGCTCTGATTTCTCATCAGCTGACAATATTCTGAAGCCAGATTCCCTTTTTCACCAGTATATAACCCAGAATGCACTTCAATGTCTCAATCAGCTGACAGCTGAGGTACACAAGCACAATGGGCAGTCCTGTAAAATGGGCCAGTACATAGGCCAGGGGAATGTCCACCGCCCACACATACACACTGTCAAACAGCACAGTAATCCAGGTTTTCCCGCCGGAGCGCAGTGTAAAATAGCAGCCGTGCATAAAAGCATACAGGGGCATACAGCCGGCGGCAATCAGGATAAATCTGGCTGCATAGGACTGAACCTCCCCGGAGGTATTGTAAATCAACGGGAAGAAGGGTGAAATCGCAGCCAGCAGGCTTCCGCACACCAGGCAGGTGGATACGGTGAAAAACAAAAGTTTCCGGTCGGTATCCCTGGCTTCTTCCATTTTGCCTGCCCCTAACAATTGCCCCACAATAATCGCAATGGCCCCTCCGGTGGATAAAAATACCACATTAAACAGATTGGACACGGTGCTTGAGATATTGAGGGCGGCTACCACAGACAATCCTCTGACAGAATAACACTGAAGCAAAAACGCCTGTCCCGTTGACCATGCAATCTCGTTGAGCATAATGGGGATTCCCTTCTTTACAATATTCGCCGTCAAATCCCCGGGAATTTTCAAGGTCCGGTAGGCTCCTTCAATAAACGGATGGTCCCTGCGGTGTCCATACGTCCAAAAAATAAGAATCAGGCATTCCACCACCCGGGCAATATCCGTAGCTATGGCTGCTCCCACTGCTCCCAGGGCCGGGGCGCCGAATTTTCCGAAAATCAGCAGGTAATTTCCCACCAGATTCACCAGAACCGCAATAATTCCCGCTTTCATGGGCAGCACCGTTTCCCCTGTTTCACGCAGGGTACTGGCATAAGTCTGGGAAATGGCATAAGGCAAAATTCCAAAAATAATCACCGCCAGATATTTTTTCCCATACTCCAGGGTTTTGACAATATCCCCGCTTTCAGCCCCTTCATGAAGATACAGTGTAATCAGGCTTTCCCCAGACGTAAGAAACAGCACAACGGCAGCCACTGTCATTAAGATGCATACCATGAATTTAAACCGGAAGGTATTGCGGACCCCCTCCTGGCTCCCCTGTCCGTAATACTGGGCGGTAAAAATTCCCGCACTGGAAACGCCGCCGAAAATGCAGATATTAAATACGTTCATAAACTGATTTACAATGGCAACGCCGCTCATTTGCTCCGTGCCCACCTGTCCCACCATAATATTGTCCAACAGGTTGACGAAATTCGTAATGCCGTTCTGTATGATGACGGGAATTACAATCATAAGCACCATCTTGTAAAACGCTTTATCGCCTATGTATTTTCTCCAAAAACTTTTCTTCATATCTGTACCCTTTCTGCCTCTGAATTCAATATGAATGTAAGTCTATCATAAACAGACGGCTGTTACAATATGGAATCTGAAAAAAAGCATAAGCCGTATCACCAGGAACAGTGTAAATGCACAATCATCGCTGATACCCTTGAAAAACAGGCAGAAAAGTGATAAAATTATTTTCGCAAAAGCGGTACACTCTTACATTATGAAAGAACTTGCCCAAGCAAAATTTATTACTTATGTCACAGGGGGAATCTTTTATGAAGTTTCTTGCTAATCGAAAACTTGCTACACGTATCGGCATTCTTACCACCATGATCACTGTTACAGGAATGCTTCTGCTCTGGTTTATTATGTCCAACCGTATTGCATCCATCGTAAAAAACAATATTACCAATCAAATGATTGATGCAGTGGAATCCAGAGCATCCATTATCAACGACTATGTGATTTCTGCGGAAGAATATGTCACTGCATTTGCACTGAGCAGCGAAGTCCGCAATCTGCTTAACAATCCGGATGATCCCGAGCTTCTGCAAAAAGGGCAGAAATACACGGAAGATTTTGCTTCTGTCAAAGGGATTTTTGAAGGATTATACATAGGAACTCCGTCTACTTATATTCTGACCCATACTTCACAGGGCGCCATCGGAATGACCACCCGCACAGGGGATTCTTTAGAGGTATTCCATGATACAATCCTGTCAGCGCAGGAGCTAACCAATCTGGGAATCATGAAATCCCCGGGAACCGGAAGCATGATTCTTTCCATGTACTATCCTCTTTTTGAAGGTGAAACCTGCATCGGCTATGCAGGCGCAGGGGTTTATGCCAGTCAGCTTATGGATGTTTTGCTTGGCCTGAACATCAAGGGCCTGCCCCGCAGCGAATACGTATTTTTAAATGTAGAAACCGGAACTTATCTGTATCATGAGGATGAATCGCTGTTAAACACTGAGACTACAGACAAAGGCTATCAGGAAATTCTTAAGCGAATCAGAACCAACGGCAAAACAAAGGCCGGCACCTATTCCTATCGGGATGAAAAAGGCGTAGACCAACTGGTGGTTTATAAATATCTGAAAGATCGGAACTGGGTTTTCATGATCCGCAACAATTCGGCAGAAGTTTACAGTCAGGTGGCAACCGTCCGTATCACCATAGGAATTCTGTGCGCCATCGTAGCCCTTGTGATTATACTTGCCACCCTGCTCAGCCTGCACCGGGAAGGCAGGGAGCTTATGGTTATGGAACACGCCATCCGGCACCTTGGCAATCTGGATCTCTCTGCTGATCGGGAATTAAAGCCCTTCTACGGCAGAACAGATGAAATCGGCATGATTGCCCAGACCATCCACCATTTATGCGACTGCCTGCGGAAAACCATTGAAGATATCGGCCGGATTCTGGGTGAAATGGCAGACGGAAACATCGCTGTGGATGTAACCCTGAACGAATCCTATTATATCGGTGATTTTGCAGTACTGTCCGAGAGCCTTAAAAGCATCCGCACCCATCTGACAGACGTTATGCGGGATATCACCCAGATTGCAAAACAGGTGGATAACGGCGCAAATCAGGTTTCGGCAGGAGCCATGGCCTTATCCCAGGGAAGCACCGAGCAAAAAGCATCCATTAACGGTCTTGTATCCAATGTTACAGATATCACGGCCCAGATTCAAAACAGTACGGTCCGCTGCGGAAACGCCAGTGATTTAGTGGCCAGAGCCACAGGCTATGCGGCGGAGGCCGATACAAAAATGGAACAGCTGATTATCGCCACAAGAAATATCGATCAATCCTCAGCCCAAATCGGCAGCATCATCAAAACCATTGAGGATATCGCTCTTCAGACCAATATTCTGGCCCTGAACGCCTCCATTGAGGCAAACCGCGCCGGCTCTGCCGGAAAAGGCTTCTCTGTTGTATCCGGGGAAGTCCGGGATCTTGCGGAACGCTCCGCGGAAGCCGCAAGAGATACCAGTGATTTGATTGGCCGCTCCATCCACGATGTGAAAACAGGAACGGAATCCACAAATCTTGCTATTTCCGCAATGCAGATTATCAATGAATGCATTCAATCCATCAAAACGCTGATGGATGAAATCTCATATGCCAGCGTACAGCAGTCAGAAATGATTGTCTCCGTGGAAAACAGAATCAAAGAAGTCTCCAGAGTGGTTCAGACCAACTCTGACGCAGCGGAAGAAAGCGCCGCTATCTCGAATGAACTGTCCAATCAGGCCCGGACACTGAATCAGCTGCTCAGTCAGTTTCGTATTCAGTAACGGTTCTAAAGCCTGACAAACATAAATCAGGGCAGCCGGGAACCTGCAAGTTCCCGGCTGCCCCATTTTATTTGTCAGAGGTTCCGTTCTTAAAACTTCTCTTCCATCATCCTGCCTTACTGATAATCTTCTTCGGACATTTCTCGGCGCAGGTTCCGCATCCTGTGCATTTCTCATAGTCAATATGGGCTATATTGTCTGTCACAGTAACCGCCCCCTCCGGACAGTTTTTCTCACAGAGCTTACATCCGATACATCCTACGGAGCAGGCTGCCATCACATCCTTGCCCTTATCCTTAGAGCTGCACTGCACCTTATTCTTCGCATCATAAGGCACCAGTTCTATCAGGTTCTTCGGACAGGCTGCCACGCATTTTCCGCAGGCTTTGCAGGCATCTTTATCCACCAGCGCAATGCCGTTGACAATATGTACTGCATCAAAGGGACATGCCTTCACGCAGCTTCCGTAGCCAAGACAGCCGTAACTGCAGGATTTCGGCCCGCCGCCGGGAATAAACGCCATGGCTGCGCAGTCCTCCACGCCAGTGTATTCATAATCCTGTTTTGCCTTCTCACAGTCTCCGGCGCATTTTACAAAAGCAGTCATCTTCACGCCGCCTTCTGCCGAAACACCCATAATCTCACCAATCTGGGCTGCCACCGGGTCGCCGCCCACCGGACACTGGCCTACGGGCGCTTCTCCTTTTGCAATGGCTGCCGCAAGGCCGGAGCATCCTGCATACCCGCAGCCGCCGCAGTTATTTCCCGGAAGGACGCCCAGGATTGCCTCTTCTCTTTCATCTACTTCTACTTTGAATTTTTCCCCAAAGATCCCAAGGAAAAAGCCAAGGAAAATACCAGTTCCGCCCACTACCAGGGCGGCAATGATAATTGCTGTTACATTCATTTTTTTCCCTCCTAAATCATTCCTGAGAATCCCATAAAGGCAATTGACATCAGGCTGGCCGTAATCAACACAATGGCTGTTCCCTGAAATCGTTTGGGAATATCGTTATATTCGATTTTCTCACGGATACCCGCCATAATTACAATTGCAATAAAGAAGCCGACAGAGGTTGCAAGGCCGTTTACAATGCCCTGCAGCAAATCATAGCCTTTGCTTACATTGTTCAAAGCAACACCCAATACAGCGCAGTTTGTCGTAATCAGCGGAAGGAACACGCCCAGGGATTCGTACAGCGGGGGCATGTTTTTCTTCAAAAACATTTCCACGAACTGCACCAGTGACGCAATAACCAGAATGAACACAATGGTCTGCAAATATTCCACATGGCAGGGGCCTAAAATAAACTTATAAATCAGACCTGTAACAAAGGAAGCCAGGGTAATAACGAAAATTACCGCGCCGCCCATACCGGCTGCTGTTTCGGTTTTCTTGGATACTCCCAGGAACGGGCAGATGCCAAGGAACTGGCTTAACACTACATTATTTACAATGGCAGAGCCGATTGCTATAATCAATAATTCTTTCATCTATTCTGCCTCCTATTCTTCTGACTTTTTCTGAGATCCCGGTAATTTGCCGGTACACATAGCCGACTGGGAACAGCTTGCGCAGTCTCCGGTCAGACATCCGGATGGAGCTGCCAGAGGTTTGCCCTTCTTTTCCATTTTTTCCCGGACAACATTCATGCCTGCAACCAGAAACGCCAGTACCAGGAATGCTCCCGGCGCCATGATAAACACGGTAATTCCAAGATTAGCTCCTAAAATCTGGCGGATCAATCCGATAAAGGTCAGGCCGATGGTGAATCCCAGACCCATGCCAAGTCCGTCAAAAACAGAAGGTGTAATGGGATTTTTGGAAGCGTAGCTTTCCGCTCTTCCCAGGATAATACAGTTTACCACGATCAAAGGAATATACACACCCAAAGATGCGGAAAGAGCCGGGGTATACGCCTGCATAATGAACTGCACAATGGTAACCAGGGAAGCCACCACTACGATATAAGCCGGCATACGCACGCCGTTTGGAATTACTTTCCGGAACATGGAAATCAGCAGGTTGGACATAACCAGCACCACTGTAGTGGAAAGGCCCATGCCGATTCCGTTGACTGCGGAAGATGTCACCGCCAGGGTGGGACACATTCCAAGCATCAGCACAAAGGTAGGATTTTCTTTAATAATACCGTTATATAAACGTTCTACATATTTATTCATACTAGTTACCTCCCTGCAAAGCGCTTCTGAAATACACCAGACATGCATTTACGCCGTTGGTGACTGCTCTGGAAGAAATGGTAGCTCCAGTAACCGCCTGAATCTCATTTTCAGCCGCCGGAGCCGTCTTTACAACAGAATAAGTCTCTTCGGACTTCCCTTCAAACTGGGAATAGAACGGCTCCTCCTGCACCAGTACGCCAAGGCCCGGCGTCTCGCTGATGGCCGTAATAGAATAGCCGTTTAACGTTCCGTCATTCTGGATGCCCACGGAAAAAGAAATATCTGCCTGGCTTCCTTCATGGGAAGTCACATTGATTACATATCCAAGCACATTGCCGGAGCCGTCCAATGCCTTGTTAACTGCCGTAATCTCATCTTTGGAAAATTCGCTTGCCGCAATAATCTCTGCCGCTTTCGCCGCATCAAAATTCTCATCTTCTTCAAAAGAAGCTGCATCTGCGAACACTACTTTATATGCCTCATCCAATGCGGCTTTTTCTGCCGCTGCAATGGGCTCCTTGGTAATATCGTATACCACGCCTAGCAGAAATCCCAGCACTAAGGTAAAAGCGGTTAACACCAACGCATCATGTACAATCTTCTTATTCATGCTATTTTACCTCCTTTTTCTGGCCAAACGCCCTTGGAATGGTAAATTTCTCAATGATCGGAACCAGAAGGTTGCCTAAGATAATTGCAAAGGAAACGCCTTCTGCATTGGCCCCGAACAGACGGAACAATCCGGTGAGAATTCCCAGAACAATTCCGAATACCACTTTTCCCATGGGGGTGATAGGGGAGGTCACATAATCGGTCGCCATGAAAAATGCTCCCAGCATCAGTCCGCCGCCGCAGAGATGAGCGGTAAGATAGGTCACGTCAAAGCCATGGCCGCCGAACAGAAGCACAAACACGCCGAAGGAAAGGATATAGCTGGCAGGAATGGTTAAATCAATCACTCCCATCAGAATCAGGAAAATTGCTCCGATTAAAATCGCAATTACGCTGGTCTCGCCGATGGTTCCCGCTGTGGTTCCCAGAAGCATTTTCATGGTATCCACGCTTTCGCCGTTTTTTAAAAGAGCCAGCGGCGTAGCGCCTGTTACGCCGTCATAAGTAAAGCTGGTCATAGTCCCTGCAAAAGACACAAGCAAAAAGCATCTGCCGCCCAAAGCCGGGTTCATAAAGTTCTGTCCAAGACCGCCGAACAGCATTTTCACAATGACAATGGCAAATACGCTTCCCAAAACCGCCTGCCAGATGGGCAGGGTATGGGGCAGGTTCAGCGCCAACAGCAATCCGGTCACTACTGCGCTGAAATCATTGATGGTACTTTTTTTCTGTATCAGCTTCTCAAAGATCCATTCTGAAGCCACGCAGGTTGCAACACATACTAAAATCAATATCAACGCCTGTAACCCAAAGTTCCAGATACCAAATACGCTGGCCGGCAGCAATGCAATTGCCACGTAAAGCATTATTTTGGCAGATGTATCTTTGGAACGAATGTGGGATGACGATGATACATTATACATATCACTCACAATAAGACACCTCTTTCTTCCTAATTTTATAAAGGTATCACGCGCATTTTCGTGCACTTCGTGCTGACGCGTGAGCTCGCAATCAACTTACCTTCTAAATTGGCTGCAAATTATATTTTCGTAAATCATCTATTTCTTTCTCCGCTCTGCAAGAATCTGCTTCTTCATGGTACGGATGGACTGTGCCAGCGGGATTTTGGCCGGACAGATATAACTGCAGCTTCCGCATTCGATACATTCCATGCCGTTCCACTTCTCAAAGCCTGCCATATCCCCGTAACCTGCCATTTTTGCAAGCCTTGTGGGAATAATCTGTTCCGGACATGCGGATACGCAGCGGCCGCAGTTGATGCATGCCGTAGTCTCGCTTGCCGCCACATCATCTTTGGCAAGGCAAAGCAGGGAGGAAGACGTCTTTGTCGTTGGAATGTCCAGTCCGAACATGGAGAATCCCATCATAGGCCCGCCGGAAATAATCTTCTCAGGCTGCACCTTAAATCCGCCTGCCGCTTCCAGCACTTCCCCGTAACTCATGCCAAGGCAGATATCGAAGTTCCCCGGCTCTGCCACTGCATCTCCTGTCACCGTAAAAATACGGTTCATCACAGGCTTGCCCAGTTTTACTGCCTTATAAATCGAAATCAAAGTTTCCACATTGTCCACAATACAGCCTGCATCAGCGGGAAGCATGGTGGAATTGATTTCCCGGTGGGTGGTGGCGTAAATCAGCTGACGTTCGCCGCCCTGAGGGTATTTTGTCTGTAACGGACAGACTTCCATACGGGGTTCATCCTTCGTTAACTCCTGCATCTTGGCTATGCAGTCCGGCTTGTTGTCCTCAATGCCGAATAAACCTTTGGCATGATCAAACAATTGAAGGACAATGCGCATTCCTTCGATCAGCTCTTTGGGATTCTCCAGCATACGCCGGTAATCCGCTGTCAGATAAGGCTCGCATTCCGCACAGTTTGCGATTATGTACTCAATTTTATCCGGTTCTTTGGGTGATAACTTCACATGGGTCGGGAACCCGGCTCCGCCCATTCCCACAACCCCTGCCTCTTTCACTTTTCCAATAATCTCTTCTTTGGAAAGAGCAGTTACATTTTCGGTGGGAACGTACTCCACTTCCTTCATCTCTCCGTCATTTTCAATAATGATGGAATTAACCATATCCCCTACTGCACCCCTGCGCGGCTGAATTGCCTTCACCTTGCCGGATACGGAAGAATAGATCGGCGCTGATACAAACCCGCCTGCCTCTGCAATCTTCTGTCCCCGCAGCACGGTGTCACCAACAGCTACCACCGGGCTTGCCGGCGCCCCAATATGCTGAGAAACCGGAAATACCAGCTCATCCTTGGGTAATAGCTCACGTATTGGCTTATCTTTGGAAAATTCTTTTCCATCGTGCGGATGGACACCGCCCTTAAATGTCATAAGACCCATTTTTCGTGCCCCACTTTCTTTAAAAATATTTTTAAGGAATGAAATAAAATATATTCATGTCATTCCTAAGTCCAGCCTTCTGCATGCTTGTGCAGACTGCTGTCCATCTTAACTGAATATATTTTATGCCTTATGATAAATCATAAGTCAATAATTTTGATTATAGCACATTTTATTATCTGTAGCACATCTTTTTTCGATAAATTTGTACTTTTTTCAGCACAAACTGCCGGACCGGCGCAGGGATTCCCGGAAAAATGCACAATTCCGGGAATTCCGGGAATATCAGGAAATTTCTTCCATTTTCCACGCACCTGCAGGAGCAGAAAAACTATGCCGGATTTCCTGCTAAGATCCTTTTGTTTTATTGCCAGAAATTGAAACCTCAGTATACTTTAAGTAGTATTCTCAAACCCTGATTCCGTTTCTTTCTATCTGGGAACCGAAGAATGTTTTGCCGAAATCACTTCCTCTGATGAACATGCCCTTTTAAATATCACGGAAGCCGGCTCCCAAGACGGCACTCTGACCATGGAGCTGTCGTCAGAATCCCAGGCAGAGGAAACTGCTTCCTTTACTCTGGTAAATGCCCAGGGTATGGAACGAACCATAGAAATAGGCAGCAGCAATACCTCCAGCGCAGCCGGTAAGATTACCGCTAAGAAAACCGGTTCTTCCAGGATTACCATTCAGTCCTCCAACGGAAAAACCGCCGCCGTGCAGATTACCGTTAAGAAAAAACCCGGGAAGATCAAGCTGAACGCCAAAACCAAGACGATCCGGGCCGGTTGGAAATTCCAGATAAAAGCAAAGTTCCCCAAAGGAACTGCAAGCCACAAACTCACTTATTCTTCCAACCGAAAATCTGTGGCAACTGTATCCTCCACCGGGAAAATCACGGCCAGGAAAAAGGGAACTGCCATTATTACCGTTAAAACTTATAATGGGAAAAAGGCGAAGATGAAGATTATTGTGAAGAAGAAATAGTTTCCTTACAAGCGTACATATTTTGTCAAGTGATTTGCTATTTTCTCTAGAGCGAAGTTTTTATATTTGGATACGGACGGAACTATAGATTGTTCGTTCCAGTTTAAAGTGACCTGCCAAAATTAAAAAGATTCTTAACAGGAATTACAGAAAATCTTGCAGGAAAAAATTGAAAATCCAGATAATTTATCCTATAATAACATGATATGACAAATCCAAAGAACGGAGACCCCCTATGAAAACCTGGCAGACAGAACTGATATCCTTTACTGATAATCCTTATATCGCTGAATACTTCACCCCATCCTCAGTTTTTTTCGATATCGAAACTACCGGATTTTCCGCTGCCCGCTGCCAGGTATACATGATAGGATATGCCCATCTGGCAGGAGATCAGATTTGCATCACCCAGTTATTTGCGGAAAACCTTTCGGAAGAACCGGAAATACTCTCCGCCTTTCTGAATTTTTTATCCTGTTACGACACCCTGATTTCCTTTAACGGCACAGGCTTTGACGTGCCGTTCCTGAAAAGCCGCTGCGCCCATTACAAACTGCCGGAACATCTGGATTCTTTCCGGCATCTTGACATATACAAGCAGATTTCCGGCTGCAAAAACATCCTGAACCTTCCCAACCTGAAGCAGAAAACACTGGAAAAATTTCTGGGCATTGCAAGGGAAGATGTATATTCCGGCGGAGACTTGATTTCCGTCTATTCAGAATATGCAAACAAGGATGGCGCGCAGGCCTCCGTTTCTTCTGAGGAAGCCTGCGCGCTGTTAAAGCTGCATAATTATGAAGATATGGAAGGAATGCTGAAGCTTCTTTCGTTACTTGCCTATCCCCGCTTTTTTGAAGGGCATTTCCAGGTCTCCTCCTGGGAAACCCACAGCTGGAACACCTACGAGGGCGCAGAAGGCCTGGAACTGATTCTGTCCCTGGAGCCGGAGCTTCCTCTGCCGAAAGCCTTTGCCTGCAGCCTGGGAAATCTCTATATTTCAGCCTGCTGCAGCCTGATAAAGCTGCGTATTGAGCTTTTTACCGGGGAATTGAAATATTTTTATCCGGATTACAAAAACTATTATTACCTTCCCATGGAAGATACGGCCCTCCACAAAAGTGTTGCCGCCTATGTGGACAGAGATTACCGCGTCCAGGCCACTGCCGCCACCTGCTACTGCAAAAAATCCGGCCGGTTTCTGCCCCAGTACCAGGAATTGTTTGTTCCTTCGTTCAGGCAGGAATATCAGGATAAAATTTCCTGGTTTGAACTGACAGAAAATTTCACCGGCAATAAGGATACTCTGAAAAAATATGCCGTGCATTTTATAAGTTGTTCCTTTTCCCTTTATGGATAATTTCTTTGCCGTATTACTTACTCTGGGCCATAAAATTATTTTTTGATATTTAACCGCCGGAGTAATAATTATCCCTTCAGGAATATCAAACTCTCATAAGGTCTGAGACTCTTAATTTCCATTTTTTCCTGCCGGGGATAATTGCCGAGCAAATGGCGGTATCCTGTGAGGGCAAATGGTTCCTGCAAATCAACCTGACTTTCTGTAAAGTTATTCAGCACAAGAAGCTCCTGGCCTTTGAACCGCCGTCTGTATGCAAATATCTCCGGCTGTTCCCGATACAGAAATTCAACTGAACCCTCCTGAATTACTTCATACTGTTTCCGCAAAGCCACAAGTTTTCTGTAATAATGCAGAATGGAATCCATATCCTCCTCTTCTGCTTTTGCATTGAGGTAAGAGTAGTTTTCTGGTATCGTAATCCAAGGCTCATGAGTGGAAAATCCTGCATATGCCCCAAAATCCCATTGCATCGGCGTTCTTCCGTTGTCCCTGGAGCGCTGTCCCAGGATTTTCAATGCTTCCTCTTCAGATTTGCCCTTTTTCAGCAAAATGTGAAAATAATTAATGCTTTCCACATCCCGGTACGAATGGATATTGCCATATCCCGGATTTGTCATGCCCAGCTCTTCCCCCTGATAAATATAGGGAGTTCCCCGCAGCATATGGATACAGGCTGCCAGCATTTTTGCAGAAGCCTTCCAGTACTTTTTGTCATCTCCCAGTCTGGATACAATTCTGGGCTGATCATGGTTGCACCAAAACAAAGCATTCCATCCGTTCCCTTGTTCCATTTCACACTGCCAGGTTTCGAACAATTCTTTTAATTTCCGGTAATCCGGCTTTGACAGCTCCCATTTCTCCCCATCTTTATAGTCCACTTTCAAATGATGAAAATTAAAACACATGGACAATTCCTTTTCTTTGGGATTGGAATACCGGATGCAGTGCTCCAGGCTTGTGGACGACATCTCTCCAACGGTAACCATATGCCCGATCCCGGTATCCGCTGTCAGCTCCTTCAGATATTCATGAACCCTGGGCCCGTCGGAATAAAATCTTCTGCCGTCCCCTTGGGCGTCATCCTCAAAAATCTCCGGCTTGGAAATCAGATTGACCACATCAAACCGAAATCCCTTTACACCCTTTTCTTTCCAAAACCGGATAATATCCTTCAGTTCCTCCCTTACCCTGGGATTCTCCCAGTTCAAATCTGCCTGTGTCACATCAAACAGGTGCAGATACCACTTCTGCAAAGAGGGAACGTATTCCCAGGCAGAACCGCCGAATTTGGACTGCCAGTTGGTGGGAGGCTCCCGGGGCGTTCCTTCTTTAAAGATATAATAATCCATATAATCTTTTTCCCCGGACAATGCTTTCTGAAACCATTCATGCCGGGTGGATGTATGGTTAAATACCATATCCATCATGATTCCCATGCCCCGTTTTCCTGCCTCTGCAATCAGCTCTTCTGTATCCTCCATTGTGCCGAAGGCCGGATGAATCTTCCGGTAATCCTCTACATCATACCCATTGTCATTCATGGGCGAGGCAAAAAAAGGTGTGCTCCAGATATAGTCAACCCCAAGGCTTTTGATATAATCCAGTTTCTGTATAATCCCCCGGATATCCCCAATCCCATCTCCGTTGCTGTCACAAAAAGATTTGGGATAAATCTGATAAATCACGCTTTTCTTAAAATTTTCCATAATTCCCTCTTTCTGAACGCTCCCGCCGCCATAGACGGAAGCGTCCTTTCCATTTTATGAAATTACCGTATTCCTGCCTATTCAAACACTGCCACTGACGTAATCCCCGCTTCTCCTTTTATTCCTGTCATAAACCGGAGATTCTCTGCGCCGGCCGGCTCTGTAACAATGCAAACGGTAACGTCTCTGTGCCCGGCCGCTTTGATTTTATCCCGGTCAAACTCAAGCAGAGGCGTTCCGGCCGCTACTTTCTGCCCTTCTGACACCAGATAACGGAAACCGTCTCCGTTCATATCCACAGTGTCAATCCCTACATGAAGCAGCAGTTCCATTCCGTTCTCCAAGGTCAGCCCGCAGGCATGTCTGGAATCCTGCATTAACACGCTGACAAGGGCGTCTGCAGGGGCATACAGCAGATTATTTTCCGGTATGATTGCCATTCCCTCTCCCATAATTCCTTCGGAAAATACGCCGTCGTTTACTTCCTTTAATTCAATGACTTTTCCAGTGAGAAAAGCTTTTAATTCTTTTTGGGAAATTCCGGCTTTTTCTTCTCCCAATTTTGCTTCTCTTTCCTCTCTTTTTCCCTCTCCGCTTCCCTGTTCTGCTTCGTTTCCATCTCCGCTTCCCTGTTTTGCTTCGTTTTCCTCTTTTTTTCCATCAGATCTTTTCACTGCTTGTTCCGTGTAATCTTCTGTTCCTTTTTTCTCAGCAGGCGCAGGCTTTGGAAGCTTCCTTCTGCCCACAAGAACTGTCAGCGCAAACGACACAGACACCGATATAACCATGCAGATTGCAAAGCTCCCCATATATTCTGTCTGAATAGACAGAATTCCCGGCAGGCCGCCTACGCCGATTGCATTTGCCGTTGTTCCCGTTGCCACACATACCACTGCCGCACAGGCAGAACCAATCATTCCGCAGACAAAGGGATATACATGCTTCAAATTTACGCCAAAGATGGCAGGTTCCGTCACTCCCAGATAACAGGAGATGCAGGAAGGCACATTTACTTCCTGGGCCTCTGCGTTTTTCCGCTGCAATACCGCCATGGCAAGAACGGCGGAACCCTGGGCTATATTAGAAAGAGCAATCATCGGCCACAGCATCGTTCCCTCATAATCTGCAATCAGCTGCAAGTCTATGGCATTGGACATATGGTGAAGCCCTGTAATCACCAACGGCGCATATACAAATCCGAAAACTGCGCCGAAAATCACTTTAAAAGAACCTGTAATCCCTGCATAAACCACAGAAGAAATGGCAGAACCTATCTTCCATCCAACAGGCCCCAAAACAAAATGCGAAGCGATAACCGCCAACAGCAAACTGCAGAAAGGCACCACAATCATGGAAATCACCTGGGGCGTTATTTTCCGGAAAAATTTCTCCAGATATACAAGGGTAAAAGCTGCCAGAATCGCCGGAATCACCTGAGCCTGATATCCAATCATATTAACCTGAAAAAATCCGAAATCCCAGACAGGAATTTCTTCTGCCCCGGCCACCGAATAAGCATTGAGCAGCTGCCCGGAAACCAGCGTCAGACCCAGGACAATCCCAAGCATCTGGGTGGTTCCCATTTTCTTTGTAACAGACCAGCAGATTCCCACCGGAAGCATATGGAACACCGCTTCTCCAATCAGCCACAGGAAGCTGTCAATTCCCGCCCAGAACTGGCTGATATCGCATAATGTTTTCGTTCCGTTTTCAAACAAATACAGGCTGTCAATACAGTTTCGGAATCCCAGAATCAAACCGCCTGTAATGATTGCCGGAATCAGCGGGGCAAAAATCTCAGCCAATGCGGTAACCATTCTCTGCATCACATTCTGGTTCTGCTTTGCGGCATTCTTCAACGCATCCCTGGACACCCCCTCTAATCCTGACACAGCAATGAAATCATTGTAAAAATCTGCCACCGTATTCCCGATAATCACCTGAAACTGGCCTGTCTGGGTAAAACTTCCCTTAACAATTTTCATCCCTTCAATTTGCTCAATATCTGCCTTTTTCGGCTCATGGAGCACAAACCTCATACGTGTCATGCAATGGGACACCGCTGCAATGTTCTCTTTACCTCCCACATACTGCAGCAGCTCTCTTGCATCCTCTGCATACTTACCCATTTTTTACCTCCTGCTACTTTTAATTTCATCTTGTTCAAACAAGTTGTTGTATCTTTTATATCATACTTGTTTAAACATGTCAATACTATATTGAAAATTTGTTTAAACAAGTTGATTCTTCCAATTTCCTTTTGCCGGAATAAAATCTTGACAATCTTCCGTTCCATACTATAATAAACATAGATGTTCAAACAAGCAGGAGCGATATATTATGCCAAAAACAAAATACACTGATATCTATCGGGATTTGAAAAGCAGAATAGAAGCCGGAGAATATGAATTTCAGGAATTGCTGCCCTCTGAAAACCAGCTGATTCAACGCTATGACTGTTCCCGCAACACCATACGCAGGGCCGTCAGCGCCCTGGTCACAGACGGTTATGTACAGACCATGCAGGGAAAAGGCGTGCGCAACATTTTTCAGCCAACTCTGCAGACTTCATTTACCATTGGCGGCATTGAATCTTTTCAGGAATCCGCCCTCCGAAACTGCCAGGTTCCCAAAACAGAGGTGCTGTGCTTTACTGAAATCACCGCAGACACAAAAATTTCCAACCGGACAGGCTTTCCGATTGGAAGTGAATTATATTATCTTCAGCGCCTCCATTATCTGGACGGAAAAGCCCTGATTCTAAACCATAATTATTTTCTGAAACACGTAGCTGTCAACCTTACCAGAGAAATTGCAGAACATTCGATTTATGAATATTTGGAGCAGACTCTGCATATCTCCATCGTGACCAGTAAGCGGATTATGACCGTGGAAAAAATGACGGAAATTGATGAAAAATACCTGGAGCTGGGAGACTATAACTGCCTTGCTGTGGTCAGCAGCCAGACCTACAACAGCGACGGCATTATGTTCGAATATACCCAGTCCCGCCACCGCCCGGATTATTTCCGGTTCCAGGATAACGCAACGCGGCGTGTTATTTAACCGAAGGTTCTGATTTCTGAATCATGCAGCAGGGCGTATCCTATGACTCCGGCTCCAAAATAACGCAGCACAGCGTATCCTATGACTAAATGTTCGGGTTCCGGAAAGCACAGAAAAACATACCATAATCAAACAGACGCACGGATATTCTCCATGCGTCTGTTTCACGTTGCAATCTTACACCTTCTGGAAAAAGAAAGACTGCTTTCTCTGATAATTCAGTTCTCTGTAATTCATAATCTGCTCTGTACTGCCAATAAACAGAATTCCGTCCTTGGTCAGCGCAGCATTAAACTTCTTATAAATCTCTTCTTTCGCGTCCTCTGTAAAATAAATCAGCACGTTTCTGCATACAATCAAATGGCATCCCGTAGGATAAGGATCTTTCAGCAGATTATGCTCTTTAAATTCCACCTGACGCTTGATTTCGTCTGCAATCTTGTAAGAATTGCCCACCTTGGTAAAGTATTTCTTCTTAAATTCCGGCGGAACAGCGGCAATACTCTTCTCATTATACAGACCCATTCTCGCCTTGTCCAACACCTGCTTATCAATATCTGTAGCCGTAATCTTAATTTGATTGATCGGCATATGCTTTGATAAAGCCATAACCAGGGAATAGGGCTCATCCCCTGTGGAACAGGCTGCACTCCAGATTTTCAGACTCTTTCCAAACCGCTGAATCAGTGATGGGAATACTTCCTTGTCTAAAATTCCCCACTGTTCCGGATTCCGGTAAAATTCTGATACATTAATTGTCAGGAAATTTACAAACTGCTCAAATTTCTCTGCATCCTTCTTAATCAATGCCACATAGTCTTTGTAACTTGTAATATTATTCTTAGAAATCAGCGTCTCAATCCTGCGCTTCATCTGTTTCTCTTTGTAAGCATTCAGATCAATCTTGGTTAATGTAAAAATATCTTTCTTGAAATCCTCATATCCAACCATGCCAGCTTCCCCTATTCTTCTAAAGATTCTTTCATATCTGCTCCTGCAGCTTTTTCTGCAGGACAAACACGAACTTATCTACAGATTTCTCATGTCCGCTCCCGCAGGCTCTCTGCCGGAGCAGACAGGGTCTTATTCTTCTACAGATTCTTCTGCGTCTTCCTGTACTTCTTCTGTGGCAGACAGCAGCGCTTTGATGCTCAGGCTGATTTTCTTATCTTCTTCATTGAAATCCACAATCTTAGCTTCAATTTCCTGCCCAATGTTCAGTACATCAGAGGGCTTCTCCACATGCTCTCTGGAAATCTGGGAAACGTGCAGCAATGCGTCCACGCCGGGAGCCAACTCCACAAATGCGCCGAAATCTGTCATTCTGGCAACTACGCCTGTAACAATATTGCCTACTGCATATTTAGACGCCGCGTCTTTCCAGGGATTCTCATCTTCAAATTTCATGCTCAATGCAATCTTATTCTCGTTGATGTCTTTGATGAATACTTTTGCCACATCGCCTACTTTAAATACTTTTCTGGGATTCTCCACTCTGCCCCAGGACATTTCGGAAATATGAAGCAGACCGTCAGCTCCGCCCAGATCGATAAATGCGCCGAAATCTGTTACATTCTTAACTGTTCCTTCCAGAACATCTCCTACATTGATTCTCTCAAAGAGAGCCTTCTGCAGTTCTGCTTTTCTTGCAAGAAGCAGCTGCTTTCTGTCTCCGATAATTCTTCTTCTGCGGGGATTGAATTCTGTGATCACAAACTCAATATCCTGATCTTTGTATTTGCCCAGATCCTTCTCGTATGTATCGGATACCAGGCTTGCAGGAATAAAGATTCTTGCTTCATCAACCACAACGCCGAGACCGCCGTCTAATACCTGCGCTACTTTGGCAGTCAGTACTTCCTGCGCATTAAATGCCTCTTCCAGACGCTTGCTTCCCTTTTCAGCAGCAAGCCGTTTGTAGGTCAGCATCACCTGACCCTCACCATCATTTACTTTCAAAACCTTGGCTTCCATGGTATCACCCACGGATACAACGGTAGTCAGGTCAACATTCGGTTCGTTTGTATACTCATTACGGGTAATAATTCCATCGGATTTGTAACCAATATTTAAGATGATCTCGTCTGGTTTCACATCAATAACGGTACCTTCGACTACCTCTCCATTCCTTATTGTTTTAAATGATTCTTCCAGCATTTGTTCAAAACTCATTTCTGACATTTTTTTGAACCTCCTCAATAATTTTGTTTGGGGTAGAAGCCCCTGCGGTAATACCTACGCTATTAATGGACCGTAATTTAGACAAATCCAAATCCTCCAGTGTCTGTATATAGCAAGTATTTTCACATTCTTTTTTACATATTTCAAATAGCTTTTGCGTATTGGAACTGTTCTTTCCTCCCACTACAATCATGGCGTCCACCTGCCGGGAAATTTCTTTCGCCTCAGCCTGCCGTTCCTGTGTGGCATTGCAAATCGTATTTAAAACAATTATATCATAACCTTTTTTTTGAATAATTTCAACTAGTTCTTTAAATTTCTTGTTGTTAAATGTCGTTTGGGACACAATACATACCCTTTTTTTCCCTTTCAGGGTAAATTTTTCCGCTTCTTCCCCGGTAAAAATCACCGTAGTCTCTTCCGGACGGCTGCTCCAGCCCTTAATTCCTTCCACTTCCGGATGGCTGCCGCTGCCAATAATTACTATATGATATCCCTCCCGGCTGTGCTGCTCCACAATCCGATGTATTTTCCGCACAAAGGGACAGGTGGCGTCCACATAGGGAATTCCTTCTTTTTCCAACAGTTCATAAATCCCTTTTCCCACACCGTGGGAACGGATAATCACGGTTCCGTCCCGGCAGTTTTTCAGCTCCTCAGGCTTCTCCACCACCCGGACTCCCTTCTGTTCCAGATCATTCACCACTTCTTCATTGTGTATGATGGGGCCGTAGGTGTAGATTCTGCCGCTGCTTTGCCTGGCCTGCTCATACACCGTATCTACCGCACGTTTTACGCCGAAGCAGAATCCGGCGCTTTTTGCAAGAATTACTTCCATTCCTAAAAAATCCTTTCACAGAACTGCCCCTGCAGCCTGTCTGTTCTAATCTTTCACAGAACTGCCTCCGCAGCCTGTCTGTTCTAATCTTTCATAGACCAGCTCCAGAATCCGCTCGGTCACTTCCTGGATCGTCATATCGGAGCTGTCGATCAGCACCGCATCCTCTGCCTGGCGCAGCGGGGAAATCTCACGGTTCATATCCTGCTCGTCCCGCTTTGCAATATCCGCGCAGATGGTTTCCAGGCTGCAGTCTATGCCTTTTTCCTGTAGCTCCAGGAAACGGCGTTTTCCTCTGGTTTCCACACTGGCTGTCAGATAAATTTTCACCTGAGCCTCAGGCAGTACGCTGGTTCCGATATCCCTGCCGTCCATAATCAAATCCGAAGTCCGGGCCATTGAACGCTGAAGCTCCGTCAGTTTCTCCCGGACGTTTCGGTAAATACTGATGGCGGAAGTCATTTTCCCCACTTCTTCAGTGCGAATCCGTCCGTTTACATTTTCTCCGTTTAAAAATACCTGCTGTTCTCCCTCTTCCATGGAAATGGAAACTGTGATTTCCTCACAGGCTGCGTTGATGGCCGCTTCATCCTCTGCCCCAATACCTTTCTCCAGAATGTACAGAGCCATAGCACGGTACATGGCCCCGGTATCCACATAAATATAAGATAACGCCTCTGCCGCTTTCTTTGCAATCGTGCTTTTGCCTGCCCCGGCAGGGCCGTCAATTGCGATATTAAATGCCATATTTTCCTCCATTCTTTTTCACATGCCCCTTATGGAATGCTGTCCCCCGCCAGATATCCGGTGGACCAGGCAATCTGCAGATTAAATCCCCCGGTCAGAGCGTCCAGATCAAGCACTTCTCCGGCAAAATACAGTCCCGGTACCAGTTTTGATTCCATGGTAGAGGGATTTACTTCCCGGACAGAAACGCCGCCTCTGGTAATAATGGCCTCATTAAAATCCCGAAACCGGGTCAGCGTCACCGGAAATGCCTTGATTAATTCCACAAGCCCCAGACGCTCCTCTCTGGTAATTTCATTTACTTTTTTATCGGGACAAATTCCGCTTAACATAAGGATTATCGGTATTAATTTTGCCGGGAACAGCTTTCCCACCGCATTTTTAAACTGCCGGTTCTGATTTTCTTCAAAATCCCGCAGAATCCGCTTGTCCAACTGCTCCCTGGTCAAGGCAGGCTTCAAATCAATTTCCATAAACAGGGGCATCTTGTCCATATAATCATTCACAATGCCGCTGGCGCTCAAAATCAAAGGGCCGCTGACGCCATAATGGGTGAACAGCATTTCTCCGAATTCCTCATATAAGACCTTTTTCTCTTTTCGGATGCGCACCTTCACATTCCGAAGAGAAAGTCCCTGCAGGTCTTTGATCCATGGCTCTGCCGCCTCCAACGGCACCAGGGAGGGCCGCAGTTGTGTCACGGTATGGCCCAGGCTTTCTGCAAACCGGTAACCGTCTCCGTCAGAGCCTGTAGACACATAGGAGCAGCCTCCGGTGGCAATAACTGCCGCATCTGCCCCAAGAACCGTATGATCCGCCAGTCTGACGCCGGAAACTCTGCCCTTTTCCGGTTGTTCTGTCAGAATCTCTTTTACCTGGGTGTGCAGACGCACCTCCACTTTTTCTTTTTTTAATATCTGCTGAAGCGTCCGTATCACATCGGAAGAATGATCAGAACTGGGAAATACCCGCTCTCCCCGCTCGATTTTCGTGGCGAGCCCATAAGACTCAAAGAATGCAATGACCTGTTCATTGGTAAAACTGTAAAATGCGCTGTAAAGGAATTTGCCGCCCCGCATCACCTGTTTAAATAACGCTTCTGTTTCGCAGGCATTGGTAAGGTTGCATCTGCCTTTTCCGGTAATATAAATTTTTTTCCCAAGTTTTTCATTCTTTTCCAGCAACAATACTTTATGGCCTTTTCTGGCTGCCCAGATTGAAGCCATCATGCCTGCCGCCCCGCCGCCCACTACAATTACTTTACTCATATGCACTCCATATTCTGTGTGTTTCCTGTTCACGCATGTTCTGCGCTCTCAGGACTGTTGTCTGCTCTAGCGTACCGAAGCTTCATGGAATCATCCATATAATCAATCTCATCGTTCCCATACACCTGATAGTCTTCCCAGACCTGCTCTAACAATTCCAGATTCTCTGCCACATCCTTCTGCCGCTTCATGCAAACTGCCATAATCAGTGCATTAATCAGGCTCAAAGGCGCCACTAAAGAATCCACAATGGCGGACATGTCGCTTTTTGCAATCAGATTGCAGGAAGAATAGAGGTTCATGGGAGAATGTACGCTGTCTGTCAGCGTAATTACGCCGGCATTCCTGCTGTTGGCAAGCTCCATGGCCTTTAATGTCCGCAGGGAATACCTGGGAAAGCTGATTCCAATCATCACGTCCTCCTTACCGATACGCACCATCTGCTCCAACAATTCACTGGAGCTGCTGGTGTGAATCAGCCGCACATTGTCAAACATGAGATTCAAATAAAAAGCCAGAAATTCTGCCAAAGGACTGCAGCTTCTCACTCCCAGCACATAGATATGCCTGGCGTTTAATATCATTTCCACTGCCAGCTCAAAAGCCTGCTCGTCAATATGCTCCAAGGTATGCTTAATCCGTTCCATATCTGACTGCAGCACTGTTTCCAGTATCTCAGACCGGGCAATTCTCCCATAAACATCTTCCATCCGATGCACCGCATGAAGCTTGCTGCGCACCAACTCCTCTAACGCCCGCTGAAATTCCGGATATCCTCTGTATCCCAAATGTGCGGCAAAGCGAACCACCGTAGACTCACTGACGCCTACTGTCTGTCCAAGCCTGGCAGCCGTAAGAAAAACCGCTTTGTCATAATTATCTGTAATGTAAGCAGCAAGAAGCCTCTGTCCTTTGCTCAGGCTTCCATACCGTTCATTGATCCGATTCAATAACTCGCCTGCGCTGCCCATTTCCTTTCCCTCATCACTTAAAATTTCGAAAATTCCTCCTGCGCGCTTACGCCGACAGGAGGAATTCTATGATATGCAGCCGATTTTTATACTGGGTATGCCCCGTTCTTTGTGTCTGCAACGGTAGCGTCTACCTTCGTCTGCTGCGCTTCTCTGTATTTGAAAAATTCAGTTGCAACCTGCGGGAACAATGCATAAGAAAGCACATCCTCGTCCTGCTGCTTCCACTGTTTCATCTCTTCTTCAATCTTATGAAGCTCCGGCTCTAACAGGTCTGCATAACGGCAGGTAATAGCATTTTTCTTATCCTCGCCCAGTACCTTGTCAATGATCTCCGGATTGAAGGGTTTTACTGTCTGGCCGTATTTGCCCAGCAATACGTCCTTCGTCTCTTTGGTGGCAACCTTGTAGCGTTCTCCCATCAATACGTTAAATACAGCCTGCGTACCTACGATCTGGGAGGATGGAGTAACCAGAGGCGGCTCGCCCAGGTCTTTTCTTACCCGCGGAATCTCCTCCAACACTTCCATGTACTTGTCTTCTGCGTTCTGCTCTTTCAACTGGGATACCATGTTGCTGAGCATACCGCCCGGCACCTGGTACAGCAAAGTCTGAATATCCACGCCCAGCACCTTGGGATTCATCAGACCGCTCTTTAACGCTTCCTCTCTCATGGGGCGGAAATAATCTGCGATTTCTTTTAACAGCATCTGATCAAAGCCCGGGTCCATCTCAGTTCCCTTAAAGGCTTCCGCCATAACTTCCGTTGCCGGCTGGCTGGTGCCCAACGCAAAGGGTGACATTGCCGTATCGATAATGTCGCAGCCTGCTTCCACTGCTTTCATGTAGGTCATGGAAGCAACGCCGGAAGTATAGTGAGTATGAAGCTCAATGGGGAGACTGGTGGCTGCTTTCAGGGATTTCACCAGTTCTTCTGCCTTATAAGGGGTCAAAAGACCTGCCATATCCTTGATACAGATGGAATTTGCCCCCATCTCTTCAATCTTCTTCGCCATCTCTGTCCAGTATTCCAACGTATATGCGTCTCCCAATGTGTAGGAAAGAGCAACCTGTGCATGACCTTTTTCTTTGTTGGTTGCGGTAACTGCAGTCTGCAGATTGCGCAGGTCATTCAGACAGTCAAAAATACGGATGATATCAATTCCGTTTGCAATGGATTTCTGTACAAAATACTCTACCACGTCATCTGCATAAGGACGATAACCCAGAATATTCTGTCCCCGGAACAACATCTGCAGCTTGGTGTTCTTAAATCCTGCTTTTAATTTCCGCAGACGATCCCAGGGATCTTCCTTTAAGAAACGCAGGGATGCGTCAAAGGTAGCTCCGCCCCAGCACTCTACGGCATGATAGCCTACTTTGTCCATTTTATCAATAATCGGCAGCATCTGTTCTGTTGTCATACGGGTGGCAATCAGAGACTGATGTGCATCTCGTAATACGGTTTCGGTAATCTTAACCGGTCTTTTATTCTCAGCCATGACTTATCCTCTCATTCTGCCGCCTGGCGGCTTCTTAAAAATATGTTCAAACTTCTCTTAAATACCAAAGATTGCCATAAATACTCCGGCTGCTACTGCAGTACCGATTACTCCGGCAACGTTGGGTCCCATTGCATGCATCAAAAGGAAATTGGTGGGATCTTCCTCTGCGCCTACCTTCTGGGATACACGGGCAGCCATAGGCACTGCGGACACTCCGGCAGAACCAATCAGAGGATTGATCTTTCCTCCGGTAACTTTGCACAGGATTTTTCCAAAAAGAACGCCTGCTGCCGTACCGAACATAAACGCGATCAGTCCAAGGGCTACGATCTTTAAGGTAGTAAGATTCAGGAATGCTTCTGCACTGGTGGTTGCGCCTACGGAGGTTCCGAGCAAAATAACTACAATGTACATCATTGCATTGGAAGCTGTCTCTGAAAGCTGACGAACCACGCCGGATTCACGGAACAGATTTCCCAGCATCAGCATACCAACCAAAGGAGCTGTAGTAGGCAGAATAATACATACCACTGCAGTAACCACAATCGGGAACAGAATCTTCTCTAATTTAGACACGGGCCTTAAGTTCTGCATCTTAATGGCGCGTTCCTGTTTGGTGGTAAACAGTTTCATAATAGGCGGCTGAATAATCGGCACCAAAGCCATATAGGAATAAGCTGCCACCGCAATGGGACCCATCAGTCCCGTCTGGCCTAATTTTCCTGCCAGGAAGATAGAAGTCGGGCCGTCTGCGCCGCCGATGATGGATACGGCTGCCGCTGCCTTATCGTTAAATCCTAACAGAATCGCCATAAAATATGCGCCGAAAATACCAAACTGCGCTGCCGCTCCAAGCAAAAAGCTGATAGGATTGGCAATCAGGGGACCAAAGTCCGTCATCGCCCCTACGCCCATGAAAATCAGGGATGGGAGAATGGACCATTCATCCAGGGAATAGAAATAATAAAGTAAACCACCTACGCCATTGCTGGTCTCTTCCGGTGAAGCAATAATATCCGGATAAATATTTACCAGTAACATACCAAACGCAATCGGAACCAGTAACAGCGGCTCAAATCCCTTCTTGATTGCAAGAAAGAGAAATACAAACGCCACCAGGATCATAACATAATTTCCCCAGGTCAGATTGAAGAATGCTGTCTGGTGCAGGAGGTTTGATAAAGTTTCTCCTACGTAACTCATATTTTACCTCCAATAATTAATTATTTAAAGTTGCCAGCAATGCGCCTGCTTCTACCGCCTGTCCGACTGTCACGTCAATGCTTGCCACCGTTCCGTCTTCCGGCGCAACGACAGGCGTCTCCATCTTCATAACTTCCAGTACCAGAATGGTATCGCCGCGTTTTACCGCATCTCCCGCTTTGCTGTCGATGCTGAATACTTTTCCTGCTGCGCCTGCTTCAATCTTGACATTTCCTGCGCCGCCTGCTGCGGGAGCCGGAGCTGCGGGCGCTGCCGGTGCTGCTGCGGGAGCCGCTGCCCTTCTGGGAGCTGCCGGAGCCGCTCCTGCGCCATTTTCTTCTACAGTAACATCATAAACGTTTCCATTAACGGTAATTGTATAATTTTTCATTTTTGTTTCCTCCTGAATTTACAATTAAAATCTTCTCTTGATGGAACGCACTACAAAGTCATCTGTAGAAGTTCCGGTAGATGCTGCAATTGCCGCTGCAATTACTGCTGCCAGTTCCAAATCATCCTGTGCTGCGATTGCCTCTTCCACTGCCGGCGGAACAGGAGCTGCAGGCGCTTTAGCCGCCGGCTTTGCTTCTTCTTTTCCTTTTTCAAAGTAGGAAAGGAACTTAAAGCAGCTGATAATCAGGCTGATTAAAATTAAAACTGTAAACACCACGCCCATTCCCATCAGGGTATTCAACGCCGCATTGGTCATCTTCTCCCCAAGGGTCTGTACCTGGTCTACGGTAATATCTTCCAGTTCCATGTTATGGTATTTATACACATAAGTCAGAATAACCGGACGGTTCTCATATATAATCTTCTGTTCGCAGGTTAAGGTCTTGCCGGATTTAGTGATGGTAAATTCGCCCAGTTCCACAAATTCTCCGACACCTTTCACTGCTTCCTCCCAACGGCTGACCAGATGCTCTAACGTTTCTTCTCCCGACGCCAGGTAAGCTGCCTTCTCTGATTCCGACATATTCTGCAGAATATTAACGGTATTCTCACATGCGCCTTTTAACTGATCATAAGTAAGGCCATTGTAATCAACTGTGGTAGGATCCGCTTCGCCACATGCTGTTAATCCAAGTACGATAAGGCACATACTCAGAATCAGCAATATTTTCTTTTTCATAAACTTCACCTTTCTATTTTGCTACATGTTTTCTAACCGGTTCACCTGTTCCTTTGGTATAGAGCATCTCAAATGCCGCTGCTGCATATTTCCTGGTATCATCCGGCGCAATAATCAGATCAACCTGTCCCCGTCTTGCCGCTGTTTCCACGGAGGACTGAAGCTCTTCGTATGCTTTCTTCTTCTCTGCAATCACATCTGCAGACTTACCGTCATACATAATCTTTGCAGCCAGTCCCGCGTCCATCATGCCTACCTTGCTTCCTTCCCATGCGTAAACCAGATCTGCGCCGATGGACTTGCTGTTCATCATCACATAAGCGCTGCCGTAAGCGTTGCCGATAATGATGTTTACCTTCGGAACAGTTGCGCCGGCAAAGGCCGCCGTCATCCGGGCCATGGCTTTGGCAAGGTTCTTCTCGGAACACTCAGTTGCCGCAAAGCCTTCCACATTGGTTAAGGAGAGCACAGGAATATCAAAAGCATCGCAGAAGCTGATAAATTCCGCTGCCTTATTGCATCCTCTTGCAGTAAGAGCCTTGTCAAAGCTCTCTGCCTTTTCCCCGTTCTCATCATAAACTGCTGAAGCATTGGCAACTGCGCCGATGGTTCTGCCATTTAATTTGATAAAACCTGTCACCATATTTCTGGCATAGTTTTTCTTGGTTTCAATAAATACATTGCTGTCTGAAATGTGCGTCAGAGCCAGACGGGTATCTTCTCTGCATCCGGAAAGATTCTCGCATACCCGGTTCAAGTCGTCGCTGCATTCATCCTCTCTTCCGCATTCCGCATTGTTGCCGGGCAGCACGCATACCAGTTCACGGATTGCAGAAAGAATCTCTTCTGCAGTTCCCATACCGTCAATATATCCGTTATTGCTTCCCTGATATTCTGCGCTTGCGGTATCGCATTTGGACACATGGTTGCCCTTAATGGCATTAGGAGAATTGACAAAGACTCTTCCATGCTCTTTCTCTACAAATGCAAAATCGCTTAAAGCCGGAACCACTGCCATACCGCCGCCGCAGGAACCGAATACCGCGCAAATCTGAGGCACTACGCCGCTTGCCTTGGCCTGAGCTGCATAAATCTCGCCGAATCCCTGCAACGCGTCTACGGATTCCTGCAGACGCATTCCTGCACAGTCAATCAGCCCGATCACCGGCGCCCCCATCTTCACTGCCATCTGATAGATTGCAGCTATTTTCTTGCTGTGCATCTCGCCGATGGTTCCGTTTAACACAGAAGCATCCTGGCTGTACACATACACCAGATTCCCGTCAATCAGGCCATATCCGGTGATAACGCCATCGGATGGGGTTTCAGACTGACTTAAATCAAAGTCTGTGTTTCTTGCAGTTACCAGAGCTCCGAGTTCCATAAAACTCTGCTGATCGAGCAGACCGGAAATTCTCTGTCTTGCTGAGTTGGTAGAATTACTCATTTGCTTAAACCTCCATATGTATTTTTAAAATTTTTCAAAATTTTCTTCCGATTGTAATTGTATCTCTTTTGACGAAACTTTTCAATAGATATTTGTCACAAATTTGTTAAAAATTTCACTATACCCTGATTTTTATTCGGAGGTTTTCGTAAAATTTGTCTCAGCCGGCTCAAAATACAGTTCCTTTTCCATGAAAAACAGTTTCAGGATATATTCTTTGTACCAGGAGGGTTTCAGTTTTCTGGCGGCTTTGGCTGCATAGACGGGAATCTCCGCAATCTGGCGCTCACCCAGATAATAAATGGCCCTGCCAAGCTGCTGCCCCTCTTTCACCGGCGCCTGAACGCTCTGGGGAATCTCATAAATCGTCCGGATTTCTTCATCTGTGCGTTTCAGCACCCGGATCTTTTCTTCTTTGATTTTCAGGGGAACGGTCACTTCCTGATAGAGCCTTCCATTTTCCGGCTCCGCTCCCTCCACTTTCACAGGCGCAAATTCCCGGTCATACTCATAGACGTCTTCACAGTAATAATTTTCCAGGCCGTAATTCATCAGCGTGCGGGTATCTGACCATTTGTATGTTTTGTTATTGGGCCATCCGCAGGCAAGCAGGGCCACAATAAAGGTGCGGTCCTCCCGGCGCAGCGCTCCCACATAACAGTAGCCTGCATTGCCGGTAAATCCTGTTTTGCCTGACAGCGCCCCTTCCATCATCTGCAGAAACGCATTGTGGTTATTGCAGTTATAATGCTTTGTTCCGGCCAGATTGGTAAACTGATAACTGGGCGTACGGGTGATTTCCAGGAATTTCTCATTCTGGATGCAGTAGGTCATAATCACCGCCAGATCCGCCGCCGTGGTTCCATGCACCCCGGTTTCATCACTGGCGTCAAGCCCGTTGGGCGTGATAAAATAGGTATCCTTACAGCCCAATTCCCTGGCCTTCTGGTTCATTTTTGCCGCAAATCCTTCGACAGAACCGCCGATATGCTCTGCAATGGCCGCTGCAGAATCATTGTGGGACTCCAGCATCAGAGAATACAGCAGATCTTTCAGAAGAAAACTGTCCTCTTTGCTCATGCCAAGGCGCACCTGGGGCATGGACGCGGCATAGCTGCTGACTTTTACCTCGCTCTCTAAATCTCCCTGTTCCAATGCCAGGATGCAGGTCATGATTTTGGTGGTGCTGGCATTGGGCATGTGTTCATAACCGTTTTTCTCATAGAGCACCCTGCCGTTTTCTGCATCCATCAAAACTGCAGATTTGGCATACAGGCTGAAATTGGGCTGATCCTGCGGCATTTCCCGGGTCTGCGGATTTTCCTGCTTCATCGGGGTTTCCTGAGCCTTTGGGATTTCCGGCCCCGGGGCTTTTAGAATTATAGTTTCTGCAAAGGCCTCTGTGACACAGGTTACGGCCAGCGCTGCGGATAAGATAAGGCCCAGAAAAACGGCGGCGGATTTTTTCTTTTTTTGAAATTTCAGAAACTGTCTGGTCTGGGAAAATTTTGATTGGCTGCATCTGTTTAATTTTTCCATGTTCATGTTCTTCCCTGTTGGGTTTGTATTTTTCCATTCATTATATGAAAAAAAAGCCGGACATAGACTCCTGAAAATGATTCAGGTATGTTCGGCTTTTTGATACAAGCGAATATCCCAAGCATATTTTTTAATTTCCAAACATTTTATTAATATTAAACGGCGGAAGCACCACACTGTCAGTATCCGGTTGTGCTGTTAACAACGTAACTTCACTTCTGAGATAAGGCATCAAAATTGCTACAGCATTCTTACTTATTAAATCCTGACCCATCTTATCTTCCACTTGTCCTTCAAACTTAAAAAAACCAGATAAACTAATAACAATATCGTACTCATCTTGTTTTGTGCCATTCAAAACAAGCGTCACCTTATATATGCCGTTTTCATCCAATCCTATTTGTGCCTGCAATTCAAATTTCAGCTCTTGGGTATTCTTAAAACCTTTTCTATCAAATTCAATTCTTTCAAATACCAATCTTTGTAAATTCAATATACTATTATAATTACCCATTCCGTCTCCTTCATGCTGCATCTGCAAAAATATTATCATCTGATTCCACTTTTATTCTCAGATCCTCCGATAATATTTTGAAAGCACTATTATGCACTAATTTATATTTTTTTTGATCTATATATTTACCTGTATCTATCACAATGTTAGTACACAATTCCCAAGACACTTTCAAGGTACTGACTACTATTTCGCTTGGAATTGAAATATTCCCCAAAGTTGACGCAAATACATCCAACGCATCTGCAGAAAGCTCAATTCCTTCGTCTATGATTCCTGATTCTTTTGCAATACTTTTATAGTATTTCGTATTATAATGCACATCATTATCGATCAATGAAAAGTAATTAATCTCATCGTCAAATTCTCCATCTTCTGCGTACATATATGAATCTTCTTTTGGCAGATATGGACTACTCTCATCCCAATCTGAGTTATTATAAGATATTGTATATCTATTTTCTACATAATCAACAGATATCTTCCCTGAAGAATATTCTAACAGCAACTGCCGAATCGTTATCTCGTCCCGCAACATTCTTATAAGGCTTATACCGTTGGTTTTTCCAAGAAGCCATTTACATCCTTTTTCATTATTTTGGCAGCATACACCTATGAAAACATCCTTTTTGTCATTTAAACAAGTGAAAACAACCGGAAAATACGACTCAAAAAGAACTTTGTCAATATAAATCTGTCCATATTTATCCAATTTAATAAACTCTCTCATTTCTTTTCATCTCTTTCTTTAATGTAATTTTGAAGATACTCTTCAAAATTATTTATCATTTCAAACTCATCATATGGTGACGCGTCTTTATAAAGCCACCAATCTACATGCGAAGTTCTTTTCTTTGTCCTCTCTTTCGTCCTTTGCACCACCCCATGCCTGGGATTGGTCTCTCCCACTGCAATTTGATAAGGAACTTTCATATCAGAAATAATGCTTGCAAACCTTTTTACATCTTTAGGTTTCTCAAATGTCGATAAAGAATATTGTCCGGGATCTGTTGAATCAGCCATTGGATTCAAAACACAGCCATTTTCTTCAAAAGAAGGTAAAAAAGAATTCTTATCGCACCTTCCGCTTCTGCATGCTCTATATACTTTTATCGACTCTTCCCTTGCCCCATCCGGCAATTTGAATCTTTGAAAATAATCAGGAAATATTTTTTCAATTCGTGTCACAGTATTTTTATCATTCAAATCCATTCCTCTTTTTGTGAATACAATAGAACAAAAATATTATTTCACAAGATCTACCCTTATTAATCAATTACACTTTTAATTCCAATTTTCATTTTTATTATACACCATATCATGGCTTTTGAACACCAAATTCAATATAAATTTACATGAAAATATCCCGCAGAATTCTTTCCGAACTGATAAGCAAAAGAAATACTGCGCCCGCTTAACGCCTCTGCCGCTTCTGCACCTGCGGCTTCTGCACCTGCGGCAATTCCTCCGGCCCGCCGTAAAGCAGCCGCCTGTTCCTAACCTCTTATTTAAATTTCTCCGACTGCTCCCGGATTAATTCTGCATCTGCAAAATAATTGATTTTCATGGCAGAACGCACTGCATCCAAAGTCTGCGCCGCCGTTTTCTCTGCTTCCTGGCTTCCCTTTTTCAAAACCTCATATATATAGGGAATGTCCTTCTGCAGTTCTTTCCTGCGGCTGCGGATTGGCTCCAATACCTCCTGCAATACATTATTTAAGAATTTCTTCACCTTCACATCTCCCAGGCCGCCCCGCTGGTAATGAGCCTTCAGCTCATCCAGATTGGCATAATCCGGCAAATACCGTTCAAAATGTTCCTCCCGGCAGAAAGCGTCCAGATAAGTGAATACCGTATTTCCTTCCAGAGAACCCGGATCTTCTACCCTGAGATGATTGGGGTCTGTAAACATGCTCATAACTTTTTTCTTAATCTCCTCCGGCTCTTCTGACAGATAAATGCAGTTTCCCAGGGATTTGCTCATTTTTGCTTTTCCGTCCGTGCCGGGAAGCCGCATACACGCCTGATTTTCCGGCAGAAGCACCTGGGGCTCCACCAGAGTTTCTCCATATACCGTGTTGAACTTGTGCACAATTTCCCTGGTCTGCTCAATCATAGGCATCTGATCTTCTCCTACCGGAACCGTAGTCGCCCGAAAGGCTGTGATATCCGCCGCCTGGCTGATGGGATACGTAAAAAAGCCAACCGGTATACTGGCTTCAAAATTGCGCATCTGAATCTCAGCCTTTACCGTAGGATTCCTCTGCAATCTGGATACGGTAACCAGATTCATATAGTAAAAGGACAATTCGCAAAGCTGGGGAATCTGGGACTGAATAAATAATGTAGACTTCTTTGGGTCTAACCCGCAGGCCATGTAATCCAGGGCAACCTCCACCACATTCTGACGGACTTTTTCAGGGTTATCCGCATTGTCTGTCAATGCCTGCGCATCTGCTATCATAATAAATATTTTGTCATATTCTCCGGAATTCTGCAGCTCCACTCTGCGCCGCAGAGAACCCACATAATGTCCCACATGGAGTTTTCCGGTTGGTCTGTCGCCTGTTAAAATTATTTTACTCATAATAATATTCCTCACTGTCTGTAATTAAAATAAACCGCTGTGTTTTTATTCAAATTATATTCTAATCATACTTTTCTCTTCTGTCAACAGGCTTCACTTCACATATTTACAATGGAAAAAATGTATGTTAAAATATCTACATACCAACCGACCGGTCGGTTGAAAGGAGGGAATATATGAACCATACAGACAGAAAAGCTGAGATTATCGATGCTTCCATCACACTCTTTTGTGAAAAAGGGCTGGATCTTACATCCATGCAGGACATTGCGGCTGCAACAGGCATCTCAAAAGCAACTCTTTATTTCTACTTTGATTCCAAAGCCGCCCTGATCCAGGAAGTATATCAGCATTGTTATCAGATGGATGTTAAAGCCTGCAACCAGGACGTGGATCAGGAGAAAACGGCCATGGACAAATTATGCAAAAGATTCCAAAACATCATTCACTATTCCATGAGCCATCCCAGAGAATCTATGATCGAGAGACTGTACACAGCGTCTCCGGTATACTGTGATATGTTTCTGCAATGCAAAAAAGAATTCTACGATGATATTGAGAAAATTATCACAGAAGGCAGGGAAACGGGAGAATTCAAAGAAAGCCCGCTCTGGCTCATGACCACGGCATATTATGGATTCGCAAGCCAGATTTATCTGAAATTAAAAGAAGAACCGTCGTTATGGAATGACGATACGTTACACGCCTGTATGGAAATGATCCGGGGAATGTTCGCAAAAGCGGACACAGAAGATTTTAAACAATAATTTTTTTCAAAGGAGGAGGACATATGTTATTTGAAAAATTATTTTCACCCATCAAAATCAAAAACCTGGAACTGAGAAACCGTGTAGTACTGAGCGCCATGGGAACCCATGAAAGCGCTGAAAGCGCCGACGGCAGAGAAGTAACCGACAAGCTGATTGCCTATCATGCGGCCCGTGCAAAGGGGGGATGCGGGCTGAACACAGTGGAAGTGACCTCGGTAGACGCCGCAAGCGCGCCCCATGGATTTTTGTCCATTGCAGAGGATAAATATATTCCGGGACTGCAGAAATTAAACGACGCCGTCCATGCGGCAGGCGGAAAAACCTGCGTTCAGCTGTGGCAGGGAGGACTTGCAGTGGCAAGCGACCAAACGGCCCAGATCCTTCTGCCAAATGATATGCCCATGTCCGCTGAATATACGGTACCGGGAATTACAGAAGAACGGCTCTATTCTGTCATCGAAGCATTCGGGGCTGCTGCAAAAAGAGCGGTAACAGCAGGCTTTGACTGCCTGGAGTTTCACTGCGCCCACAATTACCTTCCCCATTCTATGCTGTCCGGCGGGCTGAATCACAGAACTGACTGCTGGGGCGGCAGTTTCGAAAACCGAAAGAAATTCCCTCTGGCATGTATCCGGGCAATCCGCAAAAATATGCCGGAAGGAATGCCTCTGCTGATGCGGATCGGCTGCCATGACGATATGCTGGAAGGAGGACTGACCATAGAGGAGGTCATTGAATTCTGCAAGGACGCAAAAGAAGCCGGCGTGGATGTCCTTAATATTTCCAGAGGCAATATTGTGACAGCGGCAACGGTCTATGAAGTGGCGCCTGTGGACATTCCAAAAGGCTTCAATGTGGAAGATGCAGCCCGAATCCGTCAGGAAACCGGAATGCTGACCATGCCCTGCGGCCGAATCAACACCCCGGAGCTGGCTGAGCAGATTTTGGAAGAAGATAAAGCAGATCTGATCGTTATGGCGCGGGCGCAGCTTGCAGATCCGGACTTCTGTAATAAGGCCCGGGAAGGACGTCTGAATGATATCCGCTACTGTATCGGCTGCAACCAGGGATGTTACGATTACTTCTGCGCATCATTATCCGATCCGGAAGTAAAGCACATCACCTGTATGAGAAATCCTGCTCTGTTAGAGGAAGAAGCATGGGCTTTAACACCGGGAGTTAAATCCAGGAAAGTAATGATTGTGGGAGGAGGCATTGCAGGAATCGAGGCGGCCCTTAATCTGAAAAAAACTGGAAATGAACCGGTGATCTTTGAAAAAAGCAGCCGCCTGGGCGGTCAGTTCACACTTGCCGGCGCTGCTCCTGGAAAAAGTGATTTTCAATACGCTGCGGACAAGGCTGTGGCAAATGTAAAAGATCAGGGAATCAAAGTGCATCTGAATACGGAGGTTACGCCGGAACTGATTGAAAAAATGCACCCGGACATCGTGATCCTTGCCGCAGGCTCCACTCCCATTGTGCCGGATATTCCAGGAAGAGACAGTGAAATCGTGACAGAATCCCATGATCTTCTTGAAGGAAAAGAGTTCTCAGGAAAAACCGCAGTAGTCATCGGCGGCGGACTGGTTGGCTTTGAGTGCGCAGAATACCTGGCGTCCCGGGGCGTCAAAGCAGATATCCTGGAAATGAAGCCGGATGTACTGGCTGACCTGGGACAGCTCCGCAAGATCACCTCCCAGTTCTCCCTTTCGGAATTGCCGGTCACAGTACATACAAACACTGTCTGCAAAGCAATAGAAGCAGACAAAGTCATTGCGCAAAAAGATCAGGAGCAGGTTTCTTTCCAGGCAGATCTGGTTGTTATGGCAGTGGGAACAAAGTCTGCGGACACAACAGCATTGCAGGAAACCTGCCAAAAACTGGAGATTCCGGCGTATCTCATCGGAGACGCCAAAAAAGCGCCGGGCATGGCTCTGAACGCAATCCACGACGCTTACCACGCTGTTTTAGATATCAATCAATAAAGAGGGCATACTTATGGCAAATTTATTCACAGAATTAAAAATCGGCTCCATGACGCTGAAAAACAGAACCTTTATGGCTCCCATGTCCCTGGGCTACGTCAATCCGGACGGCGTTCCCGGCGAAGAACAGCAGGCATACTGGCTTGCCCGGGCAAAAGGAGGAGTCGGATGCATTATCACAGATGCAACCACCGTTGACCCCAATACGCCGTATCTGGGCCATACCCTTTGTTTCCGGGATGAAAGCAGCATTGCACGATACAGAGAATTTACTGACAAAATTCATTCTTACGGCGCAAAAATCATTCCGCAGATTACCCATCCGGGGCCGGAGAGCATCTGCTCCTTCTCCGGAGTGACCCCCGTGTCCTCCAGTGGATACAAAAATTCCATGGGACAGGACACCCGGGCTCTGGAACCAGAAGAGCTTCCTGCCATCATCGCACAGTACGCTGACGCTTCCTGGCAGGCAAAGCAGGCAGGCTTCGACGGAATTGAACTGCACTGCGCCCATGGATATATGCTGTTGGGATCTTTCTTATCTCCCCTGAGGAACACCCGTACTGACGCGTACGGCGGAAGCCTGATGAACCGCGCCCGGCTTTTACTGGAAACAGTGGACGCCATCAAGGAAAAATGCGGCGCAGACTTTCCAATCATTCTCAGAATATCAGGCAGTGAACGGGCGGCAGGCGGCAATACCGTAGAGGATATGATACAGCTGGTTCCGGCGCTTATTGAACACGGCGTCGACGCCTTTGAGATTTCCGGAGGGGTACAGTATGAATTACCAAATAAAATTATCCCTTCTCACGGAGAAAAGGCCGGCATCAATGTGGAAGAAGCTGCAAAAATCAAATCTGTCAGCACCGTTCCCGTCATCGTAGTGGGAAAAATCAACACTCCGGAGCTTGCAGAAACAGTGATCAGAGAAGGAAAAGCAGATGCAGTGGTACTGGGCAGGGCGCTGCTTGCAGAGCCGGAATTCGTCCATAAAATCCAGGAGGGACGCAGAGACGAAATTGCTCCCTGCGCAGGCTGCCTTGTGGGCTGTGTGGGCGAACAAAATAAACGCAGACCCGCTTCCTGCGTGATTAATCCATTTGCCGGCAAAGAATCCAGGCTGTCCATAGAACCTGCAGAAATCTCAAAAAAAGTGGCGGTCATAGGAGGCGGAATCGGCGGCATGGCCGCAGCAAGAATGGCCGCCCTCCGGGGAGAAACTGTAACCCTGTTTGAAAAAGAAGAAAATTTAGGCGGACAAATCCTGCTTGCCGCAGTCCCGCCTTATAAAGAGCCGCTGATAAAGTGGATTCTATTCCTGGAGCATGAACTTCTTCGCCTGCATGTGCAGATAAAACGGGGACATTTAGTAGACGCAGAGGAAATCCTTCAGAGTAATTTTGACGCTGTGATTCTGGCAAACGGTTCTCAGCCGATCATGCCGAAAGAAAGCGAAAATGCCTGCACCGCACATCAGATTTTAAAAGGTGAGAAAAAAATCACCCAGGGAAATATACTGATCGTAGGAGGCGGCATGGCAGGACTGGAAACAGCGGAATATCTGGATTCTGCAAAAACAGGAAATTTAACGCTGACCGTCATAGAAATGAAGCATACAATGGGCGAAGGCATGGCGCCTGCCAATCTGGTTCCGGCCATAATACGGCTGAAGGATATCGGTGTAAACCTGCTGACGCAAACCCGGTTAGTCAGCACAGCCGGAGATACCGTCCGGTTGGAAACATCCGGAGAAGAAAAAGAACTGTCCGGTTTTACCCATATCGTGTATGCGGTGGGTTCCAGGCCGGATCAGGAATTGTATCACGCAGTCAAAGACTGCGGAAAAGAAATCTA
Source organism: Lachnospiraceae bacterium (assembly GCA_910575555.1). Classification (GTDB taxonomy): domain Bacteria; phylum Bacillota; class Clostridia; order Lachnospirales; family Lachnospiraceae; genus Petralouisia. The sequence goes on along the minus strand of CAJTFX010000005.1, from coordinate 50,154 downwards.
TCTGATTGGTGATGCAAAGGAAGCCGGGCAGGCCTTACAGGCCGTTGCAGACGGCGCTGCCGCAGCCATGGCGCTGTAAAGAAGGCATTATCCCGTTTTTCCCTGATACATCGCTCCTTCTGATTTGAATTTTAACAGGGGGCAGCCGGAACATGGCAGTTACACACAATATACAGCAGTGAAACTGCCAGTTTCCGGCCGCCCCCTTTTTCTTATTTCATCTTCAATGTTTTTACATTGCTGTAGCTTCCGTATGCTTTCCCGGCTGCCGATTTCTTATAGGCCCGGACGCGGAAACTGTAGCTTTTTCCTTTTTTCAGCCCTGACCTGGTAAATGAAGTTGTTTTTCCTTTGGTAATGGTTTTTATTTTCTTAAAGCTTCCTTTTCCGGTGCGCATAAATACTTCATAACCATCGGCCCCGGCGGTTTTTTTCCATGTGATTTTTGCTTTACTGCTGCTCTTTTTCTTAACAGAGCTCAATTTTACTTTCTCAGGGGCTGTTGCCGCCTTTAAAGATGTTTCAGAAGCAGCATACAGCTTCGTTCCCTTGCTTTCCACATAAGAGGTTACTTTTACAGTGTAAGCTGTTGCCGCTTTCAGGCTTTTGCAGGTATAAGAATTTGTTTTTATATACTTTGTGAAAACGGTTTTGCTTCCTTTGTAAAGAGTCAGCCGGTAGTTCGCCCCTTTTACAGCCTTCCAGGAAAATTTCAGGGAATTTGCGGCAGCTTTGGCCACTTTCAGGCCGGAAACTTTTTCTGGCTTTTGGAGTGTGTCGGCGGTTCCGGGGTTCTGGGTGTTTTCATCTCCGCCTGGACTGTCCGGTTTCAGTATTTCAATCTCTTCGGTATATGTATTTCCGCATAAACTGCAGGTATACGTCATTTGTCCTTTTTTAGTTGCGGTAGGCGGTACTGTCACTTTAGAAGCATAATTATGGCCTGGACAGGTCACCGTTACGTTTATTGCAATATGGGAAACCGTTTTGTAATTTTGAGTATCCCCCGGCGTATAGACAGCATAAAAGCCTTTTTTGCCTTCTTCCTTTAATTTTACAGATGCATTCTCCCAGGAAAATCCTTGCGGCAGTCTGATCTGGCCTAACGTTGTGCCGCTGTTTCCTTTTAATTCTGTAGGAACTGTATATATCGGTTCTGCCTGATTAATTACCACCTGAACCTTTTGTTCCAAAGTCTCGCAATTCTCTCGTTCCACCCGATACCAAACCTGATAAGTTCCGGCATTAATCAACTCCGGCTGACTGGAACCGTAACTGCCGCCTTCTAACTTATATGTGACTTTATCACTGGAAATTGTGCCTGTTACCGTTATTGTTTTGGCAGTGTTATCATAAACTGCTATCACGTCTGAAGCAGTAACTCCCGTAATCTCCGGAAGTCTGAGCTCCTCCATGATAAATGTTTTGATTTCCTACTTCCCTGCCAAATTCGGACTTTCCTGAAGCGCATAACACAGCCTGGAGCCTCTCACGGTAAAGCCAAAAATCAACTGCCCTGATGGAAGTTCCGGCTGATACACGGCTGCAATTGTTCCGTCTGCATTTATTTTGCGTATATCGGTTCTGGTATTAAAATATATCTCTTCTTTTGCAGGTTCCAGATCCAGATACATGCCGCTCATCCCATAGTTATTCCATGTGACGTTTTCAGTACAAATTTCCTGTTCTTCTGTTCCCAGAAGTTCCGGCTTTTTCATCAGAGCTGTACTTCCGGCTTTATAGCTTGCATAATACCAGTTCCCCTGCTGATAACAGAATGCGGAAGTAATGTCTGACCAGAATGCATTGTCATAAACGCTGGAATCTGCAGTATACTCTTTCACCCATCCATAATGTTCATGATTTGCATCTGAAATTGCCGTATCGCTCAGCATAAAATAATTGTGGCCTGCCCGCCCGATACAGTCCTGGATGGGATCATCCCAGGTGGCATCCACATGATACCAGTTTTCGTCAACAGAAACCAGATTCCAGGCATGATTCATACTGTCACTTGCCACTATTTTACTGGAAATTCCAAGCTTTTCCAGAATACTGGCATAAGCCTTGGCATATCCGTCGCAGACAGCTATATTCTCAATCAATGCGCCGTAAGCCGAATGGGAAATATCCGGAACTGTGTTACTGTTCAGCCTTTCATAATCGTATTCGCAATTTAACACAAGATAATCATGCACCGCCAATGCCTTCTCCAAATCGGTCATAGCAGGATCAGTCCAGGTTAACGCCTGATTAATTGCACGGTCAAAATCTGCTTTCTGCACTCTGATATTCTCTATTGTATCTGTGTATTCTACCTCATAAGCCACTGCCATCCCGGTGGTTCCACTGCTGCTCCATCCGATACGGCCATTCACAAAAAACAAAGAGGGATGATCGTTCAATATCTGAAGAAACACATTCCCTGCTTCTTCCTTCGGAATCTGATATGCCGAAATATCAATGGTATTCTGAAATTCCTCTAACGCGCTCACCACATATTCTTCTAAGGTTACCTGCGCCCCGCGGGCCATTCCGGCATTTGCCGCCGGATAGATTTCCTCCGGCTCCTGATAATATACCGGATTATAACGATTCTCTTCCGTTAATGTAATTGTTTCTGTCTGCTCCTGTTGGACGGGGGCTGCATACGCAGTGCTCCCAAATAAACACAACAGCAGCAAAACAGGAAATAAAATTTTCTGTTTCATAATCTGCTCCTTTTCTCAGACATATTACTCCTGCGGTTAAATATCGACGTTTTTACTTGCTTAAATTTCCATCTGCCACGTTGTGCCCGATAAAGCGGGGCAGACCCTCATCAATCGCTGCAGTACTGACACTTTCTCTATGTTCTCTTTAAAGTTTTCACATTGCTGTAGCTTCCGTACACTTTCTTGCCCTGGGATTTTTTAAATGCCCGAATCCGGAAGCTGTAATTCCTGCCTTTTTTCAGGCCGGTTTTTGTAAAAGTGACGGTTTTTCCTTTGGCAATCGTCTTGATTTTTTTATAGCCGCTTTTTCCTGTTTTCATGGAAATCTCATATCCATCGGCTCCTGACACTTTTTTCCAGGTGAGTTTTGCTTTATTGCTTCCCCGATTCTTTACTGAGACTAATTTCACTTTTCCAAGGACGGTAAAAGCGCGGACAGAGGCTTCCTTTTCTGCATAATATTTTCCTCCGTCTATTTCCCTGTATGCGGTTACTTTCAGCAGATAATTAACGGCAGGTTTTAATTTACTGCAGGTATAAACATTTTTACCGGTATACGCTGTTGAAATTACGGCATTTTTCTGATAAAGCACCACACGGTATTTCACGCCTTCTGTTTTTTTCCAGGAAAACTGCAGGGAATTGGTGCTGGTTCCCGTAACCTTCAAATCTGTGACCGGCTTCGGCTTCTTTGGCGCATATACCTCAGTCTCTTCGGTATACGTATCCCCGCAGACGCTGCAGGTAAAAGTCTCCTGGCCTGTTCTGGTTCTGGTGGCTGTTCTGGTTATTTTTGAACGGTACTGATGCCCCGGACAGGTCACTTTCACTTTTACCGGAATATTGGAAACTGTCACATATTTCTCCGTATCATCGGGAATATATTTCACATAATAGGTATAACTGCCTTCCCGCCACAGCCGTGTGCTTTCCGAAGTCTGCCATACAAATCCGGAAGGCAGTTTTACACTGTTTAACATTTTGCCGCTGTGCCCGGAGAGGCCCTGGGGCACAGTATAGGAGGGTGTTTCCTTATTCGCCTCTGTCCCGTCTGTTCCCGGCAGAGTGCCCGGTTTCTCACCCTCTGGCGAAAGATCCGGCTCTCCCGGCTTCTCTTCTTCCGGCGGAGTATCCAGCGTTCCTCCTGGGGGAAGCTCCGGCTGTCCCGGATTCTCTTCCCCTGGCGGAAGCTCCGGCTCTCCCGGATTTTCTCCTCCCGGCGGAGTATCCGGCTCTCCCGGATTTTCTCCTCCCGGCGGGTTCTCCGACTCTCCCGGCGGAGTATCCGGCTGTTTCTCCTCTGTCACCGTTAGTTTCACCGGAATCCGGGAAACTTCTTTATAATTCCGGGAATCCTTGGGAACATAAACCGCATAGCAGGTAACTTCCCCTGTCTCCTGCCATTTCATCCCGGTATCTGTCTCCCAGGAAAATCCTTCCGGCAGCTTCACTTCTTTCAATGACTGTCCTTTTCCAATCTTCAGCCCCTTCGGAACAGCGTATTCCGGTTCTGCCTTCTCAATCACTACCTGGGCGTTTCCTGTAAAGGGTTCACACCCGTTCCGTTCTACTTTGTAGGAAACCCGATAAGTTCCGGCATTTTTCATCTCCGGCTGTTCTGCGCCGAACACCCCGTCTGCCCCGGCATAAGAAACTGTGTCACCGGTTTTTATCCCCTTCACCTGAATTTTCCTGGCGGCTCCGTCATAAACTGCAGTTACGTTTTCCGCTGTAATTCCCGTAATCTGCGCTGGCGGCTCTGGCAGAGGATAGGTGTAAATGCGCTGTTTCCCGGACAGATTGGGCGTACTCTGGAGTCCGTAGCACAACTGATTTTCTTTGATGGTGAATCCAAAAATATACTGACTGGCAGACTGGGCCGGTTCATACACTGTTTCCACCGTTCCAGCCTCAGTTAACCGGCAGATGGCGGTTCCGCTGTTAAAATATATGCCCCTCTTTCCCGCATCTAAATCCAGATACATATAAGTTCCGCCGTTATTCCCCCACAGACTGGACTCTGCGTGGACTGTTTCCTCCATGCCGCCTAAAAGCTCCTGCTTTTTCATCACATCGGCGGTACGGCTGATTCCGTTATATCTGGCATAATGCCATGCCCCGTTCCAATAGCAGAAAGCCGACTGGATTCCCGTCCAGAATATTTGTTTATAAGTATCGGACACAGCCCTGTGGCCAGCGCTCCAATTTGAATGTTTATGGCTGCTGTCAGAAATCACCTGATCGCTCAAAAGAAAATAATTATGCAAAACGCGCCCGATACAGTCCCAAATCGGATCATCCCAGGTAACATCCACATGATACCAGTTTCCGTCTATGGAAACCATGCTCCAGGCATGATTCATACTGTTGCTGGTTACCAGTTCACAAGGGATATCCAGTTTTCCCAAAATATAGGAATAGGCATGGGAATACCCGTCGCAGACTGCCAGTTTGCTCACCAGCGCACCGTAAGCAGAATGGGAATAAGCCGGAAGCCTGCCGCTTTGCAGCCGTTCCTGGTCATACTCACAGTTCAGAACCAGATAGTCGTGAATCACAAGGGCTTTTTCCATATCGCTCATGGAATCGTCCACCCAGGTAAGGGCCTGTTCTGCCGCCGCTTCCAGTTCCTTCTGCTGACGCTGGATATTGGCCTTTGTATCACAATATTTGATACTATGATATTTGGTTACCAAGCCGCTGGAATTGTAACTCCATTCCACATCCCCTTCCACATAAAACAGTTCCGGATGGTTGTATAAAACCTGGAAAAAAGCATTCCCCGCTCCCCCATTGGATATCCCATAGCCGCTCACATCAATGACCGTGGAAAATTGCTGCAGTTGTTCTACGATATAAGTTTCAAAATCCAGGCCTGCTCTGGCAGTCCGTCCTAGCCCGGCCCCCAGAGACATGTAACGCGTCTCCGGTTTCCGGTAATAATCAGGTTCAAAGCGGTTCTCGTCTGTGATGCTTAAAGAACCGGTGCCCCCGCCGGAATCAGCCGATACCGTACCGGTAAATAAAAACAACAGCAAACAGAAAACCAAAAAAAATCTTTTTTTCATACGTTTTCCTCCCTGCAGGATAAATATTTTTGCACAGTGTCTCTATTTTACAATTTACATGGTCAATAGTTAATTTCATTTTATAACTTAACCTGGAAAATTTCAAATGATTTTTCCAGTTAACGGCAAAAGAAATCTGTATTTTAATAAAATTTCATATTCAGGGGCTTCCCAAAACCGGTCAATGGATTTAAACTATAGTTGACCGAAGCGGTTCACGGAGGCAACGATATGAACGAAAAATTCTTTTCTCTGCCTGAGGAAAAACAAAGGACAATCATCAATGCCGGATACCGGGTATTTTCACAGAATTCCTATAAGAACAGTCCCATGAGTGAAATTGCCCAGGCAGCAGGAATCAGTAAATCTTTGCTGTTTCACTATTTTCACAACAAAAAGGAACTATATTTGTTTCTTTGGGAAAAATGCGCGGCAACCACCATTGAATATCTCACCAGGTATGAATGCTATCACCAGGAAAAGCTCTTTGACAGTATAGAACGGGGAATGCGGGCAAAAATGGAGATCATCCGCCTGTATCCGGATATGGCAAACTTCACCATCAAGGCATTTTACGAAAAAGACACTGAGATTTGCGCTGCAGTCCAAAAGAGTTATCACACATATTTTAATCTGAACGCAGACAAAGCGAGGCTGAATTTTGACCCGGCGCAATTTATTCCGGGACTGGATATTCCCATGATGTATCAGGAAATGTATTGGGCGTCAGTAGGATATCTCTGGGAGCTGGTGCAGCGGGGCAGCGTGGACATGGCTCAAATGGAAAAAGATTTTACAAAACTGATAACTTTTTGGAAAAGCATATATCTTCGAAAAGAATAACGATCACAGCGGCATTGACCAAACAGCAGATCGTTTTGAAAGGAAAACAACGTATGGAAGCAATTAAAACAAGCAGCCTGACAAAAAATTATGGGAAATCCAGAGGAATCACAGAACTGAACCTGTCTGTTAAGGAAGGGGAATTTTTCGGCTTTATTGGCCCCAACGGCGCAGGCAAATCCACAACCATCCGCACACTGACGGGGCTTATTTCCCCCACTTCAGGCAGCGCCAAGGTTTTAGGACATGACATCCGAAAGGCCCGGGAAGCCATATTAGCAGACACCGGCTACCTTCCCTCGGAAGCCGTGTTTTATCCCGGCATGAAAGTAAAAGATATTCTGGCTTTTTCTGCCCGTATGCGCAAAATGAATTGCCGTAAAACGGCAGAAGAACTCTGTGAACGCCTGCAGCTGGATGTATCCCGCAGGGTGGATGAGCTTTCTTTCGGCAACCGTAAGAAAGTCGCCATTGTCTGCGCGCTCCAAAGCAGCCCCAGGCTTTTGATTCTGGACGAGCCCACCGGAGGGCTTGATCCACTGATACAGCGGGAGTTTTTCGATATTCTCAGGGAACAGAACCGCAAAGGCGCAACCATATTTCTGTCCAGTCATGTATTGTCTGAAATCCAGAGAAACTGCAGCCGGGCGGCAATTATCCGGGAAGGCAGAATCATTGCCTGCGACAAGGTAACCGCGCTTTCAAAAACCAATGCAAGACGCGTCACCGTCCACGGCAGCGTTGCGCTAAAGGGCCTTGAGGGAATCCGCAATCAAACAGAAGGGGATGGATTTGTAAGCTTCCTTTACAACGGAGACATGAATCTTCTCCTTCAGACACTTGCAGCAGGGAATCTCACCGACCTTTCAGTTTCCGAACCAGACCTGGAAGAGATTTTCCTGCATTTTTATGAAAAGGATGGTGGCAGAGCATGACCATAGTAAAACACGAACTCCGGCAAAGCAAAACTTCTTTTTTCATCTGGACAGCGGCCATTGGATTTCTGCTGATGGTCTGCATTTTTCTGTATCCGGAAATGAAGGGGGAAATGGAAGGCATTAATGATATGTTTTCTTCCATGGGATCTTTTACAGCCGCATTCGGTATGGATAAACTGAATTTCGGCACGCTGATGGGATTTTACAGTGTGGAATGCGGCAATGTTCTGGGACTTGGCGGGGCATTTTTCGCCGCCCTGTGCGCAGTAAACATTCTCAGCAAAGAAGAGCGGGACAAAACAGCGGAGTTTTTGCTGACGCACCCTGTCAGCCGGGCCCGCATTATCACAGAAAAACTGGCTGCTGTCCTGATTCAGATTATTGCAATGAATCTGATTCTCTACGGCCTTTCCGCTGGTGCCATAGCCGCCGTCGGTGAAACCGTTCCCTGGAAAGAGCTGAACCTGCTCCACCTGGCATACTGTATCCTTCAGATTGAACTTGCAGCTATCTGTTTTTGCATTTCCGCCTTTATGAGAAAAGGAAGCGTCGGCATAGGCCTTGGACTGGCTGCTGTCATGTATTTTCTGAATCTGATTGCAAACATCACAGAAACGGCGGAATTCCTTAAATACATTACGCCGTTCGGATACTGTGACGGCGCCGAGCTTATCACCAGCGGAAGTCTGGATAAAACTATGGTCTCCATCGGCGCAGCTTTCGGCATTGCCGGAGTCATTGCAGCCTATCTGAAATACATAAGAAAAGATATCCATTAACCGCCATATTAAAACACAAAAATCTCTGCCGGACTGCCCTTTCCCACATGAACAGGGCAGTCCGGCAGTCCTTAACTTTACAAAAAATCCTCAGATTTTAATTCAAATTTTCCGGCCCGAATCCAAGGGGCAAAAGCTCTTTCAGAGAATGCTGCAGACAGCCGCCCTTTCCGTCTGCCAGAATAATCTGAAAAGTCTCCGGATCGCAGAATTCCATCATCACCTGACGGCAGACTCCGCAGGGGGCGCAGAGTTTGTCTGCCTCCCTTCCCTTTGGGCCTCCTGCAACTGCAATCTTTTCAAATTCCCGCTCTCCCTGATAAACAGCCCGAAAAAATGCGGTTCGTTCCGCGCAGTTTCCGGGAGAATAGGCTGCGTTTTCGATATTGCAGCCATGGTATATTTTCCCGCTTTTTGTCAGAAGGGCAGCCCCCACCAGAAAATGGGAGTACGGCGCGTAGGCATGTTCTCTGGCTTTTTTTGCTTCCATCATTAATTGTTCGTTTGTCATTTTCTTTCTTCCTGTTCTGTCAGCTTTACGATTCTGCTGGTGCCAAGCCTGTCAGCCCCCAGGCGGAGGAATTTTTCAGCGTCAGCCAGGGAAGCAATGCCCCCGGCAGCCTTCACCTTCACTTCTGCTCCAATATGCTTTTTCATCAGCTCCACATCCTCAAATACCGCGCCGGCTGCAGAGAAGCCTGTGGAAGTCTTGATGTATTCCGCCCCTGCCGCTGTAACGATCTCACACATCTTAATCATTTCTTCCCGGGTGAGCAGGCAGGTTTCAATAATTACTTTTAAGATTCTCCCTTTGCAGGCATCGTGAACCCGGCGGATCTCCTCTTCCAACTCCTGATATTTCCTGTCCTTCAGCCATCCGATGTTGATTACCATATCAATTTCATCTGCGCCGTTTGCAACAGCGTCCTCTGTTTCAAATACTTTTACCGCTGTGGTGCTGTATCCATTGGGAAATCCGATTACGGTGCAAATGGGAAGCTCCCCATTGACATATTCCGCAGCCTGTTTCACATAGGCCGCCGGGATACAGGCAGAAGCCGTCTGGTATTTTATCCCCTCGTCCAAAATTTTCTGAATCTCCTCCCAGGTGGCTGTCTGGGTGAGCAATGTGTGATCCACTGTTTTTAAAATCTCTGTATACTCCATAAATATTCCTTTCCGGGCTGCCGCCCATTGCTGCAGCGAACTTTTTATATTTAGATACGGACAGAACTGCAGGATTGCCCTTTGACACACAAACTGGGCAGCGTTTTGACGAACTAACTGCCAACTGCGGCTAAGGAAGTCAGGAAAGCCTTCCTTCCTAAGTCTCCGTAAGCAGTGGATTTCGCCTCCACACAGTGCGCCCATGAACCGTTTGCTTAGCCAAAGGGCAATCCGGCAGTTCCTGTGTATCGAAATATAAATTGTTCGCTGCAGCGCGAAAGCGTGTTGGGTAAATGTTTTCCGGGCCTTACCTCAACTCTGACAAAATAGAACTTCCAATTGTCCCCTCCGGCATTTTTACGCCGAAATTCTCTGCAACGGTGGCTCCCACTGCCGCAAAGGTCTGTACCTCTTCCAGTTTTCCGCTGCCCTGCATGGAGGGAGAATAGGCAAGAAACGGAACTTTCTCCCTTGTGTGATCTGTGCCTGTGTGGGTTGGGTCGTTTCCATGGTCTGCCGTCAGAATCAGCAAATCATCTTCTTTCAGAAGGGGCAGCAATTCTCCCAGCTTCACGTCAAATCTTTCCAGTTCCCTCGCATATCCCTGCACATTCCGGCGGTGCCCCCACAAAGCGTCAAAATCCACCAGGTTCACAAAACAAAGCCCCTCAAACGCTCTGCCTGCAAGTTCAATGGTCTGTTCCATGCCATGCACGGAGCTTTTGGATTTATTGGATTCCGTCAGTCCCTCCCCGTCAAAAATATCAAAGATTTTACCAACAGAGATCACATCCAGTCCCGCATCCTTCAGGGCATTTAACACGGTCCGCCCATAAGGCTTCAAGGCATAGTCGTGGCGGTTGCTGGTTCGCTTGAATTCTCCCTTTTTCCTGCCCACATAAGGTCTTGCAATGACCCGGCCCACCTTCCACTCATCTTTCATGGTCAGCTCTCTGGCAATTTCACAGCAGCGGTACAATTCCTCCAAACCAAAGGTCTCCTCATTTCCGCAAATCTGCAGAACGGAATCTGCAGAGGTATAGACGATCATATGGCCCCGGGCAATTTCCTCTTCTGCCAGCTCCTCCAGAATTTCCGTGCCGCTGGCGCTTTTATTCCCGATAATCACCCGGCCGGTCCGCCGGGACAATTCCTCTATCAGTTCCCGGGGGAAACCTGTTTCGGTAAACGTCCGGAATGGCTTTGTAATATGAAGCCCCATCATTTCCCAATGGCCGGTCATGGTATCTTTTCCCACACTGGCTTCCTGCATCTTCATAAAATAGCCCATGGGCCGTTCCACTGCCGAAACCTGTTTTAAAGGATGCAGGTTTGCAATGCCAAGCTTCTGCAGATTCGGGATACGGAGCTCGCTGACGCTCTGGGAAATATGGCCCAGAGTGTCCGTCCCTTCATCCCCATATGCAGACGCATCACTTAATGCTCCCACTCCCAGGGAATCTATCACAATTGTAAATATCCGCCGGTATTTTTTTCCTGCCATATTCGTATGCCTCCTGAAAAATCTGTTATTTCGCTGAACATTATGCTTCCAAGGATCTACTATGAAAGCCCTTGGCTTCCATAGCATAGATGGCCATGCGGCCCGCCAAACGGCAGGCTGAGCATGATGAGGGTTTCTCTTAAGATTAACATAACAAAGTTTCCCCCTTCTGTCAAACTTCTTCTATAGACCAATCAGCCCCAATGTGCTATCATGTACTAAAAAAGAAAGGATGATACACGCTATGAACTCTGAAACTGTAAAAAAATTGAATGTCCCATACCTTTTATCCTACATACTGGCTCCTGCTGCAGTTACTGCCCTCTGCTTCTTCCTGGGCTATACCTTTTTCCATGACGGCGGCGCAGGAGCTGCCATTTTGTTTATGGTTCCTCCTGCTTTGTCTGTTCTGTGGTGGGCGTTGGGCGGCAAGATGATTTTTAAAGGAAAACGGAAGAAACTGATGAACGAACTGGAACGCAGCGGGTTTCTGCCCAACCATACCTTTGACAGCGATATCTGCACGGTGGTTGTGGACGTTGAGCATGGCAAAATCGCCCTGATTTTTTTCTGGAACCCATTTCAGAACTACGTGCTTCCTGCCAGCCGGATCAGCAAAATCTGGAAAGACGACGGAAAAACCGGCATGGGCCCCTTAACCGGAAGCAGCCGGGTCAGCTTCCTCTTTACAGTAGACGACATCCGCATCCGGGTCAACACCTTTACCTCCAATAAACGCTGGCGGATGGACAGCGACTACATCCTGACCGGAATCTCCAAGGCAGACATGATGGCCGGAGTGCTGACAGAAGCAAAAGAAAGGTCTGTATGATATGGGATTTTTACGGAAAATACGCGCTGTCTTTCATGAAAACTGGTGCAATCTCTGCCAGAGTGAAATGGACGTCATGCACAAGCAATTATATGCCCTGCCGGATTTGACGGTTGGGCACTACAGCTCCCATGAAAGCCCGGAATATTATCGAAAACATCTGGTTCCGGTAACGAAAAAAGCTGAAATTCCCGCCGGAATCTATGCCTGCGGGCTTCATGCCTACCGGTGTCCCCAGTGCGGCCACCGACGGGTGCAGCTTACAGTTTTCCTTCCGGTGCGGGAGGAGGAAAAAACAGAAGAGATATTATTCTTTGATCACGGAGAGCTGGATGATCTGATTTACCCCCGGGACTGTGCCGGGGCTGATCTGAATCAGGGAAACCGCCGCCGGCAGGATTCTTATGAAAGCAGGCTGGGCGGGTTTTATGATTATGAATGAAAAGCAAAGATATTTAAATAATCTCTGAAAGAATGTCATAAATTATTCAACAGGCGCCAACTGTCATTTTATTTATCAGTCAGCGCCTGTTTCTTTGGTCGATAACCTTTCGCTTTACGATACCCATCAGAAAAATGAATTTCTAACAAATTTTTAACTCAATATCTCCTTTTCTTTTACTATCACTTTTCCCCAATTTTCTAAACTATTTTCATGCAGATGCTCCTTATTCGTACACAGGATATTCTCAAATTCAATAATTTGCGATATATCTAAATCTTTCATGTAATCCATAACTTTCATTATGAGATCCTTTTTATTTTTACCGCTAATATCATTTTTTAATTCACTGTTAGTAATAACCTGCTTTACACAAATATTAATCCTTTCAGCCGTACAGCCTTTGCTATTCATGAACTTGTTAATGCGAGAAAGTATGTCCTTTTTATCATCAGCTACATTTTTTATCAATTCATTTATTAGATTGTTACCTTTAGAATCGTTATCAATTCCATTAATAAAGTTCATATATTCAACTAAAGTTTTCTCATTTTCAAGAATATAGTTCATGCAATTACTAACTGTTTTCCAATTATATTTTAAAAATATAGGAGTCAACTCATTCAGTAATTCCCTCTCTTTTCTCATTTTATTCCTGCCTTTCCTTTAAACTCAAGTACAAAATTCTTAAAATTACTGATTGTATACCAGCGTGCATACGGAGTCTCTGTAATAGGCATCGCCATTCTAGATCCTTTGGGGTACGAACGTGAGTATAAAATTCTGGAATTAAACAAGGGTATCTGATTCGTATTACACCACTTCACGATATCAGCTATCGCATCATATCCTTCTGGAATATAGCCATCTTCGCCATTAATCACAGCCCCTAAAATTTGAACCTGATTATTATAATATTTTTGATTAAACATATTGATAGATTGATACAGCAACGGTAATCCGATTGTGCAAAGATACTCCGGCATAATTGGTATCAATACATAATCGCTTATAAAAAATGCTGCTTCTGATATTATTGACATAGTTGGAGGACAATCTAAAATAATAACATCATAATTATCAACAATCGGATCAATTTTATTTTTTAATATAGTGCAAGCATTCGTAGCTGTCTGCATCGTTCGAAACAATTCCAATTTTGAACAAATAAGATGCATTCTATCGTCCCCATTAACACAAACAATATATTCATTTGTGTCTTTTATCGGAAAACCAGGATTTCCCTCTTCTAATAATTCGTAAATTGTGGGTGCATCTCTCGCCAATAATGAATGATATGCCTTATATCCTAATAAATACTGACTTAAATTAAACTGCGGGTCAAGATCTATTAATAAGATGCGTTTATTCTCTTTCAAAGCATACCCCAAATTCATTGATATTGTGGTTTTACCAACACCACCTTTAAAATTCATCACAGTAATTATTTTTGCCATTTAACTTCCCCCTTTTGTATTATTTGATAATAATTTATCTTTTTTAGATTTGCCAATTCTATACTAACACATTATCTTTGAATTATCTAGTGTTAAATTATTTTCCTTCAATAAGTCTTTTGGCTAAGTCCAGAAAAATCTGCTATAATGAATGGGGAGTTTCATTATATACCAAAGCAGAGGTGGACTATGATACAGATATGCCAAAAAGATAAAGAAAAGGTGTTCGAAGCAATCCGCACTGGAAAAATAGATGCAGCAGAAATGTCATTTCCCAACCTGATAGATGACATCCTCCTTACGATGAAAAAAAGAGGACTTACAGACCTCCTCGCACAGACCCTGCCGGATAAACGCAGGGACAACAGCCATATCCCTTTTGATATCCTCCTGTGCCTTGCCGTTGCTGCCAAACTCAAATGCAGGACCAGCCTTACAGATGTCCCTTTCGCTGTGACGGAAGCAGAACTGCTGGCCGAACTGGGCTGGAACATCTGGGATAACGAACGGGATGTGAATGATGGGCTTTTCTCAGAAAGTGTGATGCGCAAGCTCCTTGCGAAATACAAAAGCGAAGAATGGGGCTCTTTCTATAACAGTTATGTCCAGGAACATCTGGTGAAAGAACTGGATATCCAGCCATGTGTCCACATACTGGACTGCACCACTGGCAGGACTGCACGGCAGATCATAAATACCTACGAGCTGCGCCCGGAAATCGAAGAAGATTTCCGACAGATGAAAGATTTCTGGAAGCTGGAAGACTTCAAGAGTACAAAATACAACTATATTACCTACCATATCGTAATGACACTGGTGGGATACCTTTATTTCCAGATATACAAAAACCTGGACGAAGGGAAAAAATATGCAGGGAAATCCCTGCCTGTCGTAGTGAAGAACTACAAGGAGACAAGGCCTAAAACAGTCATTATTTATGTTGGGCAGTATTTTGGCATTTTCCCCTTCCTTGAATTCCTACAGCTCTATGCAGAATGCACTTTAGAAGTACGACGGCTTCTTGATCCGATCCTAGCTAAAGTATAGCAGGCTTTTGGGAGAATTCCTAAAAGCCTAATTGAAGTTATTTTCTAGAACAATTCCGGCAAATAAGTATGCTCTTGAGTATAGCGCAGGCATTCATCTGATTCCATATTTTTGGCGAAAATATTTCTTGCGCATGGTAGACCAAATCGCCGCTGTATGCTATCATAATTCCGGAGGTGATTTTCATGCGCTGCCATCATCTGCGTTTTGACATCTGGCTGTGCCTGCTTTTTGCATTGTTTGTCAGTATTTTTCCTGCGGGCCTGGCAGAACGCATCATGAAAGAACAATACAAAAACTACGCAGAAGAACATACTGCGGCAGAAGGAGAAATCGGCGGAATTGCAGGAGAGGATATTTTCCGGGCCCAGTCTGTGGAGGATTTAGAAACCCATGAAAAATTCACAGTACTCTCCCCGGGCATTGAGTACCGCAACCTGGGCGCAGGATACTATAAGAACTATTATCTCTATGCCCTTACGCTCCCCTCCGGCGAGCGGGTAGCCGCCGCCATCAATATGGAAAATGTCCAGACGGACGGAGACTACTATACCGGGGAGGCCACGCTGCCGGTGGGACAGATAATCCGGGAGGATTTGACGGCGGAACAAGAATTTATCAGCCAGATAGAATACAATGAGCCGTTGAGCCGGAAAGACTTCTACGTTGACATGATGGGCAACGGGCAGAAAGCCAGCCAGGAGGATTATGCCCTGCCTGCAATTATGTTTGTGCGGGTAATAACCGTCCTTATTTTCTTTCCTCTGTTTCATGCCCTGGGGGCAAAATTCGGGATATTCCCGCCATTTTGGGTAAGTAAAAAGAAAAAGCCTTCGGAATGGGATTAATCTCATTCCGATTTTAAATTTAATTTCTGTTCCATGCGGCGCATCTCTTCCAGTTCTCCCATATCCAAAAAAGAATCCTCGCTGATGGGATACATCCCCACTTTCCGTTTTTCCCCCATCAGTTTCGCCGCTAAATCTGTCATATGGAAAAACGTGTCTTTGGGAATTTCTTTCAGTATTTCCGGATTTAATATATACATGCCGGTATTCACAAAGTAAGATAATCTGGGTTTTTCCTCCATAGAGCATATGGCTCCGTTTTCACTGGAGTGTATGACGCCGTAAGGCACCACGATATTTTTCAGGGCAGTTACAATCGTCATCTCATTTCCCGAGTCTTTGTGGCACTGCAGGATATCGCCGTAATCCGCATGAATCAGTATGTCGCAGTTTGTCACAATCAGAGGCCGGGTAAATTCTGCCGGAAGCAGCCCCAGGCTCCCGGCTGTTCCCAATGGTTTTTCCTCTTCCACATATGACAATTCATAATCCGAAACATTTTCTGTAAAGTATGCTTTGATCATGCTTTTCCTGTAATTAACTGTCACAAAAAAATTTCTGGCTCCAAAGTCCCGAAACCGGGCGATAATACGTTCCATAATCGGAATATCGCCGATGGGTATTAAAGGCTTCGGCAGTATTTTTGTATAAGGATACAGCCGGGTTCCTTTTCCGCCGGCCATAATAATCACCGGAGTTTCCTGCAACGAACAATTCTGTTCCGCGTCAGGGCTCTTGGGCTCTTCCCGGAATACAATGTCCAGAATTACCCCCTTTGCATTCACCACCGGCAGGGCTGCAATCTTGTACCGGCACATAAGCTCCATGCCCAGGGGAAGCTCTTTCCGATACGCCACCTTGGGCTTCTGGTTCATCACCCGCTTGACCGCTCCTTTCAGTTCCCCGTTCTTTAACAGCCAGCGCCGGATATCCCCATCGGTGACCACCCCAAGAAGTTTCCGGTATGAATTCACCACAAAAAGGATTCCTTTCCCGTTGCCGTCAATTCTCTGCAGCGCATCCGCCACTGTACTGTCCGGTGAAATCAGAAACTCCATCAATTTCTCGGTTTTCATGAAAATCACTTATTCCTTTCTGTTGACTCATGCACAGATACTATGAAAAGTTTCCCCACAAAGTTTCCTGCCGTCAAAGCTCAATGAACTGATCCGCTTTAAAATCCCTGACGGCCCGTGTCCCCAGGACATCAGGATAACGCATGGGGCTGATTCCTGTGCCGGGACGTTTTACCGCCAGATTTTCCTCTGTCAGTAATTCTCCCTGTCGGATATTCCTGCGGGCAACGATACTTTTTCGGGCAGCCGCAAGATTTTTCAGTTCGGAAGGACTGGGTTTCTTTTCACTGCTGCCCAATGCCGTTTCAATGTTCCGAACTGCCTTTATCATTGCCGCAAGCTCCTCCGGCTCCAGGCTGGCCTTATGATCCGGCCCCTCCATATCCTTATCCAGCGTAAAATGCTTTTCAATGATCACAGCCCCCAGAGCGGCGGCGGCCACAGGCACTTCGATTCCCAGCGTGTGATCCGAGTAGCCCACTTCTTTGCCAAACACAGCCCGCATGGTTTCCATGGCATTTAAATTCACGTCCTCATAGGGGGTAGGATATTCCGTATTGCAGTGCAGAAGCGTCATGCGCCCTGCGCCGTTTTCTTCCAGAACCGCTATGGCTTCCCGGATCTCCTCCACAGTGCACATCCCGGTGGAAAGAACCACATCTTTGTGGGTTCTGCCGATTGCCGCAAGGTAAGGATAATTGGTAATCTCGCCGGATGGAATTTTGAAAAAGGGTACTCCGATATCATTTAAAAACGCAATGCTCGGCAGATCAAAGGGAGTGGAAAGAAACAGAATCCCCTTTGTTCGGCAGTAAGCCTGAATCTGCCTGAAATCTTCAAAAGACAGCTCCAGCTTTTTCACCATATCAAACTGAGATTCCTCAACTCCTGTGTTCTGCTTCTGATACTCGGCCATTTCGGCATGGCGGGAAATTACCTCCTCCGTCACAAAGGTCTGGAATTTCACACAGTCGGCTCCCGCTTCCGCCGCTTTGTCCACCAGCTTCAGAGCGTTTTCCAAATTTCCGTTATGATTGTCTCCCGCCTCTGCAATAATAAAAATATGTCCCATAGCTGCCCTTCCTTTCCGCTTCCTGTTTCATCATTTGAGTTCTGCGCCTGCTTTCAAAACGGTCTCCGCCATCAGAAAATCCCATTCACTGTCAATATCCATGGAACGTTTCTGATCCATAAGATAGGCAAAGGAACGTTTCCCATAAATGGGCTTCCCGGAAAAAAGGAACTCCGTATCTGCAATATAAACCGCCCCGTTCATCCGGTAATAAACCGGAAGCTCCTGCCTGGGCGAATCAGACAGCGCCGGATCTTCAAAGTTCTCCATGGACAGATCCGCCGGCAGGGTATTGCTCCACAGAGGCGAATGCTCCATCTCACATACTGAAACTACCATGTTTGCTTTTTTCTCCCGAAACAGGCGGTACGCCGCTGTAATATCATCGGCAGTGCGCAGCGGAGACGTGGGCTGCAGCAGCGCGGCAGTGTCAAAATACATGCCCCGTTCCTGAAACTGTTTCACCACCCACCGCACCACCTCCCAGCTTCCGGCGTGATCCGATGAAAGCTCCGGTTCCCTGAGAAAAGAAACATCCGCCCCCAGTTCTTTTCCGATTTGGGCATATTCTGAGGAATCTGTAGAAAGATGCACGCAGGCAAACTGCCCGGATTCCTTCGCTGCCGCAATGGTGTGTCCCATCAGGGGAATGCCGCCCAGCTTTTTTATATTTTTATGCTTCAGTCCCTTAGAACCGCTGCGGGCGGGAATGACGGCCAGATTCTTTAAAACCGGTTTCTGATTCATCCGCTGTTTCCCTCCATTCCACATCATAAAAGTTTTTTCTCACATCAGGGGATTTCAGATACTTCTTCAGCTCCGCCGCAATGCGGTAAGAGGTGTCTCCGTTCCCGTAAGGGTTAACCGCCTGTTTCGCAATATCCTGAAATTCCCGGCTTTTTGCCCGCTTTATGGCAGAAATAATCTCTTTTTTTGCCGGCGGGCAGTTGATAATGCTTTCTGCCTGCAGCCTTCCCTCCTGCCGGCTTCCGATATTCACGGTGGGAATGTGAAAACAGGGCGCTTCCACAATTCCGCTGGAGGAATTTCCAATTACCATCTCACAGTATTTCAATGCGCTTAAATACCTGCGGACGCCCAGAGAGGGAAAACACTTCCAGTTTTCATGCTCCTCTGCATATCTGTCCATGATTTCATTGATTTCCTGTCCTCCGGAATCTGCGTTGGCTTTTGTCAGAATAAATTTCATTTCAGGAAACGCCTCCAATGCCATCAGCACTTCCCGGATCTGGGAAGCCGCTTCTGTCCCTTCCATGGTAGGCGGATGAAACGTCACACAGGCATAGGGGCGGTCAAGAGAAAATTCTATACTTTCTTCCAGTTCTTTTTTTCCCACGAAATCCATAGTTCGGATGTTTTCCACGCCGACATCGCCGTAATCAAACACCCGGCTGGGAGCTTCTCCCATCTGGATGATGCGTTTTCTGTACGCCCCGCAGCCGGGAAAATGCAGATGGCTCATCTTGGTAACGGCATGACGGTACAGCTCGTCTAAAGCCCCCGCCGTTACTTCTCCTCCGGAAATATGGGCAATGGGAATCCGAAACTGTAAAGCGCAGCTGCAGATGGGAATCAATTCGTAGCGGTCGCCCAGCACAACAAGCAGATCCGGCTTTTGTCTGGCATACAGTTCCCCGAACCGGGCACATATCCTGCCCATGGCCCGGCAGATTTCTTCCGGGCTGTCATTCTCCTCCAGAATCGGGATTTTTTCGGCTATGGGAATGCCGCTTGCCTCAATTTCCCGGACGGTATTCCCCTGGGAAGCCAAAAGATGGGTTCCCGTCACCACAAGGCACAGCTTCAGCTCCGGATCTTCCTCAATCCGTTTCATCACATTCAAAAGCAGTCCGAATTCCGCACGGGTGGCTGTTACAACACAGATTTTTTTCATAAAACCCCTCTCCTATCCCCGGTACTGGATCAAAAACGGCCTTGACGCGTCGAAGCTGCGGTCTGCCTCAGCCCGTTTTTTCACCAGTTCCCGGAAGGCTTCCGGATCAAATATATATCTTCCGATGGTAAAAGGCACTGCGCCGTTGCGGTTAAACTGCTTTTTAAAGCCGTACAGACTGTCGTCCTTTTCCATTCCCCCGCCCAAATGCAGCTTCTTTATTCCCCTGCGGCTGCCCCAGAGAGCGGCTTCATACAGCAGCAGGTTCACAGAAGCCAGCTTCCGGTATTCCCACAGCGTCCCTGAAAGATGGTAATGCATAAAATTCTCATTGTAAAAAAACATGGCCGCACTGATAATCTTCCCTTCCCAGACAGCATAGAAATAGACCATATGATCCTTTAATTCCCGCTGTAAATATTCAAAATAATCCTGTTTGAAATAATAGTACTCCTCCGCCTGGTTCCGTTCCATGGTCACATTGTAAATCCGGATAAAATCTTCCAGATGCTCCCCGGAATCGGAAAAAATCTGTACGTTGTTTTTCCTTGCCTTACGCACCATGTTCCTGTTTTTGGGGTCCATATTTTTCACAATGACCGCTTCGCTTTCCAGATCCATATAAACCGTATCCTTGAAGCTTTTGGCTTCAAACAGCTTGAAAAAAGCATTCTGTCCCGCCACTAAAGGATCAAAACGGAAGAACTGAGACACAATGTTCTGCCTTCTGCATTCCTCTTCCAAATCCCGGACAAACCGCCCCACGTCCTCTTTGTCCGCCTCTCCTTTTATCAGGGGCCCGCCATAGCCGTAGGGCGTTGTCATATCAAAAAATCTGCCTCTTTTCAGACTGCCGTAAAACCCTTCAAAAGCAGCGATATCCTGCAGCATCACAGCGTAGCAGATTTCCATCTTCGTTCCTTTCCAGTAAAGAAGCGCCGGGCTGCCGTCCCCGTGCAGTTCCAGTGACCGGACATATTCATACAGGTAATAAATATCCCAGTTCGGAAAACTCTTTACCAGCCGGTTCCATTCCTCCCTGTCCCTTACAAGCTTCATAACCGTCCTCCTTTTTACAGACTTCCAAATCTCTCAACCCCTGTCCCGTACTTTTGGGATTCTTCCAGACATTTAAGTAAATATCCCATTTCTTTCTCTCCGTATCTCTGATCGATGGGAAGGGAAATGATATGGTTTTCCATCCACCCGGCCTCTCCTGCAGCCGACGGCCGCTCCAGGGGCCAGTGCACGGCGCAGTACACCTTCTGCTCTGCCAGCCGTTGCCGGAGAGCGTTCCTCTTTGGAACGTAAACCGGCAGAGCCAGTAATACCTCCGAGGACTCTGTTTCCACAGCTTCCTGATACCCCAGGCGCTTCAGCCCGGCCCTCAGCAGCGCGGCGTTGTCTCTGCGCCTTTTGCACATGGAAGCCACCGGAAAATGAGAAAGCAGAAGCCGGGACAATACGGAGATTCCATAGACGCCTTTCTGGACGTTCAGGGCCTCCTCTTCTTTTGCAAACATTTCCCGGTATCTGGCATTGCAGTCAAGGCCCTCCGTTAAAAACAGATGTTTCAGCATCATTGCCTGAACCTTCCTGGAAACGGGTTTTTGTTTCAGCCCCTCTTTTGGCTTTTGCCCTGCGTTCCCGCCCATAAAAGCCGCCCTTTGCTCCATATCCATATACAGCACGCCTCCGTCCGGAATCGGAAACCATTTGCGCAGGCTGGCAATGCAGTAATCCCCAACCGTTTTCTTTGCCGTAAACAGCGAATGGGTGGTGTCCTCAATCACCGTCAGTCCGTATGTTTCTTTCCATTCTGCAACGCGCCTCCTTGTCTCCTCCGGCTGCAGCGCCCCAAAATAATGCATGAAATACAGAACATGGGCTGAATGTTTCTGAATCAGTTCTTCTAATTGATCCAGATCTGCTAAAAACCTGCGGCTGACTGGATAATCGATCACCGTACATGTTTCTGACAGCACATCCGTAACGCTTCTGCAGATATAATCCGGAGCCAGAATCTTCGCCCCGGCCAAAGCGTCCGACAAAAGCCGCAGGGCGCTGCGGCCGCTGTCCGTATAAAGGGCATGGAATTCTTTCAGATATGCAAACACCGTGTCTGAAGTTTCCCTAAGCTGCAAAACATCCAGAGCGAATTCACTTCCCAGTTCCATTATCCCGCATCCTCGATTTTCTTCTGATACGCATACATGGCGACGGACTGTTTGAGGGCGGAGGAATATATCTCCCGTGTTTTCTTTCCTCTGTGATAACCGCAGGAAGTGTATAACCGGATAGAAGCCGCATTATCCGCCCTGATTTCAACTTCCGATTGGCTGTATCCCTTTTCCCTGGCCATCCGAAGCCCTTCTGAAATCGCCTGTTTTGCAAGCCCTTTTTTCGTAAAACGCTCGCAGAGGGCAATGGGAATGTCCACACTGTTTTCCAGGTAATCCATATACAGGTATCCCGCAGTTTCTCCCGCATCTGTTTTTATTAAATAAATTTCTTTGCATTGTTCTCCTTCTGCGGACTGCAGGCAGCCTGTATAAAAACGGTAAAGATTTTCCCTGGGCGGGATCTCATAATTTCCCTGACTCCAATAAGCAATATACTTTTCACATTTCATCTGGTAATAGATTTCAAATTCTTCCAATTTGGCTTTTTCCAAATACATCCTCCTTACGCCTCCCATCTCTTACTGTGCAGAAACTAAATTTCCCGGCAAAGCCCGGTTCTGCCCGTCTGGCCATTCCTGACATGCCCCGTCTAGCCATTTCTGACATGCGGATCAGGTAATGGGGCACAGCCCTTTCTCTTTTCCCCGTTTTTCAAACCAGGGAATTAACTGCTCCTCCAAAGCCATATGCAGCCGGCAGGATTCTTCAAAAGCCGTCAAACGGCAGCTTCCGCCTGCAAAAAGCTCCTCCAGGGCAAGATTGGTCAGTCTGCTCTGATACGGCATTTCAAATGTTTCTTTCTTCCACTCCCATCCCGTAGAAGCGTCCGCAAAGTCCAGTTCCCTTTTTCCTTCCAGGATACGGCACCAGCAGACGTCGCTTAAAATCACCGTAGAGGCCGGAATACCCTTTTGGGGATAAGATGCCAAGGAAAAAGCCCGGCACCGGCCCAGGCTTCCCCGAATCGTTCCGGCAATCTCTGAAAAACCTTTCCGAGTACTGGGCAGACATTCCGGTTCTAATCCTGAGATATCCAACGTTATCTGTTCTGATCCGGAAACGTCCGCCGTCATCTGTCCTGATTCGGAAACGCCCGCCGTTATCTGTTCTGTCCCGGCCAGGTATCCAATCAAATCCAGCATATGGATTCCGTTGCAGCCCAAATACCAGTCTGAACCGGAAACCATAATTTCCATTGTGCGGGCTCTTTCCAGCTTCTTTTTGATTTTCTCATAAACCGGATACATCCTTCTGGGGCAGTTGACGAAAGCCTGCACCTGATTTTTTTCCATCAATTCTCTGACTGCGCCGTAATCCTCAAGCCGCTGAAACAGCACTTTTTCTAAAATCAGATACCTTACCCGGGCATGAGCCAACAGCTCTTCTATTACTTTTTTTCTTACATGGGAAACGGTGGCCACAATTACAGCATCCAGCTCCTTCGGCATGGAGGTCATCTCTGTCACAAAAGAAATCTCATGATTTTGGGCCCCTTCTGTTTCCTGCCAAACTTCTTTTGCGTTCTGCAGCGCTTCTTTGCTTATGTCCATCACATTGATCCGACAGGATTCTTTCAGCAGGGCCACAGCCTGCAGATGCCTGATGCCCAGATTTCCTGTTCCTATGATCCCTATCTGTCGTTTTTTCATTTGTCCGCTCCTTAACCGCGCCGGCCGGCAATTTGTTCATACACCGGAAAATGCTCTGCATGCTCCTTTAACGTCAGCAGCCTTTTATCCTGGGGATGATTCAAAAAAGCGTCTGCCATCTCATACAATCCCGGTTTATACGATTCCTCCCAGGGAGCTGCAAGCTCTGCCGGCTTCGGATTCACAGAGCCAAGCTCCTGTATCTGAAGGGTTTCCACAGGTTTCAGATAATAGCGGCGCTTTGCCGTAAGAACCTCCACCGCCCATCTTCCCGGCGCCTCCCAGTTGGCCTGATAAGAAAATAACGCGCCTTTTTCCGAGATTCCGGCTCCGGCATAATTACTGCCTGAAGGATGCCAGTCCAGGCCTCCCGCTGCATAGGATTTCATTTCCTTCGGAAACCCTCCCAGGAAAAATGCCAGATCCATTACATGGGTAGAATTAGCGAAAATCCATCCTTCTTTCTCACCCTCCGGCCGTTTGGCCGGGCCAATGGTATGGGCCCATTCTGTAAATTCAAAGTGAAAAGAAGTGACGCCGCCGTCCTCTCGGATTCTCCTTTCCGCCTCCTGCACCGAAGCAAAAAAACGGCGGTTATAGGCGACATAGACGTTTGCTCCTGCCTGTTCCTGCTCCTGAATCAGGGGCGCAAGCTCCCAAGAACGGTAAGCTACCGGTTTTTCCACCAGGATATTGGGGATGCCGAGCCGTATCAATTCCTGCGTCACTGTACAGAGCCCGCCCACATTGACAGCAATTACGGCATATTCCGGCATTGTTTCCTGTTCCTGCAGCACAGCCCGGTAATCTCCGGTAAACACCTTTTGTCCGAATTCTTCTTCGAAGGCTCTTGCTTTCTCTTCTCCCCGTCCCAGCACCAGGACGGAATGCCCCATGGCCCGCAGAACCTTATAATATTCTTTTGCCATATATCCTGCGCCGATAATGGCTGCTGTTTTCCGATTCATTCTGTTCACCTGCTTTCTGTTTCATCCAACAGAAGATATTGATTCAGGACTTCTGTCACTTTCACTGCTCCTGCGCCGTTTAAGTGGGAGGAATTGCGGAAATATTTATCTTCCAGTTCTAAATCTGTCAGAAGATTTACGAAGGTAAATGCATATTCTGTCTGCAGTTTCTCCAGAATTCCCATGGTATCCTGATACATATCCCATGACATATATTTCTGATACAGCTTGGTCATAGGCGGCATTACAAGAATTGCCTTCACCTGACGCTGTTTCAGATACTCCAGATATTCCCTCAGAATGCGGATATTAAATGCCTCTGTCTTGGGATAATTCTTATGGTATTCCCGCTCAATGCTTTCTTTTTCTGCCTGAATGCCCTTTTCATCTAACTTGCCGCTGTCATAAACAACGCTTTTCAGATCGCTTTCATAATTCAGGAAATACTCCTCCTCTGTGGTGGTATAAATTTCTTCGAAATCCTCTTTCATGATCTGGTCTAAACGGTCTTTGGCATAATGATACGCTCCTTTATAAATCCATGCCCCGGCAAAATGATTCATCCGCCTGAGAAAAGAATAATAACGCTCTGCTACAACAGCATTATAGGGCGCAGCTGACATATCATACTGAAAAATATAAGGCGACAGCCCTATCAGTGCATACTGAATGCTCTGGGGTTCCTTTGCATGTTCATAGGCATAACGGAACATCTGATAACTGTAAAATAAATCCTGCCCGCCGATTGCAAAGTTCAAAAAACGGCCATGGATGGAATTTAAATCTATTCCCTGACGGATATAGGACAACCCTGTAACAATGCCGTCATAGGGGCCTCTGTCCCGATAAAAATTCATTCTTTCATATGCAATCTCATATCCTCCGGTTACAAAGGTTTTGATATGAGAATGGATATTTAATATTTTTTCATAAGGATATTGATCCGCTTCCTCCGGTTCTTCCGTACAAAGCAGATAATTATATTCCAGATTCCCCGCCTCATCCATATCTATTACGGGAATTCCCATATACTCTGTCAGTTCCGGCGGCTTATTCTTCACTGCAAAAGCCATAACAAATGTTTTTGTTAAATCCAGGCAGTAAATATAATCCGGAGTTTTGGGGTTGATTCCATAAACTATAATAAAATATTTTTCTTCCATGGACAGGCAGCGTTTCAGTGTCAAAAGCGTCTGGCCAAATTCATAAAGCCGATCCAAAACCTCAGAAACCGGCCTGCAGCGTTCCACAGCATCCATGACTTTTTCAAATGCATCCTGTCCGGATAAAAGATTCTCTGTCAGAACCGGATGGTTCCACGACAGCAAAATCTGACCTGTTTCAGCAAATTTGCGGTACGTATCCTGCAAAAGCATCAGAAACGCACGGTCTGTTTCTTTTCTCTGCAGCAGCAGATTCAAATCTTCCATCACAGACATCACAATCTGTTCTATTTCTTCCCAGTCCATGTTTTCTCCTTTTATTTATCCCTGTTCCGCTCCGGCAGAAAGTTCCGCTCCGGGCAAAATCTGCTCCGTTTCTTCCCGAAGCTCCGACAGCATATCCTCCAGCATGGGAATCACATTCCGCAAAGAAATTTTAATACAGGTCATCATCACGATTCCCTGTCGGGCGATCATAATTCCTTCCTCATGAATATCTTCCTCGTAGTCATACATTCCCTGAGAGATGGCAAGACTGATGGAAGCCATAGAACGCATTACCACTGTCATAACCGGATTCTGTTCAAAATAATGAGTCAGTTTATCCAGCTTTTTACTGAGTTTTTTTACTTTCCTGGCATCCACATATTCTTTTTGAAACAGCCGTTCCAGCTGTCTGTACAGCTTCAGCCCCTGATTGGCTTTTTTCAAGCCCTCCTGCATCACATCCATAGTTCCGAAAAGGTATTCCCTGTTTTTTTTGTCCATCTCTTCATCAAACACATAGGGAAGCCCGTCAATTATCGCCTGATAATCCACTGGTTCCTTTGGACATTCCGTTTGAATTGCGTCTTTCAGGGTCATAATTACCGCACCTTTTTTCTTTGCTCCGCCTTCTGTAGCGTCGATCACTTTAAGTTCCGGCCGTTCCTTCATCCGATCTTCAAACCATTTGAGAAACATCAGCATATTGGGCTGTGTAGGCACCATAGTTCCATTCAGATCCTCCACTGTGGCTGTGGCGTTCACACGTTTTTTCTGAATATCCTCTTCTGAAAACGTGCCTTCCATATGAGATCGGTTTCCGGTGTACGCCAAATCCTGACCCACCAGAATAATTGTCTGAAATCCCAGCATTTCCGCCAAAGAAAAAGCAGAATTGGAAACAGAGCCGCCGGAAGGAAGCCCGCTGCAGGGAATGCCATGGGCCAGATATAAGTTCTGAATAAACTCTTCTCCGTTATAATAAAAAATCTTTTTCCCGGTATGCCGGCGCACCATTTCACTGTTGACATCTGCGGAAAGCAGCACCGGAATCTTCCATATTTCTTCCTGATCAAAAAGCTCTACCGGCTTGTTCCCGTCTACCGTCACAAACAGATCCGGAAGAATCCCTGCTGCAATCAGGGGTTTCAGGGCAGTATCCACTGCAATCAAAAACGCACGGCCTTTTGCTTCTTTCAAATCATTGATATTTTTCTTCAATGACGGCCCAGCCGCAATAATGACGGCAGGACGATCGTTTGGAATCAAACCTGAAAGCTGATTAATGGTATGGCTTTTCAAAATCTGTTTCCCGTTGCCGATGACATTGCGGGCATAATAGTTTCCAAAGAAGGCAATCGTATTCTGATCTACCTTCATTTTCACCACAGTCCTTTTAACAATCCCCAGAAATTCTTTGATTTCATCAAAAAAGAGCTTGTCATATCCCGGCAAAATTTTCGTCCGGAAAAAGGGCAGCGTTTCATTGGTCAGCCACTTGGACATAACAGGAATCAGCTCTTCCTCATTGACGCTTTTCACAAGCAAAGCTACCGGTCTGTTCTCAAACACTTCCGTAATGTCAATTTCTTCTAAAATCTTCAGCAGAACCTCTATACACGGCTCATAAATCAGAATATTAAAATTTTCTGATGTGGCCCGCAGAAGTTCCTGAAGATAGAAAGCATTTCCAATCCCTACAATCAGCACGGTCGAATACTCCGGCAGGGATTTGATATCTCTGATCCAATGTTCTGCACGCTCCTTCTCATTGTAATGAACGCCCAGTACAGCGCTCACGCCATTTTTTTCTGCTCTGATCAGATCCTTCTCTTCCATTGAGACTGTCAGCTCTTCGGTAAGCTCATAATCTTTTCCTTCTATCTGCTTTGCCACATAGTCATACCTTGCATGAAACGCTTTCATGTTTTTTTCGTAGATTGCTCTGTCCATGTTTTTGTGTACTTCCTTTGCCATTGTGAATTAAGTAAGGGGCAGATGATTCACTCACCTGCCCCCTCCCGGACCGGGTTTCACCCGAAATGTTTCTGATACATCAGTTACTTAACTACTGTAAGAGAGACAATACGCCCTGTGTAGACTGATTTGCCTGAGCGAGCATAGACTGACCTGCCTGAGCAAGAATATTGTTCTTGCTGTACTCAACCATTTCAGAAGCCATATCTGTATCACGGATACGGGATTCTGCAGCCTGTGTATTCTCCTGTACATTGTCAAGGTTTGCAATGGTATGCTCTAATCTGTTCTGGATTGCTCCAAGGGCGGAACGCTGTTTGGAAACCTCGTTGATTGCGTTCTGGATTCTGCTGAGGGATGCGTTTGCAATATCATAGCTGTCTACTTTCAGTGCGCCGCCGGTAGTAGATGTCTGGCCGCTTAAAGTTATGCAGACAGCTCCGATGCCGGATGCAGTGAAAGTACTCTTCAACCCGCTTGCGGTAAAACTTAATTGTCCAGTTGCACCAATACCTAAAGCTCCTGACACACCTGGTCCAAAAATAGTTGATGCATAAAAACTTGCACCTCCTGCCGCAGAGTTATTAACAGATATAAGTGTTTTAGACGTTTTCGTACTAGCTACAGTAGCGCTGGTTGTTCCTGCTGTCTTGGAAACCTTTGTCAAACCGCTTGCTGTAAAAGTAGAGTCTTTTACACCGATAGCCTGTGCGTTCATGGCTTTAATGGAAATAGCGATATACTGATTGGTGTTTGCTCCAACATGCAGTTTCTTGCCCTGGAAAGAACCGTCTAACAGTTCCTGCTTGTTGAACTGAGTTGTCTCAGAAATTCTGTCTAACTCTTCTGTCAAAGCAGCCAGCTCCTGATTAATGGCATCGCGGTCGATTGCCTGATTGGTGTCATTTGCACCCTGTACTGCCAGTTCGTTCATTCTCTGTAAAATAGAATGAGCTTCATTTAACGCGCCTTCAGCCGTCTGAATTAAGGAAACGCCGTCCTGCGCGTTTGTAGAAGCACGTTTCAGGCCGCGAACCTGGCTTCTCATTTTCTCCGAAATGGTAAGTCCTGCCGCATCGTCTGCCGCACGGTTAATTCTGTAGCCGGATGAGAGTTTCTCTGTGGATTTTGACTGAGAACTTGTTGTAACTCCCAACATTCTGTTAGAGTTCATTGCCTGTAAATTGTGCTGTACTACCATTGCCATAATAGTTACCTCCTTGTGATAAATCTTTCCCCCTAAAATCCTTTTCCGGGGGGATTCCTGATTGTTTGTTGCTTCCTTCCCGTTCATAACCGGGAAATCCGGGACAGTTTTGTCCCTCTATAATAAGCCTGCCCCCTAGGTTAGACAGGCAAATTACCTGGCTTTCTTCCGCTCTTCCATAAGGATTGCTTTGATCTTCTCTTTGGCTTCCGGAGACAATTTCCTGTCCCGGTAATGCTTCACTTCATTCCCTGGTTCCGGGGCTCTTCCATACTTTTCCAGCGCGCTGCTCCTTGCAATATTCATGGAGCGTGGCGCGTCTATCAGAATATGGGCATTTTCCCCGCTTCCTCCTGTATAGACTACCTTGACTTCATCTCCGATTAACAGGTACTCTCCTGCTTTAATGGTCAGTTTTAACATTTCAAACCTCCATGTTTCCTGCAATTTCTCTGTCGCCGCAGCTTTCTGTATCAAGGCGGGCGTTTCGTTCTGCATCTCCTATTATCTGGAAAATGCAACAGTTTGGTATAATGTGTTGCATGAAACCGCATGCAAAAAGCCCGGGAAACTGCTTATTTTCTCAATTTCCCGGGCTTTCTGCCTCAAAATATATTTCTTTGTAAAAAAATCTTTCCAAATTTTTTATTTTCCCTGTTAAGTAATTTTCGTTTGGTACGATATATAATATGACACATAAATGCAACACTTTATACCAAAGTGTTGCATTTATGTGTCTATTTAGGGACAAAATTATTTTTAAATAGTTCTTACCATTCCGTACCGATTAAGAATTTTCCTCCGTCAGCCTGTGTTTCTGCACCATCCACTTTTCCACATAGCCGATATATTTCTCCAGAACCTGATTTGTTCCCTCAATCTCCTCCGGAGAAAAATTCAGTTCCTCCATCCATGATCCAATTACCTTTTCATCATATTCCAAATGGCATTTATGCACCCGCTTTCCCTGTTCGGTCAGATACAGACGAAGCACCCTGGCGTCTTTTTCATCTTCTCTTCTGGCAATTAACCCTTTTTTTTCCAGTTTTTTAATCATGACGGAGGTTGCGCCTTTGGTACGGAACATTTTATCTGTCAGCTCCTTCTGGGTGATTCCCTCCTGTTGGGCAACTGCCTTCAGCGTATGCACTTCATTGGAATAGAGCAGTTCTTCTGTCCCGTAGTGCTTGGGCTCCTTTTCCATCGCTGAGACCATCCGCTCCACTGAATACAGGTTTTCCATTAATCGGATTGCTTCTTTCATATCTTTCATGGGTTTCCTCTTTCTTGTTTTGTACTTACTCCTCTTTTCGATAGAGGGTCTTTCCCTCCTTCACTGTTTCCAACACCTGAATGTCCCGAATCTGCATCTTATCTGTTTTTAAAGGATTCCGGTCAAGCACCACAAGATCCGCAAGTTTGCCGGCCTCCAGAGTTCCCTTCCTGTCCTCTTCGTGATAGGCGTAGGCGCCGTGTATGGTAATGCCCTTTAAGGCCTCAAACACGCTGATGCACTGCTCCTGGCCGATGGGCTGTCCGGTTCTGGTGATCCGGTTGACTGCGCACCAGACGGTGTGAAGCATGTCCGGCTCCACCACCGGAGGATCTTGATGGAAATTATACACAAGTCCATGCTGAAGCGCCGATTTCACAGGGCTGATTTGGCTGCCCCGCACCGGACCCAGATTTTTCAGGTGCACATCGCCCCAGTACCAGGTATGGGCCACAAAGATAGAGGGAATCATGCCAAGGCGGGACATCTCCTCCAACTGATCCTCCCGAACGGTCTGGCAGTGAATCATCACCGGCCGAAGCGCCTGTACCTGCTCTAGTTTTTCCGGCATGTCCGATACCGCCTGGGAAAATGCATCCAAATACTGCTGAGACGCCGCGTCTCCATTACAGTGAGCCAATAACTGCCGTTTGGCTTTGATGGAATTTTCCACCCACTGCTTTACCTGCCCGTCGGTGCAGGCCGGATATCCGCAGTAAGTCTCTTCTCCTTCATAGGGCTTTGACAGCCAGGCTGAACGGCCCTGGGGAGAACCGTCCAGAATAATCTTCTCACCGCCGATTTTCAGACGGCCGCAGTATTGGTTCTCATAGGCAGGATAAGCCTCCACGGTCTGATTTGCCTCATCCGCCATCAGATAGGCAATCACATCCAGGCAAAAACCTCCTGCCTCTGCAACGGCCGCAAGTTTTTGAAATGCTGACGGGTTAACTGCGCCGTCCTGCACCGTTGTGATTCCATATTTTAAATAAGTGTTCTGGGCCAGCTCCATCTGCTTTTCAAAGTCTGCGGCTGCCCTGGAAAACATAAACATCAGAACTTTTGTCATAGCCGGAACTTCCTCTATATAACCGTTGGGCTCTCCGTTTTCCTCCCGGCCGAATTTCCCGCCTTCCGGATCAGGCGTATCTTCTGTAATGCCGCAGGCTTCCAAAAGCGCGCTGTTCGCCACGCACATATGTCCTGAGGTATGGAGGATGCAAATGGGAATTTCAGCGGAAACCCGGTCAAGAACTGCCTTTGTGGGATGTTTTTGTTCTGCCAGAAAATTGTGGTCATAGCCATAAGCTATCATAACGCCGTCCTGGATATCCTTTTCTTTCTGATATGCCAGAAGCGTTTCTTCCAGCTGCTGAAAATCCGTGCATTTTCCCAGGTTTGCAAATGCCGTGTACTGGGCCAGCATCGTGATATGCCCATGGGCGTCAATAAAAGAAGGCATCAGGGTTTTTCCCTGCAAATCCACCAGTTCTGTTTCTGCCGTACAGCGCTGTTTTGCTTCCTTTAAGTCTCCCACAAAGGCAATCCGTCCCTTAGAAACAAGAACTGCTTCGGGAGCGTCGTTTTCCTTTCGCATGGTAATAATGTCGCCGTTATAATACAATTTCTCCATGAAACTTCACTTTCCTTTCTCCAATTAAAATTGTCAGTAATATTATTATATACCAAAAACTGCCGCATGAAAGGCTAAAAGCAGCAAAATCTGGAAATTTTTTAAAATCGCTCCATATTTGCCTTTTGTTGCCTTCCTGCGACAGCTTTTATAACACATATTGTCACATAACAGCTGCAATCCTGCGGCTGACGTTTATTTCAGCTCCGGCCAGTATTCCCGGTTTGCTTCGATCAGGTCATCCAGAACTTCTTTTGCCACTTTCATGCTTGGCACCGTCTTATTCAGCGTAAAAGCCTTTAAAACTTTCTCATAAGAACCTTCGATGCAGCCTTCTACCAGAAGTTTTTCGCAGTTTAACTGCTGCATCATCAGCCCTTGCTGAAACAGGGGAATCTCGTTCTGCGCAATTACCTCCGGACCGTTTTTGCCGATGTACGCGGGAACTTCCACCATAGCGTCAAAGGGCATGTTGGGGATTGCGCCCCGGTTTTCAGTGATAATCAAAAAGCGGGCTTTTGTATCGTTCTTTAATGCAATTGCCAGATCTGCAATCCAATCCCCGTGGCTTCCTGCATAGAATACGCTTTCGTCAATTTCTCCGGTGGAAAGATATTTGTCAATTCCCTGGAAAAGCATCTTCTCACGGGTCTCCATTACCTCATTGGCACGGGTGTGAGTCACATCGGAATGCTCCACGAATTCTTTCTGCTGCAGATAATAATTCAGATAGGTGTTTGGCAGCGTCTCCGGGAAATTCTGCATAATCTCATAAACGCCTTTCCAAACGTAGTACCAGCTTCCCTTTGCATGGCGGTTCTCATTCTCCCCGGCTCCTATCAGGCCTTTAAAATTCTTCAGATATGCCTCGGGCAGCAGGATTTCGTGCTTCATAATATAATCCTTCAGTTTGGGCATTACATCCTCGCCCTTGTGTTCAATCGAAGTGAACCATCCGAAATGATTCAGTCCATAGTAATCATAGACAATATCTTTTTTATCAATTTCCAGGGCAGCAGCCACCACATCAATGATGGCAATGGGCATATCGCAGATATTGATAATTCTTGCATTGGGACGCAGCTTCCTGCAGGCTTCTGAAACAATGGAAGCCGGATTGGAATAATTCAGTATCCAATGGGTGGGCTTCGCATATTTTTCTGCGTCATCAATAGCCTGCATCATGGGATAAATGGTGCGCATAGCGTACGCCATTCCGCCGCAGCCGCAGGTTTCCTGGCCCACGCAGCCATGCTTCAGAGGAATCTTTTCATCCAGTTCCCGCATGGCATATTTTCCCACGCGCATCTGTGAGAAAATAAAATCCGCATCCGTATAGGCTTCTTTCGCATCATAGGTCACAGTCAGCTTGATTCCGCACTTCAAATCTTCATCCAAAATCCATTTCACCAAAGCGCCTACCTTGTCCTGACGCTCCTTATCCACATCAAAGAGACGGATTTCTTCTACCTCAAGCTCCTCCCTGCGCAGTGCAATTGACTTTACAATTCCGGGGGTAAAAGTACTTCCCCCTCCTACAATAGTGATAATCATCTTTCTTCCTCCTAGTTTTTGTCATTTCGTCTATGTAATTCCCAAAATTACAGTGTCTTTAAATAATCCTCTACCGCGGTTCTCACTTCCGCCACTTTCAGCCCGATGATAATCTGAATATCATCATCTTTTTTCACAATTCCGCTGTTGGGCACCTGGTTGATCAGATCATCCTTCAAAAGAGAGGGATCTTTCACATTAACTCTCAGCCTTGTGAAACAATTTTCGGTAGAATTGATATTCTCTTTTCCTCCAAGTCCTGCCACAAGACTTGCGATATTTGCAGTAAGAGCTCCGCCGCCCGACGCTGCTGCTGACGCTGCCTGCTCCGGCTCCTCCGACGCTGCCGCTTCCCGTCCCGGAGTCTTTAAATCAAGCTTCTTAATCAGGAAGCTGAACACCGTAAAATAAAGCACAATCTGGATTGCAGCCAACACATACATCATAGGCCAGTTGGTCTTTTCTGAACCTGCCGCCAGGTTTGTAATAAAGGAGGACAAAATATTTCCTCCGCAAAAAGCCGTGACCCCGAACACCTTTAAAAGCGCCAGGAATAACCCGGCAATTACTGCATGGATGAGGAACAGCACCGGCGCGCAGAAGATAAACATAAAGTCAATGGGCTCGGTAATGGAAGCAAGGCAGGCTGTTACAATCAGAGGGATCATGGTAGAGCGCACGCGCTTTTTGTTCTCTTTGTATGCGGTATGAATAAAAGCAGCGCCGATCCCGATATAACCGAACATTTTTGTAAAACCGATTGCCATATAGTAGATGCTTTCTGACATCTTATCCACAGGCATATTCAGCTCTGTCATGGCGATGGCATAAGCGCCTACCACCGTATTGTCCCCCGCCTGCAGGACGCCTCCCAAATCTGAGAACTGGAAGGGCGTGTAAACCAGGTGATGGAGTCCTGTGGGAACCAGAAAACGCTCCAGAAAGCCATACAGAAACAGCCCGAACGTTCCGCTGTTCTTAATCACCCCTGCCAGTGCGGCAATTCCTTTCTGGGCCCAGGGCCAGATTACGTTATCAGCCGCGCCGAACAGAATTGACACAAAAATCATAATCAGAAACGTAAAACGCACACCGGAAAAAATCTGCGCCGCGCCGTTAAAGCTTTTCTGAGAAGTGCGGTTAAACACATATCCCACAATACATCCAAGGATAATTCCGCCGAATACGCTCATATCCACACACTGAATCCCCAGGATTTCCGCCTGGCCCGTTCCAATCAGCCCGATCATTTCAGAGGGCTCGGCCATCTGCCCCGTTACCTCCAGAAGCACATTGGAGGTCTTTAAATACATCAGATAGGACATGAATCCAACCAGTCCTGCATGGTGCTTATCCTTCTTGGCAAAAGCCGCCGGAATACCTATAGCAAATACAACGCCTAAGTTGTTGATAATGGTCATAACGCTCTGATACATCAGTTTTCCCAACACCTGAATGGGCGTCCAGCTCAAAAACGGAAGGGCTCCCTGAATGGTATTGTTGGTTAAAAGCGCCCCGATTGCCAACACCAGGCCCCCCACAGAAAGGTACATCAAAGGCTGTACCATGGCTTTGGAAAAAACCTCCATGGAATTCATTATTTTTTTCTTCATAACAATCTCTCTCCTTTTAGTTCAGGCAGTGTCAAACATCACCTTCTTTTTCTCCGTAAAAAATCTTGCTTAAGTGTACCAGTAAATACACCTCTTCCTGGGAATTTAACTTATAATCAAATTCCTTTTGAATATATTCCTTCAGACGTTTGATACACTCTTTATTTTTTCGGTGCTTTTTCAGAAGCATTTCATGCAGGCTTTCCATATTGTCGCCGGTCCACTGAAACCGCTGGAAAATACGCTGTGCCAGAAACTTTAAATGTGTGGTCAGGCGCACCGTATCAATACTGTCCGGATCAAGTTCTGCGCTATAAGTATCCCGGATAATATCCATGCATCCCTTGGTAAACATCAGGGTATTGTAAGTCATCTCCCGGCTCATGGAAGCGCTTGCAAGCTGCAGGGCGATATACCCCGCCTCGTAATAGGGCAGCCGGACTCCGCAGCGGAATTCAATCTGCCGGACTGCCCATTCCCCGATTTTAAATTCCCTGGGATAAAGCATCTTCGTTTCAGCAAGCATCAGGTAAGGCAGTTCTATTCCCTGTTCATAACGCTCAATTGCAAAGCAGATATGGTCAATCAGGGACAGCAGAAGCTGGTCTTTTAACTCAAGGCCGCCGGCGCGGGCATGTTCCAGAATATCCTCCGCCACACGCACCGCGTCCGGACTGGCGTCTTTCAAAAGCTGCAGAAACTTTGTCTGAAGTTCACTTTGAATATAATAAGTTTTCTCTATTTTCCGCTCATCAATTGTATCCCCGGGCCTTTTCGAAAAACCAATTCCTGAACCTGTCAGTATGACCTCCCGGCCGTCCGGTTTTACCGCTGACACAGCGCTGTTGTTATATACCTTAACGGCTTCCATCTGAAAAATCCCCAATCATGAACATTATGGCTGCC
Source organism: Lachnospiraceae bacterium (assembly GCA_910575555.1). Lineage (GTDB taxonomy): Bacteria > Bacillota > Clostridia > Lachnospirales > Lachnospiraceae > Petralouisia. The sequence goes on along the minus strand of CAJTFX010000005.1, from coordinate 14,062 downwards.
TGCACGTAATGACGGCGTCCATTCCTTTTTTTACCTGCTGTCCCCGGGCCAGAGTTGTGAACTGGTACTGGGCCGGATTCAGCAGAATCAGCATGGTAGTCATGTCAATTCCTTTTTCCTTCATCAACGCCTCATTAAAACGAATCACAGGCGCTCCCTTTTTCACTTCACTGCCCTGGGCAGCCAATGCCTCAAAGCCTTCTCCTCCGAGTTTTACCGTGTCTATTCCAACATGCACCATCAACTCAAGGCCATCCTCCCTTGTCATTCCAAAAGCATGAAGGGTGTCTGCTATCATGGTCAGCTGTCCGTCGCAGGGCGCGGTAATTACGCTGTCCTCCGGAACAATCGCTACCCCGTCTCCCAGTGTTTTTCCTGAAAATACAGGATCATTTACCTCCTCCAGAGAAATGCAGCGCCCGTCTGCCACAGCAGCAAGCTCCAGTTCTTCCTTTTTCTTAAAAATTGAAAACATTCTCATCCTCCTTTGCGGCATGCCTGTAAATACTCCGCTGGCCCGGCCGGAAACACTGCCAAAGCAGTGTAAAACCAACAAAAAAAGACATGAATTCCCTTCTAAAGAGAACTCATGCCTGATTTAACAGTAACACGCTTTATATATTTTGTAGTCCCTATTGTAGACAATATGGCAAATAAAGTCAATAGTTTTTTTGTTTTTCTTGTCATTTTGTCTGATTTCACGAAATTATTCCTGAAATTTCATACAAATTGTATACCTATCACACAATTGCAAGAACCCCGGAAATAATCAGCAGCACATAGGTGAGCTTTAAGAACGTCTCCTGTTTGATTTTCTTTACCAGCTTCGTGCCAATCCAAATGCCCGCAAACAACGGAATCACCCCTGCCGCGCACAGAAAAATCACATGAGAATTAAAATGCCCGGCCTGAATCTGATTGCCGGTCAGATAACAGCCGATGGTTACCCACAGCATTGCCATGGTGGCCCTGAATTCCTCTTTCTCTTTCAAAGCGCCGGAAGCGTAAATCACCAGAAGCGCGCCGCCGGACACAAACATCCCATGGACAACGCCCGCCGCTAAGATGACCAGCAGCATACCTGCCAGATGCAGCAAAGATTCAGCTTCAGATGATTCTTCCGCCGTTTCCGTACCGAAGGTTTTTTTGTCCGGCTTAAGAAAGTTCTGCCCGAAAAGCTTCCACAAAGCTATGCACAGAATCATAACGCCGTAAAGCGTCAACAGCTGCTGAATCGGGAACACTTCAAAAATTTTCATTCCAAGAAACATTCCAATTACCATCAGAACCGCCATTTTGCCGAATTCTTTCCAGTTAATATGCCGAAAGCCCGTCAGCACAATCAAAAGGCAGGAAAGCTGGTCAAGGATGGCGAGCACTGATTTGGCCTCGTCCACCCCAATCAGCTGAATGGTGGGCGGCATCCCCAGAAGGGTTCCGGCAAAACCGGTGATTGCCTGAATTAAATTGGCCGCAAATAATATCAAAAAAACGAGTATTTCTCTCCAGGTTATTGTCATACTGTTTCCTTTCCTCTCTGTCATTTATTGGTTTTATCCCGGCCCGGCCGAAGCTGGGTAATCCCTGTATTTTGTCAATTCATCTTCTAATGTATCGGGAGGAACGGAAAATGTCAATATGTACCGGCAATTTTACCGGGAATTTTCTGTAAAACTGGGATTCAGCTTCACCCGTTTATTGACCAAAAGCGCCACTACAATGGAAAATGCCAGAATTGCAATATTCCCGATAATCTGCGCTGTGGATGTGGAAATCAGCAGCACTACCACAGACAGCGCTGCAAGAACCATGGAAAAAATACAGACTGCCTTCAGCTTGCCATTGCATACATAGAAGGACGATTTGTTCCAAAGCTCCGGCAGTTTTTTCGGAAGCTGCATGGCAGAATATGCAATTACGCCCCGGATAATCGTAAACAAAATCACCGTGCTGTTTGCCACTGTGTTCAGATCCAGGCCAATCAGAATCGGCACTGTGCCAATCAGGTAAAAGACCAGTAAAATATAATGGGCGGAACCGTATTTCTCATTTTTCACAGCCAGTTTCCTGGGAAGCCATCCGTCCTCACAGGCCCGCAGCACCGGATACACAATCATGCCGATATTGAAATTCAATGTGGTCAGCAAAGCAAACATTGCGCCGCCTACTACAAAAAACGTATACACCGCTTTGGGCATAAAAGCTTCCGCCGACACGCTCAGAGGCTGATTTGCCACCTGCTCCACCGGAAGCACGCCTGCCGCAACAGTTGCCATCACTGCATAAATCAATACCACAACCCCAGTGGAGGCAATGATGACAAAGGGGATATCTTTGGTGGGATTTTTTGCCGCGGAACTGTAATTTACCACATACTGGGCGCCCCCTGCCGCAAAGGTCAGATAAATAGCCGCCAGTACGAAGCCGCCCGGGCCTCCTGTCATAAATCCGCTGGTAAAATAATCCGGCTGAATATGTCCAACCCCCAATACAATATAAGAGGCAATGGCAACGGCAAGCACCGCGCACAGAATATTCTGCAGCCTGGCCGCCTGTTTTACCCCCAGCAGATGCATGCCGAACAGGGCCGTCAGCACAATGGTGCAAATCAGCTTTGCAGGAACTCCCGGCACCAGAGACAGAAAATAATCTGCAAAGGACAATGTGTACATACTGATGGCCAGCGCACTGAACAACTGTATATACAGATAAATGCCGGCCATTTTCTTTCCGCTTAACACTGCAATCTGGGAATACTGCCCGCCTACAAAGTTCGCGGTTCCCCCGATGTAAATCTGCGGAACTGCCCCGATAATCGTAATAATTCCGGCGATAATGTAGGCAATATTTACGCTTCTTCCGGTAAATCCAATTGCAATTCCCGTCATGGTCATAATGCCCACCCCGATAATCTGGCCTACCGCCATGGAAAATAAATCCCCTCTGCTTAACAGTTTACTCTTTTGATCTTCCATACCTTTTCTCCTTTTACTCCATCCAAACAAACCTTATCTGTACAATTCCTTTTTCATCCGCTCTAACGCTTCTGTCAGAATGCTTCTGGGACATCCCACATTCAGGCGGAAATGCTCTTCTCCGCCAGGCCCGAACCAGGGCCCCGGAACGCAGATAACCGCCGCATCCAATACAATTCTTCGGAACAATTCCTGATCTCCCAGATGCAGGCCGGAAAGGTCAAGCCAGCACAGGAAGGTGCCCTCCGGCCTTATCATGGTCACTCCCGGCATCTGCTCTTTCAGGTATTCCTCCACAAAGTCCACATTCGCCTGCATATAAGCCACTTCCTGATCGGCCCACTCTGCGCCTTCCGGAGTATAAGCTGCAATCACGCTCTCAATGCCGAACGTATTTCTCACATCCAGGGACATGGCTGTCTGGGTTTTTACAAAAGCTTCCCGCAGTTCCCGGTTGGGAATCACAGACACGCTGGATTTCAGTCCGGCCACATTAAAGGTTTTGCCCGGCGCAGTCAGATGAATAAAATGTTCGGCATACCGCTCGTCCAGGCTCAGCAGCGGATAATGAGTATGCCCATCATACACAATATCTCCGTGGATCTCGTCGGATATCAGCATCACATGATGCTTCAGGCAGATGTCAGCAGCCTTGATCAGCTCTTCTTTCTTCCAGACCCGGCCGGTGGGATTGTGGGGGCTGCACAGAATCATCATGGTATTTTCCGGTTTGGAAGCCAGTTCTTCCAATTCCTCCAGATTCATCTCAAACTGTCCGTCCCGTATCACCAGTCCGTTATTCACAACTTTGCGGTTATCATTTTTCACAATCGCGGCAAAGGGATCGTACACCGGCTGCTGAATAATCACCCCGTCCCCCTCTTTGGTAAACGCGCGGATCGCAATGTTAATGCCTGCCACTACAGTGGGCGTATATGTAATCCACTCCGGTTTTATCTCCCAGTCAAAACGCAGCTTCTGCCAGTAACAAACCGCCCTGTAAAAACTTTCCATCGGCGCGCAATACCCGAATATCTCTTGCTCCACCCGCTTTTTCAGCGCCTTCACAATCACCGGTGCACAGGGAAATTCTGTGTCTGCAAGCCACATGGGAATCATATTCTCCGGAATCTCCCTGTTCAGATAAGAACCCACAGCCTTTGCATGCCACTTCATGTCATTGGTCTGCTTCCGGTCCACAATCCGGTCAAAATCATACTTCATAGTCTCCACCTTCTCCTTCTTTTGTTGTTTCATTGTTAAACAGTTTATCTATTAAACTAATTATATATCATTCGGCATTTTTGTCAATATAAAAATAGAACTCAGGGAATCTTTGTGAGTTGTGCACAAATTCATTCACCTGAGTTCAGTAGTATTGTCCTGCTGTTTGGGGGTGTTGGAAGAACCTTGCAGATGATCAGTTATGGTAATATTCCATCATAAGGGCATTGGAAATGTCTTTATTGTCTCTTTCACCATCTTTCAGCGTTCCCCTTGCTTCTCTCCAGGGCCTTTCCTGATGGGTATACTGCCGAAGCGTATCTCCATCTTCTTCCCCATAAGTACCCATGACGTGTTCCATATGACGCTTTTCAGATTCTGAGAAAGAATGGGTCAATTGATAATCTTCCTTTCTTACAATCCTTCTTCCCTTATGGGTGTCAAACAACCGTTTATTGACCGGGCCGTCGACATAATCCTTAAAGGTATCATTTATGAATTCCGTCTTATAAATTCCCAGACACCATGCCTGACAGTAATACACCAGTTTCTGAAGCATCCATGTATCGACAGCTCCCATCTGATTAAGAATATAAGACGCCACATCCAAAGAGGTGGGATTGGTGGATTCCATCATGTCTGAATCTTCCCTGGGAATTTCCCTGCCTAATTCTTTTGCAAAACTTATCCATTCCTCAATCATACTGTCAGCATTGGCAAGAGATTCTTCAATGGTAACTCCATCTGCCATACAGCCGGGAAGAGCCGGAACATTCGTAATATAAGCTTCATCATCGTCACTCCAATAAAACATTTTGTTGTATGCCATATTACCTTCCTCCTTCTCCAAGCCTGTATTTTTTCACGATATTCCTGATTTCCTTTACCTGATAAGGTTTAATCTTTCCATTTTTAGGCTGAATATTTATCAATTCCGGAATATTGTCTATGGTATATTGTATGTGAGAGCCATTCGTCCTTCTGTTCACTGCACCGATCTTATCCAGAAAAAATCTCATATCTGTCTCTGATATATTCTTATCGCATTTACCAGATAAAATATCGGAACGTATCTTGTCATATCGGCTCATTTGTTCATTATCTCCTGTTTTTTATAGATGGACAGCAACGCTGTCTGCCGTTAGGCTCATACTACCATATGTATGTTCGATTGTCAACGCAAAACGCCTTATAAAACAGCAAAAAGCCGGGGATTTCTCCTCAGCTTTTTATATCTTTGATCCTGTTTTTTCAAAACTTCCTGAAATTGCCCAAGCTTACATATCTTCCAGGGACTCCTTAATCTTCCCCATAAACCCTTTTTTCTTTCCATGCTTCTCTGTATGGGCCGCTCCGTTCTGCTTCTTTAAAGACTGGCCGCTGGCTTCGTCAAACCTGCGCAGCGCTTCTTTTGCCTCTTCGTTCAAGCCTGTAGGCACCTGAACCACCAGGGTTACATAGTGATCGCCCCGGATGGAAGAATTTCTTAAGGAAGGGATGCCCTTGCCTTTTAAGCGGATTCTGGTGTCTGTCTGGGTTCCCGGCTTCACGTCATAGAGGATATCCCCGTCAATGGTGCTGATCCGCACTTCGCCGCCCAATGCCGCCTGGGCAAAGGAAATAGGCGCGGTGGAATATATGTTCATATCCTGTCTCTGGAAAATCGGGTGTCTGCTGACATTTACCTCTACCAGTAAATCGCCTCTGGGCCCGCCGTTGGCGCCCGGTTCTCCTTTTTCCCGGATGCGGACGCTCTGGCCGTTGTCAATTCCTGCCGGAATGGAGACTTTGATTTTCTTGCGCTTTGCAATATACCCGGTTCCCCGGCAGTCCGGACATTTTTCTTTGATTATCTTACCGGTTCCGTGGCAGTCCGGACAGGTCTGCACATTCTGAACCATTCCCAGAAATGACTGCTGGGTGTATACTACTTTTCCTTTTCCGCCGCACTTGGTACAGGTCTCCGGCGAGGTTCCCGGCTTGGCTCCTGTGGTATGGCAGGTCTGGCATTCGTCTTTTAAGGTAATTTCGATTTCTTTTTCGCAGCCAAAAGCCGCTTCTTCAAATGAAATCCGCACAGCCGCCCGGAGGTTTGCGCCTTTCATGGGGCCGTTATTGGCGGAACGCCGCCTGGAACCGCCGCCGAATAAATCGCCGAAAATGTCGCCGAAAATATCCCCCATATCCATGCCGGAGAAATCAAAGCCGCCTCCGCCGCCCATACCGCCGTCGAAAGCTGCGTGTCCGAACTGGTCATACTGGCGTTTTTTGTCCGGATCGCTTAAGACAGCATAAGCCTCGGAAGCTTCTTTAAATTTTTTCTCAGCCTCAGCATCACCCGGATTTGTATCCGGGTGATATTTCTTGGCAAGCTGACGGTATGCTTTCTTAATGGCCGCATCGTCTGCATTTCTGTCCACTCCAAGGACTTCATAGTAATCTCTTTTCTGTTCTGCCATGATTATACTTCCTTATAATCTGCGTCTACTACATCGTCGTCTGCGCTGCTGTAAGATGCATTTCCCATATCAGGAGCCGGGCCTGCGCCTGCTGCGCCCTGGGCTGCCTGTGCATTCTCATACATCTTTGCAAATACCTTCTGCGCGCTTTCCATCAGTTTTTCTTTGGCTGCTTTCATCTCGCCTACCTGATCGTCTGTCATCTCTTCTGCATTCTGATGTGCTTCTACCAGGGCTTTCAGTGCATTCAGGTCTACTTCCACTGCCGCCTTATCGGCTGCGTCCAGATTATCGCCGACTTCTTTCAATGCATTTTCTGTCTGGAATACGAAGGAATCTGCATCGTTTCTGGTGTCGATAGCTTCTTTTCTCTTCTTATCCTGAGCTTCGAATTCTGCCGCTTCTTTCACTGCCTTTTCAATGTCTGCATCAGACATATTGGAGCCTGCGGTAATGGTAATATGCTGTTCTTTTCCGGTTCCCAGGTCTTTTGCAGATACGTTTACAATACCGTTGGCGTCAATGTCAAAGGTAACTTCAATCTGAGGAACGCCGCGTCTTGCAGGCGGAATTCCATCCAAACGGAACTGGCCTAAGGATTTATTGTCTCTTACAAACTGACGCTCACCCTGTACCACGTTGATGTCAACTGCGGTCTGGTTATCTGCTGCGGTGGAGAAAATCTGGCTCTTCTTGGTAGGAATCGTTGTATTTCTTTCAATCAGCCTGGTTGCAACGCCGCCCATAGTCTCAATGGACAGAGACAGCGGAGTTACGTCCAGAAGAAGGATTTCGCCTGCGCCTGCGTCTCCGGCTAATTTACCGCCCTGAATGGAAGCTCCCAATGCCACGCATTCATCCGGATTCAGGGATTTGCTGGGCTCTTTGCCGGTGATCTGTTTTACTTTATCCTGGACAGCCGGGATACGTGTGGAACCGCCTACCAGTAATACCTGCCCCAGTTCAGAAGCGGTAAGTCCTGCGTCCTTTAACGCATTCTGCACCGGAATTGCAGTCCGTTCTACCAAATCATGGGTCAGCTCGTCAAATTTCGCTCTGGTCAGGTTCATGTCGAAATGCTTCGGGCCTTCTGCGGTTGCAGTAATGAAGGGCAGGTTAATGTTGGTTGTGGTTGCGGAAGAAAGTTCTTTCTTCGCCTTCTCTGCCGCTTCTTTTAATCTCTGCAATGCCATCTTGTCATTGGAAAGGTCAATGCCTTCTGTTTTCTTAAATTCTGCCAGCATATAATCTGTAATCTTCTGGTCGAAATCATCTCCGCCCAGACGGTTGTCGCCGGATGTGGACAATACTTCGATTACGCCTTCTCCGATTTCAATAATGGAAACGTCGAACGTTCCGCCGCCTAAATCGTATACCATGATTTTCTGTTCTTTTTCATTGTCAAGGCCGTAGGCAAGAGCTGCCGCTGTAGGCTCGTTGATAATACGCTTTACGTCCATTCCTGCAATTTTACCTGCATCCTTGGTTGCCTGACGCTGTGCATCGTTGAAATATGCCGGAACGGTAATAACTGCATCTGTTACTTTTTCTCCCAGGTAGTTTTCTGCGTCCGCTTTTAATTTCTGCAGAATCATTGCGGAAATTTCCTGGGGAGAATAATTCTTCTCATCAATAGACCGCTTGTGGTCTGTACCCATTTCCCTCTTGATGGAAGAAATGGTCTTTTCTGCGTTGGTCACTGCCTGACGTTTTGCCGGCTCTCCCACTAATCTTTCTCCTGTTTTGGTAAACGCCACAACGGACGGTGTTGTCCTTGCTCCTTCTGTATTGGCGATAACCACAGGTTTACCACCTTCCATAACTGCCACACAGCTATTTGTTGTTCCTAAGTCGATACCAATAATTTTGCTCATAATAGAGACCTCCTCATAAATATAAACTTTACATTGTCTGCTAAATTTATTATAAAAAACGGCTGCGCCGTATTGCGAAATACCGCGTGGATTTATGCTGTTACTGCACCACAGCCACCATGCTGTGCCTTACCACGCTCTCCCGGTACATATACCCTTTCTGCAGCTCCTGGGCCACAATTCCGGATTCGTATTCTTCGCTTTCCACCTGCATCACTGCGTTGTGGAATTCCGGATTAAACTCTGACCCCACCGCTTCAATGGGCTTTACTTCCAGGTTTTCTAACTCTGTCATTAACTGCTTATATATCTTATCCATTCCCTGTACAAAGGGATCTTCCTTTGCTTCTTCGGGAACAGCGGATAATCCCCGTTCAAAATTGTCCACCACCGGAAGAATCTTCTCAATGACGCTTTTTGCCCCTACTTCAAACATCTGGGTTTTTTCCTTCTCCGTCCGTTTGCGGAAATTGTCAAATTCTGCCATCTGCCGCTGAACCCGGTCGGTCAGCTCTGCAATTTTTTCTTCCTGCTTATTCTTCTTTTCTTTCTTCTTAAAAAAGCCTTTCTTCTCTTCTCCCTGCGTCTCTTTGGAGGTCTGTTCTTCTTCGGATTCCTCCTCTGAAACGTCTCCCGAAGCCTCTTCTGTTTCTTCATTTTCCGGCGGACAGGCATCTTCGCATTCCCCGTCGGGAGTCCCCGGCGTATCCATTGCCTCTTCCGGCTCCATGTTTTCTGTCTCCTGGCTTTCCATTGTTTCCATTTCTTTCTGTTCTGCCATATCTGCTCACCTTTCTATTATTCAGAATTTTCGAATATGGTATGTGTCTTTGTCTATGTTTTCCGCGGCTTACGAAATACAGCGTCAAGCTGGACTTTTAATGTTTTCAGATTATCCATCACATTTTCATAATCCATACGCTTGGGGCCGATAATCCCGATGGTGCCTGTCATCCCTTCTCCCAACTGGTATGTTGCCGTTACCACACTGCAGTCCTTCATATTCTGGATGGGGGATTCTGAGCCGATATATACCTGAATTCCGGTTTCCTCATGCGAGGACAGGCTTTCATTGACCAGGCTGACTAACTGCTTCTTCTCTTCAAAAGCGTCCAGAAGCTCCCTTGCCTTCTGGGAATCGCTTAATTCAGGATATTTTAAAATATTCGTAGTTCCGCTGGTATAAATCTCCAGTTCTTCATCCTCCTGAATGGCTCCTGCCAGCGCGTCCAGCACATCGCTGACGATGTTGCTGTGAATGCCCGCCTGCTCTTTGAGCTTCGCAATGGTGCCCAGGTTGATTTCTTCTGCCGACAGCCCGTTCAAGCTGGTGTTTAACAGGATATTCAGCTTCAGCAATGTCTCATTATCTAAGGCTTCCCTGGTGGAAATCATCTTATTCTTTACCAGATTACCTTCCATTACAATCACAGCCAGAAGCTGCTCTTCATCCACCTGGGACAGCTGCAGGAATTTCACCTTATTCTTATGGTAAGAAGGAGAAGTAATCATGGCGGTGTAATTGGTGTTTGCCGCAAGCATCTTTGCCATCTGCTGCAATACCTGCTCCATCCGCTCGGTGTGTTCAATCATGAACTCTTTCATCTCTGTGACTTCCTGATCCTTTTCCCGCATCAGATTGTCTACATAAAACCGGTAGCCCTGGTCAGAAGGAATCCGGCCTGCGGAGGTATGGGGCTGTAAAATATATCCCAGTTCTTCCAAATCCGACATTTCATTGCGTATGGTGGCCGAGCTTAAGTTCAGATCCGAATATTTGGAAATGGTTCTGGAACCTACTGGCTCTCCGGTATCCAGATAATTCCGGATGATTGCGTTTAATATTTTTCTTTTTCTTTCATCCAGCTCCTGCATCCCTGACCTCCTGCGCCCTGTTCTTTTTCTTTTGTTAGCACTCGGCTTGTGGGAGTGCTAACATCTATGTACTTAAAATAGCACTAACGTTTTTTATTGTCAATAGTATTTTTCCGATTTAATAATTTCTTTATAATTACCGACATCCTCCAATCGTCCGATGGATTTCTGCAAAAGATGACGCAGCAGCTCCCATCAATCATTTACCAACAGGGATCTGGGCACAATTTTTTTAATGCGCAGAGACATCAGGCAGGCTGCCCCAAAGGCAAATACCACCAGTCCCGCCCCTGCAGCCGCGATAAATCCCACTGGTATCCGGAAGGTACAGGTGACTATCCCAATTTCCCGTAAAAACACTGCCATCAGCGGATTGATCAAAAAGCTGTTTATGATAAGACCTGCAATAGAAGAAATGATTACCGCAGGCATAAAACTTAAGGCTGTCTGAACCATAAGCTGAGCGGTGGTAAAGCCCAGTGATTTTAAAATACCGTATTCTCTCTTCTTACTGCTGAGCATGGCCCGCACCAGCAGGTACATCACAAACACGGTAATCAGAAGGCTGATCAGCAGAACTGCAGCCACAATCACGGTCAGCAGAGAAACATATACCGCTGAAATTCCATAGATAATCTCAGAAATATTCCGTGTCTGGATAACCTTGCTGCCCATACGCCTGCTCACTTCTTTATTAAAGTCCTCTGTGTCTGTGCTTTCAGTAAGGTTGATAAAGTAACTTAATGCGGAAAGATCACCCATCCGCTCATACCCCTTTTTGGTTAAAAGACAGTCCTTCCCCAGATTATTGGAAATCTGCGTCAAACCGGAAATAATATAAGTCTCTTCCTGTTCTCCCAGATTCATCCTGATTTCATCGCCAATTTTACAGCCCTGCTCTCCGGCGTATTTGGCAGCGACGGCTATTTCATTGTCAAATTCCGGAAACCGGCCCTCAATCACAACCTCCTGATTGTTTACCTGGGAAAAGTCGCCGCAGATATTGACAAGCAGTTCCACACCGCCCACATGCTCCACTTTTTCGGTATGGTACAGGTAGACTTTTTCCACCCGGCTGTCTTTTTTCATTTCCCGTAAAAATTCCTCTTCTGCATCTATATTAATATTAATGCAGGTATCTGCCATTTCTCCTACCACCAGATTGAGAAAATACGTAATATCCACAATTACATTTTCCAGCATCAGCCCGGAAAATACCAGCATCAGAGACAGCAGCAGCATGGTAACGCAAATGGTAAGATTATATTTCATCCCTGACAGGGCTGTCTTTAGAGAAAGCGCTGCATTTAAGGGCACTCTGGTTTTATCCAGGGGAATGCGGCTGCGCCGAAAGCTGTGGTTCTGTATTCCCTGGCGGAGCGCGTCAATGGGAGGTATTTTCCGGATTCTGCGGGCAGACAGCCAGACAGTCAACGCAACAGCGCTGCATACAACGGCCAGTGTCAGCAGCAACGGCTCCGGCAGAATATGAATTTCATAGGGAATGCCTGTCTGGGAAACCATCATATCATTCACCCCTGGAAACAGAACATAAGACATCGCCGCTCCCAGAACCGCAGCAAAACCTGCAATGGCCAGAAACTGCAGCATCAGCATGCCGATCAATTGTCTGCTCTGATAGCCGATGGCTTTCCATACCCCCAGATTCTTCATATTTTCCTGAATATAATTGATAATGTTGGAAGATACCACTGCCAGTACAATCAGCAGCACAAAAAAGGCCATGGCGCTGACAACAGAGGAGCAAATCATCTGGGAAATATAGCGCGACTGGGAAACCAGCGTATAGGAATTACTAATGGTAAATACCTCCGGATACCTGGCAGATACGGCATGGTTCAGCATGGTTTCAAAGGCTTCACTTTCCTCTTTGTCTGAAATCCGTACCGAAACCAGAGCAAAATCCGGCGCATATCCTTTGTTCTTCCATTCCTGATAAGTCTGCTCCGTCATCAGAATTTCACACATCCCGCAGTTATGAGAGCCTGTCATCACACTGTTGAAAAAGCCGCATACCCGGCTGCTTACTTTATGATTTCCGATGGTCAGCTCTGCCATTGTTCCAACTGCAATATCTCCTGTTTTATAGATCATGGGAAGATAAATGCCCTCTGTAAATTGGCTGTCCTCTACAAGCTCCACTCTTCCGACCGGACGCTTCAGGGCGTCATCTTTTTTCATCATAATAAAGTTAGTGACTGCCTCTCCGCCATTATACTGAATTTTTCCCTCGGAACACATTACATCATCCATGCAAAATTCCGAAGTGCGTGTATCCTGTTCTAACACTTCCGTAATGTATTGCTTCATTTCATCAGAATTTTTATCCGGTTCAGCTTCTCCCGCTGCAGGAGCACGGCTCACACACACGGTCACATGTTCCCCATTCAAACGCTGGTGCCACCGCTCAAAGTTCTGCTTATAATCCAGGCTTAACATCAGCCACAGATTCATCATTCCCGCCGCCAGAAAAATCAACGCAATTTCCGCTGCCGTCTGCCCTTTTGCCCTGCGCAGGTTGGAACGGATCAGAAAGAAACTTTTTCTCATGCTTACCACCCCATTTCCCCAAGAAATGCAGACAGTTTTCTGTGCCTTTCTTCATCGCCGTGTACATATCTGCCCAGATTGCATTCTCCTAAAACCGCGCCGTCTTTTAAATATAAAATGCGGCTGCCTCTGCGGGCGGAGCGCATGTCATGGGTTACCATTACCACACTCTGTCCCTGCTCGTTAAATCTGGTTAAAGTATCCAGCACATCCAGCCCTGTTTGGGAATTTAAGGCCCCGGTAGGTTCATCGGCGAATAAAACCTCCGGAGCATTAATTAAAGCCCGGACAATTCCCACGCGCTGGGCTTCTCCGCCGGAAAGCTGCGTGGGAAATTTCTTCTGGGTTTCCTCTGAAATGCCCACTGCCTGAAATAATTCCCTGGCCCGCCCAAGCAGCTTCTTTTTATCTCTGCTGACCAAAAGCCCTGCGCAAAGCACGTTGTCCAATACGCTCATGCTGTCAATCAGATAAATCTGCTGAAATACAAATCCGCAATGTTCTCTCCGAAATACGGAAAGCCCGTCCTGGCTTAAATCAGAAATCACCTGCCCGCCGAACCGAATGGTGCCCAGGGTCGGGGTATCCATTCCTGAAAGGGCATACAAAAGTGTGGATTTCCCGGCTCCGCTTGCCCCCATAATCACCGTAAAGTCCCCCTGGTACAGTTCCAGATCAATGTTTTTCAGCACATGCTGCAGGACTCCTCCGCTGGAGAAGGATTTGCTCAGGTTTTCTGTTTTAAAAATTATTGTTTTCATGGGAAACTCCTTTCATAAAACATATGGTTTGCTGCAATACTAAACTTTATTTTATTTTTCCAGATCTTAAATGTCTTTAGGGAAACCTTAACGGTTTCTTAAATTTTATATCGGAGAATCCCAAAATGGCATATAAAAAAGTGTCTTCGACACTTCAACCCCCTAGCCCCCATTCATGGGGGAATTAGGGGTTCCTTTTTGTGTCGTTTTCCTTCATAATAATCTCATGAGCATACTACAGGATATTTTTAGAGACCATTATGAAGAAATGATTTATATATTACATCCACGTCAGTCTGTTATTGACAACGTAGATAAAATGA